>JBDTRA010000183.1:0-2571 GCA_039931915.1 Flavobacterium sp. | reverse complement strand
AATTAAATCTTTAGCAGGAGCTAATATTTCTATCTTCTTCTTCATTTTTAAAACTTTAGGTTTTCGTAGGTTCACGAAAAAAAGTCTGCAAAGGTCTAATAAATTATTCAGGATTTCTAATTCACAACGGAATTTTTTGAAAATAAATGCGTTAAAAAAAACCTCGTTTAGATCTTTTTAAACGAGGTTGGGTTTATGTTTTAATTACAATTTACTTTTCAAATCCATCATTCCATGGAGAATTCTGATAACTTCAATTTCTGAAACAGTAATAATTCGATAAAAAATGATATGTTCGTTGGATTTGTATCCTAATAACGCGTCGGTTATGATTTCGTATTTTTTTCCTTTGTTTGGACTTTCTGCTAATGCCTGACAGGAATCTAAAAGTAAAGAATAATATTTGTTAGCTTGCTTTTCAGACCATTCTTCGTATGTGTAATTCCAAATATCGGCTAAATCTTCAACTGCTTTGTTTGTCAAATGATATTTAGCCATTCTTTTTATTTGCTTTTAATAATTCAAGATGTTTTTTAGAGTCAAAATCGGTAACCCGACCGCTGTCTATACCTTCTTTAATGGCTTGCTTTAATACTAATAAACGATTTTCCTCTTCTTCTAATAAGCGTAAACCGGCTCTAATGACTTCACTGGCATTGTTATAGCGGCCTTTTGAAATATTGGAATCAACAAAATTTTCAAAATGATTTCCCAGTGATATTGAAGTGTTTTTTCCCATGATTGTTATGATTTTAGTAAAGTTACCAAATTTTGGTAACTTTACTAAAATCATAACAGTTTTTTTGAAAATGTTTTTGATTAAAAGAAAAAATGAAATTTAAAAACTGGATTGTCTTCGATGATTTGTGGTGTAGTAATCAAAATCATTATATTACTTTTGCAGGCTAACCAAACTATAATAATAATGACTTTTCGTTTCAAAGTAATTGGATTACTGTGTGTTTTTCTTTCTTTTTCGGGGATTGCCCAAAAACATAAAAATACTAAAGTGTATCAATATTCCACAATCAATGCCTTAATGGAAGGAGGTTTTGATGGCGATATGACGATGGAGGTTTTGCAAAAGAAAGGAAACTTCGGTATAGGAACTTTTAATCAGCTAGACGGAGAAATGATTGGTTTTGATAATCATTTTTACCAAATAAAATCAGATGGGAAGGTCTATCCCGTGAATCCGTTACAAAAAACACCCTTTGCTTTCGTGGCTTATTTTGCCGTTGACCAGACTTTTCATAAGAAACAAACATTAGATTTTAAAAAACTTCAAGTTTTATTGGATAGTTTGTCGCCCAATAAAAATTTATACATAGGTTATAAAATCAAGATGAAATTTAAAACGATAAAAACCAGAAGCGTTTCGAGTCAAACCAAACCTTATCCTCCAATGATTGATGCCGTGAAAAAACAATCGGTGTATGAGATCGAAACAATTTCCGGAACACTGGTTGGTTTTCGATTTCCTGAATTTATGAAAGGCTTGAATGTACCGGGTTATCATTTTCATTTTATTTCAGATGATAAAAAATCTGGAGGTCACGTGTTGGAGTTTTTAGGTTCAGATTTTAAAATCGAGATTGATATTATGGATGATTTTGAATTGCATATTCCGGATAATGAAGAATTCAACAGGCTAAATTTAACCAATACCAAAGTCGAAGATTTGGAAAAAGTGGAGAAATAAATTGAATTTGTAATAAATTGGATTTCGGAGTGTAATAGTTCCCGGTTTAAATCAGTATCCTACAAACAGAAATTAATGGAAGGCCTTGAAGTAGTAATGTTGTTTCGCTTACAGTCAAATCACTTCCTTTTAGTACTCCAACATTCATATCGTTTGTAACGAGTCAATTTGCATATAATGAAAAATGCTTCAAGATCAATTCTTGAAGCATTCTAATAAAAATACTTTTGCGTATTATGACAATTTTTTAGCTTTAATTTTTGCTAATGTATTTTCGATACTATTCAATTGTTTCGAAACAATAGCGATCTGATTGAATTCAAGTTCGTTTTTTTCTAATGCCATTTTATATTTTTCAATAGCGGCTTCTTCTCCCGTAATGCAGGCATTGATAATTGCTTCGGTATCACCACCGGTAAAAGAGGATTTAATATCAATCCAGGTACGGTGTAAAGCTCCCAATGGACCTCCGCCGGAAGTATCAGTTGATTTTCCGAGTTTGTTGATTTCATCTTGTAGTTCTACAATAAAAAGTGCTCGTTCGCGGGCATATTCTAAAAAATCGGTTTTAATAGCCGGGCTTTCTACATGTTCAGCGGCATTTGTGTATCCTAGTTTGCCGTCTTCGAGAATGGCAATTAATCCTTCTAATGTACTAACTGCTTCTTTTGTAGTTTCATCTGTATGTATCATGATGTGATTTTTTAAATATTAATATTGTAAAGATGAGATTTTATAAAGCCTTCTGTCTTACAGAATTATACTTGTTATTTACAATATTTTTAGAAAAGGGATTTTGTGATTTGTGATTTCTATGCAATGAAAATCCCTTATTTGCCTTTTTTGCGTGAGGGATAGCAGCGGAAAGC
>JBDTRA010000182.1:0-2596 GCA_039931915.1 Flavobacterium sp. | reverse complement strand
CGGTTTTTTTATAATGAATTGGGTAAAAATCAGAGATTTTATGTAAATGGTAGAATTAGAGGGCCATTGAATAATTTGAGGTTGACTAATTTGAATTTGAGTGACTCTAAAAAATCTCAGATTATTGGATACATCAATTTTAAGAATTTGTTTCCAAGTAAAGAACAGCAGTTTTATATGGATGGAAAATTTACTAAACTTTCTACTTCTTATGATAACCTTGTTACACTTTTACCAAATGTTTTAGGGAAACGATTGCCTGTGATACTGAGGAAACTTGGAACTGTAACGCTAGTTGGGAATACCAAAGTTACAACAACTTCGGTTGAAGCAAAAGTGGCAATGACAACATTGTTAGGGAAAGTAAATTCAGATTTGTTGATTAAAAATATGAATCAAACTGATAAAGCGGCTTATAAAGGAAATGTCGTTTTAGACGATTTTGATATTGGAACTTTTTTGGATCGAAAAGATGTGAAAAAGGCAAGTTTAAATGTTGATATTGATGGGATTGGTTTCTCTGAAAAATATTTAAACACAACCATAAAAGGAGTAGTTTCTAAAGTTAACTATAACAATTATGTTTATAGTAATGTTGATTTGAATGGGAATTTTAAAAGCGGACTTTATAAAGGACAAATTGATGTAAAAGACCCTAATTTGACTATGAATTTTGACGGACTTGTGGACTTAAGTAAAAAAGAAAGCAATTATGATTTTCATATTAATGTAGAAAATGCAGATTTGAATAAATTAAATTTTATCAAAGATTCTATTTCTGTATTCAAAGGAGATGTTGTTGTTAAGCTTTCAGGCAATACGATTGATAATCTTAAGGGTGATGTTTTTATTAATAAAACTACTTATCAAAACGTAAAAGCTACCTATCCTTTTGATGATTTTTATATCAATTCTTCCTTTGATAATGCAGGTGTTAGAACAATTACTGTCAATTCTCCCGATATTGTAAAAGGTCAAGTTGTAGGGAAATACGAATTCAATCAATTAAAAAAATTAGTAACAAATTCTTTAGGAAGTCTTTATACCAACTATAAACCTTTGAAAGTAAAGAAAGGACAGTTTTTGAAATTTGATTTTACCATTTATAGCAAAATTATTGAGATTTTTTATCCAGAAATTTCAATTGGTACCAATACCATTGCAAAAGGAGTTATAAATGGAGATAATCAGGAGTTTAAATTCAATTTTAATTCACCAAAAATAACGGCTTCAACAAATACATTTGATAATATTAGGATAAAAATTGACAATAAAAACCCACTTTATAATGCGTATATTGAGTTAGATAGTATCAAGACCAAGTATTATGATATTCGGGATTTTAGTTTGATCAATGTGACTATGAAAGACACTTTGTTTTTTAGATCTGAGTTTAAAGGAGGTTCTAAAGGAAATGATTATTTTAATTTGAACTTATATCATACTATAAATAAAGAAAATAAAAATGTTATTGGAATAAATAAATCAGAAATTAAACTTAAGGATTATTTGTGGTATTTAAATGAAAAAGAAACACCAAATAATCAAATCGTTTTTGATAAATTATTTCAAAATTTCAATTTTGATAATATAATTCTGACCCATGAAAATCAAGAAATAACCTTCATGGGCGATACAAAAGGATCGAACTATAAAGATTTGAAAGCAACTTTAAAAAATGTTGATTTGAATCAAATTACGCCAACAGATCCAAAATTTGTGTTTAATGGAAATATGAATGCAGAAGTTTTTTATAAACAAGATAATGCTATTTATAAACCTACAGCTACCATCAAAATTGATAATTTGAATATCAACAAAATAGATTTGGGTAATTTGAATTTTGATATTGCTGGAGATGATAGCTTTAAAAAATTCACAGTAAATTCAACTTTAGAAAACAATAATTTAAAATCGTTTGATTTAAACGGAAATTTTGAGATTGTAGACAAAAAGACAATTTTAGATTTAGATTTAAAATTAGATAAATTTAATTTAGGAATATTAGGTTCGCTTGGTGGTGATGTAATATCTAATATTAGAGGATTTGCTTCTGGAAATGCAAGTGTAAAAGGAAACGTTAATAAACCAACTATTGACGGAAGGCTTTATGTTGATGATGCAGGGCTTACAATACCTTATTTGAATGTTGATTATACTTTGAATAATAGAACCATTGTTGATTTAAGTGATGAGAAGTTTTTATTTAGAAACAACGTACTTACCGATACAAAATATGGCACAAAAGGAACATTAAGCGGAACTATAGAGCACAATAATTTTGCGGATTGGAAATTGGATTTAGACATTAATTCCAAAAGATTATTGGTTTTAGATACAAAAGACCATGAAGATGCTGCTTATTATGGAATGGCATTCATCAATGGATCGGCTTCTATAAAAGGCCCAACAAATGGATTATTTATTAAAGTTGCTGCTAAATCTGAAAAAGGATCCGCATTGAAAATACCTATAAATGATGCCGAGAATGTAAGTGAGAATAATTTCATCCATTTTTTAACAGCCAAAGAAAAGTTTAATCTTAAAAAAGGAATTGTTGATAATACAGGAAATTACAAAGGTTTAGAATTAGAGT
>JBDTRA010000181.1:0-2617 GCA_039931915.1 Flavobacterium sp. | reverse complement strand
GCAACGTCCGGATTTAATGAAAGTAGCCTTACCAGCTGTTGGTGTAATGGATATGTTACGTTACCACACTTTTACTGCTGGTGCAGGTTGGGCTTTTGACTACGGAACTGCTCAGGATAATAAGGAAATGTTTGAATATCTGAAAGGATATTCTCCAGTACAAAACGTAAAAAAGGGTGTTAAATATCCTGCAACTATGGTTACAACTGGAGATCATGATGATCGTGTTGTTCCTGCTCATAGTTTTAAATTTGCTGCTGAACTACAAGAAAAACAAACGGGAGACAATCCGGTTTTAATTCGTATTGATGTAAAAGCGGGTCACGGAGCAGGAAAATCTGTTGCTGCAATGATTCAGGAAAGTGTAGACATTCAAGCGTTCACGCTTTACAATATGGGATTTAAAGCTTTGCCTAAAAAGTAAAATTTTAGTCTTTTAATTTATTAGCCACGAATTCACGAATTATTTTTGTGAGTTAGTGGCTTTTTTTTGCAATAGTTTTTTTGCCACAGATTAAAATGATTAAAATAATTTTCTAAACTGTGTGTTTTTTTTCGCCACAAATTACACAAATTTTCACAAATTATTTTTTTTTAAAATCTACCTAATTATTTCACGCAGTTTTAAACCGATTTATTTAATTTATAAAAAAAAATCTGCGTTCATCTGCTTAAATCTTTTTAAATCTGCGTGAAAAGATAATTCATGAATTCGTGGCTATTTTTAAAACAAGTTTAAAAGAAAATAATTTGTGAAAATTAGTGCAATTCGTGGCAAACCTTTTTTAAATTTGAAATAACTAAAAAACCAGAAAAATGAAAATTGTTAAATGGGGAATTATAGGTTGTGGGAATGTAACCGAAGTAAAAAGTGGTCCGGGTTTCCAGAAAACGCCTAACTCAGCATTGGTTGCGGTAATGCGCAGAGACGCTGTTCTTGCCGAAGATTATGCCAAACGTCATAATGTGCCGAAATGGTACTCAAACGCCATTGACTTAATTAACGATCCGGAAGTTGATGCTGTTTATATTGCCACTCCACCATCCTCTCATAAAGAATATACTATTTTATGTGCAAAAGCCGGAAAACCGGTGTATGTAGAGAAACCTATGGCTTTAAATTTTGAAGAATGTAACGAAATGATCAGCGTTTGCAAAGAACATAACGTTCCTTTGTTTGTAGCCTATTACAGAAGAAGTTTACCAAGATTCCTGAAAATAAAAGAACTGATTGATCAAAATAAATTAGGCAAAATCAGACACGTAAATTGCGTTTTATATCATCCTTTTGAAGAACGATATGATGACGATATTAATTTACCCTGGACGGTTTTACCACACATTTCAGGTGGCGGAATATTCGTTGATTTAGCTTGTCATACCTTAGATATTCTTGATTTTGTTTTAGGTCCGATTAAGTCTGTTCGCGGACATGCGAGTTCGCAACTTCTCGCTTATCCTGCCGAAGATTCGGTTTCTATGTCGTTTTTATTCGAAAACGGAATTCACGGAACCGGTTTATGGAACTTTGCCAGTTTTGAGCGTTACGACAATACTGATATTGTTGGCGATAAAGGAAAAATATCTTTCTCTACTTTTGGAAATGATCCGCTTGAGATTCAATATACAAATGGAGAAAAAGAAACTATTACAATCGAAAATCCGCTTCATATACAACAGCCTTTTATAGAAACTGTTGTTGAAGAACTTTTAGGAAAAGAAGGTTTTTCTCCATCAAAAGGAACCTCAGCCGCAAGAACAACCTGGGTTATTGATGAAGTTTTAAAGGAGTTTAGGGATTCTAAAAAATAATAATTCAAACTGTTGTTTTTTAGTCCCGCAAAGTAGCTAAATAGCAAAGTTTTCTCTCAATTTATCTCATTTCGACGAAGGAGAAATCACTAGAAATTACGCAAAAAAAAATCGCCATCTTTGTCGACCTGCTAATTAAGATCCCTCATGCCTTTTGATGACAAAAAAACATAAAAAAAGCCATAAAAAAAGCCACTTTTTCAGTGGCTTTTAATCTATTCAAACCTTATTCAACATCTAAATAAGGATTTAAAATTTCGGCTAATTCGTTTAACCAATAAAAACCGTTTTCAAGGGTTGTTTTTTCGGTTTCAAGGGTTTCGCATTCTCGCATTAGGCTTAAGGTAAGAATGTGATTTACTTGCCTGATTGTTTTTGCCATTTCTTTGGGATCAATCAATTGGTTGAAAAAATCGGTTAATCTCAATTCTGCTTCTTTTGAAAGGGTGTTTGTAATCATAATCTTAACTTTAGGGAAATATAAAACCCGCATAGCTAAGGTGTCCTACGCAGTTAAGTGCGTTGCAGTTGTTTCCAATACCGCCACCATACCACACGGGCAAAAAATTTTTCTGAGTTCATAATCTTAACTTTTAGGACTGCAAAGATACCAAATAAACCATTGTGAATAGTAGGATTTTTTGATCAATTTAAAAGGTGATACCTTTTTAGTTGGCGCATTGGCTCGTAGGCTTCGACTTCGCTCAGCCTGACATATCGACTGCGCTCATCCTGAAAAAAAATACAATAAAAAAATCTGTTTTTATCCGCGTTTTCACGAAGTGAATCCGTTAAATCCGCGTTC
>JBDTRA010000180.1:0-2617 GCA_039931915.1 Flavobacterium sp. | reverse complement strand
AAAAAACGCTAATTCCACTAAAACCCCAATCTCGCCAAACGGCTGTTAGGCGACGGCAATATAATTATTACTTTATTCCGTATTCTATTCACTTTCTACTTTTGTCTTTTAGTTTACTTTAATTACTTTTACGTTTGTAGAATCTTTTAAATCAATTTCTATAAATTTTAAATCCTTGAAATATAAGTTTTTATTAGATGTTATTGGATTTCCAGTCGATTCTATAAATGCATTATTAAAAAAAATATTTTGTACTTCTTTAGTTGTCTCTATTTGATTTCCCTTTATATAATTTGATAAAATTTTCATTCTATTTTTGTAATTATCAGGAAGAAAATCTAACTCATAATTACCTTTTTTAAATTGTATATTTTTTAAATATAAATTGTTATATTGATTTTTAATTTTCAAATTCATAGTGTCTTTATTCTTAATAAATTCAAATTGCTTTTTAAAGTTACCATAACCCAAATCTACTCCCCCCCATTTTTTTGAGGAAATAATTAAATTATCTTTTAGAAAAATAATATTTTGTATTGATTTAATATTATCATCTTCAAAATCAAAAATGAATATATCCTGACTCTTTACATTGACAACATTTTGAGACTTGCACGAATAAATAATTAAACAAACAAGTAAATAAAAAATTTTTTTCATAATTATAGACCTTTAATTCCTTCCTCAATTCCTCTCTTAACTGTATTTAATAAAACTAACGCTTTCTCTTTTTCTAAATCGCCACTTAATTGTATCATTGATATATGAAAGTGACCTGTTGGAAGATTTGGTTTATTATCTTTTCTCAATTTAGCTACTCTATAAAAAATTTCATTAGATAAATAATCTCCTCCAGAACCTTGAGATACCTTTTGATTTAGTTTTGGTTTTATAAGTTCTAAATTTTGGGATCTATTAAATCCCCAATTATAAACGACATTAGGTGCATTTGTAAATTCTTTAGGCAAGGTAGTTTCAATCCATTCGTCATTTGTAATTAGTGCGTGTGAACCTTCTTCTCTATTAAAATCACAGTTATCATTGAACCCACCTCTTGTAGCTGTTCCAAATTTATCAATATTATAATCATTAGGTCCAGATTGACTTATAGTAATAATAATATCTGCTTGATTAATAAAAGGCTTGATATATTTTTCAATAATCCCTTCTCCTTGTCCTTTTGAGTTATCTTGACTTCCATCGAAATCTGTGTAACGAACTGGAACTACGATAGTTTGAATAAAAGCACCCAATTTATCATCATTTGCTAACCCTAATGCAACTATACTTGACGGATTTGATTGCAAAATATTTGGAGAATAATTTATAATAGCTTTATTGTCAAATTGATTAAGAATAAAAGGGTCAAAACCAGTAATCAAAACTTTTTTCTTACTTCCAGCTTTACTAAAATCAATCCCAGTATAGTTTCTGCTTTTTTCTTCAAAAAGTTGTATTACCTTTTCAAGTTGTGTTCCTTTTTTTACAGTACTTTTTTCAAAATTGATATCATTAATAAAGATAGGATGCCGTTTTAAGATAACTTGCATTGCAAGCCTAGCCCAATACAAAGGACGGTCGTCCAAAAGTGCTTGCACTTTTGTGACTACTGTTTTTTCTTCTCCAGTTTTTGGGTCTTTGTTTTTTGTGGTTAAATTATGACCTTGAACTTGCCAAACGGCTTCATCCCAAAGTTTTTTTGATGCAACTAAGACTTCGCTTTGTATTTGTCCAATTGTTAAATCTCGATTATCTTCGTGTATATACTCTGAAAAATCATCTACAATATGTTTAAAGTCTTTTACGCTGTCTATAAATTTGTTTTCATAGTTGGTTAGTAAGTCTTTTTCTCCTGTATTGTCTGTGTTGAACAAACCTATTAATTCTTCGTAATTTCGTTTGTATGCAATCGGCTTTAATCGTTCGCCTGCCAGAGGATAGTAAACTGTCTTAGCATCACAACTTACCTTAACAAAAAACTCGTTTAAATCTTCTTCCTTTATTTTAGTTATATGTTCATCGTAATCGTAATATTCAAAATCATCACTATACCAGTTTGGATTAAGTTCAAAAATTGGTGTAATATATTGATTATCTTTTAAAGGTACAAAACCCCAACGAAAACCGCTACCATTCATCATATCAAATTTTTGATTTTTACTTTTGGTTTTACCCTGTAGGTTTACATAAATCATTTCGCCATCTTTGGCATCTATGGTTGTTACTCTTATTTTTAGTTTTTGTCCGTAATAAAAGTCTTTTGTGTTTTGGTTTAGTAATTTATTGTTTTCGTCAAAGAATTCAACTTTTGTAACTTTTGGATGGGTTACATAATATTCTTCAGGCGGAACATAGTCGCCAAAAACAACTCCGCCTTCTTTTCCTGTCATTATAATTTGCTTGTTAGACGAAATTTCTATGCTTTCTGCCCAAATATGATGACTACCACCTGTTGTTGTAATTATATTACCTCCAACATAGGTGTGTTTACTGCCTCCTGTGTGTACTTTTGTTGTTTCTCTCATTTTTTTCTACGTTTCGTGTCGCTCATTGCTGTCGCCTAACGTCTTGGCGCTTGGCGTGGTTGGGGACTTTTGAAACCGAGTATTTTCGGCTT
>JBDTRA010000179.1:0-2729 GCA_039931915.1 Flavobacterium sp. | reverse complement strand
AAAAATGAAAATATTTGCAGAAACCTAAGGACTAATTTTGAGAAGTAATAGCAGACATTGGAAACAGAAAAATAAACGAGGTAACATTTGGTGTTGACATGGGTGATGTCTCAGCAACAACTATTTTTTTTGGAAAACTTCAAAATATATCTGTAAACTTAATATTAGGCAACCACGATACGTATGAGAATGTAAAAAAACATCCTGAACGTTGGCAAAATGCTAAAGAAACCTTTGAACTATCATCAAATCTGAATTTATAAAACAATAAATTATAAAACAGAATCTAACCTAACAAAATAATTGAGCCTATTAAATCCATCTACAAAACATCACTTTATAATAGGCATCCTTATTAGCATTTGGACGTTCCTTTTTGCTTTTATTATTAGACCATTTGATGATGGCACTCTAAACTTTCGTTTATGGCTTTTAATAAGTATCGGCTTTAGCGTAATGGCACTTGCTTCTTACGGCTTACTTGCGATAATTCAAGAAAGAGTGTACTTAAATCTTTCAAGATGGAACATTCGTCTTGAAGTTGCCAGTCTTGTTTTTTTTTATTCAATTTATTTGATTGGTATATATGTCTATTACAAAAGTCCTTTGATTGCAGGAGGTTATAGTTTTATTGAATTCACTACAATAATATTCCTCAAATTAGCTTTGATTAGTGCGCCTGTCATTATTTTAGCTCGTAGATATCTAATTAAACTTATTCCGATAAAAGAGGATATTCTGACTATTAAGGGAGATAATAAATTAGACATTTTAAAAATTAAGAAATCACATTTAATATGTGTTTCAAACGCACAAAATTATATTGAAATTTTCTACACAGACAATGGTCAACTAAAATCAAAGCTTATTCGTTATTCCTTAAAAAAAATTCAAGAAGACTTTGATTTTTTAGTTCAAATACATCGCTCACATTTAATAAATCCATCACATTTTAAGTCTTGGAAAAATCCAAATACAATATCCCTGACACAAATCGAACTTCCTGTTTCTAAAAATCATAAAGAAAATTTATTGGACTTATAATTTTCATACCTAAAACCTCACGTTTTATACCTAAGCATTGAAAACATTATAGATTACAGTTGTTTTGAAATTATTTTTGGCTCGTCATATAAGACCAAAAAAAATGAAGAACAAATTCTTAAAAAACCTCCTGTATCTCTTAATCGGACTATTTTTCTTTTATTTCTGTAACGGCAAATATAATTTTGCATTGGGTGCGTGGCTATATCCAATATTTATATTGTTGGTTTCAAGAAGGGAAAGCAAGATATATTCCTACCTTATTATTCCAGTCTTAATTGGTATTGTATCAGAAATCTCATTCTGGTACACATTTGAAAAACCCACAAGCTTTTTGTTTTACATACCTTTTTGTGTTGGGCTGTTTACTGGTTTTATTTATTTAGTTGACCGTATTATTTATCCTAAAATTAACGGATTTATGGCAACGCTAATTTTCCCACTAACCTATACGGCATTTGATTTTTGTACAAATCTTTTTAATCCACTTGGTACGACTGGAATATTAGGATATTCACAGTTTAACTTTTTATCGTTTTCCCAATTGGCATCTATTACTGGAATGTGGGGAATAACATTTATGATTACTTGGTTTGGTTCTGTTGTTTATTGGTTCATTGAAAACTATAATGATAAGAAAGCGGCAAGTAGAGGTATTACAATTTATTTATTAACATTACTGCCAATTTTAATTTATGGGAACATAAGATTAATATTGCCTTTAGAAAAAGGGACTGTCCAAATCTCCGGAATTCATACGGAAGACAGATTAGAAGGCAATCAAATTTTAGAAAGCCTCTACAGCAAAGACACAATAACCTTCAAAAATAAGAATGCCGAAATTTTAGAAAACCTAACAAGGAAAACTGAGCAAGAAGCAAGTTCAGGTTCTAAAATAATTGTTTGGGCTGAAAACTCTTTTTACATATTAAAAGACAATGAAGATAATGCGATTAATCAATTAAAAAAAATCGCAAGTAAAAACGAAATATACTTGTGGGTTACACCTTTTGTTATAAATAAGAATTCAAGGTCTGAAAACAAAACGCTCTTATTTTCGCCAAATGGCAATTTAGTTTCAACACACTATAAATTTGGAGGAAACTTTTTAGAAGGAACCGTTGAGGGTAATCAAATTATTAAAACTACAAAAACCACTTTTGGAAATCTAACTGGTATAGTTTGTTGGGACGGAGATTTTCCATCAGTTGTAAAACAAGTAGGTAAGGAAAATACAGATATACTCTTTATTCCTGCATCCGATTGGGAAGCTATAAATCCATTACATTCTATAATCGCTACATTTAGAGGTATCGAAAATGGTTGCTCTGTAGTACGACAAACAAGGAATGGACTTTCCTTTATGAATGACCCAAGAGGCAAAACTATTACCCAGATGGACCATTTTCAGGCCAATTCGTGGACAATGTCAGGACAAGTACCAAATAAAAAAATATGGTCATTATATCCAATAATTGGCGATTTATTTGGTTGGCTGTCATTCGTCGGACTTTTATTTTTGGTAATTAAAACTTTAGTGCGTAGAAAAAAACAAGTCTTATACCATTGAAATTTACAGTTACAAGTTCGAAACAAATCCAGTTTTAACCACAACTGTTCGTAGACTTCCGAATACCTCTACGGATTTATCAATAACCAAGAGCCTGCGACTCGCCCAAATTTCG
>JBDTRA010000178.1:0-2731 GCA_039931915.1 Flavobacterium sp. | reverse complement strand
TTACCCTTCATAGTTTCCTCTTGCTGGCTGCAGCATACAAGGCTTATAAGAGCCAACGCTATAGAGAGGAGTACTTGTTTCATCCCAGGTTTTAATTTTTTAAGACTTTCAATTTAATATGCATGGCTAATAATATTGAAAAGAATTTCATTTTAAGTTTTAGTGCATTCGCTTTACTTCATACATGCAAATTATTTAAGGATACCCGGATTTAGATGTTTTTACCTCTTTAATATAATATTGTTTTCAACAAACGTTGGCTTAATCAACTCTGATACAAAAAAGCGAATTCTAAAATGATTCGAATTTGATGGCTATATTTAATTAACCTTAATGGGTGTTCGTATAATATATTTGTTGGCAGCAATTCCAAAATAACTCTATACTTAAAAGAAGCTCTTTGCATATGAAAAGAATAATTTTAATGACCTTCCTTTTAGGACTTATGCACCTTTCATTTGGACAAACTTCTAAATCTGAGACTAAATTATCAAGTTTGGCAAAAATTGACATCGGACTACAAGGGATTGGATTCACATATGAACCAAAGATTTCAAATAAAATGATAATAGATTTATCTGTGGGAGCAGGTGGCGGCTATGACATTTCAGAGGGTTCAATAACCTATGATGTTTTCAAACCAGCATTTTATTTTTCACTGACACCAAAATATTTCTACAATATCCAGGCAAGGATAAAAAAAGGAAAGAATACTCAACTCAACTCAGGGAATTATATTGGAGTACGGCTAAAATATGTTACACCTTTAGACCGAAAAACCGATTTAATAAGAAATAGCATATTGACAAATATCCATTGGGGCATTCAGAGAGCTATTGGAGACCATTGGTTATTTAATTCGCACATTGGTGTAGGTTATGCACAGGACATTGACTATCGTTTTGGGACAATTTATCCATCACTTGATTTTATATTCTCTTATATAATTCTAAAACAAAAAAGTTGACATAAGGCCTCAAGCCTACAACATTCGGCTTTGTGCATGCGGAACTGACCTCCTAATAATCAGCAACAGTCAACGTTTCAGCCTGTTAGTTGGTAGTCAGGGTAATTATGTTGGCTATACTTGTGTGCCATGTAAGGGAGATCTGTACATTTGTGTATGAGCTGTAAATATAAATTTCATGATAATGATAAACTATATTTTATTTGTTTTTCCCCCGTTTTCGTCCAAGTATAAAGAATGTTGGTTGAAATTAAATCAGTAATGAAAATAATAACGGACAACTGGACTTTAACGGTGGAGAAGATATAGAAATTAACACGTTTGACGATAAAATGGACAGATAAAATTTACAACAGAATATGCAAGAAGAAGTAAAAAAACATACTAAAAGAATTTACGAAACAGTTAAAAGCCCTAATCATACTTTCAGCGCGAAATTAAAAGAAATAGTAATTGAAATTTTCATAATCGTTTTTGCGGTAACTCTTTCAATTTGGTTACACAGTTGGAGTGAACACAGGCATGAACAAAAAGAAGCAAAGAAATTCTTAATTGAATTAAGAGAAGACTTAACACGCGACATTAAGCTGCTAAAAGATAATAAACAAACCTCAATAAGGTTGGACTCTAATTACAAATATATATTATCATTAAAAAAGGACCAGGTTAGCGATACAATTGTGGGTCCATATACAGATATAATTTCCTTTTCTACTAACTTCAATAGTGGCAGGTACGAAGGCTTTAAGTCAAGTGGAAAAATTGGGACAATTGAAAATGATAAATTGAAGAACCGTATATTGACATACTATCAACAGACCATCCCCAATTTGATTACAGAAGCTAACTTTATGAATAATGAACAAATTAAAATTCTAAATACAGGTCAAAATGAACTGGGGAATTTATCATTAAACAATTTTTTAACTACAAAAAAAATGCACTCAATGTTTTATTTTTTAGAATATAATTTTAGAGCTGCTACATCCAATTATGATAGTACAATAACACAAGCGAATGAAATCATTGTAGACATTAAAAAAGAAGCATCAGAATAAAAAACGGCGCATAACATTGGTCACTGATTGAGAGAATTCTTTTGACTGCATCCCCTGTTGATAGCGCAGATGCATCAGCAGATGAAGTGATAAAAAAATGGAGTGATTACCGGAGTTTTATTTTCTCCAATAAAACAGACTGCAGGAGATTAACGGATGTAATTTTCCTTTTCCCTGTTTTATTAACTTACAGAAGTTGGCACTTTCATTGTTAAATATTATTGCATTTATAAAATTAATATATGCACAACTTATCTTTGGATGTCTAAGTGAATAATGTTAAATAACACTATAAACTAAAATCGGAAAGTGGCAGAGAATATTAAAACAGAAACAGCGACATTTGGTAATGGCTGCTTCTGGTGCACAGAAGCGGTTTTTCAACAACTTGAAGGAGTTGAAAAAGTAACCAGCGGCTATAGCGGCGGACATGTTGAAAACCCTTCGTATGAGCAGGTTTGTGGTAAGCAAACAGGCCATGCAGAAGTTCTTGAAATTGAATATGATCCTTCCAAAATAAACTTCGAGAAATTATTAGAAGTTTTCTGGGGAACCCATGATCCTACCACATTGAACAGGCAGGGAAATGATTCCGGCCCGCAATACAGGAGCGTCATATTTTATCACAATAACGAACAAAAAGAGAAAGTCGAAAAATATAAACAGGAATTGGAAAAAAGCGGATCGTTCGATAAGCCTATTGTAA
>JBDTRA010000177.1:0-2879 GCA_039931915.1 Flavobacterium sp. | reverse complement strand
TTAAAATAATAATTTATCAAATCTAAGGAATTTAAGACTAATTAAAAAAGGAATAATGCCATCAATTTGTTAAAACTCCAAAAAAAAGCCATTCGTTTTCACGAATGGCCTTGATTCTACAATATAACTCTTGAATTATTTGATTTTAAAAGCATTTAACCCCGGAAAATAAGCTGTACTTCCTAACTCTTCTTCAATTCTTAATAATTGATTGTATTTTGCCATACGATCAGAACGAGAAGCAGAACCGGTTTTTATTTGACCACAGTTTAAAGCAACTGCTAAATCAGCAATAGTATTATCTTCTGTTTCTCCTGAACGGTGAGACATTACTGAAGTATAACCAGCATTTTTAGCCATGTTTACAGCTGCAATAGTTTCAGTCAAAGTACCAATTTGGTTTACTTTTACTAAAATTGAATTTGCAATTCCTTTTTCAATACCAGTTGATAAACGACTAACATTTGTTACAAACAAATCATCTCCAACTAATTGTACTTTATCTCCAATTTTTTCAGTAAGTAATTTCCAACCATCCCAGTCGTTTTCATCCATTCCATCTTCTATAGATATAATTGGATATTTAGCTACTAGTTCAGCTAAATACTCAACTTGTTCAGCAGAGGATCTGATTTTACCGGTTTCTCCTTCAAATTTAGAATAATCGTATTTACCGTTTACATAAAATTCAGCAGAAGCACAGTCAAGTGCAATCATAATTTCATCTCCAAAAGAATATCCTGCATTTTCAACCGCTTTTTTGATTGTATCTAAAGCATCTTCAGTACCACCGGCTAAGTTAGGCGCAAAACCACCTTCATCACCAACAGCAGTACTCAAACCTCTGTCATGTAATACTTTTTTCAAGCTATGGAAAATTTCAGTACCCATTTGCATAGAATGTGAAAAAGAAGTCGCTTTTACCGGAAAAATCATAAATTCCTGGAATGCAATAGGCGCATCTGAATGCGAACCACCATTGATGATATTCATCATTGGCACAGGTAAAGTATTAGCAGAAACCCCACCAACGTACCTGTATAATGGCAATCCTAATTCATTAGCAGCAGCTTTTGCAGCAGCTAATGAAACTCCTAAAATGGCATTAGCTCCCAATTTAGATTTATTTGGAGTTCCGTCTAAATCAATCATAGTCTGATCAATTAGATTTTGTTCGAAAACTGAAATTCCAACCAATTCTTCAGCAATAATAGTATTTACATTATTCACTGCATTCAACACTCCTTTTCCTAGAAACGCTTTACCTCCGTCACGTAATTCAACAGCTTCATGTTCTCCAGTTGAAGCTCCAGATGGAACAGCGGCTCTTCCTATAACTCCATTTTCTGTAATTACATCAACTTCAATAGTAGGATTACCTCTAGAATCAAAAATTTGTCTTGCGTGAACTTTTATTATAATACTCATTATTTTTGTTTTTTATTAATAAATTATAAATATTTTTCGAAATTATAAAAATATTTAATACTAAATACCATATTTAGCAATTAAATACCTTTTTTTATTAACTACATCGTTTTAGACGAAGCTTGTTTTATATTCTCTACAAACTGATCGAACAAATAAGATGAATCATGAGGACCGGGACTTGCTTCGGGATGATATTGTACTGAAAAACAATTCTTGTTTTTCATACGCATTCCCGCAACTGTATCATCATTAAGATGTATATGTGTAATCTCTAATTCCGGATGTCCATCTAAAGCTTCTTTTTTCACTGCAAAACCGTGATTTTGAGAAGTGATTTCGCCTTTTCCAGTAATAATATTTTTTACCGGATGATTAATTCCTCGATGACCACCAAACATTTTATAGGTCTTTACTCCATTTGCTAAAGCTATTATTTGATGTCCTAAACAGATTCCAAACAATGGATTGTTATTTTCTATAATATCCTTTGCCACCTCTATAGCACCTAATAATGGATCTGGATCACCAGGCCCGTTTGATAAGAAATATCCATCAGGACTAAACTCAGCCAAATCTTTATAAGTAGAATTATATGGAAACACTTTAATATAACAATCTCTTTTAGCAAGGTTTCTTAAAATATTCTTCTTAATTCCAAGATCTAAAGCAGAAATTTTATAAGTAGCATTTTCATCACCAAAAAAATAAGGTTCAGTAGTTGAAACCTTTGATGCCAACTCTAAACCTTCCATGTTTGGCACATTTGCCAATTCTTTTTTCAAATCTTCAACAGAAGTTCCGTCTGTACAAATTACAGCATTCATAGCTCCGTTGTCACGAATATAACTTACAAGAGCTCTGGTATCAACATCAGAGATACAAATTAAATTTTGTTTAATAAAATAATCCTCTAAACTTCCTGAAGAATCTTCTCTGGAATAATTAAAGCTGAAGTTTTTACAAACCAGACCAGCAATTTTGATGCTATCAGATTCAATTTCCAAATCATTAACACCATAGTTCCCAATATGAGCATTGGTAGCCACCATAATTTGACCAAAATAGGAAGGATCCGTAAAAATCTCCTGATATCCTGTCATTCCAGTATTAAAACAAACCTCACCAAAAGTTTTACCTGTAATTCCGATAGATTTTCCATGAAAAATAGTTCCATCACTTAGTAATAAAATGGCGCTTTGTCGTGTAGTGTATTTCATTCTTTAGTTTGTATAGTTTTTTTATCGTATCATGAAACTCGCAAAGTCCGTTTCATCTATAATTAGATATTTTGCAAATTTACTTTTTTAAAAGAGTGCTTCCAAAAAAAATTAAAAATTTCATTCATAAAAATAAAACCGCGTAAGAGAAATAAGTTAAATTTTGAATTTCATTTTAAAAAAAATCAAAAAAAAAGGATAAACTAAAAATTAGCTTATCCTTGATTTCTA
>JBDTRA010000176.1:0-2901 GCA_039931915.1 Flavobacterium sp. | reverse complement strand
ACGAGATTTGGGCATTAGGCTGAATTTAAATATGGTTTTGTACTTGGAAAATTTGTGCATAATGGAAATAACTCGCATCTTTAATCCCAAACCTCGTGTAGCGCCAGAACGTTAGTGGCAAGACTACCCCAAAATCGCAAAAAAAGGAAAATATGGCTGATACTAAAACCCGTTTAAATTGTCAAAATATTGCACCTATTACAAATTTGGTTAGAGAAATTAATTCTACATCTTTAAAAATTGGTGTTTTTGCAAATAATGGGAGTGGAAAAACATTTATAAGCAGACTTTTTAGATTGACGGAAAACCAAAATGAACTTATTTTAGATATTGACGGAAAAAGCCCAACCGACAAAATAATTTCTTTGGGTAAAAATAATAGCAATTTTTCATTTTCTATAACCGACAAAGAAGGTGTTGTAAAAGAAAACTTTAAAATAAGTTTAAATAAAGGAGAGATTCCAATTATACCAAAAACGGAATACATATATCATACTTTTAATCAAGATTATGTTGAGGAAAATCTTAGAGCGTTAAGTTTTGACAAAGACAGTGAAATTGAAGGATTCATTTTAGGAAAAATCAATATCGATTTAAAACTTGAAGAAGAAGAACTTGCTAAAGTTGAAAAAGAAGGTCTTGAATTATCAGAACAAATCGAAAAAGAAATTAATACTTACATTCAAGAAAACGTCAGTAATATCCAAAATATAAAAAGACTTGGAGAATACAAAACACTTGAGTATAAAACTATTTTTAATAGTATTGATAACGAAAAACACGTCCTTTCAAAAACTTTCGAAGAACTAATTGATGATTATAATAAAGTAAAATCTGTTCCAGAAAACCTTGACGATATTAAATCGATTGAAAAACCAGCATTAGACTTAAATCTAATAAAAGAAATTCAATCTAATTGTTTAACAGAACATAGTTTGAGTTCAATTGCGGAAGAGTTTAAAAATAAGATTAAAGACAAGCAAATATTTATAGAAACAGGTATGGAATTATTAAATAATTCCAATAATTCTTCTTGTCCTTTTTGTGAGCAAAAAATCGAAAATGAAGCTCTATCATTAATTGATAATTACACAAAATATCTAACTGATACTGAAGCAAAAACTATAAAAAAATTTAAAACATATATCGATATTATTGAAAAACATATCGAAACCATAATTTATACAGAGAACATAAATATTAAACGAATAAATGAATTTAATAATTATAAAACTAAATATATACCCTCAAGTGAAAATATTGAATTAGAAATATTAGAGGTAAAAAACTTCAAAGAAGAGCTTTTAAAATTAATAGCCTCAATTAATGAAAAGCTTAAAAACATTGCTATTTCAGTAATAGTTAGTGAAGAAAATAAAGAATTAATTGAGAAAAATCAAACATTATTAAACCGTCAGATTGAACTTAACAATAATGAAATTGACTTAATCAACAACAAGAAAAATAAAATTTCAGATGAAAATAAGTCAATTAGAAATGAAATCTGTAAAAGTGCTTTCAATCATTTAATTGAAGAACATAAAACAAATATCAAAAGTGTATTAAAATTAAGAAACGATTGGAAAACACTAAATGATGATATCAAAAAGAAAAAAGAGCAACAAAAAGTCAGTAAAAGAGAAAAAGTAGCTTCAACAATAAAAACAGTTTTAAATTATTTTTTTGACGAAAAATACACATTAGATACAGAAACTTTTAGGCTAATTTTCAATAAAAATACTTTAGAAAAGAATCAAGCAAGTGATATTTTAAGTGAAGGAGAAAAAAACATAGTTGCTTTTGCATATTATATTGGAGATACTCATTTAAAAATAAATACTCAAGATGATTACTTAAAACTTTTCTTTGTAATCGACGACCCAATTTCAAGTATGGATTTTAATCACGTTTATACATTATGCGGTGTTATTAGAGATATTAAAAAAATAATTGACAAACTTAAATTCGAAAGATTTCTAATTTTTACACATAATAATGACTTTATGCGAGTATTGGCGTCAAATAAAATCGTTGATAAAAAACTACTATTAAAAAACGGAGAATTAATAGACTTCAATAATAATTTAACTGTTCCATACATAAACCACTTAATTGACATTTACAAAATAGCTCGTATGAAAAGCTTCGCTTCTCATACAACTGCCAATTCTATTAGACATATTATTGAAACTTTGACAAAATTTGAAAGTATCGAACTATCCTCAGAGAGTATTCAGGAATATATTCGAGAAAATATTCCAAATGATAAAAAATCATATACTTTAATTAATGATTTATCCCACGGTGGTTGGAGAACTGAACAATCACCAATAACAGAGGAAGATTATACAGAAGTATGCGAAACAATTGTAAAGCATATTGAGAAAAAATACAAAGGTCAAATTGAACATTGTAAAAAAATAAGCGCATAAAGTCCAGCCACTAACACCAGCTCTGCGAAGTGTTCCTTCTTAAATTCTCAATTGCTGTGCGAAGTCTCCCGACTTCGTACCCGTTCCAATATTCGACAAACTAAATCAAAACTTATTGTAAAAGTAAATACATTCAATAATTTACTGTTAATTGCAAATTGAAACAGATTATCGTTGCGTGTGCGAAGTCTCCCGACTTCGCACAGCGACGGTTTTTTTTCACAGACTGGCGTTGGCAGCCAGTTGACAGCAGAATCTAAAAACTAAAATTAGAAACTTAAAATTTTAGCTATTTTAAAAATATTTTAAAATAGTGTAATTTTTTTTATCAATATAACAACTAATAAATTATTAGAATAATCAAATAACTTTAAGTTTAGATTGATGAAAGAAGACTTTATAAAATCCATTAATGTAGTTTAGCCCCTTAATAGTTGGGAGTGTTATTTTAAATTTCAAAATTATATAT
>JBDTRA010000175.1:0-3278 GCA_039931915.1 Flavobacterium sp. | reverse complement strand
GGTTCTGAAAAACAGTTTTTTTACAGGAATAAAATGGAATTTTCATTTTCGAACAGCCGTTGGTTAACCGAACAAGAAATTGACAGCACAGAAGATTTAGGAAACAGAAATGCCTTAGGTTTTCATATTCCAAAAATGTGGGATAAAATTCTAGACATTAGCAAATGCCATTTACAGGAAGACCCATCTAATGCAATTCGTAATGAGCTGCGTGCTTTTGCCAATGAGCATAATTTAGCTTTTTTCAATCCCAGAGAACACTCCGGATTACTGAGAACTTTAATGATCCGTACTGCTTCTACCGGGGAGATCATGGTCTTAATTCAGTTTTTTGAAAATGACAAAGCAAATCGCGAATTGGTTTTAGATCATCTTTATGAAAAATTTCCACAAATTACATCATTACAATATGTGGTAAATGCAAAACAAAACGATACTATTTATGATCAAAATATAAAACTATATAAAGGAAGAGATTATATTTTGGAAGAAATGGAAGGTTTGAAATTTAGTATCAATGCCAAATCATTTTATCAGACCAACTCGGACCAGGCATACGAATTATACAAAATAACGCGGGATTTTGCAGGACTTTCAGGTAACGAAATTGTTTATGATTTATATACAGGAACCGGAACTATTGCACAATTTGTTTCTAAAAAAGCAAAAAAAGTAATTGGTGTAGAAAGTGTTCCCGAAGCCATTTTAGATGCAAAAGCTAATGCAGAGCGCAATAATATTACGAATTGCGAGTTTTTTGTAGGAGATATGAAAGTCGTTTTTAACGAAGCTTTTATCGCACAACACGGAAAACCGGATGTTATTATTACTGACCCGCCAAGAGACGGAATGCACAAGGATGTGATTGAACAAATCCTGAAAATCGCTCCTGAAAAAGTCGTGTATGTAAGCTGTAACTCGGCAACACAAGCAAGGGATCTCGCTTTAATGGATGAGAAATACAAAGTAGCACGTGTTCGTCCGGTTGATATGTTTCCGCAAACACATCATGTCGAAAATGTTGTACTTTTAGAACTTAGATAACAATTATAAAATGAAAAAAATCCTTTATTTTTTATTGCTTTTTACTTTTGGCTTATCAAGTTGTGAAAAAGATGATATTTGTGATGCAAATACCCCTACAACACCCAGAATGTTGATTTCTTTTTTCTATGCCGACCGACCAGCAGTTGAAAAAAATGTCACGCGTTTGAAAATTCAGGGAGATAATGTAGAAAACGGTATTGTTTTTAACGAAACCGCTACTACTGATGATATAAAATATACCACTAGTACAAACCAAGTTTTAATTCCATTAGACCCTACAAAAGATGCTGTGACGTATAGTTTTATATCTAATTTTAGCACCACAAATCCTGGTTTAAGCAACACTGATATGTTGACGTTTAATTATTCACGAAAAAATGTATATGTGTCGAGAGCCTGCGGTTTTAAAACCATTTACACTTTAATTTCAATTGAACGCGCAGGAAATGAAGATGCAAATAACTATTGGATAAGTAATATCAGTTTATTTAATCCTAATGTCGAATTCGAAAATGAAACACATGTTAAAATATTTTTCTAGTATTTGTTTATTGTTTACAGTGTTTCTTGTTCAGGCTCAGGAAATAGCTACTGATACAATAAAAAAAGAAATCAATCCCGAAAAACCAAAATCTAAAACGACTAAGATTGTTTCAGAAACTATAACTGACAGCGTTCCCGTAAAAAAAGACCGTTATGGTTTGCGTGTAGGCGTTGATTTGTTTAAACTATCGCGTGGCTTTTATGACAAAAATTATAAAGGTGTAGAGTTTGTGGGTGATTTTCGACTGACAAAAAAGTACTATATAGCAGCTGAACTTGGTATTGAAGATAAAACTACTGATGATGACCGATTAAATTCAACTGCAACAGGAACTTATATAAAAGGAGGTTTCGATTATAATGCCTATCAAAACTGGCTTGACATGGAAAACCTGATTACAATAGGTCTTCGCGGAGGTTTTAGCAGTTTTAGCCAACAATTAAATACTTATAAAATCTATAATCCAAACCCTTACTGGGGAGAACAATCAGTAATTGTTTCCGGAGAAAAATATAGTGGTCTAACCGCTGCGTGGGCTGAGGTTTGTTTAGGAGTAAAAGCCAAGGTTTTTAATAATGTGTTTGTAGGTTTTGGTTTCCAATTAAAACTATTGGTAGCCAACAAACAACCCGGCAATTTTGAAAATTTATATATTCCCGGGTTTAACAGAACTTATGATGGAAACTTCGGAATAGGTTTTAATTATACCGTTTCTTACTTCATACCACTTTATAAGAAAAAAGTAATTGTTCCCGAGATTAAAAAAGAAACTCCTAAAAAATAATAGTTTAAAGTTATCCTAAGATTTTTTATTCTTTTTACAATAAAAAATAAAGCCATGAATTCACGAGTTGATATTAATCATTTGATGAATTCATGGCTTTTATTTTTTATTCAGTTGTTTAGAAACTGAAGATTTCAATATTTTTTTTAACCTATTTCCCTGATTCCTTTTATAAAAATCCATTTCATAAAAAGCTTTTCACCATCTTTGGTTTTTACGGCTTGGAATTTGGGAGCAATTAAAGTTGCCGCAACAGCAGATGTCACCGAAATCCAAATTCCTGTCAATCCTGTATAAGTTATAGCCAAATATCTTCCTAAAAGAAAGAAAACAGTGAAGCAACCTAACTGATATAAAAAAGCTCTTACTTGTAATTTTGTCATTTTGTTTAAAGTTACTAAAGTTCTGAGGCTCTGAGTTTCTAAGTTTTTTTTACTTAACAACTTAGTATCTTAGCCACTTAGAACCTTAAATTTATTATTCTGTTATCTGAAACTTCGTTCTCTTACTTCCTTCGTACATCTCATATTTTACCAAACGAGCCTCCAAACTTGCATTAAAAAGTTTGATTTTACGTGATGGTTTTAATCCCACAAATTTAAGAGCTTCAAGATTTGCAGTAATAAACCAGGCATTCGTTCCCGGGTAGCTTTTCTTTAAAGTATCTCCAATATTTTTGTAGAACTCTTCCATATGGATATCCAATCGCTCATCATAAGGCGGATTAAAAACCATATGCAATTTTCCCTCAACAGCTTTTTCGGTATCAAAAAAGTTGTTTTCTTCAATTGTAATATAATCCTCCAGATTGGCATTTTTAATATTGTCTTTGGCTTTGTTTACGGCACTTGGTGCTTTATCAAAACCTTTAATCGTATAATGAAATTCCTTTGTTTTTTTCAT
>JBDTRA010000174.1:0-3308 GCA_039931915.1 Flavobacterium sp. | reverse complement strand
TTGCAAGACCGGCATCAACAGTTTCTTTTACATTTTCGGCAATGTGGTTCAGGAAGATATTGCTGTTTGTGGTCTGGCTTTGGGAAAAATAAAGAATCGCTTTGTCTTCATTTTTTTCAACTCCGTATCCAAAATCAAATAAAACTGGTTCGTGAAACACGGACCAGTTTTACCGATACTTTTTTGATTTGAAGACGTAGGTTTTATTTTTTAACCTGACCATTTTTTAATCGTTTGTCAAACACTTTAGTCAATATAACATTACAGAGAATATTTTGCTCGTCTATATATGACAAAACAATCTTTTTGTCTGTAAAAGTGACAATTTTATAATCAGATGTTTTCCATCGTAAAACGGAATCATTTACTATTGACCAAGTCCTCTCTTTTGGATCACTTATTAAATCACCATCATTATTAAATAAGACAAAGCCTCTGTCGATAAAATTGTTGTACTTGTCATAACTCCCATCCTTATTAAAATGAAATTCTATACCATGACTTCCACAATTATTTTTATAACTCCAATATTCTCCTTCTTTAGCGATTAGAATAGTTTCCATCTTATTTTTTTTACTACAGGAGCATACCAAAAAAAAAACTAATATTATATAAAATTTATTCATCGATAGGTTTGTTAGAAATCGTAGGTTCTATTTTTTAACTGGAACTTTTCCTGATTTTTTGCCAACAACTTTTATCATTAAAATTTTACAAGGATGATTTTGTTTATTTAAATATGATAAAACAATCTTTTTTTCTGTGAAAGAAACAATTTTATAAGTAGCCTTATCCCACTTTAAAATAGAGTCATCTACAATTGACCAAGACCTTTCCCCACTTAATAAATCGCCGTCATTATTAAATAGGACAAAGCCTCTGTCAATAAATCTATTATACGTATCATAACTCCCTTCATTATTAAAATGAAAATATAAACTATGACTTCCACAATTATTTTCATATTCCCAATACTCTCCTTCTTTAGCGATTAGAATAGTTTCCATCGTATTTTTTTTACTACAGGAGAATAATGAAAATAGTACTATTATTATACAAAATTTATTCATCGATAGGTTAAAAATTAGAAAGCGTAAGTTTTATTTTTTAACCTTACTTTTATTTAGTCGTTTGTCAAAGACTTTAGTCAACAGAATTGTACAAGGAAGATTTTGCTTATCTAAATATGACAAAACAATCTTTTTATCTGTAAACGAAACAATTTTATAAGTGGCTTCATCCCATTGTAAAACGGAATCATTCACTATAGACCAGGTTCTGTCTTCTTTATCACTGACTACATCTCCATCATTATTAAATAAGACAAAGCCTCTGTCAATAAAATTATTGTATTTATCATGACTCCCATCTTCATTAAAACGAAAATCTATACCATGAGTACCACAATTATTTTTATAACTCCAATACTCTCCTTCTTTAGCGATTAGAATAGTTTCCATTTCATTTTTTTTACTACAGGAGCATACCAAAAAAAATACTACTATTATATAAAATTTATTCATTGATAAGTTTGTAAATTGCTTCATATGTTTTATTATTGTATTTAAGTTCCAGAACTAATTGACCTTTTTGCAAGACACCAGCAGGAGCCGGACGTCCAACGACAAGACCATATGGGTTTTTATTAAATTGATCCATTCTTGACAAAATTTCACTCGAAGTGAAATCAATTCTTTTGTCCATATTCAAAAGATAATTCATAAAACTTCCAGCCATCTCTACTTTGAAATCAGGAGGTGTAGTTGCAAAAGTAATATCACTTACTTGCCTAATATATACATACGCATGATTTGAAAGAGTACTTTTAAATGTTATATCTTCATTATCCTCTTTATGAAAGTTTTCATGTTTTATAACACTTCTAAAAGACGAAACATTATCAAGCGCTTTATCAAATCCTGCTTTAATGTTTAAAGATATAACTAATTTTTTAGTAAAAGCAACAGCATTTGGATCATCAGTTTTACCGCTAGTAATTATTGTACCGGGATCAACCCCGATTTTTGCTGCTAAATAAGCCGCTACCCTAACCATGATAAGTCGATTACCTCTGGATGTAGGTAATTGTGATGGTGTGTAATAAACCCCTTTTATTAATATTTTGGTACTGTTAGTAGCTGAATTTTGGATATTAGTCCCTGTTACAAGTTTTCCATTTGCATTAAAAACCATATCTGGTCCTGTGGCATATGGATTACTATTATCAGCAACCTTTTCTCTTATTACATCAGTAGGATTCCAATCAGGATAATCATCTGCTGCCGGATTAGGGTCAGTATAAATTCTAATCATTTTTTCAGCCGTAATACTAGGGTCATTTAATTGCATATACATAGTCAAGATGCTTTCTGCGGATTCCTTTAAATCTGTTGGAAGCCCATTTTCCACTTTGGTAATTAACTTTTCTATAGCAGTTGATCTTCCACCATTTGCATCCGGAATTACAATGTCTATATAATCCCTAATGGCTTTAAATGCTTCGGGCAAAGATACTGATGTTTTATTATACAATTGCGCTGCTGCTAAAAAAGGAGAACCTGGTGCCGTATTTATTGGTGCACCTGTATAAGGAGTTCTTGGTATATTCTCGTAAGAAACAACAGGAACTACTGCCTGGGGAGCACTTGCTACAAGCACAGGGCCATTTGGATCCGAATAATACGTATGATAGGTAAATTGATTATTCCCCGGATCAAAGACATTAAAATTGAAGTATGTGTTTGGTCCCCAATTAGCCATTATCTGATTATTTGCCTGTCCTAAGCTTATTACTGTTTGTACTGTTGAAGATGATATAACAGCTGGATAAATTTTCCAAATTTCATAACCAGTACTTGCACTAATACCAGCATATTCTGAATATTTATTTGGATCTGTAGAAGGCTTATGAGATTCAGTATATGAAGTCCCTGATTTAGTTTTTGTTATACTCGTTTGTTCATACGTATAGGCCGTTGGTAGAGCACCGGGTACAGGTATTCCTCCATTAGTTTCTACCTGACGTGAAACATTAGTTGCCCAAAAAGTTCCTCCACTTGCAGCACCTGTATTATATACAGGGCTCCCGTAAGTTGGCCCTAATCCCCCATACTCATCGTAAGTACCAGCAGAAGCAGAAGCACAAAACGTAAATATAATAATCAAACAAATGTATATGTTTTTTAGCATGTCGGTTTAGTTTTTAATTAATATTCTTGAATGCAATTCTGCGTCTACCCCTACACGTACGATATACATTCCGGGAATGAGATTACTGCCGTTAAAGGTGTACCTGTGTTTTCCCTGGG
>JBDTRA010000173.1:0-3323 GCA_039931915.1 Flavobacterium sp. | reverse complement strand
ACATCAGACAACAATTAACCAATCAGTTTGCTCTAAAAATAGAAGGGGAATTTAAGAACCAGACCACAACCCAAATTATTGATTTTGAAGATGATTTCCTTGGAGTGGAAAAAAGACGCTGGGTGCTGGTAAATAATAAAAACATCCCCATCGCTACCAGCAAACAGGCTTCTTTTGGTGCTGAATTCAACACAAACAACCTGAATATTGACCTCACCGGTTTTTATAAAATAGTAGATGGAATTACAGCTTCAAATCAAGGCTTTTATAATAATTTCCAATACAAAGAAGCACACGGAAGTTATACTGCAAAAGGAGTTGAATTTATGGTAAATAAATCTACAGGCAAATACAGCACCTGGTTAAGCTATACTTTCAGTATTAATAATTACGAGTTTGACAGCTTCGTACCTTCAGTTTTTCCCAACAATGCAGATATAAGACATTCCGTTTCTTTGGGCTTTAATTATGATATTATCAAAAATTTCAAATGTTCCATTGGAGGAATGTGGAGAAATGGAGCGCCCTACACTACTCCTGTCGAAGGAAACGAAACAGTTAAAAATGGCAATAAAACTTTGGTGAATTATGATTCCCCAAATAGTAAGAACCTCGATGACTTTATGCGTCTGGATGCTTCCTTCAGTTATCAGTTTCATTTTTCAAATGCAGTAAAAGGAATCCTTCGGGCCGGCGTGATTAATATAACGAATAAGGACAATATCATTAATCGTTATTACAAAGTCGATCCTAATGATTCCAACAACACTATTCAGGTAAATAATAAGTCACTTGGCATGACTCCCAATGTAAGTTTCAGGGTGAGTTTTTAGTTCATGAACAAAAGCTCATTGATGGCTTTTGATATAGAGAATATAATATTACCCTCGGTATAATCTTATCGCAATCCCCAAGATCAAAACTTATTAACCAATCTTTAGCTTCAAGTGCTTTTTTAATTTTAACTATTTCTTTTTTGTTCTTTAAAGCATACTAATTACTTCCTGCCGGACTTTTTAAATTTTCCTTGCAGAGGAACACATTCAGTTAAAATTAATTAATTTAGCCGGGAACGATTTTTTTGACATCAATAAATCTGTCGGTCAGACCGCATTTGAACCGAGATTTAAATATGCTCATTTAGAATTTAATTACATAAACGAAACGATGCTTAACAATTTTCCTTTTTATTTGGGCCTTTTAATAGTTATTTTATTGTTGATAATGCTGGCTAATAAAATAAAAGTAGCATATCCAATATTATTAGTATTAGCCGGATTGGCTATTAGTTTTATTCCAGGTGTACCCATTATAAATATCGAACCTGAACTGATATTTTTTATATTCCTGCCTCCGTTATTATATGAAGCTGCATGGACAGTTTCCTGGAAAGAAATGTGGCGTTGGCGACGTATTATTACGAGTTTTGCTTTTATAGTCGTTTTTCTTTCGGCACTCTCAGTAGCTTTAGTTGCAAATTATATTTTCCCCGGATTTTCATTGGCATTAGGTTTTTTACTAGGCGGAATTGTTTCTCCGCCCGATGCTGTTAGTGCCGGTGCCATTTTAAAATTTGTTAAAGTTCCTAAGACAATCTCGTCAATATTAGAAGGCGAAAGTTTATTAAATGATGCCTCATCCTTAATTATTTTCAGATTTTCCATGATCGCCGTCGCCACGGAACAATTTATATTTTACAAAGCAGCATTGAGTTTCAGCTGGATGATTTTTGGAGGCGTCGCCATTGGTTTATTCATAGGATGGCTTTTTATGAAAGCACACAAATATTTACCTACCGATGCGAATGTCGATATTGTTTTATCCCTGCTTACCCCATACATTATCTATCTCGCTGCCGAAGAAATCCATTGTTCAGGAGTATTGGCCGTTGTAAGCGGTGGTTTACTTTTATCCAATAACAGACATCGTTTTCTAACCAGTAAATCTCGTTTGCAGGGAGTAAATGTCTGGGAAAGTTTTACTTTTATATTAAACGGATTGGTTTTTATGCTTATCGGATTAGATTTACCACAAATTACCAGAGGACTTGAAGACGTCAGTATTGCAACAGCAATTGGATATGGGGTTTTAATTACAGTTGTTTTGATGGTAAGCAGAATCTTATCTACTTATGGAGCTGTATTTATCACCCTAATTGCCCGTAATTTTATCACTGTTGCTGATGACAGACATCCCGGTTACAAAGCTCCTTTTATACTAGGGTGGACGGGAATGAGAGGTGTTGTCTCCTTGGCTGCAGCATTATCCATACCTGTATATTTGAATAATGGTAATGGTTTCCCACAGCGTAACCTCATTTTGTTTATTACTTTTATAGTCATTCTTTTAACATTAATCATTCAGGGATTAACATTACCGTATTTTATCAGAAAATTTCAATTTGATATTGTTGATGACACTTTACCAAATGATGAAGTTTACAATCTCCTGCGAAAAGAATTAGCTCAATATGCCATGGATTATTTAAATACTACTTATAATGATCAGATAGAGAACAATACTTCATTACAGCAACTGATTCAAAAATGGGAGCTTCACAGTAAAGGAATCGATAATGAATCTATTGGAAAAGAGCTTAAAGTTATCTATCTCGATTTACTGAATCAACAAAGGCAATGGCTAAGAAATAAAAATAAAGAAGACCAGTCTTTAGATGAATCGATCATTAGAAGACAAATGCATTATCTGGATATTGAAGAGGAAAAATTGCGATATCTTTAGAAGCAGTTCAAAAAAGCTGTAAAAATAATATGTGGTAATACAGAGATAAAAAATATACAAAAACAATACAATTGAATCAATTTGAACTTTTGAAACTTAAATTAAAGTCAAAAGATATCCTACGAGTGAACCTCCTAAAACTATAAAAGCACTATTGATTTTTTTGTAATTAAATATTATGACAATACTTAATAGAGCGATTAAAACAGTTCGCCAATCTATAATAGTATCCTTTCCCATTTCTACACAAATAGAAATTATAATTGCTATTGATGCAACATTTACAGCGTCTAAAAATGTAGAAAACAATTTAGAATCCCGCATTTTTTTTACCAGTGGATTTAATAATGCAACAAAAATAAAGGATGGCAAAAAAATGGCGATTGTTGAAATTAACGCTCCTGAAAAGCCATTAATTTGATAACCAATAAAAGTTACTGATGAAAAAACCGGACCAGGCGTAAATTGTCCAACTGCGATTGCGTCAATTAATTGTGTTCTTGACAAAAGCCCCGTTGAAACTAATTGTTTTGACCCCTATAAAACAAGAGTACTATTTTAAATTTCGATTTTTAATTAAG
>JBDTRA010000172.1:0-3332 GCA_039931915.1 Flavobacterium sp. | reverse complement strand
ATGAAATTAATCGAAAGAGTTTCTGACTTAAGCGAAAAATTTTATGCGATTGAAGAAATAAATTACGAAGCCGAAGTAGAGAAAATTTTAGTTGGATTAGGATTTGAACGTGAAGATTTTACACGTCAGACTTCTGAGTTTTCAGGAGGATGGAGAATGCGTATCGAGCTTGCGAAAATTCTTTTGCAAAAACCGGATCTGATTTTACTGGATGAACCAACCAACCACATGGATATCGAAAGTATTCAGTGGCTGGAAGAATTTTTAATAAATCAGGCTAAAGCGGTTGTGGTAATTTCGCACGACAGAGCATTCGTAGATAATATTACGAACCGTACGATCGAAGTTACCATGGGAAGGATTTATGATTATAAAGCAAAATATTCTCATTATTTAGAGTTAAGAAAAGACCGTCGTGTGCATCAGCAAAAAGCATACGATGAGCAGCAAAAAATGATTGCCGATAACAGAACATTTATTGATCGTTTTAAAGGAACTTTCTCTAAAACAGATGCCGTTCAGTCGCGTGTTAAAATGCTGGAGAAATTGGTTATTGTACAGGTTGATGAAGTTGATAATTCGGCATTAAAATTAAAATTCCCTCCTGCAGCACGTTCAGGACAATACCCTGTTGTGGTAAAAGACCTTTCTAAATCATACGGTGATCATGTTGTTTTTAAAGACGCCAATATCGTAATTGAAAGAGGTCAGAAAGTAGCTTTCGTAGGGAAGAATGGTGAAGGGAAATCGACGATGATTAAAGCCATCATGAAAGAAATTGGCATTGATGAAGGAAGTGTTGAGATTGGCCATAATTCACAGATAGGTTATTTTGCCCAGAATCAGGCTTCTTTGTTGGATGAAAATGCTACTATTTTTGAAACTATTGATAACATTGCTGTAGGAGACGTTAGAACTCAGATAAAAAATATTTTAGGAGCTTTTATGTTTCAGGGTGATGATATTACCAAGAAAGTAAAAGTGCTTTCGGGTGGTGAGAAAACACGTTTGGCAATGATCAAACTATTGTTGGAACCGGTTAATTTATTGATTCTGGATGAGCCTTCGAATCACTTAGATATGAAAACCAAAGATATTATTAAAGATGCTTTGCGTGATTTCGACGGAACTTTGATTTTGGTTTCTCACGATCGTGATTTCCTTGATGGATTAGCAACTAAGGTTTTTGAATTTGGAAACAAACGTGTAAAAGAACATTTTGAAGATGTGGCAGGTTTTCTTGCGCATAAAAAAATGGATTCTATGAGAGAAATCGAAAAGTAATTTTTCTGCTCTAAATATAAAAGGCATAAGTTGATTCTTATGCCTTTTTTTGATATTTTTAGATTCGAATTCCCGGCGGAAGTAATTCTTTGTAAATTGGATTTTTTTTGAAAAAAATTGCAATTTTAGGGTGAATTGGTACTACTTTAAACTTTTTTTCTATACTGATTTCCATAATTTGTTTAAGTAAAGTGTCAATTATGGTTTGATTCTCAAAACCTTCCGGCATATTTATTTTTGTTAGGAAAATCTTCTTTTCCTGAAATGAATATTCGACCGAAAGTAATCCTTCGGGGACTATGGTTTCAAATTGCCTTGCAAAAGTGTTGTCTTTGATTTCAATAGGTTCCATAATTAGGTGTATTTGTTTTTTGAAAATTGAGGTACTAAATGTCTTCATTATAAAACTTTGAAGATGTCTGATATTGAGCTATTTGTATTACAAAGATAATTATTTGATTTTCAATATGAAATTATTTTTTGAAGTTCCTAAAATGTAATGTTTAGAGGTCTGAGGATGGTTTTGTTATTTTTATATATAATTTAAGGGGTAAGATTTGCTGTATATATTGTAAAAAAAGTAATTTTAGCGTGAAATTAAAACCTGATTATAATTCCTTTTTTATCAAATGAGTAAAATTCCTGTATATTTTATGCCGGGTCTGGCTGCAAGTTCCTCTATTTTTGAAAGAATTGATTTAGATGAATCGATTTTTGAAATGTGTTTGCTGGAATGGGAGATTCCACTTGATAAAGAATCATTATCGGATTATGCACTTCGGATCACTAAAAATATAAAGCATCAAAATCCTGTTTTAATTGGGGTTTCTTTTGGCGGAATTTTAGTTCAGGAGATGGCAAGACATATTAATGCGCGAAAAATAATTATTATTTCGAGTGTAAGAAGCTGTACTGAATTTCCGAGAAGGATGAAAATTGGAAAATCTACAAAAGCATATAAGCTAATTCCAATGCAGATTTTATTGAATGTTGAAAAGCTGGCGAAGTTTTCGTTTGGTGAAAAAATAAATAAGCGCATTCAGTTATACGAAAAATTCCTGTCAGTTCGCGATTTAAGATATTTACAATGGGCTGTTGAATCAGTAATTCTGTGGGACAGAAACGAAATTGATGAAAAAGTGATTCACATTCACGGAGATAAAGATGATGTTTTTCCGATAAAATATATCAAAAGCTGTATTGTTGTAAAAGGAGGAACACATATTATGATTCTGAATAAATTCAAATGGCTGAATGAAAATCTGCCTTCGATTATTTTGGAGTAAAAGTATTATTTAGTACTAATGTCACCCTAGCGGAGTCGAAGGCTTAGGCGTTTTAAGGGCATCGACTCCGCTCAGCCTGACATACCACGTGGTAACTTCTTATGAAAACGAATGTCCTAGCCCTGATAGAAGTGAAAATCCTTTTGTGACGCTTCTTTAGCGGAACAAAAGATTGTAACGGATAGCAGGAAATAGCTCCTGAAAATAAAAAAGCCTTTGAAATTAATACTTCAAAGGCTTTTCTATTTGTTATAAATGAAAATTAGATTTTCTTCATTTGATCTTTCATCATGGTGATCTGTTCTTTCAGCATTCCTTGTTTGTCTAATTTCTTAGCTTCGTTCAATAAATTGGTAGCTTCCAGTTTTCTTCTGCGTGACATGGCAACTCCGGCAAGGTTTAATTTTGCTACTGCTAAATCCATATCCATAGATAGTCCAAGTTCGATTGCTTTTTTGAAATGTTTCTCAGCCTGGTTGATATTGGTTTGAGATAACATGATTCCGTGTAGATAATTAAAGTATCCCTGTTGTTTTCTTACCAAAGCCGTTTCAGGGTTTTTAATGTATGCCAGCCATTTTTTGGCACCTTCGAAGTCCTGTTTTCTTAATTTAAGGAAGGCCAAAAGGATGAATTCGTTTTTGAAGTAAAGAAAAATCGGAATTGCAGTAAGTAAAATAAGGAAGATTCCATTCCCGATATTGCCTTCTGTAAATTGCCAAACGCCAGCGACTACAAGAAGTCCGGCTAAAATAAGTTTAA
>JBDTRA010000171.1:0-3393 GCA_039931915.1 Flavobacterium sp. | reverse complement strand
TATGAAAAATCTTTTTAAACCGGAATGCACCCCCAAATCTATTAGAATAAATATATGCTCATTCAAATTGTTTTTTTGACAATATTGCCGAGCTTCTCTATAATACAGATCGTAATCCATTTTTTTAGAAGCTTTAATAAATTTAGTTTCTGAAATAGAGTATGATGGGATTGTACTTCTTGTAATAATTAATTCTTTTCTCTTGCAGGAAGATATTATTAAAAATAGAGTTGTTATGAATAATGCTTGCCTTAATTGATTAAACATAATGAAAGATGTTATGCGGATAATTATTTCCAGAGTTAAAGAAATGTTTTTTTAAAAGGTTATAATTAAGCACCGAAAGTGCAGCTTACAAACTGCACTTTCAATACTCAAAAATTGTACCTTTTCGATAGAAACAATAAAAGTCTCCTTAATTACTGAACTATTTAATTTTTACAAATCGATTGTTTTCAATTTTGTATTGTGTGACGATGCTATCTCTTACAAAATATATTTTATTTTCGGGCGTGTCTTCTGATTTCAGTACAGAGATAAATGATTTTATTGTGTAAACCCCATTTTTTTCTTTATAATCACTTAGAATAGGATCATTTGAAGACATCTTAATTTTTGAGACTAAGCCAATTCCTTTTTGATACAAACACCAATACACTCTATATCCATTATCTAAACTAAATGGCCGATTGTAAAGTAAACGATATCCTAAGGTGTAAGTTAATAAATAACAATCATCACTTATTTTTGTTTTACAACCATAGTAGTATTTCTTGTCTGTATCAAATTCAAATTCGTTAATAGCTTCAGATTTGGTTAAAATATACAAATCATCATTTATAATTTGTTTTTTTAATCCAATATTGGAACTATAATCAATTTTTTCTACTTCTTTGAAGTTTTCCAAAAAATCTTCCTCTTTTGTATTACTACAATTATAAAATAAGATTGAAAATAGGAAAATAATAAATGCTTTTTTCATTTTAATTAATTTAATTTTCATTTTATAAACCTATTTACAAAAGGATTTTTAGTATATTTTAAAACCGTCAGACATATTAATATTGATTTTTTTCTGCCTTTAGATATTTTTTATATGCTTGTTTAGCAATCGAATCCAATTCACGACTAGCATAATAGTTAAGACAAGCTGCACATATATAATTTTTCTTTAACTCTTCTTCTCTATTGCAGTCATCACACTTGGGATAAATTGGTTCTGGCATTTTATCAATTACATTTTCTCCTAATTTTTTAGACTCATTCATTTCAGTAATTTGAAAATCACCTGTTAAACTCATAAAATCTTTTTTTTCAATTAGTTTAAAAATAGAATCATTGTTATATCCTTTTTTAATACAGGCAAAAAAGACATCAGTCTTATAACTATTTATCCATTTATTAGCGCCGAAATTGTAGTCAAATTTCTCTCTTTTATACACATTACATGAAAAGAACACAACAGTAAAAAGCAAAAAAATAATTTTTCTGCTTATCATTTTTTTAATTTCATAAATATATTTACAAAAGGGTTTCAGTATATTTTTTTAAACATTAACGACATTTAATATTGCTTTTTTTCTTCTTTTAGATGTTTTTTATATGCTTCTTTGGCAATAGAATCCAATTCTCTACTGGCATAATAATTCAAACAACTGGCGCAAATATAATTTTTTTTAAGATTCTCTTTTTCTTCTGTCTCGGTACAATCATCACAATGTGGATAAATGGGTTTAGGCATATTCGTTGTTACTTTTGTTGCCAAAGTATCTATTTTGCCATATTCAAATAAAATTGGTTCATAAGGAAAAAGAAGATCTTTTTTGGAAATTGAATCAAAAAAAGTATCATCTTTATATCCTTTCCTTAAACAGTCAAAAAAAAATTTTGTCTTATACATGTTTACCCATTTATTGTCTTCATTTTTACCAAAATGATATTCAAATTTCGTTCTTTTGTAAGTTTGACAAGAATAAAGTACCAATAAAAGGAATCCTAAAATTATTGTTATTTTTTTCATTTAATATCCAGATATCTATATAATCAATTGGTACAAATTTATTGTACTTATCATAAAAATGACAGCCTCCAGTAACACAACTTGTATTAAATATAAAGTCTGCATGCCCACTTCCCCAAGAAGTTTGAATTTTTTGAGGTGCAACCATAGAATTAATACCTCTGGGACTCTGCCCTGAGGTAGTTTATTTTAATTTCCATTTATAAACCTATCTACAAAAGGAATTTTTAGTATATTTTAAAACCGTCAAACATATTAATATTGATCTTTTTCTGCTTTTAGATGTTTTTTATATGCATCTTTGGCAATAGAGTCCAATTCTCTGCTGGCGTAATAATTCAAGCATGAATATGAAATGAAGTTTTTGTTTACTAAATCTTTTTCGTCATTATCAATCTTTATATATGCCTTTGGCATTTTTTTTATTATTGTTTGCCCAAGATTTCTTGCCGAATCAATTGCTTCTATATTGAAGCCATCGTACATATTCAATAAATCTTTTTTCTGCAACATTTTATATAAACTGTCACTCTTTAGCCCCTCATTGATACAGGAATAAAAAACTTCACTTTTAAAAGTATTTATCCAAACATTAGAATCTGTATTTCGGTATTCAAATTTGCTCCTTTTGTAAGAATTGCAAGAGCAAATAAAAACAACAATTCCAATTAAAAAATAATTTTTCATTTTTTTAGTTAATTTAGTTTCCAAATATCTATATAATCAATTGGCGCAGCAGGTATGTCAGAAAAATGACATCCAAATACACAGTTACTATTATTAATTAAGTCCGCATGCCCAGAAGCCCAGTTAGGAATATATGATACCATAGAATATATACCTTTAATTCCTGCTGTTAATTTTGGAAATTCAGTTCCATCAACACCTCCTTCAGTTCCTAATATTCTAATGTGATTTGAATTTTGAGGACTAACGCCAAATGTTTTTTGCATCCATATGTTAAGAGATTTTGCATTTAAAAAATAATATTTGCCATCTGCTCCCATTACTGTACCAGGTATAGTTTTCGTTGTTTTTATTTCAGGAATAATTATCCCAGAATAATTTAAAGCCCTAGATACCTTAAGAGCACAAAAACCCCTGACTACAGAAGGATATTTATTATACAAATTAAGTACTTCTCCTCCTACTAAGTTTGCTAATTGTGCTCCATCTGTTTTTGGATACGCATCATCAAATCCTTTATATCCTGGCAACTCTTGATGTGGAAATGATAAATTGGGGTTTTCCCAAAAGGCAGCGTCATAAGTAGCATCAACTCCTTCTCTGGGCGTTATAAACCAATTTTCAAATTGTCCCTTAGTCATATTGGGATACTTAACAATCGCTTTCATATATGTTGCCAATAAATT
>JBDTRA010000170.1:0-3552 GCA_039931915.1 Flavobacterium sp. | reverse complement strand
AATCTTCAATACCGGTAATGTCTTCTACTGTAGTATATCCAACACTCAAAGTAGTCACTTTATTGATGTTTGCCGTAAGCACTTTGCCATCCAGCATATCGTCTAAGTTTTGATCTATTAATACTTGCTCAAAAGAGGAGTTGGGTATCAATGTATAAGTGAGAGGTGCACAAGTAGTTCCCGTAACAATTGGCGAACTCGCTGCCCAGTTTGATGTTGTTCCGTTTAAATCAAAATTATATAATGTACCATTATTTCCATTTCCGCTAGCATCAGTTAGGGATGTTTCACTTGTATTATTAGCTGAATCATTTCCTTGATTAAATTTGTAATACGCAACCAATCCTGCTTGATTTACTGTTAATTCACAATTCATATCACTCTGAATTTCGCCTTGCGACAAAGCACGATTCCAGATACGGACTTCATCAATTTTTCCTTTAAAATAGCGGTCATTATGCCAGCCTCCTAATTCAATTTGTGCATTGGCAGGAATAGTTGCTACACGATCAGAATCTACTGCAAAAGTATCGATCAAAGCACCATTGACATAAAATTTCATCGTTTTACTCGCTGTTGAATACACCGTTGCAATATGGTACCACACATTGGTATCAAAAGAATAAGTACATTCATAATCAGCAGTGTAATTAATGTCTAAATGAATTTTATTATCCCAAAATTGAAAATGGATTGCTCCAGTTGTCCAATTCGTGTGGTTTAAAACGACAGTATGACCACTTAATCTTGTTGGATAAACCCAAGCTTCATACGTTTTTTCGGCTGATGCAGGAATGGTGTTGGGAATAATTACAATATCATTCGAGCCATCAAAATCTAATGCTGTTGCGGATGTTTGTGCTTGCGTCGTAGCAACGCCAAAGAGCAGTAAAAAAAGCAACATCCAATTGTTGTTTTTTTTAAAGAGTACTTTTGTTTTCATAGGTTTTTAGTTATTTGATAATAGATTTAAAATATTAATACAAAGTTGAAGTATTAGAAAACAAATTCATACAAGGGGAAACCCCTGATTATTTGCAGACGGGTTAAAATTCATTTGAAATAGATACATTTGTTATAAGTTCGCCTAAATAAAAGCCATATTTACACCCATAACAAACATGCTCAATAAACACAGAACAATCTTAAACATAATTTACATATTCCTGCTGCTATTAGTCTGCTCTTGTAATCAAAAAACAGAGAGCGTACTATATGTGAAACCTCCTAATGAAAAAATAAGTACTGTTTGTGCCTGGTTAAAAAATGAGGCAAATTTTGAAAAACCAAACTATCAGACCGTTTTTTATGATTATTATAATAAAAACATTAAAACTAAAAAATATACCGAAGCTGCAAAAGCGATGGAAATTGTGAGTCTGCAAAATGCCTCTTTTGTTTATTTTGATACTAAATTTTTTAATGCAGTTACTTTTTTCGAGAAAAACTACAAAGACAAGGTGCCTAAAAATACCTCAACCTTCATTTATACTTTTTTTGGAGATTTTTACAGTGATAAAGGTAATTTTACCAAAGCCATCAATAATTATAATAAAGTTCTTGAAATACCTGTCAATGATTATGGGAGTTGTTATAAAAAAGGAGATACACACCGCACATTAGCCTGGTGTTATCATTGTTTAGGAAATCAGCAATTAGCATTAGAAAATGATTATGAAGCATTAGAATATTTTAAAAAAATAAACAGAGCAGATTTATCTGGATCGGTATACGTTAATATATCAGCTATTTATCAGGCAAACAGAGATTTTAATAATGCTATTATAACAATTGACAGTGCTTTGTATTATCTAAAAAAAGAACCTAAAAAACAAATTGCAAATATTTATATCGCATTATTTAATAAAATTAACATTTATGATCATGATGAAAAATTTGATAAAATGTATCCTCTTATTGATTCCGTCTACCATGCTTTCAACAAAAGCGGTATTCACGATACTTCTATAAAACTGTCAGTCAGCGATTATTATAATAAAAAACTTCTAAATGAAAATAAATTTCAGGAAGCAGAGCAAATTATTAATGACTTGGAACCTGAAGTTAAAAAATTAAATTCAAATGTTTCCAACTTAGAATTTATGATAATGAAAGCAAATTACGAAATTGGAAAAAATCAGGGTGTAAGAGACGCACATTTAATAGAAAGTGCGATTCCGGCTCTTATGGAAAACAAATACTTCATGAAAGTACGTGATTGCTACGCTCTTTTGTTAAATGATGCAGAGATAAAAAAAGATTTTGAAAAAGCACTTTATTATGAAAAAGAAAGAAGCAAGATAAAAGACAGTATTGGTAATCAGGAAATGACCAACAAAACACTCGATTTAGAAAAAAAATATCAAACGGAAAAAAAAGAACAGCAAATTTTACTTAATAAAAAAACGATTTTAAACAAGAATACTACAATAGCATTGTTAATATCCTTATTTCTTGGTTTATTTCTAATCATTTTAATCTTATTCATTAGACAAAAACAAAAAAAATTAAAAGTTGAAAAACAAACATCCCAATTATATACCAAACAACTGCTGGAAAAAACCGAAGAAGAACGTAAGCGTATTGCTGGCGATTTGCATGACAGTGTAAGTCATGAATTATTAAGTTTGAAAAACTCACTGGAAGAAAAAACAGAAATTACCAATCAAAAAATTGATGCCATTATTAATGATATCCGAAGTATCAGCCGTAATTTACATCCTATCATGTTTGATAAAATCGGATTAAAAGAAAGTATAAATCAAATGGTAGAACGTGCACAAGCTGTAAATAATTTCATGGTTACATCTGATATAGATTACAATACTGTTCTATCTACTTCAGATGAATTACAGATTTACCGTATTACACAGGAAGCGTTATCCAATATCATAAAATACTCCAATGCCATTGCCGCCAAAATCACTATTTCAGAAACCAAAAACAATATTGCTATTCAAATAAAAGATAATGGAAAAGGATTTGATGTAAACGAAACCCTTACTAACAAAAATTCTTTTGGTCTGCATAATATCATTGAACGCAGTCGTGCTATTGGCGGACATGCAAAAATTACATCCGATAAAAATGGAACGATCATTACCATTGAAATAAAGAAATAACATGAGAATAGTAATTGCAGATGATCATCCATTCACACTTCAGGGAACAAAAAGTTTTATCGAGGCTTATGGTTACAAAGTGATCGACACTTGTTCTAATGGCATTTCTGCATTAAATTGCATTAAATTACATTATCCTGATATCGCTGTTTTAGACATCAATATGCCCGGTTTAGATGGTCTGGACGTTGCAAAAGCAGTACAAGAGAACAAATTGAAAACCAAAATTATTTTGCTGACCATGCACAAAGAAACCAGTATATATAAAAAAGCCCAGGAATTTGGCATTTATGGTTATATACTGAAAGAACATGCTCAAACTGAGTTAGAAAAATGTCTACTCGAAGTAAAAAAAGGAAATCGATATGTCAGTACTTTTTTAGAAGATGATCTAATAACAGATGTACCAAATGACACTGATGAATTATCA
>JBDTRA010000169.1:0-3597 GCA_039931915.1 Flavobacterium sp. | reverse complement strand
CAACAGAAGCTGATGCAACTAAGGCAAGACTAAAAATTTTAAATTTATTCATCTTTATAGTAATTAATTTATTCTTTATCATTTATAATCTTATTTCTAATTTGCAGTTTTCTGCCAGGTGTACGAATTGGCATCAATCCGGATTTTAAAACTATACGTTGCCCGATGTCTCCAGCAATAAACGAAGCAAAGCCCGTTCCTAAACCTGAATATCCCTGACAATTTATGATATACAATTCACGTGCCAAAGGATATTTCAATTCCGCAATATCATTTTGTGTCGGACTATAATACTTATCACTATTTAGTCCTTTAACACTTAAAACATTTATATTATGAACAACATTTTGCATGTCCGGAGATGGTTGTGACAACCAATTCACACCTACTACCCCAATCATACCATCATTTTCAGATACAAATTTAATAACTTCATCATTTGTTTTAAACGAAAAAACGCCGCTGTCAGGAATGTTTTTAACTTTTGCCAAGCCCTTTATGTAACGCACTGTACTTGAATTTGGATTATCGAATACTAATCCTTTTATTTTAGGATTTGATATCCCTTTCATAAAATCAATTACAGTTTTCAACGCAATTAATGTGTCATTATTGCTTTTGTTTGAAATAAAGGCAATAGCATCTGTTGCAAAAGGTGTAACTCTGGGATTTATTTTGTTTTTAACAAATTTGTCTTTTTCATCCTTAGTTAAATCTCTTGTTGTAATAACTACCTTAGCCTTCTGATTTAACAGATCATTTATAAGCTCAGCTTCGGACTTGGGTTTTATAGAAATTTTAGCATCATAATAAGTACCTAAAAAAACGGCAACCTGATCTTCTACAATTGGTTTTACGGTTTCATCAACTGTTATTTCTAAAGATCCTTTTAAGATTGTTTCCTTTTCAGAGTCATTCTGGCTTTTTTGGTTACACATGGCAAACAAAAGAACAACAGTAACTAAACCAAAAAATTTACTATACTTAAACATAAACTATTCTGCATTTGAATTAATTAATCTCAAAAAGCGTATTGCTGAATATACAATCAACAAACCGCCAAAAACATACCTGTATTTAGGTTCCATATCTAATGGTAATTTTTCCCAAAACATAATCATTAAGCCCAGCACAAGATAAATCAAAAAAAATAATATTCCTAAAACAAGAAGAAATCGCTCTTTTAGCGATTTCTTCTGAATGTTATTGATTATATTTTTTAACATTATTCTGATGCAGATTGAATTGTAATAGGAAGAGAGTAAAGAACCCTAACTTTTTTACCATTTTGTTCTCCAGGTGTCCATTTAGGACATTTTTTAAGAACACGAATTGCTTCAGCACCTGTACCGTAACCGATATCCCTTAAAACCTTAATATCAGTTAAAGAACCATCTTTTTCAACTACAAACGTAACATATACTTTACCTTTTAAGCCTTCTTCTTCAGGCGTTTTGTAATTATTTCCAACAAATTTGTAGAACTTCTCAATTCCTCCAGGAAAATCAGGCTTTACCTCGATACCAGCTGTGTTATATACGTTGTTATCTTCTTGTACGATTTCAGAAACCGGACCTTTACCTACTGGCTCGTCAACAGTTAATACTGCATTCGGATCTCCTTTGATAGTTTCATTACCGATTTTCTTTTCTTTTAGATCCACAATTTTTGGCGGCTCTTCCGTAATCTCTTCAGTTTTAGCCACTACAGGTTTCACAAACTTCACCTGATCCACTTTTGGCGGTGGTGGTGGTGGTGGCGGTGTGTTAGGTTTAACTACTTCTTTCTTTGGAGGTAGGTTTACCTTAGTAAGCTTAATCTCGTTCTTTAATACATCATCATCGCTGGAATCAGGTATTAAACTCATAATAAGCGGTGCGGCAACAGCTAAGCTAAAAACAACTGAACCAATGATAAGTGCTCTTACCGTAGTTTTGGTATTTGCTTTTCTTAACTCGTAAGCTCCGTATATCTTATTACGTCCTTCGAATACGATATCAAGCCACTGATTTTTTATAATATCTAATTTCATATTTCTTGATTATTAGGTTATTGATAAAATAAAATTGCTTTTATTTTTTCTCTAACAATTCTGTTTCTTTAGGTAGAAAATCATTAACTATAGCATAAGTTTCAACTCCAGAAATCGCCATTTCATCCAAAATGTCAACTAGATTCTTATACTTCGATTTCTTACCTGGCTTGATGATAACAATAATTCCTTTGGTTTTATCACCAGTATATTCTATTACTGATTTTTTACGGGCCAATAATACTTTACGAATTCCATCTTTCCCATAAGCAATATCTTTAGGACCTGCAATAGGACTATCAATTAATCCCATATAATAGATAAGTTTATTATTCTCACTCATCATTATAGTCAAAGTTCGTTTTTCATCAACTTTTATATCCTTATTTTTAGTAGGATCTTCGTCTTTATCTGGCAAACCCAAGGGCATCGCTTGAGGTTTTGACAACGTAGTGGTCAACATAAAGAATGTGATCAATAAGAAAGCCAAATCCACCATTGCCGTTAAATCGACCTTAGAGTTTTGCTTTTTACTTCTTACTTTGCCACCTTTTCCGCCGCCACCGTCGCCGGTATTTAATTCAGCCATTTTAGTGTATATTTTTTAATTAAAAGTCTTTACCTCTCATACCCGTAACCAAGTTAAAGGAATTGATTTTTTGATCTTGTAAAATATCCATAATCTTTTTGATTTGTGGATAATCTTCTTTTGCATCTCCTTTTATCGCAATTTGCAATTCGTTTTTTCCTCCGCTAAGATCAATCGCTGCTCTTCTGGAAACTAACAACCAATCTTTCAACTGATTATTTAAAGAATCCAAAGGGATTCCCGGCTGTGGCGCTTTGGTTCTGTCAGAAGCTTTCATTTGAATGATTTGTTGCAAATTAGCCAACGGCACACCAAAATCATCCATTAATGCAAATTTCTCTTTATCATCGTCTGAAAATTCCACACCTAATTTTGCCCCCATACCAGTAAGAGTTTGTTTACGCAATTCTCTTCCTTTTAGGTCAAAAAACACTTTGCTGATTCCATCTTTTCCTTTACCAACTGTAATAATCGCTAAATCTGAATCTGGCAATTTAGTTAGTATTGTAGAGGAAGGCGTATCAACAGGCAGCGCCTCAGGCACTTTAGCGGTAGCAGTCAAAATAAAGAACGTAAGCAAAAGGAATGCAACGTCACACATCGCAGTCATATCTGTCGATGTCGACTTTTTTTTCATTTTTAATTTAGCCATTCTCTTTTTTATTTTATTTTGATATAATTATTAATTTTAATTATTATTAAATATCAAAAATTAATTATTGTTTCAAACTTCCTCTGAATCTTCTGTAAGTATTTACAATTGTAGTACCAGCCTCATCGATAGAATAAGTTAAATCATCAATCTTACCTGTAAAGAAGTTATAAGAAACGATTGCTAAAATTGAAGTAGAGATACCTGTTGCAGTATTAATAAGTGCTTCAGAAATACCTGTTGCAAGAGCAGCCTGATCTGGAGTTCCGGCAGAAGCTAACGCACCAAACGCTTTAATCATACCAGATACTGTTCCTAATAATC
>JBDTRA010000168.1:0-3601 GCA_039931915.1 Flavobacterium sp. | reverse complement strand
AGTTACAGATATTGCAATTATTGTAATTGCTGCGGATGATGATATCATGCCACAAACAAAAGAGGCAATCAGCCATGCTCAGGCAGCAGGTGTGCCAATTATTTTTGCTATCAATAAAATTGATAAACCAAACTCGAATGTTGAAAAAATAAAAGAGAAATTAGCAGGTATGAATTTACTTGTTGAAGATTGGGGTGGAAAAATTCAATCACATGATATTTCTGCAAAAGTAGGAACAGGTGTGAAAGAATTATTGGAAAAAGTATTGCTTGAAGCAGAAATCCTGGATTTAAAATCTAATCCAAACAAAGCTGCTCAGGGAACTGTTGTTGAAGCTTTCCTGGATAAAGGAAAAGGATATGTGTCGACTATTTTAGTACAACACGGAACTTTAAAAGTTGGAGATTATATGTTGGCTGGTAAACATCATGGTAAAATTAAGGCCATGCATGATGAAAGAGGGCATATTGTTTTAGAAGCAGGTCCTTCGACTCCGGTTTCTGTTTTAGGTCTTGATGGCGCGGCAACAGCCGGTGATAAGTTTAATGTTTTTGAAGACGAAAAAGAAGCTAAACAAATTGCCTCTAAACGTTCTCAATTAATGCGTGAACAATCAGTACGTACACAAAGACATATTACACTTGATGAAATTGGCCGTCGTATTGCCCTTGGTCAGTTTAAAGAATTGAACGTAATCCTTAAAGGAGATGTTGATGGATCTGTTGAGGCATTATCTGATTCGTTCTCTAAACTTTCTACAGAAGAAATTCAAATTAATATTATACATAAAGGTGTTGGAGCAATTACAGAAACTGACGTTATGTTGGCTTCTGCGTCTGATGCAATCATTATTGGATTTAACGTTCGTCCTGCCGGAAATGCAAGACAGCTTGCTGATAAAGAAGAAATCGATATTCGTTACTATTCTATTATCTATGCAGCCATTGATGATTTGAAAGATGCAATGGAAGGAATGTTGGCTCCTGAGATGAAAGAAGAAATTTTAGGAACTGCCGAGATTCGTGAGATTTTCAAAATTTCTAAAGTTGGTTCTATTGCAGGATGTATGGTTATGGATGGTAAAATCATGAGAACTTCTAAAATTAGAGTTATCAGAGATGGAGTAGTAGTGCATACAGGTGAACTTGTGGCTCTTAAACGCTTCAAAGACGATGTTAAGGAAGTTTCTAAAGGTTATGATTGTGGTATTCAAATTAAAGGATATAATGACATTGAAGAGAGAGATGTTATTGAAGCATACCATGAAGTTGCAATCAAAAAGAAATTGAAATAAAATTCAATACAATATTAAAAAGTCCCAATGAGAATTGGGACTTTTTATTTATACAAAATGATGGAAAGTAGACTTTTTTATTGAATTATTGTGTATATAAGAGCTTTAAGTATTTATTTACTTTAGAAGATATGTAGGTTTTGATTTTTGCCTGTTTACTACTATTTGCAATATTGAATTCTATATGAAATTATACGGGTAAAAATTCTGAGATTAATTATTTATATCATTTAAATAATCAATTGAAAATGAGAAGAACCATTTTGTAATAAAGATGTTTTGGGTCAGTTATTTAATTTCAAAGTATAAATTAGTTACTAAAACTGACAATTTTTAGATAAGTCTGATGACTAAGAAAGCTTTTATTAATTGTCACCAAAAGATGATTGCGTGATGATAAAGCCACAAGGAATGAATCAAAAATGATTATAATGCTTAATAATCCTAAAAGGGTGAATAAGTATCAAAAAGCCACTATTAAAGTGGCTTTTTTGATTAAAATAGATGCTTTATTTGCTGGGTTTAACAAGGAAGACGCTCTTATATTTTTTTTTGATTTCTTCTAAATTTCTTTCTGCTTCTATTCTTGTTTTAAAATTTCCGACAATAACTTTATAATTAGGAGTGTTGAAAATTATAGTGCCATCAATTGTATTAAATTCTCTTTTAAAGCCGGATAAAGTTTTTTTTGCCTCATCGCTTTTTCCACTAAAGATTTGGATTTTGTAAGTTTCATTGGTACTAATTGACGTGTTAATTTTTCGCTTATCATTCAATAATTGTTCAAATTTGGGGTCTTGATTTAAGGTAATGTTTTGCTCTTGAGCATTAATATTAGATGTTAAAGCAAACATTGATAGTGATAGCAAAATTGTTTTTGACGGGGTTAAAATTCTCATAATGTGATGGTTTTTATGCAAAAGTAGTATTTAAACTTTATATGTGAAATGTTGTTATTATTTAGAATTGATATAAATTGATATTTAAGACTATTTTAAGGTTTTGAGAATAGCACTTAAATTGTATTTTTGTGCAAGTTTTAAAAAAAGGTGTTCGGTTTTGACTGATTAATTACAGAAAAAATCATACCAAAAAATTAGTAGATAATTTTATACTATATGAAAAAGGTGGGTAACCATAATTCGATCTCAAGAAAATTATTACTTAGCTTATCGCTAACGTTAATTTTCTCCCTAACTTCATTTGCTCAAGATGCTGCTGCTCCTGCGGCGCCTGAAGCTGCTGCTCCTGCTGCTGCTAAAGGTGGTGATCCAGTAAAAGGGAAAGAACTTTTTAATGCAAATTGTGCAGCATGCCACAAATTAGATGCAAAAGCAACAGGTCCTGCTTTGAGAGGAGTTGCTGCAAAGCATGAAATGTCGTGGATTTACAAATGGGTTCATAACAGTTCTGAAGTAATTAAATCAGGTGATCCTGTTGCAGTAAAACTTTTTGAAGAAAACAACAAGTCAGTGATGACTCCTTTTCCTCAATTAGCAGAAGCGGATATTGATAATATTATTGCTTATACTTCTGAAGTGAAAGCTGAGCCGACTCCTGGTACTAATAACGCTTCATTACCTACAGGTCCTCAAGCGGAAGGAAGCGGAATTTCAAATAACATTATTTTAGGTGCTCTTGCTCTCGTAATGGCTATTTTGGTTGTGATGTTGTTCATGGTGAACAAAGTGTTGACTAAGGTTGCTGGTAATAATGGTATTGTAGTTGCTCCTAAAGAAGCGAGAACTCCAATATGGAAAGCTTTTGCTAAAAATCAATTCTTAGTATTAGTTAGTTCTGTCTTTTTGCTTTTGGCAAGTGGTTATTTTGTTTATGCCTTCTTGATGCAGGTTGGTGTAGATCAAAATTACGAGCCAATTCAGCCAATTCATTATTCTCATAAAATTCACGCCGGTGATAATGAGATCAATTGTAAATATTGCCACTCTGCTGCTCGTGTGAGTAAAAATGCAGGTATTCCTTCTCTGAATGTTTGTATGAACTGTCATAAGAATATTTCTGAAGTTGCTGAGTCTACTGCTACTCCAGAGTATAGCAAGGCATTTTACGATGCTCAAATCCAAAAATTATATGATGCTGTTGGTTGGGATAAAGCTAAGCAGTCTTATACAGGAAAAACACAACCTGTAAAGTGGGTTCGTATTCATAACTTACCTGATTTTGTTTATTTCAATCACTCACAACACGTTACTGTGGCGGGGGTTGAATGTCAAACTTGTCACGGGCCGGTTCAGGAATTTGAAATCATGAAGCAATATTCTAAATTAACAATGGGATGGTGTATTG
>JBDTRA010000167.1:0-3928 GCA_039931915.1 Flavobacterium sp. | reverse complement strand
AAATTATCTAATTGAAAAGCCATGCCATTATATCACAAACTCGGAAATTTTCCACCAAAAAGACACACCCAGTTCGAAAAACCTAACGGAGGTTTTTACTACGAACAATTGTTTGGAACCGAAGGATTCCACGGACATTCATCATTATCATACCATATTCACAGACCAACTCAGGTTAAGGAAATAATAAAATCGTATTCGGTTGAGCCAAAAATTGCAATCGAAAAAAATATAAAATCATTATTATTTAAAGGCTTTGAATTAAAACCTGAGAAAGACTTTTTAGACAGCCGTAAACCTATGTTGGTCAATAAAGACTGTATTATTGGATTGGCGGCACCTAAAGAATCGCTTCGAAACTACTTTTACAAAAATGCCGATGCCGATGAAATGCTTTTCATCCATAAAGGAAAAGGAAAATTAAGAACCATGCTGGGAAATATTCCTTTTGAATATGGAGATTACTTAATTATTCCAAGAGGTATTATTTATCAAATAGAATTCGAGACGGAGGAAAACCGACTATTTTATGTCGAATCGTATTCTCCTTTTTATACTCCAAAACGTTATAAAAACCAATCAGGTCAGCATTTAGAGCACTCCCCATTTTGCGAGCGCGATTTTATTTTGCCAACCGAATTGGAAACACATGACGAAAAAGGTGATTTTTTAATTAAAATCAAAAAAGAAGGAATGATTCACGAAGTGGTTTACGCCACACATCCTTTTGATGTTGTGGGTTGGGACGGTTACAATTTTCCGTACGGGTTCTCAATTCATAATTTTGAGCCTATAACGGGACGTGTTCACCAACCGCCACCGGTGCACCAAACTTTCGAAACGGCTACTTTTGTCGTTTGTTCATTCTGCCCAAGACTTTACGATTATCACCCAAAAGCCATTCCCGCACCATACAATCATAGTAATATCGATTCTGACGAAGTTTTATATTATGTAGATGGCGATTTTATGAGCCGTAATAATGTCGAGCAGGGCCATATCACTTTACACCCAAAAGGAATTCCGCATGGTCCCGCACCAGGCGCAATGGAACGCAGTATTGGTCACAAAGAGACTCAGGAATTAGCCGTTATGGTAGATACCTTCAGGCCTTTAATGGTTACCGAAGAAGCAATGGGATTAGATGATGGACAATATTACAAATCTTGGGTAGAGTAAGTCATTGCGAGGAACGAAGCAATCTCACTAAGTATATCAAATAATATAAGGAGCTATTTCCTGCTATCATTCCAATCTTTTTTATTGCAAAAAAAGCAATAAAAAAGGATTTCCACTTCTATCAGGGCTAAAAATCAAAATTTAAAACAACACTTCGGTTTATTCAATTAAAATTAACCGATTAAACAAATAAACATCATGTCAAAAGAAGTAAAATCAGTAGAATACGGATTAGAAAAAATCTTCGAAGGAGCACAGGATTTCCTTCCATTATTAGGAACCGATTATGTAGAATTCTACGTAGGAAACGCAAAACAATCTGCACATTATTACAAGACGGCATTCGGATATCAGTCATTGGCTTATGCAGGATTAGAAACAGGAGTAAAAGACAAAGCCTCGTATGTTTTAAAGCAGGACAAAATCAGAATTGTTTTGACTACGCCATTAACTCAGGATTCTCCAATTCACGCCCATCTTCAAAAACATGGCGATGGTGTAAAAGTTGCCGCTCTTTGGGTTGAAGATGCCAGAAGTGCTTACGAAGAAACCATGAAACGCGGTGCTCGTTCGTTTATGGAGCCAACTGTGGAAAAAGATGAATTTGGAGAAGTAATTCGTTCAGGAATTTACACTTATGGTGAAACGGTTCACATTTTTGTAGAAAGAAAAAACTACAAAGGTGTTTTTTTACCGGGGTACAAAGAATGGAAATCCGATTACAACCCGGAACCAACCGGATTGAAATACATTGATCACATGGTTGGAAATGTGGGTTGGAACGAAATGAATACCTGGGTAAAATTCTATGAAGACGTTATGGGATTCGTGAATTTCTTATCTTTTGATGACAAACAAATCAACACCGAATATTCGGCTTTGATGAGTAAAGTAATGTCAAACGGAAACGGAAGAATCAAATTTCCAATAAACGAACCCGCCGAAGGAAAGAAAAAATCTCAAATCGAAGAATATTTAGATTTTTATGGCGGACCCGGAATTCAGCACATTGCTATTGCAACCGACGATATCATCAAAACGGTTTCAGAACTAAAAGCAAGAGGTGTTGAGTTTTTATCGCCGCCGCCACATACTTATTACCAGGCAATTCCTGAAAGATTAGGGGTTCATATGGATGTGATGAAAGAAGATTTAAACGAAATTGAAAAATTAGCTATCATGGTCGATGCTGATGAAGATGGCTACTTATTACAAATATTTACAAAGCCGGTTCAGGACAGACCAACACTTTTCTTTGAAATTATTCAGCGAATGGGCGCAAAAGGCTTCGGTGCAGGTAACTTTAAGGCCCTTTTTGAGTCAATAGAAAGAGAGCAGGAATTGAGAGGAACATTGTAAAACCTTTAAATTTTGCAATATGTAGAGAAATTCTCTGTAAAATCATGATTTTTATGCAAATGTTTTGTTAAACTCACCATTTCGCATTTCTTTTTTGAACTTTCTGTATATCTTTGCACTCGCAAATCAAGAAGGGGTGGTTTCCTTCTGAATTGATATAAATTTTCGTAATTTATAGTTTTTTGGTTAGTTAATAGCATAAAAACTCAGTCATTATTTGACTGAGTTTTTTTGTTTTGGTACATTTGGAATAAAATTTGCGTTTATAACTTAGATAAACAGACAGATACTATTATGAAAAAAATTATTCTCTACATACTCATTCTCTCCACATTCAGTTTCGATAGTTTCAAAGAAGATTCTTTTGATGTTGGAGAATATATTAAATTCAGAATTCATTACGGTTTTGTAAACGCCGGTTATGCCACTCTCGAAGTCAAAGATGCTACAATAAATAATAAAAAAGTGTATCATGCAGTGGGTAAGGGGTATACAACCGGGATGTCTAAATTTTTCTTTAAAGTCGAAGATTTATACGAAAGTTATTTTGATAAAGAAACCGGTGAACCCTATCGATATGTGCGAAAAATAAATGAAGGAGGTTATACCAAAAATCAGGAAGGGTTTTTTAATCAGAAAGAAAACAGGATTTTGGTGAAAGACTACAAACGTAAGTCTGAAAAAACAATTGTTCTTACTAATAATGTTCAGGATATTCTTTCTTCCTTTTACTATTTGAGGAATCATCCTAATATTGACAAGCTTAAACCGGGCGAAGCTATTACCATCGATATGTTTTTTGATGAGGAAATAACAAAATTTAAGTTAAAGTACGTAGGCAGACAAGATATTACAACTAAATTTGGCACCGTTTCCTGTATGGTTTTTAAACCATTAGTGCAGACGGGCAGGGTTTTTAAAGAACAAGAAAGTGTATCACTTTGGATATCAGCAGATGACAATAAAGTTCCAATTAGAATAAAAGCGGAATTGGCAGTTGGGTCGATAAAAGCTGATATTGAAGAATATAAAGGATTGAAAGGTCCACTTAAAGTAAAAAAATAATGAAGACCACAGATAATTCTGAATCAATACTGAAAGAAATTGATCTTAAATTTAAAGCCATAAATCAAAAAACTGAGGTGCAGCTTGAAGGGCTGCTTTGGTCAAAGCCAATAACGTATTGGGATTATATACAAACTGATGCGCTTTTAAATTTGCAGATTCAGCGTACCACACTTCCTGACGAAATGGTATTTATTATGTACCATCAGGTAAATGAATTGATTTTTAAAATGATTTTGTGGGAAATCGGTCAAATTGCAGATACTGAAGATATTCAAACTGATTTTTTTAGTGAAAGACTTTCAAGAATTACTCGTTATTTTGA
>JBDTRA010000166.1:0-3991 GCA_039931915.1 Flavobacterium sp. | reverse complement strand
TTATGATTCGTTATTACAGTTTAATGTTCGTAATCGCTTTTGGATTAGGATGGTATATCATGAAAAAGATTTTTGAACGCGAAAATGAATCAATAGACAAATTAGATTCCCTGTTTGTCTGGACTGTTTTAGCGACTTTATTAGGCGCCCGTTTAGGACATGTTTTATTCTATGATTGGGAATATTTCAGAAATCATTTACTTGAAATCTTTTTACCATTTAAATTTGAGCCAAAATTTGAGTTTACCGGCTTTCAGGGTTTAGCAAGTCATGGTGCTGCAATTGCAATTATCATTGCAATGTATTACTACAGCAAAAAGATCTTAAAGCGTCCTTTATTATGGATTTTAGACAGAGTGGTTATACCAGTTGCAAGTGGTGCTATTTTTGTCCGTTTAGGAAATTTCTTCAACTCTGAAATTATTGGTCATGAAACTACTTCTGCGTTCGGGATTCGTTTTCTTCACGATCAATTCAGTAAAGGGGAAGCAGTAGAAAAAACACAAATTGCAAACCCGAAGGATGCCTACAATGCAATTGTTACAGATCCTAAATTTGCTGATTTATTAGCTCAGGTTCCTGCAAAGCATCCAACCCAGCTTTATGAAGGATTCAGTTATATTTTTGTGTTTGCAATCTTATTCTTTTTATACTGGAAAACAAATGCCAGACTGAGATCAGGTTATTTATTCGGGTTGTTTCTAGTGCTTTTATTTATGGTGCGTTTTATCGTAGAATTTGTAAAAGAAAGCCAGGGTGGTTTTGAAAGCGAATTAGGCTTATTTTCAACCGGACAATGGCTGAGTATACCTTTTATCATAATTGGTCTTTTCTTTATCATTAGAGCTAAAAGAAATCCTTTAGTAGCTTCATAACAACTATAACAAAAACAAAAAATATAAAGCGTTCGGTATAGAAATATATCTGACGCTTTTTTTTTATAGTAAAATCTCAAGCACTTATTTTTGGATCAAACTAAAATCTTTGACCTTTACAGAAAGGGAGCAAATACTTAAATATTCTCAAAAGCAAACCTATCAGACATCCGTTAGTTTCAGTATAATTGAACTAAACTTCCCAAAGATAAAAGAATCCTAATTATTGAATTCACTTTCAAATCCATAATAAACCAAAATCTAATTTTCTCTTCACACTTTTGACATTCACCCTGAATACATAAAAAGAATAGCAGATTCAATAAATACTTACCCTTAAATTGTTGTAATAAATTTATGTAACAAAAAAAAGATCCAACTTTCGCTGGATCTTTTTTATATAAACTTGCTTGATATAATAATGTTATGCTTATTTATGTTTTTCTTCGATAATATGTTTATCATCTTTTGAAATCGTATCAACCAATACTGGCGTAGCAATAAACAATGAAGAATAAGTTCCTACAACAATACCAACTAACATAGCAAAGATAAATCCTCTGATTGATTCTCCACCAAAAATAAACATTGTTAATAATACAATGATCATCATTAATGACGTATTTAAGGTTCTTGATAATGTAGTGTTAATAGAAGCGTTTACAACATCTTCAAAACTTCCTTTACGGTTTCCGATAATAAACTCTCTGATTCTGTCAAATACAATTACAGTATCATTCATTGAGTAACCAATTACAGTAAGAATTGCAGCAATAAAGTGCTGATCCATTTCCATGTGGAAAGGCATGAATTTATAACATAAAGAGTAAATTCCTAATACAAAGATAACGTCATGCGCAACAGCTGCAATAGCACCTAATGAATACTGCCATTTACGGAAAGATATCATTAAGTATAAGAAGATAGCTGCCATAGCACCAAGAACTGCCCAGTATGAGTTTGTTTTGATGTCCTCAGAGATAGAAGCCCCAACTTTAGAAGCTTGTAATACTCCAACTTTTTTACCATCATAAGTGTTAGTGAATTTATCATAAGAAGTATTAGGATAATATTTCGCTAATCCTTTGTATAATTTTTGATTCACTTCTTCATCAACTGCCACTCCTTCTTCTTTGATTTTGTATTTAGTAGTAATTTTTAACTGATCGTCATCCCCTAAAATTTTAGCTTCAACAGGAGTTCCAAAAGCAGCAGATAACTCATCTGAAACTACAGTTGCATCAACCGGTTTTTCAAATTTAACCTGGAAAGTTCTTCCGCCAACAAAATCAACACCCTGATCTAATCCGTTAACGAAAAAGATAGAAATTAAACTTATCACAACTACAATTGAAGAGAAGATATAAGTGAATTTTTTGATTTTGATAAAATCAAAGTGGAAATTAGTAAACCAGTTTTTAGTAATATTTGTAGAGAAAGTTAAATCACCTTTTCCAGCAATATTTCTATCGATAAAGATTCTTGCAATAAAGATTGATGTAAACATTGAAGTTACGATACCAATAAGTAATGTCAATGCAAAACCTTTAATTGGTCCTGTTCCAAAAATAAATAAGATTGCCCCAGTTAAAACGTGCGTAACGTTTGCATCGATGATAGAACGCATTGCTCCGTGCCATCCATAAGAAGCAGCAACTGCCTCAGATAATGATTTACCTTCACGTAGTTCTTCTTTCGCTCTTTCAAATATAATAATGTTGGCATCTACAGCTGTACCAAGTGTTAATACGATACCTGCAATACCCGGCAATGTCAATACAAAACCAAAACTTGCCATAATTCCAAATAAGAAAAGTAAGTTTAATACTAATGCAAGATTAGCATACCAACCAGCTTTACCATAATAGAATACCATCCATAAACAAACTAATAAAAATCCTAATACAGATGAAATTGTACCTGCATCAATTGCAGCCTGACCTAAAGATGGTCCTACAACAGTTGACTGAACAATATCAGCAGAAGCCGGTAATTTACCTGCATTTAATACGTTAGCTAAATCTTTAGTTTCAGCAACATCAAAAGAACCTGTAATTTCAGATCTTCCTCCTGCAATTGGTCCGCTGGTAACTCCTGGTGCAGAATATACAATGTTATCTAAAACAATAGCAATATAACTTTTTTGAGAAAAAGCTCTTCCTGTCAATTCTTCCCAAACTTTAGCTCCCTGACTGTTCATTTGCATCGAAACAGCCGGTTTACCCATTTGGTCAAAAGTATCTTTAGCATCAGTTACAACACCACCACTCATAGCCGGCGCATTGTCTCTGTTTCCTTTTAAAGCATATAATTCAACTACTTCAATATCTTTTGCTTTTGCATCTTTTATTGTAGTTGGTTTACTCCAGACAAATTTTGCATAATGCTGATCAGGTGCTAAAAGAACTCTGATTTCAGGTCTTTTTAAATATCCATTGACAATTGCAGTATCTTTTGGTGCAAAATAACCTAAAACCGGTCCACCACCCTGACTTACAATTTTGTCAAATAATGGGTTATTCCCTTTTTTAGCTTCTGTAGAATCCTTTGTATCAGTCAATAAAGCATTCAATGAATCATTAGCAACTGTTTTAGTTTCTGTTTTTTTAATCTCAGTCTTTTTTAAAGCTTCGTTAGCAGCTACTAAAAAGTTTCCAATTTCTTCCATTTTATAGGTTTCCCAAAACTCTAATTGAGCTTTTCCTCCTAATAATTTTTTAATTCTGTCTACATCTTTTGCACCAGGAAGTTCAACTAAGATTCTTCCTGAAGAAGTACCTAATTTTTGAATGTTTGGTTGTGTTACACCAAATTTATCGATACGCTCTCTTAATACTTTATAAGCACTTTCGATAGATTCATCAACTTTTTTTCTAATTACTTTTTGCGCTTGGGCATCAGACATTTCAAAAGCAATTCCACCTTCACCTTGTAGGTTTCTGTTAGCGAAAATTTCTGGAGATGCTAATTTTGTTGATCCCTTTGAATTTGCATCAAAAGCCTCAAAAAATTTATCTAAATAAGTTTTATTTCCTTCTAAATTTGCAGTCGCATCAGCTAGTGATTTATTAAAAACCGGGTTTTTAGAATTGTTAGCTAATCCTTTTAAAACATCT
>JBDTRA010000165.1:0-4045 GCA_039931915.1 Flavobacterium sp. | reverse complement strand
AATATTTAGCCGTTGTAGAATCTGCTTTAAACCCTAAAGCAGTTTCTAAAATGGGGGCCACCGGACTTTGGCAATTCATGTACGGCACAGGAAAACAATACGACCTAAAAATAGATTCGTATATTGACGAACGCAGCGATGCTCTAAAAGCAACTGCAGCAGCTTCAGAATATATGACCAAAATGTATTCTGTTTTTGGTGATTGGGAACTTGTTTTAGCTTCTTATAATTCAGGGCCGGGAAATGTTACCAAAGCAATCCGCCGTTCCGGAGGAAAAACCAAATACTGGGATATTCGTAATTATCTTCCAAGAGAAACCCAAGGATATGTACCCGCTTTTTTAGCAACTATGTATCTTTTTGAATACCATAAAGAACATGGAATCAATCCTGAAAGAGCCGTAATTAAAAACTTTGAAACGGATACCATTCGTATCAAGAATTCAATGACTTTTAAACAAATAGCAGATTTGTTGGACATGCCTCAGTCGCAAATTGAACTTCTAAATCCTTGCTATAAACTAAAAGTTGTGCCTTTTTATCAAAATGAACAGCATTTTTTGCGTTTGCCGAAAAATAAAATTGCCACTTTTCTTACCAATGAAGATAAAATCTATGCTTATGCAAAATATGATTCTAATATCACAAGAATCCCTTCAAGATTAGCTTTAAAAATAACTCCAAAAATAAAATCTAAAGCTATAGACTTACTTAAAGTTCAATATTATACAATTCAAAATGGAGATAATTTAAGTTCAATTGCTGAAAAGTACCATGTAAGTGTCGCCGATATTAAGCAATGGAATAAACTGAGAGGGAATTCGGTTGCTTTAGGTAAATCATTAAAAATTAAAACTAATGATTTGATTGTTAATCCTAAAGAAATAAAAACCGCTCCTGAATTGACTAAAAAAGGAACTGAAGATGGAATTGCTTCTACTGAAAATTCAGAAAAACCAGAAGCTCAAACGAAAGAATATGTGGTACAGGCAGGTGATAATCTGGGAAGCATCGCTAAAAAATACGGAAAAACTATAGCCGAATTAAAAGAATGGAATAATCTCACATCTAATAATATTGGTTTAGGAAAATCATTGGTCGTTTCTAAAAATGCAGAAGATGGATCTGTTAATACAATTGTAGCTATTGCATCCAATTCAATTGATTCTTTTAAGAAAAAGGCCAGTGCGCAAAAAAATAATGAAGAAGATTATTACGTGAAAAAAGGCGATTCATTATATAGCATTTCCAAAAAATATCCTGGTGTAACTATTTCAGATATCAAAAAATGGAATGGAATTAAAGATGAGGATATAAAACTAAAACCAGGAATGAAGCTTAAAATAAACGGATAATAAAAAATCTTACCTAAATTTGGGTTTTATTTCATAAATTATAAAAATGAATAAAACCCATTTTTTGTTTCTAATACTTTCGGTTTTACTGGTTTCCTGTTTTCAAAAAAATGAAAATCAGCCACAGCCAAAACCAGGAAAAACCAACACAATCTCTATAATAATAGACGATCAGCTATGGTATGGTGAAGTGGGCGACAGCATCCGGAATAAATTTGCATCCCCGGTTTTAGGCCTTACCCAAGAGGAGCCTTTGTTTACAATCAATCAATACCCTGCTAAATTGCTTGAAGGCTTTGTAACTGACAGCCGGAGCATTATAGTGGTCAAAAAGTCAGCTACAGACAAATTTGAAATCAAAACAAACTACAAAACATTACCACACAATACTTTTAGGATTTATGGAAAATCAATAGATGATATTATTTGCAGTATTGAAATGAATTCGGCAGAAATTATTAAGACTATCCGCCAAACCGAAATTAAAAAACTGCAGCAGGATAACAGGAAATCACTTTTGAATCCGTCAGTTATCAAAAACAAATTTCATGTAAATCTGCAAATTCCAACCGGTTATGAATACATGTTGCACAAAAAGAATTTCATCTGGCTTAAGAAAGAAATTATCAGTGGCAATACCAGTTTGCTTATTTACCAAATTCCATTAAACAGATTGAAAAAGAATTCGGATATTGTTGGTAATATTATCAGGATGAGGGATTCTGTCGGACATTATATAAAAGGGCGTGAACCTAACACACAAATGATAACAGGTGAAGATTATGCGCCCTATTTTTCGATTACGACTTTAAACGGAAAAAAAACGTATGAAACTAAAGGAACCTGGGAATTAAAAAATGATTTTATGACAGGACCTTTTATAAATTATGCTGTTGTAGATGAAGAATATAATCGAATTTTGGTAATTGAAGGATTTTGTTATTCCCCATCGAATCAGGAACGCGATTTAATGTTAGAATTAGAAGCAATTATTAAATCTGTAAGAATTGATAAAAGATAATTTTATTATTTTTTCTTACTTTTGTTTTTCTTCTTGTAAAAAAGAGATAAAAACAGAAACAGAAGCTACCAAAGTTACTGATAGTGTTAAAACCGAAGAACAAATTGCAGAACAACCTTTAGATTCTGCAGCACAAATGAAGGCATGGAAAGAATATGCCACGCCAGGTAATCCGCATAAAATGATGGCTGATGAAACTGGTACCTGGAACTGTGACATGACTTTTTGGATGGAACCCAACGGCAAGCCGGAAAAAGCGAATTCAACAGCCATTATTAAAATGATACTTGGTGGCCGCTATCAGGAAGCTAACTACAAAGGAACTATGATGGGCCAGCCTTTTGAAGGTAAAAGTACACTTGCGTATAATAATGCAAGTAAAGAATATACCACAACTTTTATCGACAACATGGGTACAGGCATGATGATAGCAGTTGGGAAATACGATGAAAAGAGTAAAAGTATGGAGTTAAAAGGTGAAACGGTTAATCCGCTAAACGGCAAAAAAACACCTTATCGCGAAATCTATACTATTGTTGATCCCACAACCCGTAAAATGGAAATGTTTGACACCAAGAACGGTGAGGAATTCAAGAGCATGGAAATTATAATGAAAAAGAAATAAACACAAAACCCATTAGGTGTAATTCAAAATCGGTGTCAGGCTGAGCGGAGTCGAAGCCCTTTTTAGTTAATAAGCCTTCGACTCCGCTCAGGATGACAATGATTTCTGGAAGTTTAAAGATGTTTTACTCAAATTATAATTTGGATCTATTTATATTAACTCTATTACACCTCAGGTTAAGGACACTTTTATTATCTAAAATTAATTTCCCGATTGCATATGTGTAATCGGGATTCTGCATTTAATGAAGTCATGTATTTAATTGAGTTAATTTTAGAATATTTAATTTTTTCAAGAACATCAAAGAAATAATTTTTCTATGTTTGAGTTTAAAAAGAGAGAATCTTTTAAAATAAGAATAAAACAAAATTCAAATGGAGTTAAAATGGAAAATTAAGCCGTTTGAGGCATTATCGGTTCATGAGTTATATGATGTACTCAGATTAAGGAGTGAAATCTTTGTAGTCGAACAAAACTGCGTTTATTTAGATCTTGATGATAAAGATAAAGTCGCTTTACACCTAATTGGCGAATATGATGGAAAGGTTGTCGCTTATTCCCGTTTATTTGATGCAGGAATTAGTTTTGATAATGCTTCTGTCGGAAGAGTTGTAGTTGATGCCAATTACCGTGATAAAAAGTGGGGACATGATTTAATGCGTGAAGCCATTGCAGGAATAAAATCTAATTTCAATACAGATAAAATCACAATAGGTGCTCAGTTGTATCTAAAGAAATTTTACGAAAGTCACGGATTTGTTCAAACCAGCGAAATGTATCTTGAAGATGATATTCCGCATATTGAAATGCTGCGGGATAACTTTATAATATAAAAATAGCTTCATCTAACGAATCGTATTTCCAACAGCCCTGATAGGTCCCAGGGCTGTTGTTTTTTAAATAGTTGAAAATTAAAAAGGAAATAAAGATTTAACTTCGTTGTTCTACATTTTTAAAATGGTTTTATACTCAGTTTGATTATTTAAAATGTTTACCGCTTTTTTAATTTCTGAATTGTTTTTAATGTAATATTGATACAAACCT
>JBDTRA010000164.1:0-4251 GCA_039931915.1 Flavobacterium sp. | reverse complement strand
TGAGGTACTCGACCTCTGTTAATTAAGGGCGCAAAGATATAATTTTTTTCTGAATTGAGAACTCAAAATTATATTTAATCTCCTGAGAATGAATTTTTGTTATTTTTTTGAATTCTTACACTGTTTATTGCTCTCTAAAAAGAGGTTTTTGCTTTAAATTACTTCTGTATTAAAAAATATTTTCACTTTCTTTCTTTTAATAATTGATTGTTTTTACTGTATTATATTATCATAAAATCAAAATAAAAACATAAATAAGCTAATTTATAGTAGATTACAAAAAAATAAAGATTACATTTGTTGTATTATTATAAATAAGTACATATGAACATTTTTGTTGGAAGCCTTCCATTCAGTATTGAGGAAGCAGATTTAAGAGAGTCTTTCGAGGCTTACGGAGCAGTTGATTCAGTTAAGATCATTACTGATAAATTTACTGGAAGAAGTAAAGGATTTGGTTTTGTTGAAATGACAAACGATGATGAAGCTCAAAAAGCAATTGATGAATTGAACGGAGCTACTGTTCAAGGACGTGCAATTGTTGTAAATAAATCTGAACCGAAACCAGAAGGCGAAAGAAGAAGCTTCAACAGTAACAGTCGTGGTGGAGATTCACGCGGTGGTTATGGTGGAGGAAACAGCCGTGGTGGAAATGACCGTGGTGGTAACAGAGGAGGATATTAATATTTTTTTCTAAAATATATAAAAGGGATCAATGAAAATTGATCCCTTTTTTTATGCATTTTTTTCTGTAGAGATGCACAGCAGTGCATCTTTCGTTTGGTTTAGAGGCACACAGCATGCGCCTCTGTCAAACAATTTATTATTTATAAATTCGCAACCAACCAGTCACCAACTTCGCTGGTTTTGTAGGCTTTGGTTCCTTTTGCGGCTAAATCTTCAGTAACAATTCCTTGTTCTAATGATTTGTTTACAACTGCTCTAATCGCTTCTGCTTCGTCTTTTAATCCAAAAGCATCTTCGAACATCATCGCTGCAGATAAAATAGTCGCTAACGGGTTAGCAATATTTAATCCAGTTGCCTGAGGATAAGATCCGTGAATTGGTTCATATAAAGAAGTATGCTCTCCAACAGATGCAGAAGGCATTAATCCCATTGAGCCTGAAATTACCGAAGCTTCATCAGTTAAAATATCTCCAAATAAATTTTCTGTAATTAATACATCGTAAGAGTTTGGCCATTGAACCAAACGCATGGCTACAGCATCAACAAATTCATAAGAAACAGTAACTTCAGGATAATCTTTTTCCATTGCCTGAACTGTTTCTCTCCATAAACGTGAAGTTTCCAAAACGTTTGCTTTATCCACACAACACAATTTTTTAGAACGTGTCATTGCTAATTCAAAACCTTTTTTAGCTAAACGCTGTACTTCGGCTCTTGTGTAAACACAGTTGTCAAACGCAGTTTCTCCGTTATCTCTTCTTCCTTTTTCTCCAAAGTAAATTCCACCAGTAAGCTCTCTTAAGAAAACCAAATCAGTTCCTTCGATTCTTTCTCTTTTTAAAGGAGAATTATCAATCAAAGAAGGGAAAGTAAAAGTTGGACGAACGTTTGCAAATAAACCTAATTTTTTACGCATTAACAATAAACCTTGCTCAGGGCGAACAGGTGCGCTTGGATCATTATCATATTTTGGGTGACCAATTGCTCCAAATAAAACAGCATCTGCTTTCATACAAACTTCGTGAGTTTCATCAGGATAAGGGACTCCAACTGCATCAATAGCACATGCTCCGGTAAGAGCTTGCGTCCATGTTATTTCGTGATTGAATTTTTTTGCAATAGCATCTGATACTTTTACAGCTTCATTAATTACTTCTGGTCCGATTCCGTCTCCGGCTAAAAGGGCTATGTTAAATTTCATTTGTTTGGTTGTATTTATTTTATTATCTATTTTTCTTTTTTTAAGGCTCCAGGTTACAACTTTGTTACTTTGCAACGTTGAATCTGTGCTTAATTTGCAATTACATTCAGCATTTTTTGCGTTGCAATAATCGCAGCAACTGTCTGATCAGAATCCAAACCTCTAGTTTTAAATTCTTTTCCGTTGTTTACCCAGGTAATTATGGTTTCGCACAACGCATCAGAACTGCTTCCTGGTGGAATTCTAACTGCATAATCGATCAATTTTGGGAGCGTTAGTTTTTTGCTTTTGTAAATTTTAGATAAAGCATTCATAAAAGCATCAAACTGACCGTCGCCTTGTGCATTTTCCTCAATGATTTCGTTGTCAATTTTTAAAAGCAAAGTCGTTGAAGGACGCATACCTTTTGAATGCATTAATACATAAGATTCGATTGTAATTTTTTCTTCGTAAGTATGACTGTCCAAAACATCAGAAATAATGTATGGTAGATCTTCTTTGGTAACAGTTTCTTTTTTATCACCTAATTCGATGATTCTTTGGGTAACCAATTTTAAATCTTCCTGATTTAATTTTAAGCCTAATTCCTGAAGGTTTTTTTCAATATTAGCTTTTCCGGATGTTTTTCCGAGTGCATATTTTCGTTTTCTTCCAAAGCGTTCCGGAAGCAGGTCATTAAAATATAAATTGTTTTTATTGTCTCCATCAGCATGGATTCCTGCAGTTTGTGTAAAAACATTATCGCCAACAATAGGTTTGTTGGCAGGGATTCTGTAACCAGTAAAAGTTTCAACCAGTTTACTTACAGAATACAAAGAGGTTTCTTTAATATTGATGATAATATCAGGCATAAAATCATTTATAACGGCAACAGTACTTTCAAGCGGAGCATTTCCAGCGCGTTCTCCCATTCCGTTTACGGTAACGTGAAGTCCTTTTATTCCGGCTTTTATGGCTTCCATAACATTGGCTACACTTAAGTCGTAATCATTATGAGCATGAAAATCAAAATGAATCTGAGGGTATTTTGCTGTGATTTTTGAAATAAATTCAAAAGCTTGTGACGGAATTAATACGCCAAGTGTGTCCGGAAGTAAAATCCTTTTTATAGGCTGCTGCGTTAAAAAATCTAAATATTGAAATACATATTCAGGAGAATTACGCATTCCGTTGCTCCAGTCTTCAAGATAAACATTGGTTTCAATGTTGTTTTCTTTTGCTAATGCGATAGTTTGTGCGATTTCAGAAAAATGCTGTTCCGGAGTTTTTTTTAATTGATGCGTCAGGTGATTCAGGGAACCTTTGGTTAATAAATTCTGAACTTTGGCTCCTGATTTTTTCATCCATTCGATAGAAAGACCGCCGTCAACAAAAGTCAAAACTTCGATTCGGTTACTATATCCTTTTTCTTCAGCCCAGGACATGATGCCTTTTACGCCTTGAAATTCACCTTCGCTTACACGTGCCGAAGCAATTTCTATTCTATCAATATTTAATTCTTCCAACAGTAATTGTGCAATGGTAAGCTTTTCTGCAGCAGAAAATGATACTCCGGAGGTTTGTTCACCATCACGAAGCGTCGTATCCATTATTTCAATTTTTCTTTTTTCCATTTCAAATATGATATGACTTAAATACGGTTTGGGCGTATTTTAAATCAAAGGTTTTATAAAATTATAAAAGCAGTTACTAACCCAACCCTAAAGTTGAAGTCTGAGTAACTGCATTTTTAAAGGTTGTTTTTAGTAAGGAAGTTTATCGGCAAAAGCCACAATATCTTCTTTAATGTTTTGTAAATAATCAATGTCATCAAAGCCATTAACCATGTTATTCTTTTTGTATCCGTTAATAGCGAACGACTCATGTTGACCGGTAGCTAATAAAGTAATAGTCTGCGTAGGCAAGTTGATTTCTAATTGAGTGTTAGGATCAGCTTCGATTGCTTTAAAAATAGTATCAGCAAATTCAGGGCTAACCTGAACTGGCAAAACACCAATATTCAAACAGTTTCCTTTGAAGATATCAGCAAAAAAACTTGAAACTACAGCACGAAATCCGTAATCATAAACTGCCCATGCAGCGTGTTCTCTGGAAGATCCTGAGCCAAAGTTTTTTCCTCCAACTAAGATTTTTCCTGAATAAGTAGAATCGTTTAAAACGAAATCTGCTTTTGGAGTATCATCTCCATTATATCTCCAGTCTCTAAAAAGATTGTCTCCAAAACCTTCACGTTTTGTAGCTTTCAGGAAACGTGCAGGTATAATTTGATCTGTATCTACGTTCTCAATCGGCAGTGGCACTGCACTGCTGGTAAGTATATTAAATTTATCGTATGCCATTTTAATTTTAGATTTTTGGATTT
>JBDTRA010000163.1:0-4545 GCA_039931915.1 Flavobacterium sp. | reverse complement strand
CTTCTTCTAATTTCAAGAAAACTTCAGCTCTTTTATTTTCCTCATCAATTTTGATAGAAGAAACTTTTGCAGGGCTTAATGCTCTTGTAATAAACAATTGAATATTGCTTGTATAATTGATTACGTCGATATTTTCGTTTCCTAACTCACGAACAATTCCGTGAATACGAGACCCTTTCATACCAACACAAGCTCCAACAGGATCAATTCTGTCATCATAAGAATCTACCGCTACTTTTGCTTTCTCACCAGGAATACGCACTACATTTTTAACTGTAATCAAACCGTCAAATACTTCCGGAATCTCCTGTTCAAATAATTTTTCCAAAAACTTCTCTGAAGTTCTGGACATAATAATCTGAGGTTTATTTCCTTTTAATTCAACGCTTTCAATAATTCCGCGAACATTATCCCCTTTACGGAAAAAGTCAGATGGAATTTGTTTTTCCTTTGGAAGTACAATCTCATTCCCTTCATCATCAACCAGGATAACAACTCTTGGACGCACGTGATGTACTTCTGCGGTGTAAATATCGCCAATAATATCTTTAAATTGCTTATAAAGATTTGTATTATCGTGTTCGTGAATTTTAGATATTAAGTTTTGACGCAAAGCCAAAATAGCTCTTCTTCCTAAATCAATCAGTTTAACTTCTTCAGAAACCTCTTCACCAATTTCAAAATCCGCTTCAATCATTCTGGCTTCAGTCAAGGTAATTTCTTCGTTCTCAAAATCCAAATCTTCATCAGCAACGATTACTCTTCTTCTCCAGATCTCCATATCTCCTTTGTCAGGATTTATGATAATATCAAAGTTATCATCAGAACCGTATTTTTTCTTCAATGCATTTCTAAACACATCCTCTAAAATTGCCATAAGCGTTACACGATCAATAAGTTTATTATCTTTAAACTCTGAGAATGAATCGATTAATGCTAAATTTTCCATGCGAATTCTTTAATTAAAATGTTACTGTAACAATTGCCTCTTTAATTTCTGTATAAGGTATTTGTTGCTCTTTTTGAACTGTTTCTTTTCCTTTTCCTACTTTTTTTGGTTCTCTTGCTTTCCAAGACAAAATTATAAAAACATCGTTAGCTTCCAGCAATTCTGCTTCAATTTTTTCAGTATTTGTAGTAACAATCAACGTTCTACCAATATTTTTCTTGTATTGCCTTGTCATTTTTAATGGTGATCCTACCCCAACAGACGCTACTTCAAGCGAAAAATCCTGTTCTTCACGATCCAGATTATTCTCAATTGCACGACTAATATCAATACAATCCTGAAGTGCTACCCCATTATCTCCATCTAAACCTACACTAATTTTAAAAGAATCAGAAATACTTAAATCAATCAAAAAGATTGATGGCTTTTCTAAAAGAGCCTCCGTAATTAATGCTTTTACTTTTTCTTTAAATGCCATAATTTTATAAAAAGAGGGGACACTTAGTCCCCTCATTATTTAGATTTTAATAAATAACGGTGCAAATATAGTGTTTTTTTTATAAATCAAAATAATTAGATTGCTCTAATAATATTTCTTATCTTTATATGAGCATTAAAATAACCGATTATTCATATTATTAACCCAGAAAGTTATGAAACGAATTTTAGTACCTACTGACTTCTCCGAACATGCTGAGGGCGCCTTAAAAGTCGCCGCTCAAATAGCAGAAAAGCACAATTCAGAAATTGTTCTTCTCCACATGTTAGAATTACCAACCCAAATGAACGATGCAATCACCGGAGGAAAAAGCATTCCGGAAACAATTTTGTTCATGAAAAAAGCAAACGAAATGCTGGACACAATTACAGAAAGACCTTACCTTAAAGGCATTCCTGTGACTGAAATTTTAAAGATCGACAAAACAATTCATGGAATCTCACAAATTAGCAAAGAAAACGACATCGATTTAATAGTAATGGGATCACATGGCTCTACTGGTATCCAGGAATTTCTAATTGGCTCTAATACTGAAAAAGTTGTTCGTAATTCAGATATCCCTGTTTTGGTTATTAAAAAAGATATTTCGAATTTTAATGCAACCAATATTGTATTTGCATCTGATTTCTCAAAAGAAACCAAAAAACCTTTCGAAAAACTCCTGCACTTTACAGAATTTTTTCAATCAAAAATACATCTGGTTACCATTTGTACTCCAAACAGCTTTAAACCAACTCATGTAATTGAGAAAGCAATGAAAGAATTTATAAACGAATTTAATCTTACTAATTATACGACACAAATCTACAATGACACTAATATAGAAAAAGGAATTATAAATTTTTCAAATAGCATAAACGCTGACATTATCGGAATGTGTACACACGGAAGAACCGGATTTGCACACTTTTTTAACGGCAGTATTAGTGAAGGCCTCGTGAACCATGCTATACGACCGGTGATAACATTCAAAATTTAAACACACATTCTATAATACTAAAAAACCACCAGTATCACTGATGGTTTTTTTCAATTTATATTTTCCTGGTTGATTCTCTTTCTTTTAATTTTGTTTTAATAACAATAGTTTCATAATCAGAAGTCTCACCTTCTTTTTCTTCCAGTCGTGCAATTAATCGTTTGGCAGCAACTTCACCAATCTCAATTCCGTGTTGACTTACTGTAGTTAAGCTTGGTGATAAGCGTCTTGAAGCTAAAATTCCATCAGCAAAACCAATAATAGATATATCTTCCGGAACTCCGTATCCTTTTTTCAAACTTACGCGTAAAGCGGCAACTGAATCATTTTCATCCAAAGCAAAAATAGCATCAATTTTATTATCAAAAATGGCGTCAATCTTGCTTTTCATATCATCTTCTGAATCGGTACGAAGGATAATTTTTTCGTTTACCGGAATATTATTGTCTTTTAAAGCTTTAAGATATCCATCAGCTCTTAATTTTCCAACACTTAGATTATTTACTGAAGAAATCAATGCAATATTTTTACATCCCAAATTAATCAAATGCTGTGTTGAGTTTAAAGCAGAATCAAAATCGTCTACTACAACTTTGTCACATTCTACCTCATCAGCAATTCGATCAAACATAACAATTGGTGTCCCATCATTTATAATTGCCGAAAAATGACTGTAATCCTGTAACGTCTGAGCTTCCTGAGAAACAGACAAAATAAATCCATCAATAGTTCCATTACTTAACATCTCAAGTGTATGAATTTCTTTTTCTAAAGATTCATTCGAAATGCATGTAATCACATTATATCCTTTTTTATCAGCCACTTTTTCTATACCGCTAAAAACTTTTGCAAAAAACGAGTTTAATATATTAGGTATAATAACTCCAATTGTTTTTGTCTTACGATTCTTCAAATTCAAACCAATTACATTTGGTTTGTAATTTTTTAGTTTAGCATACTCTTTAATTTTAATTTTGGTCTGCTCACTAATTTCAGGGCTATCATTAAGCGCTTTAGAAACTGTTGATACAGAAACATTGAGTTCTTTCGCGATTTGTTTTAAAGTTGCTTTAGCTTTCATTCTATCATTATTTATGGAATTAATACAAATATAGTAGAATTACTGAAATTACAACAAAAACCACACAACACTACATTAAAATTTTATGATGTTCTCCTGTGTATTAAGGGGATTATAAAAAAATAAATAGTAAATTTTAAAACTGCTTTTTATATTTACCTTAATATATAAGATAAGTCAGCAAATTTGACTCTAACTCCGGATGCTTCATTTCATATTCATTCTGATAAAGCACGCCATGAATCTGAAATAAGAAGGCCGTACATCTTAAAGGATAGCTTTCCATAACTAAAAGCACAAGTTTCTTCTCAACACAAGTTACTTATAATGACGAGGTTTGAAGCAACAACAGAATCAGAAGTTTACAACAAACCATTTACTATTCAGGAAGTTGAAAACACACCAACATTTTTAATTAGATCTGAATTATTTTTTATCAGCTTGCTTACAACCATCTTTGCTTAATTTTACAGAGATGGTTTTTTATTGATTTAGATAAAAAAATAACTCCTGATTTTCAGCAGTTAAAATAATCTTTTAAGGTATTTGGTTTTAAAATAATTAATTGTACTTTTGCATCCCCTTTATTGGGGATGGAATGTTTAATTAAAATAATATTATGGACGCATTAAGCTACAAGACAATTTCAGCTAGCAAAGCCACTGTAACCAAAGAGTGGATTGTTGTTGACGCTGAAGGTCATAACTTAGGTCGTCTTGCTTCAAAGGTTGCAATGATCTTAAGAGGTAAGTACAAGCCAAGTTACACACCGCACGTTGACTGTGGAGATAACGTAATTGTTATCAACTCAGAAAAAATTAACCTTACAGGTACAAAAATGAATGACAAAATTTATATTCGTCATACAGGTTACCCAGGAGGACAAAGAACTTTAACTGCTAAAGTATTGCAATCTAAAAACCCTGCATTATTAGTAGAGAAAGCTGTAAAAGGAATGTTACCTAAAAACAAATTAGGATCAGAACTTTTCAGAAATTTAAATGTTGTTGTAGGTTCTGAGCACAAACAAGGAGCTC
>JBDTRA010000162.1:0-4629 GCA_039931915.1 Flavobacterium sp. | reverse complement strand
CCGAAGACGATCTTGACGGTTCCGGCTGGGATTTACGGAAAGCCGTAAAGTTATTGGCAAAATCGAATGCACCTTTGATGGAATGGTTGTTTTCGCCGGTTGTGTATTTTGAGAATGAAGTTTTTGCAAAACAAATGCAGGAATTGGCAAAGGAATGTTTTTCGCCAATAGCCGTTTTGCATCATTATCTAGGAACAACAAAGAATTTCATGGACGTATGCGAACAGGAACACGTAAAGCTAAAAAGTTATTTCTATGCTTTGCGCACCGCACTGGCAGGAAAATGGATTATAGAAAACAATACTTTTCCGCCCGTTGCTTTTGCCGATGTATTGCCAATTGCTCCGAAAAACATACAAGAAAAAATACTGGAATTGCAACAAATAAAAGCCAGCCAAAACGAAAGCTACTTACACCCAAAAGAAGTTTTAATAACTGATTTTTTATTGGAAACAGTACAATTTAATCAGGAAAATGCAAGTAATCTTGGAAGCGGGAAGAAGTTGAATGAGGAGTTGGATTTGTTTTTTAGGACAATGACATTATTACTACACATTAATTATTAATATTAAATTCACAAATGTTAGAATTATCAAAAAAATTAAAATTAGACATATTACAGGCATTACTATCTGAAAAAGAATTGTTTGGAAATCCAGACGATGATGAAAATATAATCAAATTTTTGGATCGGATGCTAAATTTAAAAGCTCTTCCCTCAGAAGATGACAGATATACCAATGCTTATGATGATGCGTACCAGCATCTTGTAAATAATTACGATTGGGAATATGATTATGTTTTAACCGAAAGATTCAACATAATCGATAATACCGAAACTTTTATAGAATTTTTAAATAGAATTATTAATCCTGAAAATAGAAGTAGTAAGGATGATATAATGAAATACTATTTAATGATAAATCCTTATTTAGAAAAGGAAAACTTATCATATAAAGCTGTTCAATTAGATGCTAATGGATTAATAGTCTATAAAGTAAGTGCAAAACAGGAAGCAGATAAAATACCTCTAGGTTTAGCAGAAAATAACATCCCCTTCTTCGTTGTAAATAGTCCAAAAGGTTTTTATAATAAAAAGAATTCTCATCAAGTTCCAACTGCATTTCCGTCTTTCGCATTGGTATTAAACGATGGTTGGAATGATTTTGGCGTAGTTTCTGAATATGTTTTGTATTATTATCCAAATTCTAGCTATTCTAATTTTATTGGTAGATTAAAAATTATTCATATTGAAGATATTAAAACTCCTAATGTTATTCCAGTTTTATTTACTCAATTAGATAAAATATTTTGTTCTCTAGGTCAAGAATTTGAATATTATGATAACATTAAAAATATATTTGGTGATAACATTAAAAATATACTTTGGGCAATTCAAGACACTTCATTTTTCCCATCAATACAAGAAAATTATGAGAACAATAGTAATTTTAAAACTTCTTTGATTAGGGAGGATAGTGCAGAAAGGTTAATGCGTGAAGTAAAATATAGAATCTACGGTTATAATTCAAAAAATCTTTACAGTTTCAAATATAAGTTCCAGCCAAAATTTGCAGAAAATGAATTAGAAGTTGACTTTAATTTTGACAACAACAGTGTAATTCCAAATAGAATCTATGCAATTATTGGTAAAAACGGTACAGGTAAAACTCAATTAGTTACTACATTACCGCTTGATATTTCAAATAAAAAAGATGATAGCTTTACTCCAAAAACCCCTTTATTTAGTAAAGTAATTGCAGTTTCGTATAGTTCTTTTGATAAATTTCAAATACCTAGAAAAACAGCAGAATTTAACTATATATATTGTGGTTTAAAAGATGATAAGGGTAAAAGAATAGAAGATGATGAGCTATTTTTAAGATTTCAAAAATCATTCGAAAAAATTAGAGAGCAAAGTAGGATTGAAATTTATATAAGCACTATTCGAAATTTTATAGAAGTAAATACAATAAACAAGTTTATAACTTACAAAATAGAAACTAGTGAGTATGTTATTGATTATGGTAAGTTTGTTGAAATAGCTAATATCTTAAGCTCTGGGCAAAGTATTTTAATATTGATTATAACTGAAATAATTGCAAACATAAGATTTGATTCGCTATTAATTTATGATGAGCCCGAAACACACTTACATCCAAATGCCATTTCACAACTAATAAATACAATATATGAACTAAGTCGTATTTTTCAATCTTATTGTATAATAGCAACACATTCTCCAATTATTGTTCAAGAATTGTTGTCAAAAAATGTATATGTTATTGAACGTGAAGGAAATTTTGCAACTATTCGAAAACCAGGTAAAGAAACATTTGGCGAAAACTTATCCACTATAATCGAAGAAATATTTGGTAATAGAGAAATCCCAAAACAGTTTAAAATCATTTTATCAGACTTGATAAAAAAAGGAATGTCTTATGACGGCATAATTAAAGAAATTGAATCTGACAATGTTCCTGTTAGCCTTAACACACGTTTATATTTAAAAAGCATTATTGATGAAAAATCTTAAGCCTTACAAGGAATGTACAAGTACTTTTTTAGATGATGTTTTAAAAGCTAAAAATAATCATAAAAAAGACCCTGATTATAAAGATAGAGTAGAAATATTAAAGCCAAATATTAAAATTAGATATTCAACTTTTGATGCACAACACACGGCAAACAATCTTGTTTCACTTATAGCGCACGGTTATTTAGGTCAAGATAAAATTGATTTATTAAAATTATATAAATACGATAATTCAGTTATACAAAAACTAAATGAAAAAGTAACTACTCTTGAGGGTAATAGATTAATTAATACTTGTCAAAATTGTACGATCAATGAGATAAATTCATTAGATCATATTGTACCCAAAGATGAGTTTCCAGAATTTTCAGTAAATCCAAGAAATTTATTTCCTTCCTGTTCTAAATGTAATGGGCATAAAAGTTATGTTTGGAGAGAAAACAACAAATCAGTATTTCTAAATCTTTATATAGACAATCTACCAGAGGAACAATATTTATTCTGTAATCCAACATTTGATGGAGATAAAATAACTTTAAAATTCACTGTAGAAAATAAATTTGATATTGAGCAAAATCTATTTGACTTAATTTATAATCATTATACAAGATTACATCTACCAAAAAGATTTAGAAAAAATAGCCACGATACAATTTATGAACTAAGTAAAGAAATAAATAAGTATACCTCTAAAATTAGCAAAGATGAATTAATTAAAACCATAAAGGAAGATATAATAGAAGACAAAAGATATTATGGTTTTAATTATTGGAAAGCCATTATTAAGGAAACACTTATTAATGACGAACAATATTTAGATTTAATGTTCAGATAATGCTTTGAAAAAAAATGTTACACTAATACAATCATTTTATTTAGTTTGTTTAAGAAGAATTGGAATCTGATTTGAAAAAATTTCTTTAAAGGATTTGAAATTAAAAAATTAAATTTATAAATGACCATCCAACACCTAATCCTTTTCGAAGTCATTTCGGGAAGCAAATCGTTGGGTAAACCCTAACATTAAAACTTTATATTTGCATTATAAAATTCATGAAACATGAACTACAAAATATCATTTCAGGAAAGAGCCAAGTTAGGCATGGAGATGCTATCCAGGCGGTCGCCCGTTACCTTAGAAGAAGCAAGAGCTCAGGTTGCGAAGCTAAAGACAGCAAGCAAATCAAAAGAAAAGAAGCAGAGATCATAAGGCAATTTTGTAACCAAAATAATTTTTGGAATACAAATATTGACATTAATTCTTTTGTTTCCAGCGGTGCTGAGCAAAAGGTTTATCTTCATCAGGATGAGTTTCAGGTTTTTAAACTCAATGATTCCATTTATTATTTATCGTGGGAAGATTATTTCAATAACCTATTTTGAATAATTTCTTTTTTCCAGATACAGCTTATAAATTAGTTGGGTTTTATGAATCCGAAGAAGTTTTGTATGCCGTTGTTGAGCAGGATTTTATAAAATTTGATGAATTAACAGCATTAGAAATTGTCAAAAAATTTCTAAATGAAAATGGCTTTGTAAACACAAGAAACAACGATTATTTTAATCCAGATTTAGGAATCATTCTGGAAGATTTACACGACGAAAACGTACTGACTTTTGAAGGTAATTTGTATTTTATCGATACCGTTTTCTATATCACAGAACAATTTTATATATGACCATTCACGACCTAAAATCCCAAAACCTAATCCTTTTCGAAGTTATTTCGGGAAGCAAATCTTTTGGGTTAAATACACCAACTTCGGATACCGATATTAAAGGAGTGTATTATCTGCCAAAGGAAAAATTCTTTGGGTTAGATTATATTCCGCAGATTGCTAATGAGACCAATGATGAGGTGTATTATGAGATTGGTCGTTTTGTAGAATTACTTTTAAAAAACAATCCCAATATTCTGGAGATTCTGGCTTCGCCGGAAGATTGTATTTTGTACAAACATCCGTTAATGGAACATTTGAAACTGGAAGATTTTCTATCGAAACTCTGCAAAGATTCTTTTGCCGGTTATGCCGTTACACAAATTAAAAAGGCGAGAGGTTTAAATAAGAAAATCGTAAATCCGATGGCCAAGG
>JBDTRA010000161.1:0-4673 GCA_039931915.1 Flavobacterium sp. | reverse complement strand
TGGCAAAACCTGCAACAGTAAAAAAAATAGTTGAATCTTACAATAGTATTGGTGCTAGTTATGCTAATACTGATAAACCTAAAGCAATTGAATATTTCAATAAATCTTTAGCTTTAGATCCTGCCAATACTTATGCATCACAATCTGTAAAAGCATTAAAATAATCTGAGATTTTCTTATTAAAGATATAAAAACCGATAGTCCTTTAGGCTATCGGTTTTTTTTGTTCCATATTTAAATGACTATCTTTGCACTTTAAAATAAAATAATGTTATCAAAAGAAATACAATTAGAAGTAAATAAAGGTGCAATGTTACCCTTAATGGAAGAATTTTACACTATTCAGGGCGAAGGTTATCATACAGGCACTGCAGCATACTTCATAAGAATTGGTGGTTGCGATGTTGGATGTCACTGGTGTGACGTGAAGGAAAGTTGGAATGCAGAATTACATCCTCCAACCAGTGTTGACTTAATTGTAAAAAATGCTTCAAATTATGCTGATACTGTTGTGATTACTGGTGGCGAACCTTTAACATGGGATATGAGTTTGTTGACACAACAATTAAAAAATAAAAAGTTAAAAGTTCATATTGAAACTTCCGGTGCTTATCCATTATCCGGGACTTGGGACTGGATTTGTCTTTCGCCTAAAAAAAATAAATTGCCAACTCAAACCGTTTATGATAATGCAGATGAGTTAAAAGTAATTATTCATAACAAACATGATTTTATTTTTGCTGAAGAACAAGCAGAATTAGTAAATGATAATGCAATTCTATTCCTTCAGCCGGAATGGAGTAAAAAAGAAGAAATGACACCATTAATTGTAGATTATGTAATGAATAATCCAAAATGGCGAGTTTCACTTCAGACACATAAATATTTGAATATTCCTTAATTTCAAAAACAAAAAAATGCTTCAATTGAAGCATTTTTTTGTTTTTGAAACTATACACAATGAGTAAAAAAGATACAATTTCTGTTTACTTCCAGTTTTTATATTTTTTAAGAGATGTAATTTGAGCTAAATGATGGTTTCCGTGCCAGGCATAAGTGGCTATAAGTTGTTTTATTTTATATTCAGAATTATTTTCAGGATGTATAAAGCTTTTTTCTAATTGCTCATCAGATAAGCTTTTCATTAAATAAGACAATCGCAAATGTAATCCTTCTAATAAAGTTAAAGTTGGTTGAATTGGCATTTGTAAATTATCCGGTAGTTCAGACCATAAGACTTCATCATAGGCTTTTATTACTGGATTATTTTCAGTTAATGCCCATTTTATTCTTATAAAACAATTCATGTGACTTTCAGCACAATGATGTATCACTTGACGGATAGTCCAACCGTTTGGACGATAAGGCGTGTCAAGTTGTTCGTTTGATAAGTGAATTGTTTCTTGCTTTAATTTTTCAGAGAATAATGCAATTTCTTCAATTTTGCCTGAAAGATATTCTGCTGTATATTCAGATGGAATAATAAATTTTCCAATTGGATATTTCAATTTTTCTAAATCTAACTCATTCATAAATCTAAAATTAAGGTTGAATTGACAGTTTTGCTAAATAATCATAGTGTTCACCTTCTAAAACAAGTTCGCATTTTAGTCCGTTTGCTGCAGCTGCATTCTGAAGTGTGTTGTAATCTAAATATAACCAATTAAAAGGTTCTTCTTTTTCCCCTTTATAAGAAATATTAAAAACAAGTTCTCCGTAATAATCATTATTAGAAGGAATCCATTTCCCGCCATCTTCATCTTCATCAAACATATAAATAATATCAGAACTATCTAATAGAATTTGTCCTTCAGGATTCAGCAATGATTTTAATTTAGATAAATATTGATTGCACTTTTCTAATTTTCCAAAAATCCCAACGCCATTCATCAATAATATAATAGTATCAAATTTCTCTCCTTCAAAATCTAATATATTTTGAACTTTGGCATTTTTTACACCTCGCAGTTTACAGGTTTCGATAGCCTTTTCAGAAATATCTATAGCGGTAACATTTAAGTTTCGTTCATTTTGCAATGATAAACTATGACTTCCGGCTCCGCAGCCTACATCAAGAATTTTTCCACTCGCTATCTGTAATGCTTTTTGTTCAAGTTTAGGCATTTCATTATAAGAACGAAATAAATAATCAACACTCATTTCATCTTCTTCAGAAATCGAGGTTTCAGTAATGATATCTTCAGGCGAATTATTGGTTTGGAAATCGAACATCGCTTTCCCAAAAAGATCTTTCATCGTATTTTAGTTCAAAGTTTAAGGTTTCAAGTTTAAAGTTGTTTAATTTTGCAGATCAACTTTAAAAAGTAAACTTGAAACAAATTTTAAATAACTTAAATAAGTTAGCCAAAGATAAGCATATCGAAAACAAAAAGTATTTTGATAAGCTGAAAAAGAAACAGCCTAAAAATTTAGATTATATCATGCAGGACTTGCATGATGCCGAATTTAAGAAAACGGATTGTTTGCAATGCGCCAATTGTTGTAAAACTACCGGGCCATTATTTACTTTGGCCGATATTGAAAGGATTTCAAAATCTTTTAAACAAAAACCACAGCAGTTCATAGAGCAATATCTTCAAATTGATGAAGACAAGGATTATGTTCTAAAAAGTGTTCCCTGTACTTTTTTAGATAATGAGAATTATTGTATGATTTATGATGTACGTCCAAAAGCCTGTAGAGAATTTCCGCATACAGATCGTAAAAAGTTTCATCAGATTTCAGATCTTACACTAAAAAATGTTGCGATTTGTCCTGCTGCCTATAATATTGTTGAAGAAATGAAAAAACGCCTGCCTTTATAACAAGTAGCTTCTCTGACTTAAAATTTTTATAATTGTTTTTGAGGAACAATTCATTTTTGTTTTTTTAAATGTATTTTTGACTCTTACGAAAGTTCATACAACCAATATAAGACAACTAAAAATTGAATCTAGAATATTTCATAGCAAAAAGACTTATCACTGCTAAAAATTTTAAAAGCAGTATTTCGGCTCCAATTATAAAAATCGCCATTTCGGCCATCGCGATTGGTATTATTATGATGCTGGTTTCGGTTGCAACAGGAATTGGGCTGCAGCAAAAAATACGTGAAAAAGTCTCTGCTTTCAATGGTCAGGTAATTATTTCAAATTATGATAATAATAATTCTGAAGTAACATTAATTCCGATTTCCAAAAAACAGGATTTTTATCCAAATTTTAAATCTGTTCCTGAAGTAAGCCACATTCAGGCAATTGCAAGCAAAGCCGGTATTATTAGAACTGAAAATGCTTTCGAGGGAATTATTTTTAAAGGAGTTGGTGCAGATTATGATTGGAATAATATAAAGGAATATCTTGTTGAAGGTAAATTACCTGATTTTTCTAAAACATTAAATGAACAAGTTATAATTTCCAGATTTCTTGCTGACCGGCTTGGTCTTAAAGTTGGAGATAATTTTAATACATTTTTTGTCAAAGAAGAGCAAGGGAAAATGCCAAATAGTCGTCGTTTCAAAATAACCGGAATTTTCAATTCGGGTTTTCAGGATTTCGATGCTACATTTATTATAGGTGATATTCGCCATATTCAGCGAATGAATAAATGGAGACCGGATCAGGTAGGCGCTTTCGAGATTTTTGTAAAAGACTTTAACAATATCAAAGAAACGGGCGAACAAATCTACGAACAAACTTCATCAAGCTTAGATACCAAAACTATAATAGAAAAATATAGTTATATTTTCGACTGGCTGCAGCTTTTCGATTTCAATATTGTCGTTATTCTGGCTGTTATGATTTTAGTGGCTACTATCAATATGGTAGTCGCTCTATTAGTTCTTATTTTAGAGCGTACACAAATGATAGGGATTTTAAAAGCTATGGGAGCAAATAACTGGACTGTTAGAAAAATATTTCTATACAATGCATTTTACCTTATTATTAGAGGACTCATTTGGGGGAATTTAATCGGTATCTCATTATTGTTAATTCAACAGCATTTCGGAATCATTCAGCTAAATCCTGAAAACTACTATGTCAATCAGGCGCCAGTATATATAAATTGGGCTTATGTAGTTTTGTTAAACTTACTAACCATTACAGTTTGTTTCCTGGTGTTATTGGTTCCTTCATATATAATAACCAAAATATCTCCGGTTAAAGCTATTCGTTTTGATTAATTCTTATAAGGTATAATAGTACAAGCTTAATTTATTGCCCGACAACTTTCGAACCTGTCGGGTTTTTATTTGTACCTAATAGATAATGGTAAGTTTTATTAGAAGCTATTTCCTGCTGTTCGTTTCAATCTTTTGCTTTTTAAAGAAAAAAGCAAAAGGATTTTCACTTCCATCAGGGCTATGGATAGGTTTTCAAAAGAAACACTATTATATAAGTACAAAGAATGCATTCCGGAAGAAAAGAGGAAGTTTAGGACTTTCGTGTATTATAATAAACCAAAAAAACCAATAACCGACAATTTTTATAGTATTAGGAATCCTTATAAAAAGGGAGTGATAAATAAAAAAACTAATAAAATGGATGCATGTACAGTATCTAATATTATAGAAACCGTATCATATTAAGAAAATTCCTAAAAACCCTAAAAAGTATTTATTTGTAAGTTTGCTGTTATCAGAGTGTTAAGAAGAAGATTGAAAAAAGATGGAA
>JBDTRA010000160.1:0-4730 GCA_039931915.1 Flavobacterium sp. | reverse complement strand
GGAGAAAGTTATCTTTTGGCGTGGTATTTTGCCGCTTTTCATACTAAAACAGATGCTTTCGAAAAAAGAGGCCAAAAAGGATTGTTGTTTACCGTTGGTGACGAGCCAAATTTGCCAACACTTCCGGCTTCTGCCATTAAGGAAATTATGGGTGCAGGACAGCAAACGTATACACATCTTGAATTATTAAAAGAGGCACAAAAACGCTACGAAGTCTATCATATCAGCGTTTTACATTCTGATCAGGCGGTAAGAGCAAATGTGGCATGGAAAGAATTGCTTGGAGAAAATTGTTTGTCTATTGAAGATCACAGGGAAATTCCGAATATCATTACAAAGATTATCTGCGACAAACATAAAAATTCTGGTTTAGGATTAGGAACAATTCCGCTTGACGGTTTAGATAATATAGAAATGCTTTAATTTTTTTTAACACATAGAGACATAGATTTTTTTGTTTTTGAAAAAAGGAAATAAAAAGAAATTAGTTTCTCACACATAGCTATGTGAATTTGAACAAGTGAAACGCCTTTTTTAAGTTTTCAAAATCTATGTTTCTATGTGTTTAAAATTAACCGCAATACAATTAAACAAAAATGAAAACAGCACAAATAGTTATAGGTTTAGGATTTGGAGATGAAGGAAAAGGAATCACAACCGATTTTCTTGCGAAACAAAATCCTGAATCTATAGTTATTCGGTTTTCCGGAGGGCAGCAAGCAGCGCATACAGTAATGATTGACGGCAAAAAACACGTTCATTCCAGTTTTGCGAGCGGAGCACTTCGGGGATTGCCTTCCTATTTTAGTGAACATTGCACGATTCATCCGGTTTTTTTATTTAATGAAAAAGAAGAACTCGAAGAAAAAGGCGGAAATATTGAACTTCATATTCATCCACTGGCAAAAGTCACCACGCCTTTTGATGTCTGGCAGAACAGAAATAACGTCAGAAATCTGGATCATGGAACTTGCGGCAAAGGAGTTGGGGCCACAATGAAACGCAATGAAGGTCCCTACAAATTATTTGCGATTGATTTGATTACGCCTCGACAAATGCTTTTGGAGAAACTAAAAAAGATAGCCTATTACTACGGTTTTTTAAATGAAAGTGAAATCAATGAAGAAGTAAATCATTACCTCGAAGTTATTGATAAAATGAATTGGAATATCAGTGATTACAGCTTTTTAGAAAAGTATTCGAACCTTATTTTCGAAGGAAGCCAGGGAATTTTATTAGATATGGATCATGGTGTTTTTCCGAATGTAACGTATGCGAATACAACTTCAAAAAATGCCTACGAAATCTGCAAAAAACTAGAAATAGAAGATATTGAAATGTATTATGTGACCAGAAGTTATTCAACGAGACATGGCAACGGCTGGATGTCCAATGAAAGGGAATTAAAATTAAAAAACAACGAAGAAGAAACCTGTGTTTATAACGATTTTCAAAAAGAACTTCGAACTGGCGATTTGGATTACGATCTGTTAAATTATAGTTTAAAACTTGACGCAGCCTATAGTCCAAATGCTAAAAGAAATTTGGTAGTAACTTGTATGGATCAGATAGAAATGGATTATGAATTCGAAAAGTTAATAACCGAGTTTAATGAAATTTATGGATCGTTTTCACCGGATTCTAAAGATTTCAAAAATATAACTTCTTTGTTTCAATAAAGAAAAAATGAAATACAATATAGAAAATATAGCCCCGGAAAGTAAATTTTTGTTTTTCTGGGGACATCAGCCCAATAAAGATGGAAGCATTTCTAAAACCTGTTTCAGTCAATGGTGGTTAAGCTCTTTTGAAGTCGACAAAGTGATCTACAAAACAGCAGAACACTGGATGATGGCCAAGAAGGCAGAATTGTTTAAGGACAATGAAGTTTTAGCAAAAATCATTAAAGCAAATTCTCCTGCCGAAGTTAAAAAGCTTGGAAGAGAAGTTAAAAATTATGACGATAAACTTTGGTTAGCCAATCGGTATGAGATTGTGAAGGAAGGTAATTATCATAAGTTTAGTCAAAACGCAGCTTTAAAAACTTTTTTAATCAATACGAAAGACAGAGTTTTAGTCGAAGCCAGTCCAGTTGATCCAATTTGGGGAATAGGAATGGCGGGCGATCATAAAGATATTCAGAATCCGGAAAAATGGCGCGGACTTAATTTGTTAGGTTTTGCTTTGATGGAAGTTAGGGATGAATTGAAATAATGGAATTATGAGTACAACAAGATTATATCGTCCGGTAGGATTAAAAGAAATGGAGTTAATAGCAGAAACAGGGTACAATGCATTTCCTCCAAGATTAGATTGGCAGCCTATTTTTTATCCTGTAACAAATCAGGAATATGCCGAACAAATTGCTTTGGAATGGAATACTGTTGATGAATTTTCCGGATTTATCGGAATTGTGACAGCTTTTGATGTTAAGACCAATTTTTTAGAGAAATACGAAGTTCAAAATGTTGGAGATCAAAATCACAATGAACTCTGGATTCCATCTGAAGATTTAGCTGATTTTAATGCCAATATAGTTGCTGGGATTGAAGTTGTGAATGTTTATTTTACTGATCCTTCTTTCGTAAGTGAGAATGTTGAACTAAGAGATAAACTAAACAAGTTTAAAAAATGATTGTAGAAATTCTCAAAGCCGACATAACAGAAATTGAAGTTGATGCAATTGTAAATGCAGCAAATACTTCTTTGCTTGGTGGTGGCGGTGTCGATGGTGCCATTCACAGAAAAGGCGGAAAAGCAATTTTGGAAGAGTGCGTTCAAATTCGGAACAAACAAGGCGGATGTAAAACAGGAGAAGCTGTGATTACAACGGCGGGCAATTTACCTGCAAAATATGTTATTCATACCGTTGGTCCGGTTTGGAATGGTGATAAAGAAGAAAAAAAGACTCTGCTTGCAGCTTGTTATACAAATAGTTTGGAATTGGCTGTTCAGAATAAGATCAAAACAATTGCTTTTCCTGGTATTAGCACAGGAATTTATAGGTTTCCAAAAGATAAAGCCGCTGAAATTGCGATAAAATCAGTTAAAGATTTCGATAAAATTTCAGAAATAGACAAAGTACTATTTGTTTGTTTTGATGATGAGAGTTATGAAATTTACAAAAGTTTATTATAAATCATATTTTATAAAACTTAGTAATCAATTAGAATATTATGAAAGACATTCAATATACAAAAGGTGACGCAACATCTCCTCAATCAGAAGGAAATAAAGTAATTGTGCATATCTGTAATGATATTGGAGGCTGGGGAAAAGGATTTGTGATGGCGATTTCGAAAAGATGGAAAGAGCCGGAAAATCAATATAGACAATGGTTTAAGTCGAAAGCTGATTTTGAATTAGGGAAAGTTCAATTTGTTCAGGTTGAAGAAGATCTTTGGGTGGCTAATTTAATTGGTCAGCATAAAATAAATAAAGATGAAAACGGAAATGCTCCAATACGATATGATGCTATTGAAGATGGACTGAAAGAAGTTGCATTATTCGCAAAAGAAAATAACGCTAACATTCATATGCCAAGAATTGGCTGTGGTTTAGCTGGTGGAAAGTGGGAGATGATTGAACCAATTATTCTCAAAACACTTTCCAATAATAATATAGAAGTAACAGTATATGATTTTTAGATAAATCAAACTGTTTATAATTAAATAAAATAAACACAATCAAGATATTGTGTACAATACAAAATGAAAATAGAATTAAAGAAATATGATGAGCAAATAATAGCATGGCCAAAATCAGGCTATCATATAATGGCTCAATATGACGAGGAAGAAATAATAGTGTATCAATCATACCGGAAAGACATAGGTGAATTTGCTGCAAAAAACCAATATTTTGGTGGCGCATTTAGCGTGGACAGAATGACGTGGATTAAACCAAATTTTTTGTGGATGATGTACAGAAACGGTTGGGGAACAAAAGAAGGGCAAGAAGTTGTGCTGGCGATTCATCTTAAAATTTCGGCATTCAGTAAATATTTGCAAAATGCAGTCTATTCCTCTTATAGTTCTTCGCTGGAAATGAGCCAGGAAGATTGGCAGGAAAGTGTAAAAACATCTTCTGTAAGATTGCAATGGGATCCGGATCACGATCCTTATGGGAATAAGCTAGAACGAAGAGCGATTCAGATTGGTTTGCGAGATGATTTTATAAAATCTTTTGCTAAAGATGATATTCTGCTAATCGAAGATATTTCGGAATTTGTAAAAGAACAATATGAATTTGTTCAGAATAAACAATTAAAAAATCTAGTAGTTCCTGCTGAAAGGCCTTTCCTTTTTAAGGATGAAGAATTGAATAAGAAACTTAAAATCTCTGGAAATCATGAATGAAAAAACAGCAAAAAATGTAAGCAAGTTCCTGAGTTTGGTACTTAGACATTCACCGGAAACTATTGGATTAAAATTAGACGAAAACGGCTGGGCAGATGTTGAAGAATTAATTTCGAAATGTAGCAAAAAAGGAAACCGATTAGATTTGGAACTTCTGGATTATGTTGTAGAAAACAATGATAAAAAGCGTTTTGCTTTTAATGAAGATAAAACGAAAATCAGGGCAAGTCAGGGACATTCGATTTCGGTTGAATTAAACCTGAATGAAACAGAACCTTCTGAGTTCTTATATCACGGAACGGTTGAGAAATCTTTAGAAAGCATCAAAAAAGAAGGACTTCAGAAAATGAGTCGTCAGCATGTTCATCTTTC
>JBDTRA010000159.1:0-4765 GCA_039931915.1 Flavobacterium sp. | reverse complement strand
GTATGCACCAACTATTTCGACTATCATCAACAGAAATTATGTTGAAAAAGGAACTCTTGAAGGTCAGGAACGTAATTATACTCAACTTACTTTGCAAAACAGTAAAGTTGGAGAAAAGCTGCTTAAAGAAAATACAGGTTCGGATAAAGGAAAATTAGTTCCAACAGATATCGGAACTATTGTTACTGATTTCCTTGTTAAGAATTTTGGAAATATCCTGGATTATAATTTTACTGCAAAAGTGGAACAGGATTTTGATGAAATTGCCGAAGGAAATATTGACTGGGCAACTATGATGCAGGAATTCTATGATAAATTCCACCCAAATGTAAAAGAAGTTGAAGCTAACGCTGAACGTGAAAGCGGAGAAAGAATTTTAGGGAAAGATGCAGACGGAAGACAGGTTTCTGTTCGCTTAGGAAAATTTGGACCAATGGCTCAGATTGGTGAAGCAGATGATGAAGATAAAAAGTTCGCCAGTTTAATGGCTGATCAGAATATCGGAAACATTACATTAGAAGATGCACTTAATTTGTTTTTATTACCTAAGAGCTTAGGCGAGTATAAAGGAGAAGAAGTAGAAGTAAGTAATGGTCGTTACGGCCCGTATGTACGACATGGAAGTGTTTTTATTTCTTTGCCAAGAGGAGAAGATCCATTAGGAGTTTCTAAAGAAAGAGCTCAGGAATTAATTGACGAAAAAGCACTAGCAGATGCACCAATTGCAATTTACAAAGGTGAATCAGTTCAGAAAGGTACAGGGCGTTTTGGTCCTTTTATTAAATGGAACGGTCTTTTTGTCAATGTGAGTAAAAAATACGATTTTGATAATTTATCGCAAGCTAATGTTGAAGAACTGATTGAAGATAAATTACAAAAAAATATAGATAAAGTTCTCCATAATTGGGAGGATGAAGGGATTTTGGTTGAAAAAGCACGCTGGGGACGCTCTGTTATTACAAAAGGCAAAATCAAAATTGAATTGAGTAAAGATGTTGATGCTGCAAAGTTAACATTAGCAGAGGTTCAGGAAATGATTGCCAAAAAAACACCGGCAAAAAAGACGCCGGCAAAAAAAGCAACAACCGCTAAGAAAGCCCCAGCTAAAAAAACAGCTGCTAAAAAGAAATAAAAAATGGAATTTGATTTTCTAGAACCAGTTAACGACGGGATTTTAAAATTCATTAGTTCGTTGTCTTCACAGGAATTGGGTAGCAAAGTTGCTTTTCATACCCAGGATCAATTCCCTGATATCAGTAAAATAAATATTGCTGTTATTGGTGTTTTAGAAGATCGTAGAAATATTGAGATTGTTAATGAAGTTAACCTTACAGCTGTCCGTAAAAAGCTTTATAGTATGTTTCCGGGAAATTGGGATGCATCCATTGCCGACTTAGGAGATATTCTGGCAGGTGATTCAGTAGAGGATACCTATTTTGCGCTTAAAAAAGTAACCTCTGCACTAATTAAGAATAAAGTGATTCCGATAGTTCTGGGCGGTTCTCAGGATTTGACCTATGCTTTGTACCGTGCTTATGATGATCTTGAGCAGATGGTAAACATGGTTGCTGTAGACAATAAGTTTGATTTTGGTAAAGAAAATGAATTGGTTTCGGCTAATTCTTATCTTACAAAAATCATAATAGATGAGCCTAATAATCTTTTTAACTATTGTAATATTGGGTATCAGACCTATTACAATTCTCAGGAAGAAATTGATTTAATTGAAAAGTTGTTCTTTGATGCCTATCGTTTAGGCGAAATTTCGAATAAGATTACTTTGGCTGAGCCGGTTTTTAGAGATGCTGATTTAGTTAGTATTGATTTAAATTCAGTAAAATCTTCTGATTCCGGGAATACAGTTTCTTTTGAGCCAAATGGTTTTAATGGAAAAGAGATTTGTTCCTTGGCAAGATATGCTGGTATTAGTGATAAAGTTTCCTCGTTTGGAATTTTTAATCACAATAGTACGATGTCGGAATCTGTTATAATCGCACAAATAGTTTGGTATTTTATTGAAGGATATCATTATCGTTCTAAAGAATATCCATTTGGAAGCAGGGCTACTTACTTAAAATATATTGTTCCACTTGAAAATGAAGAGCTCATTTTTTATAAAAGCGATAAAACAGACCGCTGGTGGATTGAAATTCCCTTTTTGTCAAATGGAAACAATAAATTAAAAAGGAATACGTTGTTACCTTGTTCTTATGATGAGTATTTATGCGCATGTAACCAGGAATTACCAGAAAGATGGTGGAAAGCACAAAGAAAAAATGCTTTATAACGATATTTACAGCTAAAAAGCATAATTTTTTGATTTAATAAGATTTTGTTTTATTGCTTTTATTGACAATAAATTCAAAAATCATAAAATTTAACGTTTTATGAGGGTTATTTTTCACAGTTTATTAATAAAATATTTTTTTTTTATTTTTTTTAACATTAATTTTGAGCCCTGAAATAAATATAGATATAGTATTGTTTTTTTAAAAAATAATAAATACGTTTACGACTTATAATAATGAATAGAAATCCCAAATTTATATGAAGAAGTTTATTGCATTTGCGACAATGTTAACACTAGTAATTGGCTGTGGTAAATCCGGTGATAAAGGCGAATTAGTAGGTGTGCAAGGAGGAAAATGGCATCCTGAAAAGCCTTATGGAATGACTTTGGTTCCTGGTGGATCTTTTATCATGGGTAAAGCTGATGATGATTTAGCTGCTGTAGAAGATGCTCCTACAAAAACTGTAACTGTTCGTTCTTTTTATATGGATGAAACTGAAATTACAAACTCTGAGTACCGTCAGTTCGTAGAATGGGTAAGAGATTCTACAATGAGAGTTCGTTTAGCAATTTTAGCTGATGAAACTGGACAAAAATCTACTGCAGGTGCTACAACCGGTAAAGGTAAAAATGCTGGTAGTATTGCTGATTATGCGTTTAATGATTCTGAGCCGGATAAAATGACGGCTTATGATAAATATATGTATGATAATTATTATAGTGTAGGAACAAAAGATGATCCTTATGCAGGAAGAAAACTAAATAAAAAAGTTAAATTAATAAAAGATACTAAAGCTTATCCGGATGAATATTACACTGAAGTAATGGATTCTATGTATTTGCCAATAGAAGAATCATATAATGGTTTGAGAACTGTTGATGTAAATAAATTGAAATTCCGTTATTCGTGGATGGACATTCAGGCTGCTGCAAAGGCTAAAGTTGGTAAAAGAAAAGACTTCGTAAAAACGGAAGAAATCAAAGTTTACCCTGACACAACAGTTTGGATTAAAGATTTTGCTTACTCTTATAATGAGCCAATGCATAATGATTATTTCTGGCATAAAGCTTATGGAGATTATCCTGTGGTAGGTGTTACCTGGAAACAAGCAAAAGCATTTTGTGCGTGGAGAACCCTGAATAAAAACAGTTATATTAAATCTAAGAAAAAAGGACGTGATCTAGTTAATGCTTTCAGATTGCCAACAGAGGCAGAATGGGAGTATGCTGCAAGAGGAGGTCTGGAATCTGCTACTTATCCTTGGGGAGGTCCTTATACTAAAAGCGACAGAGGTTGTTTCTTAGCAAACTTTAAACCAAGTAGAGGAGATTATGCTGCTGACGAAGCTTTATATACTGTTGAGGCTAAATCTTATGAAGTAAATGGTTATGGTTTGTATAACATGGCCGGAAACGTTTCAGAGTGGACAGATTCAGCATATAATCCAAATGCTTATGAATATGTTTCAACAATGAATCCAAATGTGATTGATGGGAATAATCAAAGAAAAGTTGTTCGTGGTGGTTCTTGGAAAGATGTCGCTTATTTTTTACAAGTAGGTACTCGTGACCATGAATATGCTGATTCTGCAAGAAGTTACATTGGATTTAGAACTGTACAGGATTATATGGGAACTCAGGTAACCGGAAATAAGAAAAAATAAAAATTAAATATTAAATTAAATCAATCACCAAATCTATTTAAAACCTAAAAAAGAGTATTATTATGGCATTATTAAGTAAAAAAGCAATGAATTTCGCTTATGGTATGGGAGCGGCAGTAGTAATTATTGGAGCATTATTCAAAATTACTCACTTTGAGATTGGACCTTTAACAGGTACTCTAATGCTTTCAGTAGGATTAGTTACAGAAGCGTTAATTTTTGCACTATCAGCTTTTGAACCTGTAGAGGATGAGCTAGATTGGACACTAGTGTATCCGGAATTGGCTAATGGTCAGGCAAAAAAGAAAGCTGATAAAGTTGAAACTCCATCTGATGCACAAGGATTGTTGTCTCAAAAATTAGACGCAATGCTTAAAGAAGCTAAAATTGACGGAGAATTAATGTCAAGCTTAGGAAACAGTATTAAAAATTTCGAAGGAGCTGCAAAAGCAATTTCTCCAACAGTAGATTCTATTGCAGGACAAAAGAAATATGCTGAGGAAATGTCTATGGCTGCTGCACAAATGGAATCATTAAACAGTTTGTATAAAGTACAATTAGAAAGCGCTTCAAGAAATGCACAAGCAAACAACGAAATTGCTGATAATGCGTCTAAATTAAAAGAGCAAATGCAATCTATGACTGCAAATATTGCTTCTTTAAACAATGTTTATGGTGGAATGCTTTCTGCAATGAGTAACAAAGGATAATTAGTTTTTAACTATATATTAAATTTATTAATAAAAACTAATTAAAAAAAAAATGGCAGGAGGAAAATTAACCCCTAGACAGAAGATGATTAACCTGATGT
>JBDTRA010000158.1:0-4767 GCA_039931915.1 Flavobacterium sp. | reverse complement strand
CCTAATTGTGCATAACTGTAAGACACATCATTACTGATAACTGCAATCGCATCCGGATTATTTATGGTTTGATATTCAAAAAGGTTTATGGCGTTTTCAACATCTTCTATATCAAGCGTATCGCCTTCTAAATACTTATAAATTTGTTTTGCGTCATTTTCGCCAATCAGGTTTACTTTAAAAACATTTTCATCCGGATTTAGCAGTAAAGAATCCAGTAAAGTATTGAAATTTCCTGACATTCTGATAATCGTTTCTTCTTCAAAAAGATCTGTATTGTACTCCCACGAAAGTGTAAGTCCCGCGCCTGTTTCTGTAATATTTAAGCTCAGATCGTATTTGGCGCTGTTTACATTTTTATAAACAACCGGTTCTAAAACTATATCTGTTAATGCAATTTCTTCCTGAGTATTGTTTTGAAGTGATAACAAAATCTGGAATAACGGATTGTGCCCTAAATTTCTTTTTACTTTTAGTTCTTCTACTAATTTTTCAAATGGCAATTGTTGGTATTCATACGATTCCTCCAGCATTTTTTTGCTTTGCTGCAGCAATTCCCTAAAACTTGGTTCTTGTGATAAATCACTTCTTAGAATCAAAAGGTTCATGAAAAACCCAACCAAATCAGCCACTTCAGCTTTTTGTCTGTTCGCAATTGGCGTACCAACTACTATATCTTTTGCATTGCTGTATCTTGATACTAAAACACTAAATACCGCATGAATGGCCATAAATAAAGTGGCGGATTCTGCTTTGCATAAATTGTATAATGCTGTTAATGTAGTTTTATCAATATGCGAATTAAAAGTATTTCCGTTAAAACTTTGAATGAACGGTCTAGGACTATTTAATGGTAAATTGTGGATTACAGGCAAATCTGCCAGTTGGTTTTTCCAATAGTTTATTTGGTTTTCCAGTACTTTTCCTTTCAGCCATTGTCTTTGCCAATTTGCATAATCTGAATATTGTACTTGTAATTCCGGTAATGAATTTGATCCTCCTTTTGAATAACTATTATACAAACTATTAAATTCCTTAACCAAAACGCCTATCGACCAGCCATCTGAAGCGATATGATGCATGGTCACGATCATAAAATGTTCCAGATCGTTTACTTTAAACAATCGAACACTTAATAATAAATCTTTAGTTAAATCAAATACCTTATTTGTTTCTTCTTCAATTTTCTGTAAAATCTGGTCTTCTCTATTTTTAATTGAAGCATCTAATTCTTCAATTACAATAGTGAAGTCATTTACAGCCTGGATCTTTTGAACGGGTTCTCCGGAATTATCCACAAAAAACACACTACGTAAACTATCGTGTCTTTCCAGAATTGTATTAAAAGTTTGGTTTAAAGCTTTATAATCTATTTTCCCTTTTAGTTTAAAAGTTGATGTCAGGTTATAATGCGAACTTCCGTTATTGATTTTATCTAAAAGCCATAAACTCTGCTGAGAAAAAGACAGAGGTTTTGGCGTATTTTTTTCGGTACTTTTTACCAAAGGAATTTCATGAGTTGATTGCTCAATTAAAGCAATAATCTCATTTTTATTTTCTTTCAAAAATTCTTTATGCTCCTGAGTTAGCACACTCAAATCACCTTTTATCAAAAGCTTGCCTTCAGAAGCTTCAAAAGTTATTCCTTGCTGAATTAACTGGGTTAATCTTTGTTTTAGGATTAGATCTCCCATATTTCTGAATTTTTATTGTTTGTAATATCTTCTGATATAATTGCATTGATGCCAGTTGTAAATACAACTTCATTCTCTACTGATTGAGCCAGTTCGTAGATATTCTGCATCGTAAAAACATCCTTCATTTTCATTTTAATTCCAAAAACTTCGTTGATCTTATAAATCATTCGAACTACATAAAGTGAATGTCCGCCCAATTCAAAAAAATTGTCCATTATGCCTACTTTTTCTACATTCAGGATTTCCTGCCAGATTGCAGCCAGTTTTGTTTCGGTTTCGTTTGTTGGAGCAACATATTCACTTGATATATTGTTTTCCAGAACAACATTCGGTAACGCTTTACGGTCTACTTTTCCATTTGAAGTCAATGGAATGTTTTCCAGTTTGATATAAAAATTAGGAATCATATAATCCGGAAGTTTCGATTTTAGAAAACTTACTATCTCATTTTTATTTAAATCACTTTGAGATACGTAATAAACTGCCAGAACATTTTCGTTATTTATTTTTTTAGCTTCTACAACGGCATGTTCGATACTATTTGAAAACTTTAAAATTTGAAGTTCAATTTCTTCGAGTTCAATTCTGTATCCTCTTATTTTTACCTGTGTATCATTTCTTCCCAAATAAATTAGCGTTCCTGAAAAATCTACATAGGCCAGATCTCCTGTTTTATATAATTTTTGAGCTGCGTCAAACGGATTCAAAATAAATCTCGTTTGGGTCAATTCAGGTAGGTTTACATATCCTTTGGCCAGATTATAGCCACCTACATAGATTTCGCCAATTACTTTTTCCGGCACCGGCTGAAGATTATGATGTAATAAATAAATGGTGGTATTAGGCAATGGTTTTCCAATAGGAACATAATTTATAATATTTCCTGCTTGCGCAGAAAGTGTATAACTGGTTACCACATGGGTTTCTGAAGGCCCGTAATGGTTATGAAGCTTAACATGAGGAAATTCTAATAGGAATTTCTCTAAAGAACGTCCCACGATTAATTGTTCGCCGGAAGATATAATGTGTTTAAGCTGATGACGGTCAAAAAATTCCTGATTGGTAAAATCAAAAAAACTGGACAATGCCGAAAACGGAAAGCATAAAACTTCAACTTTATTTTCTGTTATATAATGTGATAAGCTGTCAAAATCTAATTTCATAGATTCCGGCGTTATGTATAACATTCCGCCGCTGCCCAAAACAAACCAAACATCCTGAAGCGAAACATCAAAACTAAATGAGGTGTATTGCAAATGTTTTAAGCCTGTTTCAATACCGGAATCATTGATATTCCATTGTATTAAGTTACATAGCATTTTGTGCGTTTGAATCACTCCTTTCGGATTTCCTGTTGATCCTGATGTATAAATAATAAAAGAATGATCCTCTATATTGTTTACTACAGATGGATTTTCTACCAGTTGTTCTGTAAATTCAAATTCATCCAGATAGATGATATCAACATTATCTACACCAACTCTGATATCGCCTGTAGTTAGTATGGTTTCTATAGCAGCATCTTTGATGATGTATTTTTTACGTTCACCCAGATATTTATTATCCACGGGAACATAACAGCCGCCAGATTTGATGACTCCCAACATTGCAATAACATTATATTGCGATCTGTTTAATAATACGCCAACGTTTGTATTGGGCGTTATGTCATGATTTTCTCTTAAATATTCGGCTATTTGATTCGAATAATTATTGATTTGACGATACGTCATTGTCACATTATCGTACACCAAAGCAACGGCATCCGGCGTGGTTTTTACCTGATTTTCAAAGAATGAAATAACCGTTTCTTCTTTATAGCGCTGTAAATCTATTTCGTGATTTTGTATCCCAATTTGCCCTTCCAGATAATTTAAAGTACTTATCTTTTCTTCTGGTTGCGTTAAAAGTAACGCTACTATTTTTTTATAATGTGCGATAAATTGTCTGATAAATTTCTCTTCAAACAGATCTGTATTGTATTCTATTTTAAGTGATAAAAGATCATTTTCAGCTTCTTCAACATATACCAATAAATCAAATTTACTGGTTGTATTTTTTTCTTTCGTAATGGTTTCTAAATCGTCGTCGTTATCGCTCTGATGATTATTTGATCCAGTTTTAGGCATTACGACAAGCATAACATCAAAAAGAGGATTTCTTGAAGGATCTTTTCTTAATTTTAATTCTTTTACTAATTCTTCAAATGGATATTGCTGATTCGTAAGCCCTTCCAATAGAGTTTGTTTGACTTGATTAAAAAAGGTATCAAACGAATCTGATTTTTCTAATTTATTTCTAATCGCCAGGGTATTGGTATAAAAACCTATCTGATTGTTTAAATCTATATGTTCTCTGGCCGCAAAAGGGCTTCCTATTATAATATCTTCGTTTCCGGTATATTTAGCTAAAATAACATGAAGCGTAGCGGTCATAATCATGTGCAATGATGCGCCTTTGCTTTTTTGATACGATTGTATTAAACCTGATGTTTCTTTATTAAAATACGTTTTTAAAGTTTCGCCTTCATACGTTTTTACTGGCGGACGAATGCCTTTTACAGGAAAATCCAAAACAGGAATTTGACCTGAAAATTTCTCTAACCAATATGCTTTTTGTTTAGTAAAAGAGGCTTCTTTTAAATTTTGCAAACTCCAGGCTGCAAAGTCTTTATACTGAATTTTCAATTCCGGCAACAAAGGAATATTCCCAGCTTTTAATGCATTATAAGCCTGTAATATTTCATTTTTAAGAATAGGAATAGACCATGCATCACAAATAATATGGTGCATATTGCAGTAGAAATAATAACTATTACTTTGATATTTTAATAACGCTACTCTAATTAAAGGGCCGTTTTCAAGATCAAATTCGGCATTTGTAACCGTTTCAATATGCTTGTCTATTTCAGTTAAAACATTGTCAACAGCTGAAAAATCTTTATAATCAACTTTAAAGTTTATTTTATCTAAAGGAAGAATGTATTGGTTTAATTCATTTTCTGAATTGAGCCTTAATACCGTTCTCAATATTTCGTGCCGGTCAATAACATATAATAAAGCCTGCTCTA
>JBDTRA010000157.1:0-4884 GCA_039931915.1 Flavobacterium sp. | reverse complement strand
TAACAATAACGGATGCTAACGGATGTACGGCAACGCGTAACTTTACAATTACCCAGCCTGCAGCCATAAATTCAACAACTACACTTGTTGGAGCAACTATAACTGCTAATCAGGCTGGTGCGACTTACCAATGGTTTGAATGTCCAAGTACTTTAATATCAGGAGAAACTGGACAATCATTCACACCAACTGCTAATGGTTCATATGAAGTTACAATAACTATTGGTGGATGTAGTGTTACATCATCTTGTGTTTTAGTAAATACTTTAGCTAATCCTGATTTTGAGGAAAAATCTAAATTTATTATGTATCCAAATCCAAACAAAGGTGTAGTGAATATCCAATGTGATTATGATGGTGATTTGAATATAGTAAATCAATTAGGACAAACTCTTAAAACAGTAAAAGTTTCTTCCGACAGAATTAATACAATTAATATTGAAAGCCTTGCTGACGGTATTTATTTTATTTGCGAAATGAAAGGAAATAAAACAATTACTCACAAATTAATTCTAAAGAAATAATTAAAAAAGGGGATGTTAAACATCCCCCTTTTTTTTAAAAAACATAAATATTTATGATAAATAATTACACTATAAACTGTCTTCTAAACGCTTAAATAAAATCTCATGGAAAGAAGATTATTTGTACAAAAGACAAGCCTGCTGGCTTCCGGGGTTTTAATTTTTTCAACTGGAACTATATTATCTACTCCCAAACAAAATAGTAACAATCTTGATTTAACTCCTTTCTTTATTACTGGTAAAAAAATTATAATAAAAGGATTGATTTTAGATTCTAAAACACATCTGCCAATAACTACAGATATAAATGTTAAAGTAAAAAGAAATAGATTTTATTCAAAAAAACATTCTATTACTGCTATAAATGGAACTTATTCAATTTATTCCGGATTTTCAAATTCTGAAAAAATATCTGAAAAAGTAATAATTGAAATTAAAGCAAATGGATACAAACCATATGAATCGAATCTTTACTTAACCCAAAAGGGCTGTAATATTCATAGTGATCAATGGCAATACAATCCGGATTTTAAATCCGAATATTGCCCTGTAAATAAAGAAGAACCGGAATTTATGTTATCAAAATTTAATTTTTATTTGGTAAAAACTTAATGCTTACTTAGAAATATTTAATAAAATAAAAAGGGAAAACTAATTAGTTTTCCCTTTTTATTTTCAAGTCTTTTTATTTAATAATCTGTTTCATTCAGATTTTGACATTTTAAAATGGTACATCACTATCGTCATCATCTTCATTCAGATTACTTCCGAAAGCTTCGTTAGCTGATGGCAGATTTTTTGTGATAAATGGATTATCATCATGATTCATTTTAGATGGCAAATCATCATAATTACCACTAAAATCATCAAGGTTATCAAATTTTCCAAGGTGTCCAATAAATTTCAATCGAACGTTTTCGATACCACCATTACGGTGTTTCGCAATCATAATTTCTGCCTGGCCAGCTGTTGGTGATTGTTCATCATCATCCCATTCATCAATTTTGTAATATTCTGGTCGGTATAAAAATGAAACAATATCAGCATCCTGCTCAATCGCTCCGGATTCACGAAGGTCCGATAGTAACGGACGCTTGCTTGATCCACGAGTTTCAACGGCACGCGATAACTGTGAAAGTGCAATTACCGGAACGTTTAGCTCTTTTGCCAAAGCCTTTAAGTTTCGGGAAATTGTAGAAATTTCCTGCTCGCGATTTCCTCCTCCTTTACCATTACCTCCAGCAGTCATCAACTGCAAATAATCAACAATAATAATTTTAATACCGTGCTGTGAAACCAAACGACGACATTTTGCTCTTAAATCAAAAATAGAAAGTGATGGCGTATCATCAATAAACAAAGGAGCTTTTTCTAAGTTTTTTACTTTTGTACTCAACATCTCCCATTCATGAGGTTCTAATTTACCAGTACGCAGTTTCTCTGATGACAATCCTGTTTCTGATGAAATTAATCTTGTAATCAACTGAACAGAAGCCATCTCCAGAGAGAACAATGCTACCGGATGTCCAAAATCAATAGCCATATTTCTGGCCATAGAAAGTACAAACGCGGTTTTACCCATCGCTGGTCTTGCTGCAATAATAATTAAATCACTTGGCTGCCATCCGGAAGTTAGTTTATCTAAATTAGTAAAACCGGTTTCAACACCGCTCAGACCTTCTTGTTTTGCAATTTCTTCAATACGTTTTTTTGCTTGTAAAACTAAACTCTGAGCTGTTTCAGAACTTCGTTTAATATTTCCCTGCGTTACTTCGTATAATTTTGATTCGGCCTGGTCCAGCAAATCAAATACATCTGTTGTCTCATCATAAGAAGCTTCGATAATTTCAGAAGAAATTCGAATCAAACTTCTTTGAATAAATTTCTGAAGTATGATACGAGAGTGAAATTCGATATGTGCCGAAGAGGCAATTTTTTGTGTAAGCTGAATTAAATAAAAATCACCACCAGCCAGCTCTAATTTTCCATTCTTTTTTAGCTGGGCAGAAACAGTTAATAAGTCAATTGGCTGTGTTTCGGTAAACAACTGTATAATAGCTTCAAAAATATATTTATGTGAATCTTTATAAAAAGCATCAGGTTGCAGAATATCAATTACATCATCAACTCCTTTTTTATCAATCATCATTGCTCCAAGTACAGCTTCTTCTAAATCAAGTACTTGAGGTGGTAATTTCCCTTTTTCTAAGTTAATAATTGTGGTTTTTTCAACCTTTATTGGGTTTATATTTTTGAAATTTTCCATACAGCGAAAGTAGCAAATTTTAAAAAAATATTACTATCTAGTTATAACTATTAATTGTTTATAAGTATCGGTTTTTTGTTTATAACTCAAAAAAAATCCGAAACGGTAAGGCTTCGGATTTTAAATCATTTTTCAGGAATTTACTCTTTATACTCACCCATCTTACTGTATTTGTCCATTCTTTGGGCAATTAGGTCGGCTGTTGATAAGTCTTTCAATTCATTATATCCTTTTGTGATGTATTCGGTAACCGTTTTAAAAGTAGTTTCGCGGTCATAGTGCGCTCCTCCTAATGGTTCAGGAATAACATCATCAACTAATTTTTGTTTTTTCATGTCTGATGAAGTCAGCTTTAAAGCATCTGCTGCACGTTCTTTATATTCCCAGCTTTTCCATAAAATAGAAGAACATGATTCCGGGGAAATTACAGAATACCAAGTATTCTCCAACATATAAACTTTATCTCCAACACCAATTCCTAAAGCTCCGCCAGAAGCACCTTCACCAACAATAATCGTGATAATTGGCACTTTCAACCGGACCATTTCAAAAATATTTCTGGCAATAGCTTCACCTTGACCGCGTTCTTCAGCTTCTAGTCCCGGATATGCACCCGGAGTGTCAATCAAAGTTAAAACAGGAATTCCAAACTTCTCTGCCATTTTCATCAAACGCAAAGCTTTACGATATCCTTCAGGATTTGCCATACCAAAGTTACGATACTGACGTGTTTTTGTATTATAGCCTTTCTGTTGACCAACAATCATAAATGATTGACCATTTACCTTCCCTAGTCCGCCAACCATAGCTTTATCATCTTTGAAGCTTCGATCACCATGAAGTTCTAAAAAAGTTTCACCACAAATAGCCCTGATATAGTCTAACGTATAAGGCCTGTTAGGATGCCTTGAAAGCTGAACACGTTGCCAGGCAGTAAGGTTTTTATATATTTCTCTCTTCGTTTGTTCTAATTTTTTGTTGATTTCCTTGCAGGTAGGTGCTACATCAACATCAGATTCTTTTCCAATAATGACACACTTTTGTAACTGATCTTCTAGTTCTTTTATTGGAAGCTCAAAATCTAAATATTCCATGGATTTTTGAATTTTGTTTGTAAATCGAACCGCAAATATAAAAATATTATATCATTGGTACAGTTAATTGTTGTTTAAAGTATAAAATTGCTTTTTAAAAATAAATAAACATTACACTTCTTTCTTGTTTTGATAATGTTTGAAAACGCCATTTAAAATAACCGTTATTACAATTATTATGGCTCCAATATAAAATTCCGTACTCATTTTTTCTTTTCCTCCCAGAATAAAATAAGCCAGGATAATTCCGTAAACCGGCTCTAAATTAGTCGTTAACATCACAGTATATGGAGTTAATTTCTGCATTACTTTTACCGAAGCCGTAAAAGCATAAGCCGTACAGACAGACGCTAAAACAAACAGTAAAATCCAGTTATTTAATGATATGGAGAAAAAATCTGCATTGAATTTTCCCAATACTAAAAAATAAACAGAAATAAAGAAAACTCCGGCACCGAATTCATAAAAAGTAATTACTGATGGTTCATGGTCTGCTATTAACTTACCATTCATCAGTGTAAACAATACGCCAAGAATAATAGAAGCCAATGCAAAATAAACGCCCTGCAAATATTTAATCTCAACTTGTAGAATTAATCCTAACCCTCCAATAATTATAAGCCCGAAAAAAACCTCGTACCATAATACTCTTCGTCCAAAAAAAAGAGGTTCCAATAAAGATGCAAAAAAAGCGCCAAGCGAAAATATCGAAAGTGTTATGGAAACATTGGAAACATGAATAGCTTTAAAAAAGAAAATCCAGTGGAGCGCTATTAGTAAGCCGACAAAAATCAGTTTAAAAAATTCTTTAACAGGAACCTGAAAAGATTGTTTTTTGTACACAATAAAAATGCCCAGAAAAATTCCGGCAAGAAGCATTCTGAACCAGACCAAATTCTCGGCATCAATCGTAATTAACGCCCCTAAAATGGCTGTAAAACCCCAAATAAAAACAATTAAATGAAGATTTAAATAACTTTTTAAATTATCGTTTCGCATT
>JBDTRA010000156.1:0-4909 GCA_039931915.1 Flavobacterium sp. | reverse complement strand
AATTAAGCAAGTAATATAAATTGCTAATTTTATTATTGGATTGACATAATTATCTGAAATTGGAATACCTCTTGTTTGTTTAAAATGCTCTAGTGCTAAATAGTTTGTGTGTGTATGAGTAGAAGTATATCTATAATTATTTATAAAAGCTTTAGTTTTACAGGTATGTTTTATTAAGTTAACAATTTTTAAAGGTTTTACAATTCCATTTTCATTTATTATAAATCTCCAATTAACTCTATTGTTATCAGGTTTATAAATTTTATTTATTTCAATCTTGTTTAGTGAATTAAAAAAATTACAAGTTTCTAATTTAAGAATTGTTTCAGCTAATATGACTTTATCTGCATCAAGTATTTTTTTTGCATCTTTAAAATCTGTTTCATTAATTTCAAATTTTGCTTTGTCATATAAGCCATCTAATTTCCATAACAAAAATCTAAATTCTATTTCATCATTTGATTTTGGCTCTACGTAAATATTATTAAAAGCAGCATAGCTTTCCATTATAGTTCTAAATGTAGAGTTTACAGTAAATAAATCAAACCCCGTCATTTTAATTTTTTCATTCGATTTTTTTAATTCAACGATACCATTAGATAAGTGAAAAAATGATAAAGAGTGAATTGCAAATTTATCAATTAACAAATTTGAAAAATCTGTAATTTCATCTGTAGGAGTTTGTTTTTTGGCTGAATATATCTTTGTTAATGGAGTTAGAAGTATATATTCATAAAATTCAGTCAAATTATTTTTAAATATATGTCCCATGAGTATTTCAGTTAACAAATTACCAATTAAGTTTTAAACAAATATAAGTGAGTTGATGATTTTTTAGTTGGTTTAAAGGATTAATTTAAAAAATATATCATGGAAGCAAAAAAAAATTACCGATTCGATTTCACTTTTTTCATTAATGATAAAATCATTTGTCAACGATTCTTCGAGGACTACGATTATAAGAAAAATCATATCGACTTCAATGTTGCTGTAGATATTATTACAGTCTCAACAAATTTGATTAAGGACTTTTTAAAAAAGGAATCAATCGAAGTACTCTGGAAGAATTATGATTATTTTAATTCTTATAAAACATTTTATAAAGAACCAAAGAATGATTTATTTAAACTGACAGTAAGTTTTAATTCAAAAATTATCGCTTCAAGTTGTATTGAGGGTTATGTTTATCCTCCCAAAGGAAAATATAATTTAGACATACGTCCTATAGTTCCAATGATAATTTCAAGTATCAGATTTGGGTTGAAATATTAAAAAAGGAACCTTGCTTTAGCTTTATATTGTTAAAGCAAGGTTTTAAAGTTGACAATTGTTGACAATCAATTAATGTGGGGAACTTAAATTAGTTCATTTGTGACATATTAATAAAAAAGATAAAATGAAAAAACAACAAAAAATCACAATTGGACAGTCAAACATAGTTAGTTTAAGATTCCCAAAAATTAAGATGAAGAATGTTAAAAATTATGGAAAAAGCTATTTAAATACAATCAACAAAGCAATTACTGGAAAAAAATTAACTCGTAATCAAACCGAACAATTATTTAGAATACATTTAGTAGCGGAGGATTTCCCAATTATACCAAATTTAATTATTTTGCAATTAATTGAAGTTTATGAAAAAGAATTAAATTATTTTGTTGAGAGAGAATTCTTTGAAAATGCAAGTGAATTTAGAGATATAATAACTTCATTAAGAAATTCAGTGGTTTAGTGTAAACTACGATTACTAATGATTTTGATACGTTTAATAATTGGTTTTTTAGGATTAACCAAAATAATTCTATCTTTAAAAAATGATAAAAACTATTATTGTAGATGATGAATACAACGCCAGAGAGTTTTTAGAAAAACTTTTAACTCGTTATTTTCCTGATAAATTTCTAATTCTTGATAAATGCGAAAGTGTCGATGATGCGCTTTTATCTATTGAAAAACACAATCCAGAATTAGTTTTTCTTGATGTTCAGATGCCTAACAAAAATGGTTTTCAACTTTTTAAAGAGTTGAATAACGTGAAATTTGAAGTTATTTTTACAACGGCTCATTCAGAGTTTGCGATTGATGCTATTAAGTGTAGTGCTTTAGATTATTTATTAAAACCAATCAATTATATCGATTTGCTAGAAACCATCAAAAAGTATGATGATAAACAGCATAAAGCATCTCAGGGAGAAAAACTAAAGTTGCTTTTAGAGAATATTGATACTGGAGGTTCAGAATACAATAGGATTGCACTACCTACAGAAAGCGGATTTGAATTGCTTAAAACAAATGCAATCTTGTATTGTGAAGCTGATAGTAATTATTGTAAAATTGTCTGTTTAGATGGTAAAAGTATTGTTCTATCCAAAACCTTAAAATACATTGAAGAACTATTACCAAGCTCCATTTTTCAAAGAATTCATAAATCATATTTGGTAAATCTGAATTATGTTACTCGATTCAACAAAACAAATGAACTACAAGTAGAACTTTGCAATGGAGAAACTTTGCCAGTATCTGTTAGAAAAAAAGACGAATTTATAAATGCTATCATTCAAAAAAAATAATCTATTAGTTATACTTCTTTTGTTTGTTGAGGTAGTTTTTTCTCAACAATTTCCATCAAAGAATATTTCAACAATAGATGGACTACCTAATAACGGCGTATATTCCGTTTATAAGGATACCAGAGGGATTCTTTGGGTTGGTACAGCTAATGGATTGTCAGCAATCCAAAATGGCAAAATAAGTAACTTTTTTGTTTCAGATGGTTTAGCGCATAATAGTTGCTGGGCAATTGTTGAAGATGAAAATCATAATTTATGGTTTGGCAGTCATGGTGGAGGTTTGACCTTTTACGATGGCAAAAAGTTTATTATATTCAATCAGAAGAGCGGATTAGTTAATGATAAAGTCAGGAGATTGTTTATCTACAAAAATCTTCTTTACATAGGAACTGAATTTGGTGTTTCAGTCCTTGATATTAAAGCAAAGAAAATCATTCTAAGTAAAAAAATCACTGGTTGTCGAAATTTATTTCAGGTAATGGATTTTGTTGAAATAAATTCTAAAATCTTTTTTGGAACTTTTAACGATGGATTCTGGAGAATTGATTTAGAGACCAAAAGTATAAAGCTGATAAATCATAAACAACCAGATATTTTTTCAATCCATAAATTAAAAGACAGTCTTTTTATTTGTCATTCGGACACAATAAACAGAGCTGTATCTAAAATTAGCATCAAGGATTATTTATCTAACAAATCAGTAAAAACTCAGTTTGGAAGTACGGTATTCTGGAATTATGTAACAGATAAAAGAAATATTACCTATTTAGCAGGTAATGGAATTAATTTTGCTACAGGAGGTATTTTTAAAACTGTCAAAAATCAAATTAAAAATATAAATAATGAGTTTGGAATTGAAAGTTCCGAAGTCTGGACTTTGTTGTATGAAGATAAAAGAGATATTTTATACGTTGGCACAACTAATAAAGGATTGTTTGAAATTGATTTGAGCGAACAAATCAAATACTATCCTCCTTCATTTTACAATAAACAAAAGCTAAATATTGTTTCAGTTGGAAGGACTTTGGATAAAGATTTGCTATTACATAAAGAAGGTTTACTTTTTTTGCAACATGATAAAATTTGGAATGAAATTACCAATAAAAGGTTTTATGATTTTGCTAAACATAGTTTTAAAGCAAACTCCCAATTAAAAGATTATGAATATTTTGCCTCTTTCTCAAAGACTAATCTTGAAGCATTCGAACTTAGGGGTTTAAAAACTGCTAATTCAATTATCTGGATAAATTCTACGATTGGATTATTTGCAGTGAATAATAATGGGATAATAAAAGAATATTTTCCTTTTTCTCCAAGTGCCTTCGATTTTGAAAATCAAAATAAAATTATTTTTCAAGTTGCCTATGGAAGATTTAATATCGTAAATAATTTTAGAAACAATACTGTATTTAAGGAATACCCAGCAAGTAATTTGAATAATCCAAAAGATGCTTTTGTTATTTTACCATTACAGGGTAAATATTACATTGCCTCTGCATCGGGAGGATTGTATGTTTATAAAAATGATAAATTTTATTCTTATTTCTTTAACAACGTTTGGAAAGAGAATGAGCTAGTTCAGTTTAAAATTAACTATAAAAACGAGCTTGTAATTGCTAATTCTTTTGGAGATGTTTTTATTATTGATGTCTCAAAAGGATTCAAAATAATAAAGAAAATTAACAGAAAACAGCTAATAGGTAATTCTATTTCATTTATAGAATGTTACAAAGATATTTTGTTTATAGGAACAGAAAAAGGGTTGAATATCTATAAAAATGGTTCAATTCGTTTGATTGATGAAGAACAAGGATTGATTGCCAAAGCTTTTACATCATCCAATATCAAAGGAACGGTTTTAACTATAGGAACTCAAAATGGTTATTTAAATTTTGATTTTAAAAACTATATTTCTTTAAAAAACAAACCTATAGTAATAAAAATCACAGCAATAGATGTCAATTTTGAAACTATAGGTAAATCTCAATTCAAGTGGCTGAACTATGATTCCGATGAAATCGTACTACCTTATAATAAGAATACAATTTCAATAGGATTTGAACCTCAAATTACTCAATACCCAAACAAACTAGAATACCGTTATAGATTAATAGGCTTGCCAAATTCAAATTGGAGCAAATGGACTAAAGATAAAAACATAAATCTTACTTATTTGCCAAATGGACACTTCAAACTAAGGCTTGAAACCAAAGATTTATATCTAGGTACAGTATTCAAAAACGATATTTTAAAAATTGTGATTACTCCACCATTCTGGAAAACATGGTTGTTCTTACTAAGTAGTTTTATCTTCATTTCAATTGGAACTTATCAAATGT
>JBDTRA010000155.1:0-4951 GCA_039931915.1 Flavobacterium sp. | reverse complement strand
AAGCAGAACTTTTGGCATTAAGCGATCAGAAAGAGCATTTTATTACCCTGTACCCCAACCCTTTTGTAAGTGATGTCCTGATTGAATATGAACTCGAAAACGATGCCACGGTAAATGTGGGCGTATATGATTTTTCAGGAAATAATACTGCAATAACTTTAGAAAAAGAAGCAATACAAAAACAGGGAAAACACCAATACTCTTTAGACGGCAGTACACTGATACCCGGAATGTACATTGTACGTGTAGGTGTAAACAATGAGATGCACTCCAGAATATTAATTAAAAAATAAAAGCCATGCAGAAATCTATTTATATATGTTTAATAACCTTATTTTGTTCGTTATCAGCTTTTGCAGGTCCTTATGATGAGTATGGCTACAATAACAGTAGTTTCGGAAGTCCAATGTACAATACAGGGGCTATGGGAGGTGGAACTTACTGGGCACAGCTGGCCACCGATTTTTATACTCAAAGTAATGCTGTAAATCCCTATTCGTATTCACAGACCATTGATACCAAAGTTCAAACAAGTGATCAGGGTATCCGGGTGGTGGGAGATAAACCAGCTTCGACTCCAACAACTGTTGTTAAAAAAGATGTAGAGCAAAGTCGTGCGACTGGTTGGGACGTGTGGTGGATTTACCCTGCAACAACCGTAACCTCTACACGGGAACAAACGGTTAACATAGCACAAGCAAATACTACTGTATTGACTGGTTATGGACCAAATACCTATTTCAACTTTAATGTTTATAATCCTGCACAGCAAAATTATGCCTATAATACATATCAGGCTACCAGTACTGGCCCTGTATTAGTAGCAAGTACAACCCAGTCCGGACCTCCGCCAATGTCTGTGCAATACACTGCAATACCACGAAGTGTTTCGACAGGTCCACTTGATGCATCACCGGGGTCAAAATTTCAAATAGGGGTACAATTATATAACCAAAAAACATTAACTTTGGACGAAGCTTCTAAAGTAATCACCGATTTTATTGACAGGGTTATTCCTGATGCCCCAAACGGAAGGATACAATTTATTGGTAATGTGATAAGTAAAGTTGCTAGTGGATTACCTGCTGATCAGAATGGACAGGCTTCAGCTTTAGTTGTTAGCTATGTTAATGGGGTAAAAGTACTCAAAGACTATTTAAATGAGGAAAATTCCGAGAAATCTCCAGCGGAAATCGAACAATTTGCAAAAGTTATAATTAGTGCGGATATTGTTGATCCAAAAACAGGAATGTATCCAAAAAATGCGATATTTTCGACAATTCCAAATAATAGCACTAATTTTCTTGATTCGACCGGCAAGGAACCTGTGCCTTCCATTTATGCTTTGAATCCTTGGTTTACATTAAAATCCTGGCAATGGTATTCAACTGCTAATGTGTATGATTCTTCAACTTTTAATGATGCAGCAAATTATTGTACACAACACTTAAAAGCTAATGCGTATCAAAACATAGGGCAAAGAAATGCTTATTATGAATGGGTTGATAGCAAAGTTGCTATTAATAGTAGATGGTTTGGTGCTGCTGAAATTGTAACTAAATGGAATGCAGTAGGAGCTGCTGACAATGTGAATGCATGGTATTTGAACGATCCAGCGGACGCATTCCTTAAAGCAGGTAATAAATATCTTTTCCCTTTTAATATGGCTAATGCAAAGTCTATAATAAATACTGGCGGATTGACAGGGACATTTATCGATGCAAATGGGGCAACAGTAAATTTTAATGGACTAAAAAACAAAGCACTAGATTATGCCATGGTAAAACTGGAGCAAAGCAAAGTGCAAGATTTTATAAAAATTTATAAAACTAGCAACCCAAGTGCTGACATGAATAGTGTTATGTCTTCTATAAATTTCTCTATGACTAGTAAATGGGCTCCTTCTGAAATAGTTAAAGTAATCTCAGAGAATTTCGAATCTACTAAACTGGGGCAACACTCGTTTGATTTTACGAATTATAATGATCGAGTAATATTAGGACAAAAAATAGTAGATCAACTTTATAAATAACAAAATAGTATGAAAAAAAATTTATCATCAATAACAGTGCTAATAATTTTATTAATTACAGATACATTAATAAGCATAATATTAGGCGTATTATATAGTGTATTTGAAAGTAAAGGAATATATAAAGGAAAAATTGAAATTATTATAAGTGATTTCGTATTTGCAGGAATAATGAGATTGTTTTTATATTTGATAATTTGTTTTCCACTTTTTATTTGGATAAATGGAAAATTTAAATTTAGTAGTAAACTATTACAATTGATAGTTTTAAATTGTGGACTGTATATTTTAATTTCTTTGTTTTACGGATTAATTTTACCTCCCACAAGAGATTATTTTATTACTTCATTTTTTTATATCATAATTGTATCAACCATTTTAAGCCCGTTGATTTTAAATAGTATTCCTTATTTCAAAAAGTTAATTAATGAGGTTATGATTATCAAGTCATAAATAAGAGACAACCAATCATTTTGACACTTCAAAAGGACAGCATCCTTTTGAAGTGTCAAACTATAATGATAGAATATTGCTTGGGCAAAAAGTAATAGATAAATTGTATTTAAATAATTAAATCAATGAAAGAAACATCCTCAATATTGATTTTATTAATAGTATTACTAATAGTAGAAACATTTATAAGTACCATATTAGGTGTTGTTTATATTTTAATGGCTGATAATGGGTTTTACATTGAAAATTTGAAACCCGCCATAAAAAGTTATTTCGTATTAGGTCAGATGAGGTTTATTTTGTATTTGGCGTTTTCTTGGATTATTTTTTATATGCTAAATGGTAAATTTAGATTTAGTAATAAATTAATACAATTGCTAGTTTTAAATTGTATTAATTATATTCTAATTTCGTTATTATATGGTTTTATTCTGATACCTAGCACAAAGGATTATTTTATTCAATCTTTTTTTTACATTATTATTGTTTCAACAATAATAAGCCCATTGATTTTATATAAGATACCTTACTTCAAGAGGCTAATCAATTTAACTATGATTTTGAAGAGTAAAAATGAGGATAATTAATTGTTTGGAATCCCAGTTCAAACAATTAATTATCTGTTGATGAATGTATTCATGGAAGAGAAGAACAAAATATGGAAAAGTTTAAAAACAGTATAAATGAAAAATTCACATTTTATCATAATAATTTTATTTTCATCATTTCTTTTTTCTCAAAATAAAGTCATAACTCCAAAATTTGGCACTTTTATTTTTGACAAGAAAGAAATAATCACAGATAATCAACTTTATCAGGCATCTGTGCAAAAATTAAAAAAAAATATAATTCCTGCTTTAAAAGAAAGTATCGTCAAGGAAATATTAACAGATAATAAAAAAATAGATACAACTCAGTTAAACATGATGATCAGACGGCTTGACGATAATTTTGATCAAATGCTTAATATAGGCAATCCTAATGAAAAAATTAAGTTTCATCTTAAACTTAATGATAGTTTAATTACTAAATTTCAGATCATTAATGATTATACAGAAAATGAAGAAATAATAAATATTAAATCAGGTTTAATACAAGGTTCTGAATATAATGTTGATGATGATTCTGTAGAAGTTATTAAACTTCAAGAATTTAAAAACAAAACTAAGGTAATTCACGGTTTCAAATGTTTTAAAATCATCCTTATTTACAAAGAAAATGAACATGTCTTTTCAGACTTTATGAGAAATTATACTCATTATAGAGAAATGTGGGTAACAGATAAAATTAAGTTGTTATATCATCCTGTTATTAATCAAAAAGAAATTCTTGAAAAATATTATCCTTTGCAAATTATAGAATACTCAGATGCTCTAAAAGGATTTACAACAAATTATGAACTTGAAATTTTAAAATTGAATTAAAAAATGCTCAATGTCATTTTTGCGATTCGCCTATTTATAGACTTGATCTATGGATTTTAAAAACATATGAAAACAATATATACTACTATTCTAATAGCTTTCTTATTTTATAGTTGCAAAGAGAATAAGGAAGATGAATTTTTAAAAAATTTTAAAAACAAAGGCAAGTATGAATATCTTACTATAGATAAATTACAAAAACAAATAAATGAGAAAGATTTGTTTACTTTAAATAAATCCGAAGCAGTTAACGAATCTATTTTTAATGACGATAAAAAATACTATTATGGGTATAAAATTAAATTGACTCAGGATACTTATTTAATTTCATATGGCGTTACTTATAATCCTCTGTATAGTGGGACATTTAAACTAATAAACTGGTTTGATACTTATTTGTGTTTATATCAGAATGGAAGCGGTGTAGTTTCTAAGATAAAAACGACATCTTCTGATCCAATTTATAGTGGATGTCAGGAAAAAAACGGGATTTATACAATAAAATCTTATATAAGTATATTTAAATTAGATGATACATCCGGATATACAAAATATTTTGTACATGATAGCATCACCACAAAATATAAAATTGAAAACAGTCGATTTGTAAAAATAAAATAGTTCAAATAATTAGAGATAATTTTATTGTATCAATAGCAGGAGTAAGATTTTTTGAGCGTCGAAAGTGTTCTAAACTGTATATTTGGTGTATAATTGCGAAGTTCTTCAAAAAATCAACTTCATTAACTTTGGAAATAATATAACATATTTCATTATGTTTAATAAACTGAAAAAAGTATTATATATAGCAAGTTTGCTTTTTATAACATCTTCCTGCAAGAGAAAAGAATTAATTGTTTCAAAAAGTGCAATTGCATCTCACTCTATTTCAGAAACTAAATTTATTAAGGCTTCTAAAAAAATCGATTACGATCTGTATTATAGAGAAGCTTGGCAATATTGTCAAAAAAACAATTTGAATGAGCGTATATTTATTCTAATAGATTTGGGGGTGCATTCCGGTTTAAAAAGATTTTTCATA
>JBDTRA010000154.1:0-4991 GCA_039931915.1 Flavobacterium sp. | reverse complement strand
TCCAAACCTTTTTGGAGAAAATACAGATACTCATATTGAAAGAAGTGAAACGGATGCTATTTATGACTGGATCCATAATGATTTAACTAATGATCAAAAAAATATATTTATTCTTGAAGGAGAAAAAGGTTATGGTAAAACAGTAGTTCTAAAAGATTTATTACTAAAACTTAAGCAAAATAATACAAACGTACTAGGTATTAAGGCAGATAAATATTATGCTTCAGATAGAATTGAATTAGAAAAGAAAATATTCCAAAAAGAGAATATATCAATTGAAAAAATTGTTCAACTTTACAAAAATGAAAATAAAACTCTAGTAATTGTAATTGATCAATTAGATGCGCTTTCACAAACATTATCAACAAATAGAGAATTCATACAAACCTATAATAGATTAATATCCGATTTATCTTTTCATTCTAATGTTAGGATAGTGATATCTACAAGAAGCTATGATTTAAACTATGACGCTGAATTGAGTATTTATAAATCTAATAAATATTCAAAAATCAAAATCACTGGGATATCTAAAGAAAAAGTTCAAGAAGTTTTATTGAAATATGGAATTAATAATTGTTCTGAAAAACTTTTAGAATTATTAACGGTTCCCAATCATTTAGATATATTTTGCAGGTTACCAAGCAAAATTAATATAGATACTTTGTCATCATTGAAGGATTTATACGATGCACTATGGAAACAACTGATATACAACAAAAGTGAATTAAAATTAAAATCTGTTTTGTATAAAATAGCTGGCGGAATGTATCAAAATCAGCAAATTACAATCAGTAATATTTTTGAAAACCAATATTCAAAAGAAATAAATTATTTAAAGATGTTGTAACAACTGGAAAATCTACAATGGGTTGGTTTCATGGTTTTAAACTTCACATTGTCATCAATGATAAAGGAGAACTGCTGAGTTTTTGTGTCACTCAAGCCAACGTAGACTACCGTGAGCCTCTTAAAAACGAGGGATTTTTGAAAGACATATTTGGAAAGTTGTATGCTGATAAAGGCTATATTTCCGATAAATTACACAAACTCCTCTTTGTTGAAGGGATTGAATTAATAACCAGTATTCGCAATAATATGAAAAATAGCTTAATGCTTATGAGTGATAAGATATTATTGAGAAAAAGGGCCGTTATTGAGACTGTTAATGATGATTTAAAAAATATTTGTCAGATGGAGCACTCAAGACATCGTTCAGTGATTAATTTTATGTGTAACCTTATAGCAGGGATTATTGCATATCAATTTTTACCTAAAAAACCAGCAATTAAGTTTGAAACACTAAATACCAAACAGTTAGCGATATGTTAATAATCGAACTCAGGTTTTAAGTAAGCCCTGCGTAACTGTCCTTTAGTTCGTAATCAGAAATTTATATTTCATTCAGACCGAGGAATCCAATATGTCTGTAAATACTTTGTCCTAATCTTGACAAAAAGTAATCAGATAGCCCAAAGTATGAGCAGAAAGGGGAACTACTATGATAATGCAGTCGCTGAGAGTTTTTTCAAGACGCTAAAAACAGAATTAGTTTATCAAAACAAGTTTGCAACTATAAAAAAGCAAAAAAAATCAATCATTGATTATATCAAAAATTTCTTTAACATCTGCAGAAGACATTCTGCTCTTAAATATTTAACAATCGTAGAATTTCAGAATCAGCACCTTATTACACGATAGATTTTTGTTGGTTTTATAACAGTCGATTTGATTTTATTTGTTTTATTACTTTTTTATATGTCTGCAGACTACAGCTAAACTCCTTACCTTTTAGAAAATGCTTCAAAACCAATCCATAATTCCCGACATTAAGGCAATAATTTAAACTTCAAAAGAGCGAGCAATTAGGGCTGTTGATAATAACAGAACTTAATGTATCAGTCAATCGGAAAACGTGTTTTTGAGGAAGAACCGCAGGGAAAAGAAAGAGCAGACTACGGAACTTACTTAATTAAATTTCTTGCAGAACAATGGTTATTACTTGGATTTGAATATTGTCATGGATGATTTTCCTTCACAAATCTCATTATTCAGAAATAATCAATTGAAATAGTAGAATGAAAAAAAGGGATTTCATGACAAAAAAAACCTGTTCTATGACATTTTTTTCTTATAAATAAAAATAAAAATATAATTTTAAAACACAAAACAGAATACCAAAGCAATAAATATACCCAAAAAAATGCTTGACAAGAAATGTATAATAATTGGATGTGACGATATCATGGTTTTAACTAGGATATTAAATATCGTATCGGCAATATCTGAATTTACATTTTCTACAGTAACTGTTTCACGGGAAATAGATTTGAATAATACCATAAATTCATTAAACCCGGATTTGGTTATTTTGGGATTTAAAATGAATCAGTCTATTATAAAGGATAACAACTTCAATTCTTATAAAAAAGATATCCCCATTTTATACCTAACTCAAAGTTATGAATGTGAATCATTGTGCTGGGCGAAAAACAGTATTGTTTTTACCTATCCTTATAAGCACATTACCAATACTGATTTTTTAATTTATAGAATACGGTCTATTTTTCTTTTAAAAAAAACAGAGTCACAAAATAAACCGGTTACATCATTTGCAGAAGCGGCGTTTCAAAAAAATGATGACAATGGCACCCGAAAACTAAGTCATTATGTAATGGAATTGGATCAAAAAGTAGAAGTTTTACTTAAAGTGAAAGAACGCATTTCTTACCTGTATCCAAACGTTGATAATTCTACCCGAATAGAATTAATGTCTATTGTAAATTCTATAAAAATGGCAGCAAATGACACTAAACTCTGGGATGACTTTAAAATCTACTTTGAACAATCTAATCCCAATTTTTTATTGGCTCTTGCCCAAAAACATCCTTCATTAAGTTCTAAAGATTTAAAATATTGTTGCTATATCAAGATGAATATGAGTAATAATGACATTACAAATCTGCTAGGCATTAATCAGGATAGCGTACGAACTCATAAGTACCGCCTGAAAAAAAAATTGACCCTTAAGAAAGAACAAGACATTATCTCGTACCTGAGAACTGTTTCTTAGATTATTTCATACGATTATACTTTTGCATTATTAATACACACGATAATACCTGCAAGGGTTTGCTTTGTCATTTCGACCGCAGGGAGAAATCACAAAGCAAACTCCGCACAGAATGTCGCCAGCCTTTGTCGAATTACCTAATGTGATTTCTCATTCCGGAATGACAAGATTGGGTTCTGATTGCGAATGATAGCTTTTAATCCGTTGAAACGAAATCGAAATAGCAAAAACCACAATTCACAAACAACTTCATGTACTATAAAAAAATAGACAAAATGCATTTTGTCTATAAAAACCGCATTTTGTCTATGTTTTGTCTGCAAAAGCTTCAAATATCTTTTGATTTTGTACACGAAAAGTACATCATAAATTAGCCGTACAAATCTAATTCTCAACTACTTTTACAATAGCCAGAGCTAATTTATTTAGCAATTATGATTAATCAATTTAAGAGTTAAATACAATGATCAATCAATCACTTCAATTTACGAAAAATTTGTTGGGACAGTTTTTAAAAAACCGATTTGGTTTAGACGAAGACAAAATAGTCCTGAATTATCTCATTGAACCAAGTGGTAATTTACCAAAAGTAAATCAGAACAAAGTCGTTTTATCTTTAATCAATATTGAAAAAGAAACCAATCAGCCTTTTTATATCAGAAACAAAAAATTAGAAGACGGAAGTTATTCTAATTTTAATCCGACAGAAAAATACAACATTGACTTATTGATTAGCAGCAACTTTGACGATTATACGGAATCCTTAAAATTTCTGGATGCAATTATTGTCTTCTTTCAGATTAATAATTATGTCGATGCTTCGTCCTCCTCTTCTATACCTGACGGTTTGAGCAGATTAGAATTTGAATATGAAAAAATATCATACCATCAGATGCACAGTTTGTGGACTGCAATGGCGGCAAAATATCAGCCTTCGATTATTTACAAAATGAAGCTGATAAAAGTTCAGGGACATGAAATCATGGAAATCATACCAGCTGTAAAAAGTACCAGTAATAATATAGCCCAATGACGAATATTAATTACATAAAGATCTTTGGCACTGCAGCTTATCACACTTTTTTTGATGACGGAAAATGCAATTGCCTTCACTTTATTCCAAATCATAAAACCAACAAAACGCTTAAAAAATTCGGCTTTAAAATAAATCTTATTTCAAACGGATTTGATTTATATTCTAATACAACTTCTTCTTTATCAGATTTATTAGATTATATTTCTAAAACTACGCAACAAGATTATTTTGAATTTGATATCAAATGCAGTAATCCTAATTTCATTCTTTTTACCGCAATACCCGTTAACTGGATTGGAGCCATTAATTATTCCAGCCAGGATCCTAAAAACCAAAACGATAATGGCACAATAATACTCAGCCAAACCTTGGAAAATGAGATTATGCCGTCGCATTTTGGTCACTTAAAAATATACTTCGCTGATATACTAAAAGAGCAAAACAATGCTTCTGGTATACTTTTTAAAATAAATTTTACGGCAAGAGCAACGCAATGGCAATATTATTTTATCAATAAAAATGCCGTCACGCTAAACAATCCTTCAATTACCGAAAAGGAAAACATACAATTTAACGGACCAAAAACAGTAACGATTCAAACCGGCGAAACGGCACTATTATTTACTTCAGATAAAACTTTTATTCCACTTAGCGAAAAACCCAAATATAAGTTTGATTTAATAACCAAAAGTGTTTCAAATCCATCCAATCAAAATAATACAAAGAGCAAAATAATCATAAAAGGTCTTCCTGTTCCAGATGTTTCCAGAATAGGAATAATTGAGAATAACGATCAAAACCAAGTCGCATCACCAATGTATATCTATCTATAAAAAACTATTAAAAATGAACATTAAAAACTAAAATCAATGAATTTATCTA
>JBDTRA010000153.1:0-5077 GCA_039931915.1 Flavobacterium sp. | reverse complement strand
CAATGGATTTAAAAGAAAAATTAGTATCGTCTTTTATGGCTTTTGAAGAGCGTGTCGATGTACATTCAGATTTACATGATATTCGCACCAATGCATTAAAAAACTTTGAAAATAAAGGTTTCCCAACCAAAAAAGAAGAAGCTTGGAAATACACATCGCTAAATGCCATCTTAAAAAATGACTTTACAGTTTTTCCAAAACAGGAAAATGCAATTGAATTCAATCAGGTAAAAAAATACTTTTTACACGAAATCGATACTTATAAATTAGTATTTATCGATGGGGTTTTCAGTTCTCATTTATCTTCTACAACTCACGACGGAATAGATGTTTGTTTGATGTCATCGGCATTGACCAAACCAAAATATAAAATGATTATTGATACGTATTTCAATCAAATTGCAAGCAAAGATGACAGTTTGACTTCGCTGAATACTGCTTTTGCAATTGAAGGTGCTTTTATCAATATTCCACAGAAGAAAGTAGCAGACAAGCCTATCGAAGTTATGTACTTCTCGACAGGGAATGAAGCTGCATTGATGGTTCAGCCTAGAAATTTGATTATTGTTGGAGAAAACTCACATGTTCAAATTATTGAACGTCACCAAAGCCTGAACGAAAATCCTGTTTTAACCAATTCAGTTACAGAAATTTTTGCTCAAAAACGTGCAATCGTTGACTATTACAAAATTCAAAATGATAACATCGAAGCGAATTTAATAGACAACACTTTCGTTTCTCAACAACAGGAAAGTCATGTTTACGTACACACTTTCTCTTTTGGAGGAAACCTTACCCGTAACAATTTGAACTTTTATCATTTTGGCGAAAGACTAACGAGTACGCTTAACGGAATTACCATTATTGGTGAAAAACAACACGTTGATCATTATACTTTGGTAAATCATGCAACTCCAAATTGCGAAAGTTTCCAGGATTATAAAGGAATTTTTTCTGATCGTTCAACAGGAGTTTTTAACGGAAAAGTTTTGGTAGAAAAAGAAGCTCAAAAAACTAATGCTTTCCAAAAAAGCAACAACATTTTATTGAGTGATAAAGCTACTATCAATGCAAAACCACAATTAGAAATCTTTGCTGATGACGTTAAATGTTCCCATGGTTGTACAGTTGGACAGTTGGATGAAACTGCAATGTTCTACATGCAATCGCGTGGTATTCCTCAAAAAGAAGCTAAAGCATTATTGATGTACGCTTTTTCAAATGCCGTTATTGAAAGCATCAAAATACCGGAATTAAAACAACGCATTACTAAAATTATCGCCAACAAATTAGGTGTTAATTTGGGATTTGATTTATAAGATAATCTATTATCAAAATATAAAACCGATAAGCTTTTAAAGTTTATCGGTTTTTTTATGAGCTGTTATTTACAATTCAAAATATTTCCCTTGTTCAGGAAAAATAAATTGCACTCCTAAATCATTCTGCTTTTTTATTTGCTCTTTAATTAATTTAATATTTTTTAAAGGAGGTTTCAAATGGGTAATAATAATTTTAAATCCTTTCATAGATTCTTTTCCTGATAATTCTTCTAATACATGAAGTTCTTTCATCAAATGATTCGGGGTTAGGTGCCCAAATAAAAACTGGTCTGGCTGTTCATTGGGAAATGATACTTCAATAAAAATACCTTTCAATTTTTTACTCTGGATTAAAGGTACAATTGCCGTCCAGAGTTCTTTCAATTTATTGCTCTTTTCTACAACATCAGGTCCCGTATCACCTAAATACAATACGTAATCATCTTCGTTTTTGATTAAAAAAGCTGTACTTTCAAATGGATTTACATGACTCAAGGGAAAAGCTTTTACAGTCATTGTTGTATTTGTAATCGGAGTTTCTTCACCAATTGCCAAAGTTTGAAAATGATATTTTTTCAACGGAAAACCAATACCCTGATCTCCAAAATTAGCCCAGGTCTGATCGTTAAAATAATGATTCTCCATCATTTCTATACATTTATTGGTTGCATAAACTGTTTTTGAAGAATCTGCCGGAGAATTAATAATCAGGCCTGAAACATGATCCAAATGCGCATGCGAAATAAAATATCCTTTTATGTATTTGCGCAAAACTTCGCTTACAGAAACTTTGAAAACCTTCTTCTCGATTGCTTTTTCAATTCCGGAATTCAGAGTTCCTGCATCAAGACAGATATAATCTTTTGTATTTATGGGTGCCAATAAATATGCCGAAAGATTTTTTTCGTCAATACCGCCTTTTACTCCCAAAGGAACTACCTGAAAAGCAGGTTTTTGCTTTTTTTGCGCGATCGTATTGATTGAAATTAAAATCAAACAAATTAAAAGTCTTTTTACAATTATCATATTTCTAATTTTATTGATACAAATTTCATTAATTAACTTCAATAAACAGATCAATGTTTATCAAAATCCTATAAAATAACGCTAAATTTACTTTGATTTACAGCATTGGATTCAATTTGAAACAATATCTTTACATGAAAATATAACAATTTTAACTAAATAAGTTACAATGACAACAATAGCATCACAATTTGGAATAAATGAAGCTCTGGAAAAATTGGGCATTAAATTTATAAATGAAGGCACATCAACAGGTTTAGAAAATTTTTCATCGGGTGAAATTTTAGACAGTTATTCCCCAGTCGATGGAAAATTAATTGCTTCGGTAAAAACATCAACACCTGAGGATTACGAAAAAGTCATGCAATCAGCTACAGCAGCGTTTAAAACTTTTCGGTTGATTCCTGCACCTCAACGTGGTGAAATTGTACGCCAGTTTGGAGAAAAATTACGTCAAAATAAAGAAGCTCTTGGGAAATTGGTTTCCTATGAAATGGGAAAATCTTTGCAGGAAGGTTATGGTGAAGTACAGGAAATGATTGATATCTGTGATTTTGCAGTTGGATTGTCACGTCAGTTACACGGATTAACGATGCATTCTGAAAGACCGGGGCATCGTATGTATGAACAATATCATTCATTAGGAGTTGTAGGGATTATTTCTGCATTTAACTTTCCGGTTGCAGTTTGGTCATGGAACACAGCATTGGCATGGATTTCCGGAGACGTCTGTGTTTGGAAACCTTCTGAAAAAACACCTCTTTGCGGAATTGCGTGTCAAAATATTATTGCACAGGTTATTAAAGAAAATAATTTACCGGAAGGTATTTCATGCTTAATAAACGGTGATTACAAAATAGGTGAATTAATGACTGCTGATAAACGAATTCCGTTAGTTTCGGCAACGGGCTCAACGAGAATGGGGAAAATAGTGGCACAAGCTGTTGCTGGCCGTTTAGGCAAATCATTATTGGAACTGGGAGGAAACAATGCCATTATTGTTACTCCAGATGCAGATATTAAAATGACTGTGATTGGTGCTGTCTTTGGAGCCGTTGGAACTGCCGGGCAACGTTGTACCTCAACCCGAAGATTAATTATTCATGAAAGTATTTATGAAAAAGTAAAAGAGGCCCTGATAGCAGCATATCAACAATTACGAATTGGTAATCCGCTTGACGAGAAAAACCATGTTGGGCCATTAATTGATATCCACGCTGTAGAAATGTATGCTACAGCTTTGAATAAAGTAGTTGCCGAAGGTGGAAAAATTTTGGTTGAAGGCGGTGTACTTTCGGGCGAGGGTTACGAAAGTGGCTGTTATGTAAAACCGGCTATTGCTGAAGCTCAAAATTCATTCGAAATTGTACAGCATGAAACCTTTGCACCCGTTTTGTATTTAATTAAATATTCAGGAGAAGTTGAGAATGCTATTGAAGTTCAAAATGGTGTAGCACAGGGATTATCTTCTGCAATTATGACCAATAATTTGCGTGAGGCCGAAAGATTTTTATCTGTTACAGGTTCTGATTGTGGAATTGCCAATGTGAATATTGGTACTTCCGGAGCTGAAATTGGAGGGGCTTTTGGAGGTGAAAAAGATACTGGCGGAGGAAGAGAATCAGGTTCTGATGCGTGGAAAATATACATGAGACGTCAAACTAATACCATTAATTATACTACTAGTTTGCCATTGGCACAAGGAATAAAATTCGATTTGTAAAATAAACACTAATTTATTATAAATACAAAAGGCTTCCAAAATTGGAAGCCTTTTAATTGAAAAATGGTTAGTTAGTAGTATTTTATTTTTTGATAATTATTTTAGTAGTTACACTGTTTTCGGTGAATACTTTTAGTAAATAACTGCCATTAGAAAGATTACTCATGTCTAAAGTGTTGCTATTTCCTTGTTGTGTATTTACCAATGCACCTGATAAATTATATACCTCCACTTTCTGAATAGCTTTATCTGAAGAAATATTCAATTCACTTGAAACAGGATTTGGATATAATGTCAGTTTTGCAGTTTCAACCACCTCTTGTATATCATTGTTTCCTGACATACGCCCTGTACTATTATACACTGTACTTATATAGTATAGATTTGCAACAGACCCTTTTGTTATTGTATTTTGCCCTGCTGCTAATGATACTGTAACTATTCCTGCTGATGCAGTATAAGATACATTATTAACCATTATTGTTCCTGTAAAATTAGAGTCAAAAACTAATGTTAAAGTTGAAGCACTCGTTGTTGTAAATTTGATTGATGTGCTTGATTCAATTTTCAAACGGGCTGTCAATGTCAATCCTGCATAAGTAACTGAACCTGCAGTCGAATTCATATTTCCTGTAATAGTATAAAATGTGCTTGTTTTGCCTGAAACAGTAAAATTATGAATTTGATTTGCCGAAGTATTACTTGTAACCGTAATAGTTCCGGATCCTGTTGCAGCTGTACCAGTTCCTGTAGTAGTAATAGAATAGGACAAGGTTGCAGTTGGAGTTCCGGTAATTGTGATTGTTTTTGCGGTAGTGTTTTTTACAAAAGTAATTCCCGATGCCGGCAATCCGGTTACGGTAGCATCTGTAGCCCCTCCTCCCCAAGTGAAAATAATTGTACCAATCGCAGTACCACTTGTTACAGTCTGGCTGTTATTAGCAGTAGAAGTAAGAGTATGAGCACTTGGTGTAACTGTTATAGTTCCGGATCCTGTAGCTGCTGT
>JBDTRA010000152.1:0-5183 GCA_039931915.1 Flavobacterium sp. | reverse complement strand
TTTTTATGTATGTCATACATCTTTTGTAAGACGGGTGCAAAAATACATCTTTTTTCCGAAAAAATAAATTTAAAGATTGAAAAATTTAAGAATTAAATAATTTAGGCAAAAAAATATGATTTTGACAACTTTATTATAGATGGGGTTCTTTTAACAACTATTGATAAATGATTTTACTTTAAATTATTATTGCTTTGTATTGTTATAGGTAAAAAATTGGAAGTTTGATATTTCTCTCAATTTCCTGGGATCTAATTTCCTCCGATGTTTAAACCCTGCTACTCTAAATCTCTATTTGATTGATTTGGAAGGTATTTTTTTTCCAGTTTGTTTTTCAGTTAAAGACGAATATGAATATTTTACATTATTTTCATCTATACTTGTTCCTGAGAGTAAAATTCCCTTGTCGTAATTTTCAGTAAAAGTAATTCTACGGGCTGTGTCGTTTCCTTGCCAGATACCTTGTTTTAATCCATTTTTCAGGACTCCTTTTTCAGTAATAAATCCGCTTGTATCTTCATATTCCCCATTTCCCTCAACTACGGTTTGATTTTTATTTTCATCCCAAAAGTTAAGAATCAGAGTTTGGGAAATTTTAGTTTTGGCATCCCATAAATTCTCTTTTTCGGACTTTGGGTCTTTGTTTTCGTACCAATTAAATTCTTTACCAATTTTGTGATTCTCAGAATAATTTAAAGCAGCTTCTTTTGATCCGTTCTTGTAATAATAAACAAACTCGCCATCTTTTTTTAAAATATCTTTATCTAATGACGCACCTGTCATTTTCTTTCTTCCCGATTTATAATATTCTGTTATAAGGTAACGATTGCTTTTTTGGTAATAATTGGTAATTACTCTTGTATAACTATAGTTTTTGGGCGTTGTTTCACGATCCAGTGAATCCAGAAAAAATTTCTTTGAGACTATATTAATTTGTGCAAACAAACTAATTGAAATTAAAATATGAAACAGGATTAATATTTTTTTCATTAGATTGCTTTTTGTAGTAAAAATAGTAAATCTAAAATAATGTTGCGATTTCCTGATTTACAAATTCTAAAAATCGCTCATCAGCTTCTGTGAAAGGATCTATAACATGACTGTCAATATCAATCTGACCGATATTTTTTCCGTTAACAAATAAAGGTACTACTATTTCAGACTTTACTGTAAAGCTGCATGCGATATAATTGTCTTGGGCAGCAACATCAGGAACTACAAAATTAGCATTGCTTTCTGCAACCTGACCACAAATCCCTTTTCCAAAAGGAATTACTGTATGGTCTGTTTCGGCACCTACGTATGGACCTAAATGTAAAGTTTTGTTCTCATGATTGGCAAAATAAAAGCCAACCCAATTGTAATATTCTACGTTTTCGTTTAATAATTGACAAATAGCTAATAATTTTTCGTCTCTGTTGCTATTTGTATCAGCTACAATAGTGCTTATTTTTGGTTGTAATTCCTGAAATGTCATAATATGGAAATTTTATACAAAAGTATTTAAAGCTGAACTCAAAAAATACATAAATTTGAAAAAAAAATCTCTTGAAAAAATATTTATTACAATTTAAGCCTTTCCTTATTTTTATAGGTACTTTTTTTGCTGCTTATATCTTGCTTACAATAGTTTATAAGCTCTATTTAAACAGTTTTGCGACAAACGATATTGATGGAATAACAAATATAGTCGGTTGTAATGTTGATTACCTGATGCGTTTGTTTAATTGTGATATTTTAATTCAGAAAAGTTTATCGGGTGCGTATTTAGAAGTTTGGTATAATAAACATTTTACTCTGAAAATCGTAGAAGGCTGCAATGCTGTAAGTGTTATTATTTTATTTATTTCGTTTGTGGTTTCTTTTTCCGGAAAATTTAAGACTACATTGTTTTTTATTTTGTCCGGAGTCCTTTTTATTTATCTTATGAATGTGATTAGAATTGCTTTATTGACAGTTTTATTATTTCGTTATCCTGAAAAAGAACATATTTTACATGGAGTTCTTTTTCCCTTAATTATTTATGGATTAGTCTTTATTTTGTGGGTTATATGGGTAAATAAATTTTCAAAATATGCTAAATAAAATCATTGAGCATAAAATCAAAATTATAATTGCAATTTTTATTGTAATCTGTTTTGGAGTTGTGAGAGCTTTCGAAAAACAACTGTTTTACGACCCTTTTTTGATTTATTTTGACTCAGATTTTAAAAGTTTACCCTTTCCTGAAGTTGATTTTTTTAAACTTTTTGGAGGGCTTTTATTTCGATATGTTTTGAATACTCTTTTATCGGTACTCCTTATTTATACATTGTTTCAGGATACTGAAATTATTAAATTTACTGTGTTTTTGTATCTGTTTTTTGTAGTGATACTTTTCGGAATGTTTTTTTTAACCCTTAAATGTTATCCTGACGGGAGTTGGCTTCTTTTTTATATTCGAAGGTTTATAATTCAGCCTATATTTGTATTGCTGTTTATTCCAGCGTTTTATTACCAGCAGCAAAATCTCAAAAAATAACATTTTGTTATAGCTTTTGTTCCGCCTTATTTATAATTTTGCAATATGAATTTAAAAAAGTGCACCGGATTACTTTTAGCGTTCTTGTTGTTGGTTTCCAACATCGGGTTTGCTTTCGATGTGCATTATTGCGGAGGTAAAATTGCATCAGTATCTTTAAATACAACAGCATCTCAAGCTTCTCCTGAAAAAAAATGTTGTGGTGTATCTGAAAAGAAATCATCTTGCTGCAAAGACAAAGTAATTCATTTTGAGAAAAAATCAGATGATGCTACCTTAAAAATTTTCTTTTTTCAAATTGCTTTCCCAGCAGTAATTCAGGAATTCAAACCAATTGTATTTCTTGCAATTCCGAATTTCAAAAACAATCAGGTCATTTCGTATTATTCTGATGCGAATGCGCCACCATTATTCAAGTTATACAATCAATATATTTTTTATTCCTGATTTTAATGGTTAGAATCAAGCTACAATTATGCTTGTATATGCCTTCTTGTTTATTTTAGTTAAGAATTTTCAAAAGGCAGATTTTCTAATAATATTAAAATCTTTTTTATGCAAAAAAAAATAATGCTTTTTGTTATGTTTTTGCTTTCCATTTCGTTGTTTTCACAAGAAAATCTGGAGGAAGTAAAAGTTACAAAAAAGCAGAAAGGACTTAAAAAATCCTATACACTTACAGCTAATACAACTGTAATTACAAGTAAAGAATTACTGAAAGCCGCTTGTTGTAACCTGGCTGAAAGTTTCGAAACAAACCCGTCAATTGATGTCAATTTTTCAGATGCTTTAACAGGGACAAAACAAATAAAAATGCTAGGGCTGACAAGTCCGTATTTAATGATTACCGAAGAAAATATTCCTTCAGTTCGTGGAGCCTCACAAGCTTACGGATTATCATTTACTCCCGGAACCTGGATTGAAAGTGTTCAGATTACTAAAGGGGCCGGAAGTGTTATTAATGGTTACGAAAGTATTTCGGGACAAATAAACACAGAACTTTTAAAGCCTTTAAACGATATTCCATTTTTTTTGAATGCCTACGGTTCTACTGATTCACGTTTTGAATTGAATACACATTTCAATAAAAAATTATCTGATAAATGGGCAACGAGCCTATTTCTTCATGGAAATACCCGTGTAGCAAAAAATGATATGAATAATGACGGGTTTTTGGATAATCCGTTAGGAAAACAAATCAATATTTTAAACCGATATCAATATTATGATCCAGAAAGTGGCTTGGTGAGTTTTATCAATTTCAGATATATGAATGATAAAAAGCAAACAGGTGAGCTTGATTTTGATAAAGACAGAGATAAAGGATCAACTAATTATTGGGGTTCAGAAATCAACACAGAGCGCTTTGATGTTTCGACAAAAATCGGATATGTTTTTCCGGATATGCCATATCAGAGTATTGGTTTTCAGAATGCTTTCAACAGTCATAATCAGGAGGCTTATTTTGGCTTAAACCAATATAACATTAAGCAAAACAGTTATTATTCGAATTTAATTTTCAATTCGATCATCAATAATACGATGCATAAATTCACTACAGGATTAAATTTTACATACGATCAGTATCAGGAACTTGTGAATGTAAATGATTATAGCCGTGTTGATAATTCTGTTGGAGCATTTTTTGAATACACTTATGACAACACCGATAATTTCAGTTTGATAGTAGGAGGAAGAGTTGATAATCATAACCGATTAGGCTTTTTTGTAACGCCGCGCCTGCACATGCGATACAATCCATGGAAAGATGGAGTCCTTCGTTTTTCAGCAGGAAGAGGAAAACGCTCGGCTAATATTTTTGCTGAAAATCAGCAGCTTTTTGCGAGTTCAAAGACTTTTTCGATTTTAGATAATAACGGAAAGATTTATGGTTTAAACCCTGAAATTGCATGGAATTATGGCATAAGTTTTTCTCAAAAATTCAAACTTTTCAATAAAAATGCAGAAGCAGGTTTTGATTTCTATCGAACCGATTTTCAAAATCAGGCTGTTGTTGATTTGATGCAGAGTCCTCAGGAAGTTTTGTTCTATAATTTAAAAGGAAATTCATTTGCAAATAGTTTACAGGTTGAGTTAAACTATGAGTTAATTCATAATCTGAATATGAGAACAGCTTATAAATATTATGACATTCAAACCGATTATTTAAGAGGCACTTTTCAGCGGCCGTTACAAGCCAAACATCGTTTTTTAGGAAATCTTGAATATGAAACAGTTTTGAATAATGATAGACAATGGAAATTTGATTATACATTTAATTGGTCAGGAAAACAGCAGCTGCCGTATACGGCATCAAATCCTGCATCAGGTCAATTTTCTGATTTTTCCCCTTCTTATGCTATTATGAATGTTCAGGTTACACGAGTTTTTTCTCCTGTTTTTGAAGTTTATATTGGCGGCGAAAACATTGGAAACTATAAACAGAAAAAAGCAATCCTGGGAGCCGAAAATCCTTTTGGCTCCAATTTTGATGCCTCTATAGCATACGCACCAATATTTGGACAAATGTATTATGCAGGATTACGATTCAAAATAAAATAAATATAATATCAATTTCAAAAATCAATTACAATAACACTAATAATTATAAAATGAAATCAGCGATTCACGAATACAAAAAAAGCAATATAAAAAGCATGAG
>JBDTRA010000151.1:0-5255 GCA_039931915.1 Flavobacterium sp. | reverse complement strand
CATAAAGAGCAATCCACCAGCGAAAATGAACAAGTATTGTGCTTTCAGACCTTTAAATTCGACAGTCCTTCCAATACCTTTGTTAATGTTGTACGCACTCATAAGGCAAAGGATTAAAGGAAGAATGAACGCAGGACGGTTGCTGCTACGATTAAGAAAATACACGCACCAAACCACGAAGCTGCCGTTTTGCTTGTGTCAGGGTCGCCCGAACTGAATTTATTATACACCTTAACACCTCCGATAAGACCTACCACGGCACCGATGGCGTAGATGAGCTGTGTGGCTGGATCGAAATAGGATGTTACCATTTGGGTGGCTTCGTTGATTCCTGCTGTTCCGTTTCCCTGTGCGAACACACCAATTCCTGACAGCAAAACCATTGTTGCCAGTAAAACTTTTTTACATTGTTTTTCCATAACTAAAAGACTTTAAATTATTCTTGTTTTCCCACACTATACGGGCTTTCAGGACAAAGGTGTTATGGAAATTGTGGCTTTATGATAAAGTGGCAGTAAGAGGAATTGTTTGGCTGATGGTGGCTTGATATTTTACTTGATGTTAGTAAAAATCACTAAATTTGAGGAAACAAATTCTTCTATATCGTAAATCGCAATATGCAATATAGTGTCAAGTAAAATTGTTAGTTATAAAAATAAATAGTAATATTGCATATCGCAATATGAAATATACAGCATGATACAAACAAAAAACAATCTTAAACCACAAGACATAGTCATATTATTAAAAATAATTGCACTAGACGAAAAATCTTGGTTTCATCATACTATTGCTCAAGAATTAGGCATGAGCCAATCTGAAGTAAGCCAATCTTTAAATCGTTCCAAATATGCAGGACTGATAGATGATGCTAGAAAAAAAGTGAACAAAATTGCTTTTAATGAATTTTTGATTCATGGTGTAGCCTATGCTTTTCCACAAAAACCTGGTGCATTGGTTAGAGGAATACTGACAGCTCATGCGGCAGAACCTTTAAATAAAATAATTCAAGCAACTGATAAATATGTATGGCCTTATGCAAAGGGACTAGAACGTGGACAAGCAATAGAACCTTTATACCCAACTGCAATTGAAGCTTCATTAAAAGACAATGAACTATACGAATTATTAACTTTAGTTGATGCTATTAGAGTGGGAAGAGTAAGAGAAAAAGAAATGGCTAAACGAGAATTGGAAAAAAGAATACTGTAATGTATAATAAAGTAATCAATCTAGCTTTAGTAGCTCAGGTAGCTAAAGGATTAAAGGAGTTAAATGAGAAAATGGTCTTCATAGGAGGAGCGGTAATTAGCTTATATACAGATGACCCAGCTGCTGAAGAAATTCGTCCCACTTCTGACATAGACATGACTATTAATTTGGCTAATTATTACGAATGGGCGCAAATGCAAGAAAGATTAGCAGAACTTAATTTCTACCCAGATCCTCAAGGACAATCCATCTGTTCGTATCAGTTTGAAAATATTGCCATAGATATTATGCCTGCTGATGATAGCAGTATTGGAATATCCAATAAATGGTACAAACCCGGATTCAAATATTTACAACAAATAGAATTGCCAGAAGGAATTACCATTAACGTATTGCCATCATCTTATTTTCTGGCAACCAAACTAGAAGCATTCAAAGACCGAGGACAAAATGATTTTTACGGAAGCCACGACTATGAAGACATCATCTATCTTTTAGATAATAGAACAACAATAGTCGAAGAAATATTAGCAAGCGAAGATGACTTGAAACAATACATAAAACAAGAACTTACCGTTATTAAAAACCATCCACAAGCAAACGAAATTTTAGCCATGCACATACATCCGCTAATTAGAGAGGAACGATTTCGAATGTTGATGGAGAAAATAGAAGTGATTACAATTCAAAAATAAATAATCCAGAAATTTTTTACTACTTAGTATAAAAAATTCAATTATAAATAAAAATATGCTTACACCAATATTAAAAAGTAAAGTTGCAACGCTGTGGGATAAATTTTGGAGCGGTGGTATTTCCAACCCATTAAACGCGATAGAACAAATCACTTATTTGCTTTTTATGAAGCAATTAGATGAGACCGATAAACGAAAAATGAGCAACGCTGATTTTTTAGGAGAAGAGTTTAAATCTATTTTTTCTGGTAAATATTTCCCCCCTGGTGTAGACGAAAAGGATGAAAAAAATGCTGTAGAAAAAGAAACATTGCGTTGGAGTTTTTTCAAAAACATGCCTAGCGATGATATGTTGTTACACATACAAAGTAGGGTATTTCCATTTATAAAGCAATTAGATGATGCCAATTCGTTTTTTACAAAACACATGGCAAATGCGGCTTTTTTGATTCCTAGTGGACGTATGTTAACCGAAGCTGTTAAAACTATCGATGATATTTACAAGGAACTAGAAAAAGAAAACCGATTTATTGATGCTCAGGGAGATTTCTATGAATATCTTTTAGATTCGTTACGCAGTTCCGGTAAAAACGGACAATTTAGAACTCCTACGCATATTATTGAATTAATTACCGAATTAGTCGAACCTAAATTAGGACATAAAATTGCCGACCCTGCAAGTGGTACAGCAGGTTTTCTTTTAGCCGCTTATAAGTATATTATAACTGAATCTACAAGTAAAGAATACAAACAAGAAGACGATAATGGTTTTATAAGAGGAACACTAGCAGATAAATTAGTTGATGAGCAAGCAAAAAAAACACTAAACGAAGAGACTTTTTTTGGCTTTGATATTGACCCAACCATGATTCGTATTGGGTTGATGAATTTAATGATGCACGGCATTACGCAACCTAAGATTGATTACAAAGACACTTTAAGTAAAAATTACAACGAAGATAATTTTTACGATATAGTGATGGCAAATCCTCCGTTTGCAGGCAGTATGGACAAAGGAGATTTAAACCCAAGTTTTACCGTTTCATCTACCAAAAGTGAATTGTTATTCTTAGAAAGAATTTACAAAATGCTACGCATGGGTGGAACGGCTGGTGTAGTAATACCGCAAGGAGTATTGTTTGGCAGTAGTAATGCGTTTGTTACAGTTAGAAAACTATTACTAGATAAATGCGAGCTAAAAGCGGTAATTGCAATGCCAAGCGGAGTTTTTAAACCGTATGCTGGTGTAGCTTCTGCCATTTTGCTATTTACAAAAGGAGGAGAAACTAAAGATGTTTGGTTTTATGAAATGCAAGGCGATGGTTGGAGTTTAGACGATAAACGTAACCCTAAAATTCTGCCAAATGGAGACCGTGATTATCAAGATTTACATATTATAATTGATAAGTACAAAAAAAGAGACGCTAAAAAAGAAGCAGACCGTACACAGCAACATTTCTTTGTGCCAAAGCAAGAGATTATAGACAATGGATATGATTTGAGTTTAAGCAAATATAAGGAAGATGTTTACGAAGAAATCAAATATGATAGTCCGAGAGATATCTTAAATAAATTAGAAAAAATAGAAGAAAAAATCAATAATTCTATCGAAGAATTAAAAGGTATACTGTAATGAAATTTGAAAATTTAGGAAATATTGCTCAAATAATCGCAGGACAATCTCCGCCTTCTACAGAATATAACAAGAATGGTGAAGGCGTTCCATTTTTTCAAGGCAAAGCAGATTTTGGTCTTACTAATCCTGTCGCTAGGAGTTGGACAACAAAAACAACAAAATTAGCTGTTCCTGATGATATTTTAATATCAGTCAGAGCTCCTGTAGGTTCTGTAAACATTAACAATATTGAAGCGTGCATTGGCAGAGGTTTGAGTGCAATAAGAATTAACAAAAATATTTCTAGAGACTATGTTTATCAGTATTTAAAAGTCAATGAAAAGATAATTTCTAAGATGGGAGTTGGCTCAACATTTACTGCTATTACTCAAAAAGATTTAGCTTCTATTAAAATAGCTCTCCCAGAAAAACTTATTGACCAAATCCGTATTGCAGAAGTATTAACCAAAATAGAAACATTAATTCAACAGCGAAAAGAAAGTATCGATTTGTTAGATCAATTTCTAAGAAGTACTTTTTTGGATATGTTTATTTATAACCCAGAAATAAAAAAATGGGATTTTACAGAAGTAAAAAATACAGTAGAAAAAGCGAAAAACTCTATTAAAGCTGGTCCATTTGGGTCTTCATTAAAAAAAGAGTTTTATTCTGAAAAAGGATATAAAATTTATGGTCAAGAACAAGTTATTAAGGATAATTTAAATTATGGCAATTATTACATAAATGAAGAATTATACAAAAAACTTGAAAGTTGTAAAATTAAAGAAGGAGATGTATTAATAAGCTTAGTTGGTACTTACGGGAAAATTATAATAGTTCCAAAAGAGTTTGAGCGAGGAATAATTAATCCTCGTTTGATGAAAATTAGTTTTGATAAAAAAGTCATAGATCCAGTTTACTTTAAATTTTTCTTTAAAAGCGAATATTTATTAAGACAATTGTCAAAATTATCTCGTGGCGGAACGATGGATATAATAAATGTTGGTATTGTAAAAGAAATAAAAATTAACATTCCACCATTAAAGCTCCAAAACAAATTTGCTTCAATAGTAGAAAAAGCAGAAAAAGTAAAAGAACAATATAGTGAGAGTTTAAAAGAGTTAGAAAATCTATTTGGTTCATTAAGCCAAAAAGCATTTAAAGGAGAATTAGATTTAAGCAAACTAGATGTTAGTGCTCAAATAAGAGAAATAGAAAAGAAAGTTGAAGCTGATAGCGGTTTATATATTAGTTTCGAAACTAAAATAACCAAATCAATGCAACAGTTTATTAAACAAACGGCTGATATTCAAAAAACAATTGCTTTGGCTAATAACATGATACCACAATCTATATTTAAACAAATTGAAACGATAAATAAAATTGCTACTCCTTTTCAAAATCTAAAAGCCTATCAAATTCCACAATCTTTGTCACAAGCAATGAAATCGTTTGAAGGTATTAAGTCAATAACTAGTCAACTGAATCAAGAAGCGAAAGAACAGTTTAAAACAAAACTAACCTGGGACGAAGTTAATTTTGAAATGGTCGCTAATTGGATAAAAGAAGAATATTCAGACTATCATTTCAATAGTGAAATACTAATGAATTTTCTAGAAAATGAAAGAGTGACTTTTTCTAATTATTACGCATCCGAAGAACTAAAAACCAATCCAAAACTAAATGAAGCGGATGATATAAAGTCATTTGTTTTTTCAGCATTAAAAGGAGAA
>JBDTRA010000150.1:0-5326 GCA_039931915.1 Flavobacterium sp. | reverse complement strand
TTTTCATTCTGTAATAAGGAGTTAAGAAAACAGGCAGCGTTTTATCTGTTATTCAATTAAAACTGCTCCAACAATACTATTACAGCACCTAAATTGGAATTAAAAACATGAAAAGATGTCTTGAAGTTTATATGAAACTCTACAGTTCTAAACTCAATTTACCTATGATTTATTTGGGGTTCCCTTGCCAATATTTCCTCAGAAATTGATAGCATCAACTTTCTTCAGGTGCATTGTTGTTATATTGTAAATGTCAATAAAATTACCGCTATAACTTTCAAAACCCTAACTATGAGTAATAATGAAATTATTCCTGTGGGTAGGAAATACCAGATTTTATTGGATGGTTTTTTAAGTAGAATTTATTAGTATCAAAATATACAAAAATCTCAATTTAATTAGTTGTATTTTTTTTTGTAATAAAAACCCGTACAAATACGTGTTGTGGTTTTTGGAATTTATAGTAATCTTGTTTTGATATGTTAAAATAAACCTTATAACTAACAACCAACCAAAAACTTTATTATTATGAAAAAAATTCTACTATTACTCTGTTTAATTCAATCACTTGTATCATTTTGTCAGGAAACAAATTCAGGCAAACGAAAAAAGCCAGTAAATACTTCAAACTCTTCAGGAGATGCCGACAATTCAAATAATACAAACAATCAAAAAACTAAATCTTATCTTGAGACAACACAAACTATTATTTACGATTTTAAAACCAAAGAATATATAAAATCAATGGTAAAACCTAGAGTTCGCGAGCCACTTGTTTTAAAAATTGAAAACATTAACCGTTTAGCCTACGATGTAACAATTAAATCTAAAGACGTAGCAATTGTTGACGAAAATTTTAAGGAGGATCTTCAAAATGCAGCAAAAGACACAGAAAATGAGAAAGATAAAAATGAATCTACACCTCCTAAAACAATTACTGATACAAAATTAAGCAAACTCTCTCTGAAGAACCAATCAGTCGTTGACGAAATAATTGACCCAAAAATAGCAGTTAACCAATCAATAATTGATGGAAATGAGGTAACTATAAAAAGTACAATAGGAAAAAGAGATAATGCATTACTTGAAATTGCAGCTTTACAGTTACAGTTAGAAATTTTTAAGAAAAATACTCTTGCAGGTGATTCAGCAGCACTTGATAAACAGATTTCGGATAAAGCTCAAGAAATAAATAATTTTAAAAATGAAATAGATTCCTTAGAAACTATTAATATTTCTAAAAAAAATGAAATTATAAAAATAGCAAATACAATTGAAGCTGTAAATCAAACTTTTTTTCAATTTAATAAATTATATGATGACGTTTTATATTCATCGCAAAGAGTGAAAGCTATAGACGAGAATTATCAGGATTTCCACCAGTTTGCTTTAAATCCTTTGTTAAAATATGAAACATATCAAACTTTTATTAAAGATCCTAAATTTATACTTTATCAATTATCACAATATCGTTCTCAAATAGATGAATTTGATAAAAACATTCGCAACTTCATCAACTTTTATAATGAAGCAATGAATAACTGGAAAATATTTGATAACATAGAAGTGGCTGAAGCTAAAGAAAATATTCGTATCAAATATCAATTATACAAAGAAGAAGTTGATAAAATAAAAGCATCTATAGATGATATTGGCTTACCTACCAAACTACGCAAAGTAGAGGCTATTCATGCTGTTCTAAGAGAAAAAGAAGCTTACGAAATATCTTCTTCTCCAATACAACCACTAGAAGACTACGTAACATTTGATGTTACAGTTAAAAATCGGGACCAATCAAAATTGGCAGAATTTGATGACAACAGAGAATTTACTTATCTTGAATATACAAGAGGAGGAATTCGCTTTGATTTTAGTACTGGTATTGTAATTAATTTTATTGGAAATAATGATAAATATGAATTGCAAAATGTAGGAACTGATGGAAAACAAAAGAAGCTAATTCTGACAGATAATAATCAATTCACTCCTACATTAGCTGGTATGTTTCACACTAGTTTCAGAACGAGTGGCATTTGGGCATTCGGATTAACACTAGGGGCTTCTGTAAATGTAGAAACATTTGAACTAGGTTCATTATTTCCTGGGGTTAGTTTGTTAATAGGAAAAAAACAAAAATTTATTATTTCAGCCGGTCCTGCTTTTAGACAAGTTGAGGAATTAAAAGATAATTATGATCAAAATGGTATATATAATAGCACCGATTTTAATGATGACACGCAATTAACTTCTAAACAATTCAGATTAGGATTCTTCTGTGGCATTACCTATAATTTAACTCAAAAACAAAGAGCAAAATTTAAAATAGGAACTAATTAAACTTTCGCTGATTGCTCTCAATAAAGTAAAAATCTAATAAGTAAGTCTTACTGTAAATTCGTGAAAGCTCAACTTTTAAGGTTGAGCTTTTTTATTTTCCTATCTTTTTAATAAATCACGTATAAATACTTGCTGCTCCTTTTTTATTTATTGCTACACTTGTTAAAAATAAATATTATGCACGATTGTGGTTTTCCGTAAAGAAGGGGATTACGGAATGCTGATATTTGTTTTGAGATGTTATAATAACATTGAAAAAATGTATTAATCTTAGTTCACAAACCAGTTTATTATTAAGTGCATTAGGTTCTTTTTATGGCTTCTTTAAAAGCAGATTGTGGTATCAAGGAAATTATTAAATCAATTAATTACAGAAAATATGAATCCAATTTATACAGACTTACATATTCATACCTCGGACAATCCAGACAAACCAAACAACAATTATGACTTAGACTTATTGGTAACAAAAATATTGGAATTTAATAAGGGCTCAGAGTTTTTAATTTCTTTGACAGACCATAATTTCATAAATACAAAAGCCTATTTAAAGGCAAAGGAATTAAATCTAAACATTATTCTCGGTGTGGAACTTCATATAAAGAATTACGAAGGATGTCCTGCATATCATTGTCATATGTATTTTGACATTGAAGAAATTACAGAAGTAATATTGAACGACATAAATGAAAAACTTAATTTACTATATCCTAAAAAAGTTGTTGAGAAACTTGACCCAACAATACCTTCAATTCAAGACATCATAAATAAATTTGATGCTTACGAATTTATGTTACTTCCTCATGGTGGACAATCACACGCTACTTTTGACACTTCAATACCAACGGGAGTTAAATTTGACACTACACTTGAAAAAAGTATTTACTACAATCAATTTGATGGTTTTACAGCAAGAGGCAATGTAAAACTTGAAAAAACTCAAGATTATTTTAAAAAACTTGGTATAAATGAATTTGTAAATCTTATTACTTGTAGCGATAATTATTTTCCGAATAACTATCCTAACGGGAAAGACCAAAATCCTTTTACACCAACTTGGATGCTGGCTAAGCCAACATTCAATGGTTTACGTCTTTCTCTTTCAGAACAATCAAGACTTATATATTCAGATGAAAAACCGAAAATTTGGTCTGAAAACATTAAATCAATTAAACACAACAAAGCGAATATTGAAATTGATGTTGAGCTTACATCTGGACTTAATGTAATTATTGGTGGATCATCGAGTGGTAAAACTTTGCTAGTAGATTCAATTGTTAAGCAACTTACAAATAATACTGCGACATCAATCTATACACAATATGAAATAGACAAAATAAAAATTGATAATCCATCGGGAATGATTCCTCATTTTTTACATCAAAACTACATAATGGGAATTGTGAATAACGTAACAGATGATAAGATTGAAAATATTGATATTATTAAACGAGTATTTCCTGGAGACGAAGAAATTAAAGAAAGAATAAACAATGGCTTAATGTTATTTAAAAAGAACATTCAAGATTTAGTAAAGAATGTAAAGATTTTGGAAGAAGAGACTGAAACACTAAGTAAAATCCCAAAATTATCAAGACTACTCATCAAAAATAATGTTGAAAATAATATATTTGAAAGTTTACTCCCATCTGTAAATGAGATTGAAAAACTTCAATTTTCGAAAACGAAACAGTCTCAATTCATATCTAACCTTGAAGAAATCGATACTTTCCTAACTAACTACCCTTTTATTTTGCATAATCTAAGTTTGATAAAAGATTTGAAAAGTGAACTTGAATTGACTTTAGAATATTCACAAAAAGAAAAATCAATAAGAAATATTGTAATTAAAGAGAAAGAAGAATATGATGACCTTTTAAAAACTAATGACTCTGAAGAGCAAACAAAAAAGCAAAATTTTGAAAAGTTAATGGAATCTTTAAAAAAATACACAAAAGCTTACAGAGAATTTTTCAAGACTATTGACCTTATTTCTAATTATACATTGAGGTTTGATTCGGAGGAAATAGAATCAATGGGACACAAACTCTACATAGAGAATGATTTTGTTTTGAATAAAGACAAATTTTTAGAAGTTGTAAATATTTTTTTAAAAAAAAATGCTCCTGATTTTGAAAGTATTAAACCTGAATTATTCTTTAGTTCCAATTTTAAATTAAGACCTTTAGTTAGAAATTATGATGATTTTGAGCTTAAGATTTATAGTAGTTTTGAAACTTTAAATAAAAAGAAATATAAAATAATTACTGATGATGGCCGCGAATTTGACAAATTAAGTCCAGGATGGAAAACATCAGTTATACTTGATATAATTTTAGGTTACGATAAGGATATTTCTCCGATAATAATTGACCAACCAGAGGATAATTTAGCAACAAATTATATTAATAAAGGTTTGGTAACAGCCATCAAGAAAATAAAATCAAAAAAACAAATTATTTTAGTTTCACACAACGCAACAATTCCAATGCTAGCAGATGCGCAAAACATTGTCTTATGTAGAAACGACAATAATAAACTAATAATAAAATCAAGTCCATTAGAAGGAAAAATTGATGGAAAGGATGTTGTTGATCATATTGCCGAAATAACTGATGGAGGAAAACCATCAATCAAAAAAAGAGTAAAAAAATATAATCTTAAAAAATTCAGCGAATAATATGAAACTAATTTTTACAAAAGACGCAAATAATGAAATTAATGTTCAGCTTCAAAAAGGAACAGTAATCGAAGACTTTTCATATACCGAAATGGTAAGTCAATTATTAGCACAAAATGTTTTTGATGACACAAATTTCACAAATCTTTCAGAAGAAGAACAGGAAAAGATTCAAACAATGCTTAACAAAATAAGCTTGGTTTTCCAAGAAGACATAGAAGAAGAAAATGTTGATGAAATATTATAAAAGAACACCAGGCTCTACGAAGTGTTCATCAAAAACCGCTGCGCGAACGTCTCCGACTTCGC
>JBDTRA010000149.1:0-5464 GCA_039931915.1 Flavobacterium sp. | reverse complement strand
GCGGAAATGCAGTTTTGATGCCTTGGTTGGATAAAACACCAGCTGTTGTGCAAGGGTGGTATCTCGGCTCTGAGGCCGGAAATGCTTTGGCGGATATTATTTCCGGTGAAGTAAACCCTTCTGGGAAACTCCCTGTCTCCTTTCCTAAAAAACTGGAAGATGTTGGCGCACATGCCTTTGACAAACTCAGTTATCCGGGTGATGGTGTCAACGTATATTACAAAGAGGATATTTTGGTAGGCTACCGTTGGTATGATACTAAAAATATTCCTGTTCTTTTCCCATTTGGATATGGATTGAGCTATACCACATTTCAATATGGAAAACCTGCCATTTCTTCAAAATCAATTGCGGCAGCCGATTCATTGGTTGTGACAATTCCAATAAAAAACACAGGCAGAGTGGCGGGAAAAGAAACAGTCCAATTGTATGTTAACGATGAAAAATCAAGTTTGCCCCGTCCGCTTAAAGAACTAAAAGGATTCAAGAAAATTTCTTTAGAACCGGGAGAGGAAAAAACGGTGAGTTTCACCCTGACAAAAGAGGACCTTTCATATTACGATGACAAAAAAAATGCCTGGATTGCAGAACCCGGTAATTTCAAAATTATGATTGGAGCTTCGGCCACCGATATCAAGGGTACAATTGACTTTATTTTGAAATAGGTCATTATAATTGATTTTAAATAAATTTTAATTTAAGATGAAAAAAATAATTATTCTTTTAGTTTGTGTTTTTGGTTCCTACAAGTAATTTTTACAGATTGGGAGGGTTTATAAGTCTAACGTATAATCTTGCTAAGATATAGATTTATTATATGGCAAAATACTCCGAAGAACAAACAAAAAAGCGAATATAAAATAAAACCCTGCAAATTATACGATCTGCAGGGTTTGCTTTTTTTTAATACAGTTTCGAACCTAAACTCGTCAGGTATTGATTTTTCTCCTTTTCTATTTTTTTAACTACAGATGTGCCATGATTCTGCCACAAAACTTAAATTGTTAAATTTAAAGGTGTTAACTTGTTTAAAATGAATATTATAGTTTCTGTATTAAAGATCAAAATTAAAATATATTTTTAAGTAAATGCATATCGTAATCTTGATTTACTTGTTCTACAGTTATATTTTTGTTTATAAAATAGTAAATTCAAACTCATTTTTTTTCGAAATTAGTTGAGATTTTATCTACGATATACCATTCATCATTTAATTTCATCATATTAAAATAATCGATAAACAATCTTTCTGGAGTTTGTATTTCACATTTGGCAGACGCAATATTTTTTGTAATATTTATATCAATTATTTTACCTTCAGTATTTGCTGGTTTTTCATGGAGTTTAAATCTGCTTAAATAAGTTTTTCGATCTATTACCTGCACGTTGTTGTCCTTAATTATTTTTAAGCTGCAGGATTTATGCATAGCTTTTCCCAGTTTTAAGGTATCACCTGTCATCCAGCCATCAAAATAAGTGTCGATAGTTTTTTTTATTAAATCTTTTTCTTGTGCATTGCTGTTAACAAAAAAAAGAAACGCTGCAATCGGATATAAGAAATTTCTTGTTTTCATCTATTGTTATATTTGTTTAATTAAATTAATCCTAATTTTTTCGCCTTATCTATGAGGTCTTTATCTCCACCTTTTCCTTCCAAAAGCTGATCCTTTATATTGGCTTTGCGTTTTTCGATTGCACTCATCGAAAGGGGAATATAATTGGGCAGATTAACTGTTTTTACCCCTTCTGAAAGTAATATTAAAATTTGACTGTCATGAGTGTCCCAATTTATATTTTTTTTAAATAATTCTCTCTGCGATTCTATAATGGTCGGACTTTTAAAATATTCTCCTCTTAAAACTTTTTTGCATATAACAGGAAACAACTCAAAATTGATATCGCTTTTTGAGATAAATCCTTCTGGCTTTATCTTTTTAATTATTTTATCAACAGTTAAAGCTTCACTATGCATAGTGAGCAATATGACTTTGCAGGAACTAAATTTTTTTCTCAAAAGCTGCGCTAAATCTACCCCATTGTTAATATTTAATTCTTTGTAAGGAGGTATACTTATATCCAGCAAAGCAAAATGTATGGGAGTGTTCTGTTTCTCATACAATTTTATCTTATCATATGCTTCCTCACAATTATAACCTTTTATAAAATGCAAATCTTTGTTGTCTAAATCGCTGTTTGATAATAGATTGATGTAACTGTCAACCGTCATTGGGTGGTCATCAACTATTAAAATATTTAAATTCATAATGTATATACAATTTATATCAAATCTAATTAAAATATTACGGAAAACCCGTACAATTTAAATAAATCAAAGCTTTTTTTTTACAATTTATTTGACAATAACTATAAATTAATATTCTATGAAAAATAAACTGCACAAAATCGGGTTCTTTTTTATCACATCAGTGTTTACGTCCTTACTTTTTGTATCATGCACAAATGATGAAATGGAGAGTGAAGAAAATGCTAATTTAAAGCTTAAAAATCAAGTCGAATTATCTATACAGACAATTGATTCTACAAAAGTAAATGTTCAGGCATTGGATGACGAAAGTCAGGGAGATCCAAGTAATCCAAAACCACCAAGACACTAATAGCTGATTATAGCGATTTTGGTTTAGTTCAAAATGTTATATTTGAAGTAAAAAACAAATATAACATTGAATTTTTTAAAACAAATACCATTTTTTCTTCTTTTTATCTTTTTTGTATCGTGTAAAAAAAGTAATCCTTTCAATGCTGAAAACAATTCAACTGTTTTGTTTGATAAGAGTTATATCGATAACCTAAAAAGTAATGAGAAAGAAAAATATTTAGATTCTACAGTATTTCTATTAAAAGCTAAAAGAAATGATTTGTGGATAAGAAATACTTATCTAAAGATCGCATCTGAATATTATTATATCAATAATTCAAAAAAATCTCTAGAGGTAAGTTTAAAAGCATTAGAATTATCAAAATTAGTCCATGATAGTGTCAGCATCGCTAAAGCCTGTTATTTTATAGGCGATTGTTATGAAAATACCAAAAAAGACAGTGCTTACAGTTATTATTTGCAGGCAGAAAAAATTTATATTAAGCTGCATGACAATGATAATGTTGCAAGAATGCTGTTTAATAAAGGTTACGTGTTATTTTATGATGGTAATTATATAGAATGTAATGTTGAAATTTCGAAAGCCTTACAAAATTTAAAAAACTCTAAAGACTATGAGTTAATTTATTCATGCAGCACTTTAATGGGCAATTGTTTGGAAAAGTTAATTCAGTATAAAGAAGCCTTAAAGTACCATAATATGGCCTTAGAGGTTTTGGGTAAAATGGGAGGTGAGGAAAATGATAAAATAAATAATTATAATATTACATCTATTATAAATGTTTGTAACCTATATGATTTACAAGGAGAATATTCTAAATCAATACGAAGGCTACAGCCTTTATTAACCAAAAAACTAAAAAAAGGATGGCCGCGATTGTATGCTAATGTTTTGAGTAATCTGGCATATTCGAAGATGAAAAATAAAGACTATAAAGATGTTGGTCCGATGTTATTTGAATCTTTAAAAATAGTCGATAGTATAGGTTTAGAACCAGACGTTATTTATAAAAAAATACATATTGGTGAATATTATTTGTCTCAGAATGATACTGTAAATTCGATTAAGGTATTAAATGAAGCAAATCATCTGGCAATCAAAATTAAAAGCAGCAACGAAATTTTGACAACTTTAAGGCTGCTTTATAAAATTGATAAAAAAAACAGCCTCTTTTTTACCAATGAATATATTAAGCTCAGTGATAGTATTAATACTGTTCAGAGAAATGCGCATGATAAATATTCGAGAATTGAATATGAAACATCGAGAATTGAGGATGAGAATAAAGTTTTAACTAAAACAAATTTTTATATTTTGATTATATCAGTTATATTAATTCTGGGTTTATTAGTAATTATCGTTTTAAGGTATTTTAAATATAAAAATCAAGAGCTGAAGTTCTTTAAAAAAGAACAGCAGGCAAATGAAGAAATATACCAATTACTGACAGATCAGCATGAAAAAATATTTACTGCAAAAGAAGACGAAAAAACAAAAATCGCAAAAGAACTGCATGATGGTATAATGAATAAAATTTACAGTGTTCGAATGAACCTCGGATTTTTTAATGCGCATACCAATGAAGAAATAATAGAAAAAAGAAAGAACTATATTTCTGAATTGCAAAATATTGAAAACGAAATACGTACCATTTCTCACGGATTAATAAACAGTTCGTTTTTAGAGCAAAGCGATTTTAATATTTTATTGTCTACCTTAATTGAGAACCAAAAAGGAATTACCAAAACCAAATTTGTTTATTTGGATAGTGGTAATATTGATTGGAGAAATACACAAATTATTTATAAAATAAATTTATACCGAATAATTCAGGAAGCAGTTTTAAATATTAATAAACATGCTAACGCAAAAAATTGTGAGGTAGAAATTCATAAGAAAAAAAACAATATATTAAAACTTACTATCGTTGACGATGGTGTGGGATTCGATCTCAAAAGCAAAAAAAATGGTATCGGAATAAATAATATGAGAGATAGGGCAACTTCCTTAAACGGAAAATTCAATATTATATCATTACCTAATGAGGGAACAAAAATTGAAGTTATATTTAATCTTTATTCATTGACCGAAACACTCTAGAATTTCTTTTGTTTTTCTTTTCCTAAAATAAAACCGGACTGTTGCTATTACGTACTCATACGGAAATTCTGCATATGTATTACATAAAATGCATATGCAGAATTTTCTTTTTTACCTCTAATCGTTATTCCTTTTTTTCTAATTAAAAACCGTAAATTTTATGCTAAAAACCCGTAATTTTTAGTAGGGTATTCCTGTTATTTTCGTTTTAGATATTGTAGCAAGCCCTGTTAGATAAAACAGTAATAATGGAAAAATGTTATGATCATACTGAAAATCAATAGTTATGAAGGTTTTTTGTGAAGAGTTAAGAAAAATATCTCTATAAATTTTATAGAATATATATAGTTTAATTAACCACAAAAAAAACAAACCTTTAGATTATCGAAAAGTTTGATTTAATATTCTTTACAAATAATTGTAACAGCTGCTATTTATTTACAAAAATAAAATACCAAACAATGCATCACATAAATCAGAAAATTGCTAAAGAATATTGGCATAAAAAAACAGGTAAAATTGTTGAGCAGACAGAAAATTATTCTGAAATTTCTACTATGGATCACATTGATATTGATGCTTGTGAGCTTTCTTATTTTTATACTTTAACAGCCGGGAACACCATTGCAGAATTTACAATCCTGATTGCATTGTATAATATGCTTCTTCAGCGGTACTTTGAAGATGCTACTGCGGTAGGTTCTTATACAATGATAGACTCAAAACCATTATTTGGGTATTATGAG
>JBDTRA010000148.1:0-5707 GCA_039931915.1 Flavobacterium sp. | reverse complement strand
AATACCGTTCTCAATATTTCGTGCCGGTCAATAACATATAATAAAGCCTGCTCTAAAATATCTTTGTTATAATCTCCTTCTAGTTTTAATTCAAACGGAATATGATATGCTCTCGATGCATTTGCAGACTGAGATTCAAACCATATTCTAAACTGAGCATTCGCCACCGGATAACTCAGTGCCTCCTTAACTTTAGGGATTTCTTTAAATTTAGTCGTTTCAAGAGATTTTAGATAATCAATGATTTGATATTTATTGCTTTTTATCTTTTCAATGATTTCTGCTCCAATATTTTCTTTTAATAGCGATACCTTCAATTGATCATCAACTATTTTTAAAGCAATACCATTTGCTCTTAATTCTTTAAGTAATGCGATTGTTTCCATTAGATTAAATAATTAATTGGTTTATGGATTGATCATCATCTACTTCCTGAAGCCATTTTGTGTTTTCTATCGTAATGGCCAAATTTTCTATGGTTGGCGTTGTAAAAAGCGCATCCAGTTTTATCGTTAAATCGAATCTTTTGTGAATGATCGATAGTAATTCCATAGCTTTTAAACTATGTCCTCCTAATTGAAAAAAATCATCGGTAATACCTATTTTATTGACTCCCAGAACTTCTTGCCATATTTCAACCAATTGTTCTTCTATTTGATTTTTTGGACTTACATATTCCTTGTGTATGACATCTTTTTCAGTTATTCCAGGGAATGCTTTTTTATTTAATTTTCCATTTGGAGTTAAAGGAAAAGCATCTAATTCCATATAATAATTAGGAATCATATACTCCGGAAGTTTGCTTCCTAGATAATTTCTTATCGCAGATTTTTCTATTTCGCCATTGGCTACATAATAAGCAACAATTACTTTTTCTTCTTTATCTTCCTGTACCAGGACAGCTACATCATTGATCAATTCAGAATAAGCAGCAATAACCGTTTCGATTTCTGCCAACTCTATTCTAAACCCGCGAATTTTAACCTGATCGTCTCGTCTTTTGGCAAATTCTATATTTCCATCAGGCAACCAATATCCTAAATCGCCGGTATCGTACATTTTTTCTCCTGAAATAAAAGGATTGTCGATAAATTTTTCAGCAGTTAATTCCGGTTTATTGAGATAGCCGCGGGCAAGTCCGTTTCCGGATATGTAAATATTTCCTAAAATCCCCACAGGAACCGGTGACAAAAATTCATTAAGAATCCATACTTGTGTATTTGATATGGGACGTCCTATTGAAATCGATTTCTCGTTTTTTGAATCAACACGATAGCAAGTGCTATACGTCGTATCTTCTGATGGTCCGTAAAGATTTCTAACTTCTAATGCTGTTATTGGTAACTGATTAATTATATCCGGTGACAAAATTTCTCCTGCCAAATTGATGATTTTTATGTTTTCTAAAGAAACTTTATCTGTAAGCAATTTTCTAACTACAGAAGGAACGGTGTTTAATAGTATATTTTTATCAGTGTTGGCATAAGTATCTATTTCTAAAGCATTTTTAAGCACCCGCAAAGTTTTCCCTATACTTAACGTAAAGAAAAATTCATAAACAGATAAGTCAAAACAATACGACGTAACTGCATAGACAACATCGAATTTATTAAGGTCATATTCTGTTTTTGACCAATGAATTAACTCAACAGCATTTTTATGTTCAATCATTACACCTTTTGGATTTCCTGTGGTTCCAGAGGTGTAAATAATGTATGCTAAATCTGTTTCATGATGTATTGGCGATAAATTTAACGGGCTAAAATTATTTGCCACCGCATCATAATTCATTAAAAAAGAACTGTCTATAAGCATTTTCGCCTTGCTGTCATTTTCTATATAGGCTATTCTGTCCTGCGGATAATTAGTATCAATAGGAACATATGCACCTCCTGATTTTAATATGGCCAGTATAACCACAATGATTCTTTCGCTTCTGTCTAACTTGATTGCTACCAAATTATTAGGCTCTATTTTATAATTATTTCTTAAGTAATGAGCCAGTCGGTTCGCTTGTTCGTTGAGTTCCTGATACGTTAATTTTTGGTTTTCGAATACAATTGCAAGCTGATTTGGAGTTATAGCTGCCTGTTCTTCAACTAAATCTACCAATGTTTTCTTTGCAGGATAATTTGCTTTTGTATCGTTAAACTTTTCTGTAACCAGTTTATTTTCTTCTGCTGTTATGTAAACAATTTCTGCGATATCCTGAGATGGAGATTTGATGGCTTCTGTCATTAAAATCTCAAAATGAGCAAACATTCTTTCGATTAAAAAAGCATCATAAATATCTGTATTATACTGAATACTAAGGGATAATCCGTCATTGCTTTCTGTAAAGGCATAACTGATATCAAACTGTGCCGCGTTACTGTTAAACGGATAATTTTCTATTTTTAGTTCTGATAATTCTTGCTGATTTACCAGGTTTTTTAATTGTCGCTGATTTTGCAAAATAACCATTACATCAAAAAGGGCTGATCTGGATCTGTCTCTTTTTAAATTTAGTTTGTCTATTAAATTATAAAACGGATAATTTTGATGTTCATAGGCTTGCAGCAAAGTCTCTTTTTCTTGTTTTACTATTTCTAAAAAGCTATTTTTTTCCTTAAAATGAGTTCTGATAGCAATAGTATTCAAATACAATCCTATCTGATTTTCCAGATCCGGATGATCTCTTCCGGCGATTGGCGTTCCTACAATAATATCCTGCTGATCCTTATATTTATACAATAAACTTTTTATCCCGCTCATTAAGGTCATAAAAAGGGTTGCTTCATTTTCTGTAGAAAATGTTTTAAGCTTATTCAGGAAATCCGCAGAAAATTGGTGAACAATTGTTTCTCCGTTATAGGTTTGAACTAACGGGCGCTTTTTAAAAGCTGGTAAATCAAAAACCGGTATTTCGCCTTCAAATTGCTGTAACCAGAATTTTTCAGATTCCAGATTTGCTTCCAGATTTTTTTCTTGGCTGAGCCATTCCGTATAATCTTTATATTGTATGGTAAGATCCGGTAAAGCAATTGGCGTTCCTTCAATCAATGCGTTATAAATCGTTACAACTTCTGAAACTAATAATTCCATAGACCATCCATCACCAATAATATGGTGCATGGACAAGAAAAACAAAAACTCCTCTTTTTTAGCTTTTATTAAAATTGCCCTGATAAGAGGTGCTTTTTCAAGATCAAAAGCGATGTTGCTTTGTTCGTTAAAATATCTTTTTAAGTATTCTTCATTATTTTTTATTAATGAAAAATCTTCTTGTTTTACAGTAAAATCAAAAGAGGCCGCAGATTGAATAAACTGATTTATTTCTCCGGCTTCATTTGGTTTAAAATAAGTTCTTAGAATTTCATGCCTTTTAATTAATAATTTGAATGATTCTTCAAATTTATAAGTATCAATATTTCCGGTTAGTTTTACGACAAATGGCATATTATAGGCTAAAGAACCACCTTCTAGCTGACTTAAAATCCATAACCTGTTTTGTGACCCCGTTAGCGGATAACTATTTTTAAATTTAGCTTGCAGGATTGGTAAATACGACTGGTTTTTTAATGCTTTTTTTAGATCTTTAATTGTTGGATTCGTGTAAAACACTTTATAGGGAACACTCTTTTGGAGTTTTTTATAGATTAGGTTTATAATTTGCGAAATCATTAAACTATGACCACCTAATTCAAAAAATTGATCATTTACACCTATAGGATAAATTCCAAGAGTTTGTTCCCATATTTCTGCCAGCGTTTTCTCTAAATCATCAGCGGGTGCTGTATATTGTTTTTTAGCAGTAAGCGTATTTGTTATTTCCGGAAGCGCGTCTTTATCAACTTTTCCGTTTGGAGTTAAAGGAACCGCGTCCACTTTTATAAAATAAGAAGGCACCATATACCCCGGAAGCTGTTTCTCAAGATAATTCCTTAATCCTGTTTTCTCCTCTGCTGTGGTTTCTGTATAATAAGCGGCTAAAACATCGTCGTTATTTTTTTTCTTAACTGCAACAACTGCTTGTTTTATATCCTGAGAAAAAGAAAGAATAGCATTTTCTATTTCTGAAAGTTCAATACGATATCCCCTAAGTTTTATCTGATGATCTTTTCTTCCAAAAAAGGCAAGATTTCCATCTGGCATCCATTTCGCCAAATCGCCTGTGTCATACATTTTTAACCCTTTTACAAAAGGATTATTAATGAATTTAGCCTCTGTTAAAATGGGTTGATTAAGATAACCGTCTGCAACTCCGTCTCCGGATAAATATAATTTTCCAATAACTCCTTCAGGAACCAACTGTAAATTATGATCTAAAATATAAGCTATTGTATTGTCTATTGGTTTACCAATAGGAATTGCATTGTTATAAATATTTTCACGGGAAAGAAAGTAACAAGTACTGTATGTTGTATCTTCAGATGGACCATATAAATTTCTTATCTCAGCATTGCTTAGTACTAATTTTTTAGCAATATCTACAGGAAAAGGTTCTCCGGCAAGATTTATTACTGTAACATTATCAAGAGAAGATCCGTTTTCCAGAATATGCCTAATACTTGAAGGCACTGTATTTAATAAAATTCTTTTATTTTTTGGTAATTCAGCTTCAATTTCTAAAGCATTATCTAATATTTTTACTGTTTTACCCACAGAAAGCGTATAAAACATCTCAAAAACCGAGAGATCAAAACAATGGGAAGTTGCGGCTAAAACTACATCAAAAACCGTACTGTCAAATTCCTGCTGGGCCCAATTGATTAAGGCTGCTGCATTTTTATGGGTAATAACAACACCTTTTGGCTGGCCTGTCGTGCCAGAAGTATAGATGATATAAGCAGGATCATTTGCGGCTCTGCTTATTGTTATATTTTCTTTAGAATATGCTGTTTGGTTATCCAGAAAAAGGTTATAAACATCAGCATTAATTACTAATTTGCAATTACTGTCTTTTTCGATATAGTCTATTCTGTCTTTTGGATAATTTATATCGATGGGAACATAAACTCCGCCCGATTTTAAAACGCCAAGAATTGCTATCATCAACTTTTCACTTCTTTCAATCTTTATTCCAACAAAATCACCTTTTAATATTGCGTGCCTGTTTTTAAGATAATCAGAAAACTGATTGACTTTTTCATTCAGTTCAGAAAAGCTTAAAACTGTTTCTTTATATACAACAGCATTGTATAAAGGAGTTTTGTTCGCTTGTTTAGGAAGAATTTCTGCGAGAGAAAATTCATTGGTAAAATCAAAATTTTTAAAGTTGAATTTATTTAAAAGTGTATCTTTTTCTAAGTCTGAAATTATTGGAAGCTCAAAAACAGGAACATCTATGTTGTTTTTTAATGTTATTAACCAATTTTTAAATCTTATTAAAAAGTGGGAAGCAATTACACTGTCAACAATTTTTTTTGAATATCGGAGTGAAATTTCTAAGTTGTTATTTGGCTTTTTTTCAACATGAAATAAGAAACTAAAAGCGACATCCTTATTTTCTTGAGAGATTCCGTAATTAAACTGAAAAGGAATATAATTTGCATGAGGATTAGAGAAAATAGAATGCTCCTCAGCATAGGTAATGTATTTATAAACGGTTTGAACTTCTTCTCTGGTTTTCTGAAGAAATTCTTTTATTGTTTTTTTTTCTACTAATTCAAACTCATAATACCCAAATAATGGTTTTGAGTCTATCATTGTATAAGAACCTACCGCA
>JBDTRA010000147.1:0-5893 GCA_039931915.1 Flavobacterium sp. | reverse complement strand
CTTTGGTCATTAGGAAATGAATGTGCCAACGGGCCTGTTTTTCATGAAGCTTACAAATGGATAAAAAAGAGAGACAACACCCGATTGGTTCAATTTGAGCAGGCAAAAGAAAATGAGAATACAGATATTGTCTGTCCAATGTATCCAACAATTGCATACATGAAAGAATATGCGGCCCGTAAAGAAGTTGCCCGCCCGTATATCATGTGTGAGTATTCGCATGCGATGGGTAACAGTAACGGAAATTTTCAAGAATATTGGGATATTATTCGAAGCAGCAAAAACATGCAGGGCGGTTTTATTTGGGATTGGGTAGATCAGGGATTCGAAACAAAAGATGAGGCAGGCCGCAAATATTGGGCGTATGGAGGTGATATGGGAAGCCAAAACTATACAAATGACGAGAACTTCTGTCATAACGGTTTGGTCTGGCCAGACCGGACACCGCATCCGGGAGCATTTGAAGTAAAAAAAGTATATCAGGATATTTTATTTCAAGCTGTAGATATTAAAAATGGCGTAATTGAAATTATTAACGATTTTGGATTTACCAATCTTAATAATTATAATTTCAAATACCAGGTTTTAGAAAACGGGAAGAGCATAAAAGAAGGTACAATTGATGTTGCATTAGATCCGAAATCACAAAAACAATTTAAAATTAATTTGCCTAATCTGGAATCAAAACCGGGAACAGAATATTTATTGAATGTTTTTGCATACACCAAAACAGGTTCGGAATTATTACCTCAAAACTTTGAAATCGCCAGAGAACAATTTGTTATCGAAAACGGAAACTATTTTGCTAAAACGCAACAAACGGCTTCATTTTCAAAGGTTAAAGAAGAAAAAAATGAATTTGTTTTGACAGCAGCAGATGTTGTCGTTAAGATTAGTAAAATGACCGGGTTAATTTCCTATTACAGTTTAAAAGGGGAGGAATATTTTAAACAATATCCGGAGCCTAATTTTTGGAGAGCGCCAACAGATAATGATTTTGGAAATAAAATGCCTGTAAGAAACAATATATGGCGAACAGCTGGTAAAAATTGCACTTTAGAAACTATTCAGGTAGTTGAGGAAAACGGAAAAACCGGTATTGTTGCAAAATTGAAGCTCAATGATGTTTTTTCTGAATATACAATCAAATATTCACTGAGTAATGATGGGGCTTTAGAAATACAGCCGTCATACAAAAAAGGCAATAACCCATTACCTGATATGCCTCGTTTCGGAATGATTTTCTCTCTTAAAAATACGCTGGAAAATCTTGATTATTATGGAAGGGGACCATTAGAAAATTATCCCGACCGAAACACATCATCCCTTAAAGGAATTTATCAAAGTAAAGTAGCAGATCAATATGTGCCTTATACACGTCCGCAGGAAAACGGATATAAAACTGATATTCGTTGGTTTAAACTTTCAAACAGTAATGGCAAAGGGTTTGAAATAAAAGGACTACAGCCTTTAGGTATGAGCACTTTAAATAATTATCCTGCCGATTTTGATCCGGGATTATCAAAAAAGAACATGCACCTGAGCGATATTACACCCAGAAATGAGGTCGTGGTTTGTGTTGATTTAACCCAGCGCGGATTAGGAGGAGATAATAGCTGGGGAGAATATCCACATGAACAATATTTATTGAAACAAAATGAATACAGCTACGGATTTGTCATAAAACCAATCGAATAAAGAAATTAGATAACAATTAAAAGCGACAAAATTTACCCTTTTGTTGCTTTTAAACAAGTTGGGTGCAATTCAAAACAGGTGTCAGGCTGAGCGGAGTCGAAGCCCTTTCCTTAATTGAAATATGCTTTTAAATAAGTACAATATGAGTAAAACTATTACAAATGGAAGATTAGTTTCTTTAGACGCGCTGAGAGGGTTTGTTATGTTTTGGATTATGAGCGGAGAACATATCATACATGCTCTGGCAAAAGCCGCTCCAATTCCTGTTTTTGTATGGATGTCATCGCAATTGCATCATACAGAGTGGGAGGGGATTACCTTTTATGATATGATATTTCCAATATTTCTATTTGTTGCCGGGGTTTCGATGCCATATTCTTTCGACAAGAAAATGAGTATTGCAGGTGTGAATACGCCAATGGAATTGCCAGCCAGAGAAAAGAAAAAAATATACCTGTCCATGTTAAAAAGGACCTGTATTTTAATCTTTCTGGGATTTATAGTAAATGGATTATTACGTTTCGATGGGTATGAACAGACTCGTTTTGCCAGTGTTTTGGGGCGTATTGGACTTGCCTGGTTTTTTGCAGGGATGATCTATTTAAATTTTGATTTAAAAAAACAGATTATTTGGTTTATAGGTATTTTGGCTGGCTATTATTTAGCCATGAAGCTGATACCGGTTCCTGGTTTTGGAGCAGGCGTTTTAACCAAAGAAGGTTCACTGGAAGGATATCTTGACAGAATGTTTCTGCCGGGAAGATTACACAGCAAAGTATATGATCCCGAAGGTTTGCTTTCAACAATACCAGCTGTTGCTACAGCATTGCTGGGGATGTTTTTGGGTACATTTTTAAAGACTAAGGCTAATTTTTCAACAGGTAAAAAACTGCTAATAATGGTTGTTTCAGCTATTGTTTTGATAGTCATAGCAATGTTTTGGAGCTATGATTTTCCTATCAATAAACATTTGTGGTCAAGCTCTTTTGTGTGTTATGTAGGTGGATTTAGCATTTTGTTTTTTACCTTTTTTTATCTGATGATTGATGTATTGGGTTATCATAAATGGGCATTTCCACTACTATTAATTGGTTCAAATTCTATTTTAATTTATATGGCATCCGAGGGGCTGGTAAATTTTGGACATACAGCAGAATACGTATTTGGAGGAATTATTAAATTTTCCCCACTTATTTGGCAGCCGGTATTTACAACTTTATCAGTAACGTTTGTACAACTCGTTTTGCTTTATTTTCTGTACAAGAAAAAATGGTTTTTAAAAGTCTGACAACAGCAAAAACCAAAAACTAACAACAACCAACTATCAACCAAAAATAAACCAACCTAATTATGAACACCTTACAAACCGCAGATTACATTGTTTTTCTTATTTATTTTGTCATCGTGACATCCTACGGAATGTATATTTACAGAAGTAAGAAAAATGCAACGACTAGTTCTAACGAATACTTTTTAGCCGAAGGTTCGCTTACCTGGTGGGCCATTGGCGCATCATTGATAGCTTCTAATATTTCGGCAGAGCATTTTATCGGGATGAGTGGTTCAGGTTTTGCAATCGGATTGGCTATTGCTTCTTATGAGTGGATGGCTGCCGCCACATTAATTGTAGTGGCCATATTTATTTTACCGGTCTATCTAAAAAACAGGATATTTACGATGCCACAATTTTTGGCAAAAAGATATAATGGTACCGTGAGTACCATAATGGCAATAATTTGGTTACTGATATATGTATTTGTAAATCTTACTTCTATTATTTATTTAGGGGCTCTGGCTATTTCATCTATCGCGCCCATCAGCTTTCAATTTTGTGTAATCGGATTGAGTTTGTTTTCCATTATAGTTACTTTAGGAGGAATGAAAGTAATCGGATATACTGATATGTTTCAGGTTATAGTATTGATTCTGGGAGGTTTGGTTACGACTTACTTATCACTTACCTTATTGTCGGAGCAGTTTGGATTTGGAAAAGATATTCTTAAAGGACTTGCTGTCTTAAAAGATGAAGCTCCGGGTCATTTGCATATGATCCTTGATAAATCGAACATTCATTATGCTGAATTGCCTGGAATGTCTGTGCTAATAGGTGGAATGCTTATCAATAATCTGGCCTATTGGGGTTGTAATCAGTACATTGTTCAAAGAGCTTTGGGTGCTGATTTAAAAACAGCCCGTAAAGGTATTTTGTTTGCTGCTTTTTTAAAACTATTAGTTCCTATCATTGCCGTTTTACCGGGTATTGCAATGTACGTAATGCATCAAAACGGAATGTTTCAACACGAAATGGTCGATGCTACGGGAGTTTTAAAACCGGATCAGGCTTATCCAACCTTGATGAATTTGTTGCCATCCGGATTAAAAGGAGTAGCCCTTGCAGCTTTAACAGCAGCAATTGTAGCTTCTTTGGCAGGTAAAGCCAACAGTATTTCCACAATTTTTTCTTTAGACATTTATAAAAAATATTTTAACAAAGAAGCTTCCGAGAGAAAATTGGTCCTTACCGGAAGATGGTGTGTCGTAGTTGCGATGTTCATTGCAGCTCTTGTAGCCCCGGCATTAAAATCATTAGATCAGGCCTATCAGTTCATACAAGAATATGTAGGCTTCTTTTCGCCGGGAGTTCTTGCCATCTTTTTATTGGGAATGTTCTGGAAAAAGACAACAGCTTCAGCAGGTCTTGCCGGCGCATTATTGACAGTACCTATTGCTGCAGTACTAAAGTTCCTGCCGATGTGGACCAACGGTGCTTTTCCTGATTATCCTTTTTTAGACAGAATGACCATTGCTTTCTTTATAATAGTATTTTTAATGGTGGCAATTAGTCTCTTAAAACCTGAACCTAAAGAGCAGCATGAAGCGCATAAAATTGAGGTAGATAAATCAATGTTTAAAGTATCCTCAGAGTTCATTATCGGGTCATTTATTATTTGCGGAATATTGGTAGCGTTGTATACTGTGTTTTGGTAATTTTAAATTTGAAAAAACTTATTTATTAAAATTTTAAATACAAGAATGTGAAAAACGATTTTTCATTAAAAGGAAAAGTAATAGTAGTAACCGGAGCTACGGGAATATTAGGAGAAGCTTTTATCAATGGCATTGCGAATGCTGGCGGGATTGTAGGTGTATTAGGCAGAAATGAAAAAGTTGCCAATGAAAGAGCAGCCTCAATTATAAATCAGGGTGGTGAAGCCGTTGCATTAATTGCAGATGTAACAAATGAGCAGGATCTTATAGATGCCCGTGAAATAATACTGAATAAATATGGCAAAATAGACGGCTTGGTGAATGCTGCCGGTGGAAATATGCCCGATGCAGTAATTCAGCCGGGACAGGATATTTTTCAATTGAATATGCCGGCATTGCAGCAAGTGATGAACCTGAATTTGTTTGGAACTATTTTACCGACGCAAATTTTTGGCGAAGCCATAAAAAATTCAGGCACCGGAAGCATCGTAAATATTTCGTCAGTTTCGTCAGATCATGCTGTAACAAGAGTATTGGGATATAGTCTGGCAAAATCAGCTATTGATTCGTATACGAAATGGTTTGCCGTTGAATTAGCAAATAGATTTGGTGACAAAATAAGAATAAACGCTATTGTACCGGGCTTTTTCCTAACAGAACAAAACAGGGCACTTTTGACAAACACAGACGGAAGTCTGACCGAAAGAGGGAATCTGATCATTCAAAATACTCCCTTTAATCGTTTTGGAGATCCCGAAGAATTGATAGGAGCTTTAGTCTGGTTATTAAGTGATGCTTCAAAATTTGTTACAGGATCAAAAATAACGCTGGACGGAGGATTTTCTGTTTTTAGCGGAGTTTAAAATAATATTTATTAACGCTTAGTATATTCAAAATAGGTGTCAGGCTGAGTCCATTCGGCTTCGCTCAGGATAAACTTAGTCGAAGCCCTTTCGAAGTAAAAAGCCTTCGACTAAGTTTATCCTGAGCGAAGCCGAATGGACTCAGGATGACAATGATTTTCAGAAATATAAAGACATTTTGATCTGATATTTATTATAAACATGGGTTCGATTATTACAAAGAAAGTTTTGAATTGCCTCCAGCTTCAGCTGGAGATTATAATTTAAGTACAGCAAAGGGCTTTAGCCAAATTAAACTTCAGTGCTTTTCGGCTAAAGCCGATTATCTTTACTTAATTTACCTC
>JBDTRA010000146.1:0-6055 GCA_039931915.1 Flavobacterium sp. | reverse complement strand
TTATTCCTGATGCCCCAAACGGAAGGATACAATTTATTGGTAATGTGATAAGTAAGGTTGCTAGTGGGCTGCCAACTGATCAGAATGGGCAGGCTGCAAATCTTTTAAAGGATTATATGACTGGTGAAGCATCAATTATCGTAGGCACATCTGATGGCATCCCTCCGAATAATTTTCCAGAAGGGAAAAATAATATTTTCACAGCATCGGGAGCTGTATCGGGTAAACAAGGAGCTGATGGCAATTTATTACAACTTGAGATTGATGGTGTTTTAAGAAAACCTTCAGAGTTAGATCGTTCCAAATCTTCATTAAATACGTTAGGAAAAATAGTAGCTTTGTATGCTAAATCAAAAGGATTTTATGGTACTGTTGTCGTTACTAACAGAGAAGGAAAAGGCGTTGCTTTTTATGCTAATGGTGTCTTGACTGTAAGAAAAAGTTCTTTTGAAAAAGTCTTTTTTGATAATGTAAACAATTTAAAATCTACTTTAGATCATGAAATAGGTCATTTTAAAGAACCTATATCTTTAAGGAGTAATTATCAATTTAAGGATCATTTTGCAATTTATTTATTGCAAGCTTCAAGCCCAGATTTTAAAAATACAACAGAAGATATAAAAATCAGTAATGCAAATGAATATATGAATAGAGTCTTGAATGCCGCTACAGCTCACGAAGTTGGAATGAATGATGCCGGAATCTTGGAAGCTGTTACTAAATATAATACTCAAAATCTAGGGGGAATTGTAATGTCTAATGTATTTTATTCAGGAAGCTATGCAGGTCTTAGCTTTAAGACAACAATTAATGGAGTAGAAAAATATAACGGATTTACTTATGAATTGCTTAAAGAAAAAACAGACTAAATACTGTTTTTAGTATAGCATTACGAATTAAATTCTAATAGGTTTTAAATAGAATAATTTATAAAAATTACATACTTATGGATAATATCACGAAAAATATTGCTTTAATATTGACTTTAATTATTTTGATGGTTTCTTGTAAAGAAAAGAAGGAATCTAGTTTTGACACTGAAAAAGAAAGCATTTCTTCTGTGTTGACAAAATTTCCTATGATCAATAAAAATTTAACATTAGTTAAAAAGATTGATTTAGATTCATTGTCTATTACCTTATTACGCAATAATAATGATAATAAAGTATACGATGAGGTGTTAGTTTTTGAAAAAAAGAATAAGTTCTATACTATTCCTTTCTTTTCAAATATGTATGTTGATTTTTGGGATTTTAAGAATGATACTAAACTTTTCCCTAAAACTAATTCTACTTTTGATAAAGAATTTTCAAAACTAATAACAGTCTTAAATATTACACCAAGCGAATTTGACTTAATAATTAATGAGTTAATGGTCTCGGTTTTACATGCAGAAGATATTATTGAAACTAAATCGAATTCTTTAAAAAATAATGTTTACTGGACTCATAGAGTTGATAAATATAAAATAGAAGAATCAGATGATTGTATAAAAAGGACAAATAAAATTTTTGATCAAATATCAAAAGAATCTAATGTGCCTTTGAGGAGATTTCAATACTTTCTTGATAAAAAGAACGGAAGAATTTATAAAATTGAAAATAAAGCGAAAAATCATAATGAACTTAAAATCAACACACAAGTATATAGGATTGATTGCTATTCTTATAGTTTGAATATTTAAAAATCTACAGCATATTTTATCAGAGGGAAAATATAATCTCTAAAAAAAAGACAAATGGAAAAGGCAAAAATTTGTTGTATGATAAATTTATTAGGAAGCTCGCAAAAACAATAGATGTTTTTAAATATGAAAAACTTGAACTTACAACAGATTAAAATTTTAGCTTTATTTACTTTGTTAATTAATCTATCTTGTTCTAATGCAAAGCAAGAAAATGATTTTTCGCATGTTTTAACCAACGATAGCATAAAATTTTGGAATATTTCTGACCCTAACGATAGTAGGCCTTTTTATATTAATTCATTTAGTTTTTCTGTTGATGGTAGGTGTGAGACATATAACGTAGATATAGATGACCAAAGAAATATTAGAGCAACAGATATTGTAGAAGATGATCATGGTATTTCCAATACCTGGAAGTTAATTAATGACAGTATTATAAACATACGAGGAAACAAATCCAAAATTATTAGTTTTTCGAATGACTCGATAGTTATTGGAGACGAAAAGGGAGCTAAAATATTTACACTTTATAGAGTTATTGGACCATTTAGAATTAATCCTGAAAGCTTAAAAGAGCGAGATTCCTTATTAATAGAATATAAGAAGTTAAGAGAGAAAAACAAAAATGCAGATAGTGCATCTATAAAAATAAATAAAAAATAAAATTTACTTGTAAAACTGGTTCGTGTTTCGCGAACCAGTTTTATTTTTATTTTGGATATTATAAATTAGAAGTAATAAAAAAGTTAACAGATATATTATGAGAAAAACAGCTTACCTATTTATTCTTTTATTATTGTTTAGTTGTGGAGATAAAAAGCCATATCCAAATAAAATCTCTGACTTCAGACCCGAATTACAAATTCAACTTGTAAAACTGGCAAAAGAAAAACAGCTTCCTTCAAGAGACACCATTGCAAGAAATTATTTAAAAGATAATTGTTCTAAAGAAGAATTGCTAAAACTTCTTGAGTGCGATAACCCATTATTGAGAGTAATTGCATATATAACTATTGTCAATAGAAATGAAAAAGATTATTTTAAAATTCTTTTAGAACACTTAAATGATACAGCTAAAGTAACCTACTGGTATTATGAAGATGCTGCTGGTGATTTTATGGTTTCAGATTTACTAATTAGAGAAGCAGCAGACAGTCGAAAACTAACCAGGTCTGAAAAGAATATTTTGGTTGATTGTGTTTTGTTGCAGCATTTATATTTAGATACGTCAGATTGGATGATACAGGATATTAAACCAAATGAAAAGTATTATTCAATAATAAAACAAAAATCCAAATTAAAAAATTATAGGTGTGGAGTGCAATTTGGTGCTTGCTATGCATTATCTAAATTTAAGAAAAAAGAAGATTTGGAATATTTGAAATCAATATTTGAAAGTCTCGAAAGTCCTTGTGAAGGTGTGATTTTTAAAACAATAGAACAAAATCCAAACCAAATTTATTTCCCTATTCTAAAAAAATATTTCAATGAGACTATTAAAAAGAAAAACCTTAGTGATACCTATAATTTTAAATATTATTGTAGGGCGGTAGCGAGTTATAAAAACAAAGAAAGCTTATCTATTTTAACAGAATTATTAAATGCATCATATTGTCCTGACCAATGGTTTTATGAATTATACCGTGATAAAATCTTTATAGCAATTCATAAGTACAATAATCCATTGTATGAAAATTTATATGAAAAATTAAAACCAAAAATGAGTGAATTTGTAATAGAATATTTAGACAAGCCTGATTATTCAGAAGAAAAAACATGGTAAAAAATACCTACCAACCGCTCGGTAATGTATAGGTTTATGCAAAATTTGAAGCTCGTTTTGGGCTTTAAATTTCAAAGCAAAAATTATCTATTTTTAAATTAATTCTAATACAATAATATGTTATTAAAAAAAAAACTATTCCTTTTTTTACTTGTAAGTTTATCTTCGGCCGCTGTTTTTTCGCAATCTAAAAAAACAGAAACAAAAACTAATTACGAATTCTCTAAGGTTCTGGACTATTTTCAAAAAAAAGGAGATAAAGAACAATACGAAGCCGCTGTTTTTTTGGTTTCTAATATGCCCATTCATTATGCAGAAGATAATATATGGCTTGATAAAAATGGCAAGGAAACTTCTTTTAAAGTAACGAATTATAAAGACATAGAACAGGCAACCGTCGCGTTTAATAAATTAAAAGACAGTACCGGAATGATTTCCAGAAATACTATTGTTCAGGATACTGATGTCATTAAAAGTGAATTGTTAATTAAAAATATAGAAATGGCCTTTAAATCATGGAAAGAAAACCCATGGTCCAAGAGCTATGATTTTAAAACATTTTGCGAGTACATTTTGCCATACCGTAGTTTAAGTGAACCCATGCAGGACTGGAGGCCTGAATATCAGGCGAACTTCGAAAAATTATCAGCCGGAATGGCTGACCCAAATGATCCTGTAGAATTATGTTCTAACATAATAACCAATATAAAACACTTTGATTTTGTGCTAAAACGTTTTGATCCTAAACCGCTTTTAGGCGCAACAGATTTATTATTCTGGCGTGAAGGCAATTGTCCTGATCTGGCCAATGTCGCTATTTTTGCTTCGAGATCTTTAGGAGTTGCCACCACTTTCGATTGTACCCCACATTATGCTGCATCATCAAACAGGCATTACTGGAACACCGTCATTGATAATAAGGGAGTGCATATTCCTTTTAACGGGAATCAGGACCTGCCTTATGTTTATAATGCCGTTTCTAAGCGACTGGGAAAAGTATTTCGATTTACCTTCTCCGAACAAAAGGGTAATTTGACTTCTTTAGTTCCTGAAAATCAAATTCCCGACGATTTATTAAAAAATAAAAATATTCTGGATGTAACGGCCGAATATGTAGCCGTGAGTACTATCAATTATACTTTTGGTCCTCAGATAACGGCAAAAGTAAGTTACATCAATGTATTTAACAGAGGTGGGTGGAGAGCATTGGACTGGGCTAAAATAAACAATAAAATTGCTGTTTATAAAAATATGGGTCGGGATATTGTTTATCTTCCCGGTGTTGTTGTATCCGGAAAAATGATTTTTGAAAAATATCCGATTCTGCTGGATAAAAAAGGTATAAAAACGATCTTAAAACCCGATATGCTAAATTCATTTTCTCCGACATTGTCCAGAGAAAATGAGTATAAAAATAAATACACGGATAACAATCCTTTTCAGATTATAAAAGGAGAAAAATACAGAATCCTGGTTTGGGATGGTGACTGGCGGCTTATAGAAGAACAAATTGCCTCTGATGACAATAAAATCTCTTTTAAAAGAGTACCAAAAAACGGACTGTTTTTAATGTGCCCTTTGAAACCTGACTTTTACGAAAGAATATTTACCATTGATCCGAAAACAAATTTAATAACGTGGTATTAGCAAATAGTCGATTTTGATGTGACTAAATAGAGGTGTCAGGCTGAGCGGAGTCGAAACCCTTCGAAGTAAAAGCCTTCGACTAAGTTTATCCTGAGCTAATCCGAATGGGTTCACGCCTACTGGGTTTCGTAAATAATTTTGAAAATATTTTCAATTCTAAATATCTGTAATACTTCTAAATGATGAAATCCAGTATATCAAATTTAAAAGATAATCTTGCCGGAATAATTGATTCTTGTTTTATTATATTAGTTTTTGCACTCCCGTTTATATCCTATCCATTTGTTTTAAATTCTAATAAAACAGGTAAAGAGTTGTTTTTCGTGACTGTGGTTTCTGCATGGCTGTTTTTTAAAGTACTGACGGGTTTCAAAAATAAAACACTCAAAATTCATACGGTTGATTTAACGATGTTGCTTTTTATTTTATATGTCGTTATACATTATTTTCTTTTTTCATTTTACGGGTTTCTTTACGATCAATTTTGGGTATTTACTGGCTACATAGTATTGTTTTATTTGTTTCAGCTAAGTTTTGATAAAAAAAACAAATCAGAATCCGTTTTTAATTTTAGCATAAAACTTATTTGGTCCTGCTGTATTTTAGAATCGATTATTGCATTGCTGCAAAAAATGAATTTTGTAAATGCCGAAAATGAATATTTCCAGATTGTCGGCACCTTCATCAATCCTAATTTTTTGGGTGTGTATATGGTTATGGGCCTTATCATTGTATTGTATCAATTTCTGTTTTTTGAATTAAAGAACAGCATCGTCAAACTGCTCCTTCTGGTAAGTGCCTTATTGATGTTGTATGTTTTATACCTAACCGATTCGCGGGCTTCATGGATTTCATTCCTGGTTGGCGTTTTATTTTTGTTTGGTTCTTCTCCAAAAAGCATCTCTTTTTTCAGGACGAATAAAAAGAAAGCTATAACG
>JBDTRA010000145.1:0-6074 GCA_039931915.1 Flavobacterium sp. | reverse complement strand
TGGTTTTTCCTGTGGCTTTTTCCGGTTCCCGTAAAGACGCCGGGACGAAATGCCTCCGTTTTTTCTTCCTCAAAACCGTAATTTCTTCCAGAGACTGGTAGCCATAGCCCCGATGGAAGGGAAAATCCTTTTGGGCCGGGGTTCGGCACTAAAGATTGGAAGGACAGCGAGATCAGGCTCCCCAAATTCCAAATGCTTCGGCTTCGCGCTGCACGACAAAAACACTACTTAATATAGTAGGTATCTATTTGTACTTATATATAGGACAAATAGAAAACCCGACAGGTTTTAAATCCTGTCGGGCTGTATTGTTATTTGTTCTGTTTTTATAAATCTTATTTCTTAACCGGGAACTTCCAATCAAATTCGTCTTTGTCATTGATAATTGCGCCAATTTCAAATTTTACGACTTCATCGAATTCAGTTTGAAGAATAAACCAATTTTCTTCATTGAAATAATTCTCAAAAGTATCAAACGTTTCCTCATTATACTTGGTTAGACCTTTAGTAGCGAGATCTTTTTTTACATCTGTAATTTTTCTCCCTATTAATTTGAACCCAAAAACTTCTAAGTCATTACTGGAAGCTACTAAATATCCCAATTTTAAATCTTCTTCCTGATAAAAGGTTAATCTGATTTTTTGTGCGTTATAAACGAAAATCACATTATCGTCTTCGTCTTTGTAATTTTTATCGGGTTTGCCCAAAACAGCTGTTACATCATTTTGCTTCATTCCGAAAAGCAATTTATCAATTCCTGATTTTAGATTTATTTTCATATTATAGGTTGTCTTTTATTTGAATTGCAAATTTCGTGAAGTTTTTCACAAACTCTGCTATGTTTAGTCATTATTAATTTTTTTAAGGTTATATAAAAATGAATAGCTTTTGAATATCTTTGGTTTACCATAAATCAATTCCATAATATGAAAGTTTTTATTTTATTCCTCTTACTCACTTTTTCTACATTTAGTTTTTCACAAAAGACAGGCAGCCAAATTTTAAATAAAAAACAAATAATTCAAAGAGAACTTGCCGGCTTAAGTGATTTTTCTATATACAGAGCATACGAATTTTGGGATAAAGGGGGTGTATATGAATTGGTTTTATGTGAAAACAAAAAGATTGTTTCTAAAAATGACACGCTGAATACTAAAATTCAAGCCATTTGCGGCATGAATGATCATGGCGGTTTTCTTGAAAAATGGACTATTAATGATTTGATTGAAGATACCGAACCTAAAGAAAGCGATATTTGGTTCTGGACTAAATATTGTACCATTAAAGATCTCGATAACGATGGTTATATTGAACCCATCATTATTTACGGATCAAGAAATGAAAACGGCGAAATAAGACGTATTAAAATTATTGTAATTTATAAAAGCAAAAAATATGTAATTAGGGCAGTTGAATGTGATTTGGACGATTGCAGAAGTTATAAGAAAGATACTAATTGGAATGTGTTACCGCCAAAAATAAAAACCTACGTTGAAAAACTAATTGAGAAATTAAGAAAGGAACAAAACCTGCTACTAAAAGATGGTTAATCTAAAAACTGAAATCTATAATTTTTGTTTTAGATTTTCTTTTACTTCATTGAACCATTCATTTTTTAAGATACTCAAAACGATCGAATCACGGCGCAAATCAGCATTTGCAGTTGGCACGTGACTGCGCAAAACGCCTTCGACTTTGCAACCAATGCTTTTCATGGCAGCGATACTTCGTTCATTATTGTTATCAGCGCGGAATTCTACCCGTTCCATTCCAAGCGTTTCGAAAGCAAATTGCAGTAATAGAAATTTGCAATGTTTGTTAAGTCCGGTTCCCCTAAAAGCTGAACCGTACCAGGTATATCCTAATTGAAGCGTTTTAAATTCGATATTTATATCGTAAAAACGAGTTGAACCTGCATATTTTTGAGATTTTTTATCAAAAACTATAAATGGAAATTCCTTTTGATTCTCTCTTGCTTTTATAGCTAATTGAATATAATTGATGAGATTTTCTTTTCCGTCGGCACCAACTAAAGAATATTTCCATGTTTCGGGTTCATTGATGGAAATTTCTAATAAATTATCGACATCTGATTCTTGCAGAGAACGCAATAAAACCAAATCGTCTTCTAAAATAATGTTGTCTGAGAAATTGAAATTATATTCTGAATTCATAATTAACCTTTTGTGGATACAATCAACGGATTTCAATCCGTTGATACAAATAAGTAATAAGTCATTCCTACGGAACTTTTGTAATACTTTATTATACTTTTCCTAGAATTCGCAAAATCTTAAAAATCACTCGCTCATTTCATCATAGCGTTCCGGAACTTGAGGATCGTATAAAGGGCATTTGAATTCTTCGAGTACTTCAACCAATTTATTCATGGTTTTTCCTTCAGTACCGTAACAGTCAATTTTGATGCTTTGTGGTGTAGTTATAATTTGAAAAGCGCCATTCCCTGAATTGTTTTTCCAACTATTCTCATCTACTTTTTCCCACTTTGAAAATACCGAATTGATTCGGTTTAGAATTACTTCGACAGGAAGAATCTCTAAACCTTCAACTTCCTGTTTTTCGAGCAATGCTTCGTAAACTTCATGATGGTTCAGGTAAACTTCTGCTAAATATCTCCAAAAAAGTAATTCGTACATAACAAGGTGGTGTTTTAGCCCCCGATAGTAGTGAAAATCCTTTTGCTTTTTTCTTTAGAAAGCAAAAGATTGTAACGTATAGCGGGATTAGCTCCTGAAAAAGCTAATAGTTATATATTTAATATTCGAAAGTACCGTATTCGCTGGTAATTGTAAGCTTTTTAGAATCGGCAGCTTCTACTCTACCTACGATTTGTGCATCGACATTGAATGATTTTGAAATCTCGATAATATCCTGTGCAATGTTTTCTGGAACGTAAATTTCCATACGGTGACCGCAATTGAAAACCTGATACATTTCTTTCCAGTCGGTTTTTGATTGTTCCTGAATTAACCTGAACAATGGCGGAACCGGGAATAAATTATCTTTTATAATGTGTAAATTCTGAACGAAATGTAAAATTTTAGTCTGTGCTCCTCCACTGCAATGCACCATTCCGTGAATTTCCTTTGGCGTGTACGTATCTAGAATTTTCTTGATAATTGGTGCGTATGTTCTGGTTGGCGAAAGTACCAACTGACCTGCGTTTATTGGACTGTTCTCCACTTTATCAGTTAAATTAACCTGACCTGAATAAATTAATTCTTCAGGAACAAGGGAATCGTAACTTTCAGGGTATTTTTTGGCTAAATATTTTCCGAAAACGTCGTGACGGGCAGATGTTAGTCCGTTACTTCCCATTCCTCCATTATAGTTTTTCTCGTAAGTTGCCTGACCAAAAGAGGTCAAACCTACAATCACGTCACCTGCTTTTATGTTTGCATTATCCACTACATCGCTGCGTTTCATACGAGCTGTTACGGTAGAGTCAACAATAATAGTACGCACTACGTCTCCAACATCTGCAGTTTCTCCACCAGTTGAATGAATCGTTACACCGAAAGTTTTTAATTCGTTAATTAATTCTTCGGTTCCGTTGATAATTGCTGAGATAACTTCGGCTGGAATTAGGTTTTTATTTCTTCCGATTGTTGATGAAAGCAGAATGTTATCTGTTGCGCCAACACATAATAAGTCGTCAATGTTCATGATTAACGCATCCTGAGCAATTCCTTTCCAAACTGAAATATCTCCGGTTTCTTTCCAATACATATAAGCTAAAGACGATTTTGTACCGGCGCCGTCAGCATGCATAATCAGGCAATGTTCTTCATCCTGGGTTAAATAATCAGGAACAATTTTGCAAAATGCTTGAGGAAATAAACCTTTATCGATATTTTTTATGGCGTTGTGTACGTCTTCTTTTGATGCCGAAACACCTCTTTGTGCGTACCTTTTGCTAGAATCTGAACTCATGAAACTTAGTTTGTGTTGATGTGGTGCAAAGATAATCCCTTTTTTTAATTCTTTGATGATTCGTATGTCTGTTTCACAAAAAAATCCAATATCATTTGAATTAGTATAAAAATCAGAGAAAATAGCTTATCCTTTACCATTCAATTTCTTTAAGTCCTTTTGATTTCAGGAAAGCGTTTGTCTGACTGAAATGTTTATTACCGAACCAAAATCCTCTATTTGCACTTAAAGGGGAAGGATGTCCTGATTTTAAAATATGATGCTTTGAAGCATCGATTAATGCAGCTTTCTTTTGAGCAAAACCTCCCCACAGTAAAAACACGACGTTTTCTTTTTCAGCAGAAATTTGTTTAATTACAGCGTCTGTAAACTTTTCCCAGCCTTTTCCCTGATGGCTTCCGGCTTCGGATTGGCGGACTGTTAAAGTAGCATTTAAAAGAAAAACACCCTGATCTGCCCAACGTTCTAAATTACCTGTTTTAGGAATCGGTTTATTTAAATCAGTTTCGATTTCCTTGAAAATATTATAAAGTGACGGAGGAAACGAAATTCCGTCGTTTACAGAAAAACACAAACCATTCGCCTGATTTGGGCCGTGATAAGGATCTTGTCCTATTATAACAACTTTTACTTCATCAAAATGACAGTGGTCAAAAGCTGAGAAAATCTGACTGCCTTTTGGATAGCAAACTTTTGTGGCATATTCTGTTTTTACAAAATCAATTAATTCATTGAAATATGGTTTTTCAAATTCTTCATTCAAAACTTGTTTCCAGGAATGATGCATTTTTATGTCCATGGCTTTTTTTAAATGCGAATCTCGGAATTTTTTTATAGAAATCATATTTACATTGTCATAAAATTTAGATATAAACTTTGTAGAATTCAATGATACTATTTTCGTACTTTTGCATGTACTTTGTCAAAGAAATTAAATGATTAGCATTACCGAAAAAACGTTACAAGATTTACAATTTCCAACAGTTCTCGAAACCATTTCTGCAGGCTGTAATACCGATATTGGAAAGCAAAAAGCTTTAGAAATAACTCCATTTAGAGATAAGGAAACTTTGATGCAGGCTTTAATGCAAACATCAGAATATGTTTCGTCTTTTGAAAACAACAACGCCATTCCGAATCACGGATTTGACGCCATTACGCACGAAATAAGGTTTTTAGCCATCGAAGACAGCTTTCTGGAAGTGGGCAGCTTTAGAAAAATTGCAACACTTTCATCGACAGCTAATTTCTTATTGAATTTCCTTAAAAAATTCGATGATTATTATCCAAACTTAAATGCAAGAGCTTCAAGGGTTGAATTCACCAAAGACATCATTACTTTGGTTGACGCCATTGTAGATAAATATGGAGAAATTAAAGACAATGCTTCGCCGGCTTTATTGAGTATTCGTCAGAATATGAATATTGTTCGCGGAAAAGTGAACCAAAGTTTTGGAGTTGCCCTTACACACAATAATAGTTTGGGTTACTTAGACGATATTAAAGAGAGTTTTGTACAAAACCGTCGTGTTTTAGCCGTTTTGGCCATGTATCGACGTAAAGTTAAAGGCTCTATTTTGGGAAGTTCTAAAACAGGAAGCATTGCCTATATTGAGCCTGAAGCTACACTGCAATATTCCAGAGAATTAGCAAATTTGGAATATGAAGAGAAAGAAGAAATTACAAGAATTCTAAAACAATTATCAAATCAGATTCGTCCGTTTTTGCCTTTGTTAATTGAGTATCAGGAATTTTTAAGTGATATTGACGTGGTTGCCGGAAAAGCTAAATATGCAAATCGAATCAACGGAATATTACCAAGTATTACAGAAGAACGCAGACTATTTTTCAGAGAAGCATATCATCCGATTTTGTATTTGAATAATAAACAGAAGAACGAAATAACGCATCCGCAAACTATTGAATTAAAACAGGATAACCGAATTATTGTAATTTCCGGACCGAATGCGGGAGGAAAAACAATTTCGCTTAAAACAGTTGGTTTATTGCAATTGATGTTGCAGTCCGGAATGCTGATTCCGGTTCATGAGCGTAGTGAAACTTTTTTGTTTGATAGAATTCTAACGGATATTGGAGACAATCAATCTATTGAAAATCAT
>JBDTRA010000144.1:0-6172 GCA_039931915.1 Flavobacterium sp. | reverse complement strand
GGTGCATCAATTTCTCCAACAAAACCTTTCGATATTATGTATTTACACAATTTGCGTTTATGGCAATTGCAGACTTTATGCGAAATGGAATTAGAGCATCATCAGCTTAAAGAATCGTTACCATATGAATTGGATGTAACTTCTTTGATTTTGGTGTTTAGTGTTCCTCTTTCAATTCGTTTTAGAATGGATGAAAAGCGTTTTGACGTTGACGGAACTTATAATGCAAGATATGAGGTTGTAAAAAAACGTATTGATAAATCGAATATTAAAGGAACAAATGATCGTATTACTGAAAAAGAAAAAATTACGATTGTATATTCTCAAAATAGTGAAGAGACCGAATATTTAAAATATATTAAGTACTTACAGCACAAGAAAATATTAGAACCTGCAATAGAACAATTCGAAGTTGAAGATTTACAAGGTGTTTCGGGTTTAAGGGCGATTCGTGTAAAAGTAATTAACAATGTTACAAATGCAAATGCTAAAAAAATTACTTATCAGGATTTATTAGATGAGCTCAACTAGTTTAGTTGAGCTTTTTAATGTTTTTTAAATACTTTTAAAAGCAATAATAAATGAAATTACGGTTATGATAATTCCGACCATAAAAAAATTGTAAGCGATTCGAAGCAAATTATATTTACGTTGCAAAACTAATCCAAGATAATACAAGTCTTTGATCATTGTCGAGTACAAATAATCACGGTCTTTCATCATCTCATTCATTGCCCAGTCATAATCTTCCAAAGGCATTTTGTAGAAATTTCCGAAGAACATTAAATTTACTTTTTTGGCTTCAACATCCGCACGGGTAAAGAAACCAGAAGTCACTTTTGGGCGTGTTGAAAGGATGGCAAAGATAATGGTAATAACACTTGACATCAGCATAATGAAAGTAGGGATAACCAAATGAGCATTTTTTGGACTGTCTAATTTAGGAATAATCGAAGAAAGTGCAATCGAGATAATAATGGCATTTACAGACAATAAAATATTAGCCTTACTGTCAGCAATACCGCTTAAACGGGTATGATTTCCTAAGCTTACGCGGAACAAAGTATCGATACCACGATCCGGCTTTTCTACTTTATCCTTCTTTTTTTCGTCATTTTCCATTTCTTTGGTTTTTTTTAATTCCTGCTTATTAATTCTTTTTTGAACAAGAGCGATCGTTTTTTCTTTTAAAGGCTGCCATTTTTTCAAGGCATAATCCGTGTAAAATCTATGTTTGTTCAATAAGAAATTTAAATTTTCTTTTGCCCATTCTAAACTGGAAAAAGAAATATCCATGGTATTTTTTAATTCAAAACGCAATAACTCGCAGGAAGTCTCATATTCCAGACTGGTAATGTGAACATAATCAGCATCTTTTATTATTTTTTCCAGTTGTGTTTGTGGGACATATAATTTTGAAGTAGCTAAAATTAGTTTAGAAACTTCGGCTATAAATTCATCCGATTGTTCTTTTTCTTTTAAAAACTCAGTTGCAATCTTCACGCTCTCCTCTTCATGGTTTTCAACCCCATTTAGATAACCTGTATCGTGAAACCAGGCAGCAACCAATAGCATTTCTTTGTCTTTGCCTTCTACTTTTTCCTTGCCACAAAGCTTGATAACAGCATTTACTACATTAAAAGTATGGTTGAAATTATGGTAAGAATATAAATTAGAAAGGTTATCTTTGAGTAAATTACTGACGAAATCTTCGGATTGTTTTACTAGATTCATAAAGAATATTTTTTATACGACTAAATTATGAAATTGTTTTTGGATAATCATTTTATTGCTAAGATTAAAACTCAAATAGTATCTTTTTCGCTTTTGTTTTTAATCTGTTCATGTGCTACAAATCATACTCAATTCGGAAAAAATATAGTTGCTGAAGATGTTGAAAACGCAACTGATACTATAAAAATTGCACATACTTTTTATTTGGTTGGAGATGCCGGAAATGCAGATGAAAAAAAGCCGCAGGAAACACTTGAGTTATTACATCTAAAACTAAAAAAAGCCAATAAAAAATCTACTTTAATTTTCTTGGGTGACAATATATATCCAAAAGGTTTTCCGAGTGATAATCATGCTTCAGATAAAGCTTTGGCTGAAACAAAACTTACAAATCAATTAAAATTAACGAAAGGATTTAAAGGAAAAACCATATTTATTCCGGGAAATCATGATTGGTATAGTGGTATTAAGGGCCTGGAGCGCCAAGCCGATTTTGTGACTAAATATCTCAATGATAAAAAATCATTTTTACCCAGAAAAAGCTGCCCGATTGAAGAGGTGAAAATGGATAGTACAGCTTGTTTGGTAATTATTGATAGTGAATGGTTTTTAGAAAACTGGAATAACCACCCGACAATAAATGATAATTGCGATATCAAAACCCGTGAAGATTTTTTTGATGAACTTGAAAGTGTTTTAAATAAAAATCAGGAAAAAACGATTATTCTTGCTCTTCATCATCCATTAATGAGTAATGGAACTCACGGAGGACAATTTTCGTTAGAGAAACAATTATTTCCTTTAGAGAAAAAAATTCCGCTGCCGATAATTGGCTCGATGATTAATTTTATTCGAAAAACTTCCGGTATTAGTCCGCAAGATATTCAAAATAAGCAGTATACGATTTATTCAAAAAGAATAAAAGCGCTCATTCAGGGACAGAAAAATGTAATCGTGGTTTCTGGTCATGATCATAATCTACAGTTTATCAATAATGAAAATATCAATCAGATTATTAGCGGTGCCGGTTCAAAATCGGAGGCGGCAAAAGCAGTAAATCCTTATGATTTTTCTTATGGAGGAAATGGTTATGCAACATTGACCTTGTTTAAAAGCGGAGACGCAAAAGTAGCTTTTTTTGGAAACGAAAATAATAAGGAGAAATTACTTTTTGAACATGAAATAATAAAAGCTAAAGAAATTAATTGGACAGAAAATATGACTAATAGATTTCCTGCAACAATTACGGCTTCAATTTATTCAAAAGAAATGACCAGAAAAAGTTTAGTGCATAAATTTCTTTTTGGAAATCATTACCGTAAATATTATAGTTTGCCTATCCAAGCAAAAACAGCAACTTTAGATACACTTATGGGAGGTTTAAAACCTGTAAGAGAAGGTGGTGGACATCAGTCAATATCCTTAAGAATGGTAGATTCCAAGAAAAGAGAATATGTAATGAGAGCTTTAAAAAAGAGTGCTACACAATTTCTTCAGGCAGTGGCTTTTAAGGATCAATACGTTGCAAATGATTTTGAAGATACTTATGCTGAAGATTTTTTACTTGATTTTTATACTACATCACATCCTTATACCCCTTTTTCGGTTGGAAATATGGCAGATAAGCTGGGTTTAGCACATACTAATCCGGTTTTGTATTATATTCCGAAACAAAATGCATTGAAAGAATTTAATTCAAATTTTGGTGATGCATTATATATGGTAGAAGAACGCCCGACAGATAATCAAAAGGATGCCAAAAGCTTTGGTAAGCCAAATGATATTATCAGTACCGATGACATGATGAAAAACCTTCATAAGGATGAAAAGTATGTTGTTGATGAAAAAGAATACATGAAAGCGCGTTTATTTGATATGCTTATTGGTGATTGGGACAGACATGCCGATCAATGGCGCTGGGGAGAATATAAGGAGGGAGATAAGGTAGTTTATAAACCGATCCCGCGTGATCGTGACCAGGCTTTTACAAAGTATGACGGAACTTTACTTTCGTTATTGATGAACATTCCTGCATTGCGACATATGCGAAGTTTTAAAAAGGAAATTGATAATGTAAAATGGCTTAATCGCGAACCGTATCCTTTAGATTTGGCTTTTGTCCGGATTGCTGATAAAAACGATTGGATTGCCCAGGCTAAATATATCCAGGAACATCTTTCGGATAATGACATTGATCAGGCTTTTAAAAACCTGCCCAAAGAAGTTCAGGACGAAACTATTGAAGATATTAAACAAAAATTGAAGAATCGAAAAAAGGAACTTCAAAAATATGCGGCTGTTTATGCTGATGTATTAGCCCATACAGTTATGATAGCAGGAACTGATAAAAAAGATAAATTTGTTTTAAACCATAATGCCAAAAAGAGTTTGGAGCTAAAAGTTTATCGAATCAAAAAAGACGGGGAAGAACTAATTTATACTAAGGTTTATAATGATAAAACAACAAAAAACCTTTGGATTTATGGTTTGGATGATGACGATATTTATGAAGTAAACGGGGAATATAAATCGAAAATTTTAATTCGGTTAATTGGAGGTCAAAACAATGATTTATATACTATTGACAATGGAAGAAAGGTTAAGATTTACGATTTTAAATCAAAAATAAACACTTACAATCTTGATAAAAAAGCGCAAACAGTTCTTACTGATGATTATGATGTGAATTTATATAATTTTGAGAAACCAAAATATAATGTGGTTTCTGGTTTGCCAACTGCAGGTTATAATCCCGATGATGGTGTAAAAGTAGGTATCAACCTTAATTATACCGTGAATAATTTCAAACAGAACCCATATACCCAAAGACATGTTTTAAATGGGTATTATTATTTTGCAACAGGTGGTTTTGAGATAGATTATAATTCACATTTTCCGGGATTATTAGGGAATTGGGTAATTGATGTAGAAGCAAAATATACTACACCAAATTTTGCAATAAATTATTTTGGCTACGGGAATGAAACCACAAACAGCGATCAGGATTTAGGAATGGATTTTAATCGGGTACGTATTCAAAAATTAAGAATAGCTCCGGCAGTCAGAAATGTTGGGCGTTATGGGAATGAATTGAGTTTTCAGCCTGTTTTTGAGCAAATGAAAGTTGAAGATACTAATGGCCGCTTTATTGATGTTCCGGGAATTGTAAATCCAGTAGTTTTTGAAAATCAGCAATATGGTGGTGCAACAATAAAATATAGTTTTAAAAATGCTGATTTCGTTTCAAAACCTACTTTAGGAATGGGATTTATGATATCAGGAAGCTGGCTGACAAATTTGAATGATACCAAACAAAATTTTCCAACTATAGAGAGTAATTTAAGTTTCGTGCATAAGATTGACCCTCAGGGGAAACTTGTTTTTGCGACTATGTTTAAAACAAAAGCTATTTTAAATGATAATTATGAATTTTATCAAGGTGTAACTTTAGGAGGCGATAAAGATTTACGTGGTTATAGAAACGAACGGTTTTTAGGAAATACATCCTTCTCACAAAGTACTGATTTGAGATATAACATCGGGAAGATCCGTAAATCAATAATTCCTTTGACATACGGAATTTTAGCTGGTTTTGATTACGGCCGTATTTGGTTAAATGCCGAAGATTCAAAAAAATGGCATAACGATTTTGGTGGCGGAATATGGATAAATGGCATAAATGTAATTACAGCAAGAGTTTCTTATTTTAAATCGCCGGATGAAGTTGGAAGAGTAGTTGTAGGTGCTGCTTATAGTTTTTAATTTATTGATTGTGTGATATACAAAAATGTAAAGTTTCTAAACTTATACGTTTTGAACATTACTTCAACTTAAATTCATAAACATTCCCGCCTACTTTATTTGTTTTTTCATCAGCAATTAATAAAGTAGTATTGTCTTTAAAAACTATGGCTTCTTTTTGAGAAAAGTGATTCAAATAAATTTCAATCTGAGTTCCTTTATCAAATAAATCGCCCGGATAATCCTTAAATAAAACAATTTTATCATGACTTAACAAAACTACTTTTTTCCCGTCAGGACTAATGGTTGCACTTGTTAAAACACAATGATTATAGTTGTCACAAGTTTTAAATTCACCTATTTTGGTTGCTTTTTGAGTTCCTGGCGCATTTGGGATTTTATAGATAAAAGCTGTTCCGTCAAAATTTTTACTTCTGTTTTTAGTAAAAAGATAAAAGTAATTCTGGTATTCAAAAAAACCTTCAACATCATAAAATAATTCTTTTTTCTTTGGAGGAAATTGGGTTTGTTCCGGATAAGAAAATGAAACTTTATATTCGGAAACGGCATTTTCTTTATCCAATTCATTTTTGGATATTTTATAAATGCATAAATCCTGACGCTCATTGTCATTATTACCAAAGTCACCAATATAAATATTTTCATTTTTGTCTTTTGTAATATCTTCCCAATCTAC
>JBDTRA010000143.1:0-6246 GCA_039931915.1 Flavobacterium sp. | reverse complement strand
TCAAATAAAGTGTATGTAATTCGTCCAGTAACTCGATCTCATCATCCGGAAGGAGCTGCAGTGCAATTTCCAGCAAAACCAATACATTTATTCCGGATAAAGAAGCCGATGAACCAGAAGCATCGTTTTTAAGTACGGTAATACTTGTTTTAAGCAAATCTGAAACCATACTATTCAATTCGTTATAACCGGATACGGATACTTTTAGTGCTGCTGTAAACGAATTATCTTTCCCGGCATCGGGTTTTAGTTTTGTGAAGTATTTTATTTTACTCATTAAATCCAAAAAATCTGTGACCGGTTCTGTATGCTGTGTTTCCATATTTTTTAAATTTTTAATTAATTACCTTGTGATAATAATCTTATATTTGCGTATTACCCGGCAAGTAAGCAATAGATTTTTCCGTACGAAACTAATAGAAACTGTATCATACCAATTCAGAATTGTTTTTTATCAACATCTATATTTTTTTTAAGAATTTTAAATATCTTTGGGTTATGAGTACAGCAACAAAAACAAAACATATTGGCAGAAACATCAGCCGGATCAGAGAACTAAGAGGCATGAAACAAGAAACATTGGCTATTGCTATTGGAGTAAGCCAGCAATCTGTTTCTAATATTGAAGGGAGTGAAATTGTTGACGAAGAAAAACTAAACGCAATTGCTGAAGCGCTAGGCGTCTCTGCCGAAGCAATTAAAAATTATAGTGATGAAACTGTTCTAAATAATATTCAAAATAATTATGACAGTTCAGTAATCAATAGCGGACCGACAGTTAACCATAATTGTACTTTCAATCCACTAGATAAAGTGGTTGAATTATACGAACGCTTAGTTCAGGCAGAAAAAGATAAAGTCGAATATTTGGAAAAATTATTAAAAGGAAAGTAAACTCCTTTTATAAATGATAATTAATTCCGGTAAAGAGACTCTGATTGAGTCTCTTTTTTTGTTAAAACATATTTACGTTACCAAAAACATTAAAAATTAACCAACATGGACAAAACTATTAAACTGAGAGTGAAAAAGGAAATTGATAATAGTAATGAGCTTAAGGTATTAAAACTAAAAGGTACCTTAATCACCAAAGGCTACACTGAAATTATTCACATTACTGATGAAAATGAAGACTTCTACCTCAACTCATTTTCAACTTCGCCGGATAACAAAAAAGAGGCAGAAGATTTTGTATTAGATTTTATCACAATCAATAATCTGTCTGATACCATTACATTATTAAGTGCTGCAAACAGGTAATCCCTAATTGCAGCACTGTTCTTTTATATTTGATAAAATTCTTAAAGAGAAGTCAATAGTATTTAATGCAACTGAAATTATTACGCACTAATTCCTGCATCCAAAAAAATAAATGAAAGTACAAGATTTAATTGGTAATTATTCCATCACCGGGAGCAATCAGGATGAGAATAATGAAATGACTTACAAAGGCATTCTGGCTTTATCCCTGGATAAAAATAACCGCATTATTGCACACTGGATTATTAATAATACACAGGAGCAAACTGGTCACGGTTTCTTTAAGGACAATATTCTGGTGATTAATTTTAAGTATAAAGGCGAAGACATCAAAATCTACAAAGGCGTAGCTGTTTACCGATGCATAACCAAAGATGTACTGGATGGTTTTTGGTCAGAAAAACATGGAAATCCGCTCTTTTTAGGAACGGAACATTGTTTAAGAATAAAAAGCAGCGAAAGCCTGAATTAGATTACTATTTTTTTAAGCACCAGTTGTGAAACGTGCATTTTATTTTAATTTTCCCCAACTATAAATACATTGGTGTTATTTCTATTAACATATTGAAGATTATATAATAAAAATAAAAAATGCAGTTTTTAATGTCTCAAAAAAAATGCAGTTCCCAAAAAAGCGGAAACTGCATTGTTCTTTTTAATTTATTATAATTGTTATTTTGTCGTTTAAGTCATCCCGGTTTTTTACGCTCAGGCCACTCCTTTATTTATTTCATTTTAAGCTTCAAAACAGTTACCGAATAAGCAGGCAGACTTATTTGTGCTTTCTCCCCTTTCAATTTAAATGCGCTTTCTTTCGGGCTTATTTTTTTAGGATCGGCAAAAGTATTTTCATCTTGTAAATTCGGACTTGTAAGCGTAATTACAGTTCCGTCAGATGTTAATTTACTTCCTTTTAAATCAATTGTCACCTCTTGCTGCGTTGAAGACGTATTTACCAGTTTTACAATTACTTCTTTGGCATTTATATCTTTTACAGCAGATGCATACAGGTTGTTTTGACCTGTGAGTGGTTTTCCGTCTTTGGTAATCGCTAATAAATCGGTTCCTTTATTAGTTGAAAATAGTTTTTGCACATAATAATTGGGAGTACCATAAACTTCTAAATTGTTAAACCAAATCATGTCAGGTGACCATTGCCATGCTTCTTCATGAGCCATTAACGGAGCATACGAAGTCAGATTGACCACTTCGGCATTTCTTTCCAGTCCAGTCATGAAAGCTGCTTCAGAAAAAGCGCATTCCCAATTATTACTATTATTTGAACTAGTCGCAGAAGGACTTTGTGCGGCATATTCTCCTGCAAATATTTTTGGTCCTTTTCTGTCGTATTTATCATAACGGGTTGCATTTTCCCTAAACCATTGCGGGCTTTTGTAATAATGTTCATCTACGAGTTCGGCATTCAGCTTTTTAAGTTCAGCCATTCCATATTCAAAATGTTCCCCATCCGGAGACGGTCCGCTTCCGGACACGATAATTATATTTGGATATTTTGATTTTATGGCCTTTTCAAAAACTTTATACCTTTCGATATAATCCGGCCCCCATTGCTCGTTTCCAACACCAATGTGTTTTAGGTTAAACGGTTTTGGATGCCCCATATCAGAACGTAATTTTCCCCAGGAAGTATTTTCTGAACCGTTGGCAAATTCAATTAAATCTAAAGCATCCTGTATATAGGGATCTAACTCCTCGATTGGGGCCAATTCACCTGTATTATACTGACAGGCCATTCCGCAGCTTAAAATAGGTAGCGGAGTCGCACCAATATCTTCTGAAAGCTGAAAATATTCGTAAAATCCTAATCCAAAACTTTGAAAATAATCAGGAGTCTGTTTATGGCTGAACTCCATATTCCAACGATTGATCATCGTTCTTCTGTCTTCAACATTCCCTACCGATTTTTTCCATTGATAACGGTCTGCCAAAGTTCTTCCTTCTACAATACATCCGCCCGGAAAACGTAAAAATCCCGGTTTTACATCATACAAAAACTGTACAAGATCTTTGCGTAAGCCATTCTTTCTGTTTTTCCAGGTATCCTCAGGAAACAGTGAAATCATATCCAGATCAATAGTTCCGGTACCTTCGAAGGTTATTTTTAATTTTGATTTTGCTTCGGTTTGAGTAGCTGTGAATTGCGCTGAATAATTTTTCCATTCATCCGATGTTGGAATAATGCTGGTCTCACCAAGGACATTTTGCTCCTTATCAATAAACTGAATGATTATTTTTTTGATAGCGCCATTATGGTTAGCTGCCTTTAAAGAAAGATTATACTTCGCCTCTTTTTTGACTCCCATTCCTCTAAATCCTTCATTGATGATGGCATATCCTTTGGCATCATTTACAAGGATCCTGCAAAAATTAGGATTGGTTTTGTTTTCCAATACCTTGATAGTGGTTGCAACACCCGACAGCATATTCAAAGAAGATCTTTTCGTATTGGGCTGTTCCCATCCCATTAAAGGTTTATCAAACTCAAAGGATCTGTTTTTAATCATTTCAGCATATAGTCCTCCGTCTGCAGCAAAATTGATGTCTTCAAAAAAAAGACCAAACATTGTTGGCTGAATTTTCGTAATAGTTTTAGCGATATCAACTTCTAATGTTGTCTTTTGGGCATTCCCATAAATACTGCTGAAGAGCAATCCGCCTATGATGATTTTTGTAATTATGCTGTTTTTCATTTTTGTATAGTGGTTGATAATTTAGTTTGGCTAATTTATTTAAACTTTTACAATATTTTAGATTTAACCGACTTTTAAAAAACAAGTGTTCAGAAGACTATAGAAATTTGATTTTAAATAATGTATTACCTTCAAAAGAATGCCTTTCCGACGAAGGAGGAATCTCCATTAGAAGCTCGACAAAGATTGGGACTTTTGATTGCGGAGTTACTTGTGGAGATTCCTCCTTCGTCGGAATGACAAACTAAGCGTAAAAAACTTATGTAATTTTACTATTCGAACATTTGCATTTTTAACCTGCCGCGTCCACATTATTTTTTCACCGCTTCATATTTATCCGGAAAAGCTGATTCTCCATCTAAATTATTCACTTTTAAAACAGCTACATTTTTGCTTTCAACAGCATATTTAAAATAATCCTGCTTATTATTTCCCCAAGTCACAGAACAATTCTGAACTTTTATGTTTTCTGCAGTATCAAAATAGAATCCTGATGTACTGCCTTTTACAAAACCATCGACTTTTGCCGGACGGCGATCATAAACCCCTCCCGGAAAATTTGAAGTTTTATCTATCCGGATATTTACTCCTTCAAAAACAATATTTTTGATTTTATCTTTAGATTCTCCGCTCACATAAGGACCATTTTCCCCAACACATTGAATATTGGTGAAATAAATATTGCTTATTGCCCCAACTTTTCCTTCTGTTGCCCCTTTTGGAAAACGCCAGTTTGCATCTTTATGGTTCCCGCTTGCACGACTATAAGCTGTCACATAAATAGGTTCTGCTTTTCCCCACCAGGTATCAGTCGTTAATCTGCCTTCGATAATCATATTAGAAAAAATAACGTCACTCACTGTTCCTTCGTCCCTGTTTTGAATGCCTACACCACGATTACTATTTTTAATAATACAATTATTGAAAACTACCTGTCTGATCGCATCCATATTTTCTGACCCAATCTTAATGGCACAACTGCTGCTGGTCATAGTGCAATTTGTAACGGTTATATTTTCGCAGGCACCGAACTCTTCAAACTCTCTCCTGTTTTTCAGACAAATGCAATCATCCCCGCTTTCGATATAACAATCACTAATACGAACATTTTTTGAATGATCTAAATCGATACCATCACTATTACGCACTTTTAAACTATTCAATAATGTAATTCCGCTAATAACAACATCGTTACAACCAACCAAATGAACAGTCCAATAAGCCGAATTCCCGATATGAATGTCATGTATCCTGATATTTTTTCCGCCAATGATAGTTAATACATGAGGTCTTGGGTCTAATCCTGTAAAAGGTTTCAAAACATACGAGTCTGCTAATTCCTCTCCCATAAAAGAAATTCCATTGCCGTCTATTTTACCTGTTCCGCTAATGCTGAAATTTTCTATATTTTCTCCGCCAATCCAGATTGTACCTTCTCCGGGATTTGCACGAAAAGCACTTTTGGTATATATTTTTTCGTCCGGGCTTGCTAAGATTTTAGCCCCGCCCTCAATATGTAAATCCACATTCGATTTTACATTGAAAGGTCCTGTCAGAAATGTAAACGGTGCCGGAATTAATACCTGACCTCCCGTTTTACTGCAGGCATCTATTGCTTTCTGAATCGCAACTGCATCATTTGTTTTTCCATCTCCTTTGGCACCATACTTTTTGACATCATATACTTTTTGCGCTACGGCAGTAAGTGAAACACAAAAAATGATTATGGCAATTATAGATTTCTTTATCATTTATTTTGTTTTATTAAAAGCTTGAAACAAGCCTTGATTAAAAAACTTGATCTAACACATAGAGACATAGCTATCATTTTAAAAAAGAATACAAAAAGAAATACATTTCTCTCGCATAGACAGCTATGTACATTTAAATAAGTGAAACACCTGTTTTCAGTTTACAAAATCTATGTTTCTATGTGTTGAAAATAATTATCGCTAACATTTTAACTATTACATCGAACGAATAATACCTTCTTCAAGTCCTCTTAATTCGGCCAACCCTCTTAATCTGCCAATAGCCGAATAGCCGGGATTTGTTTTTTTATTTAAATCGTCCAACATCTGATGGCCATGATCCGGCCTCATCGGAATTGTACAATCTTTTCTTCCTTCAATATGCCGGCGTTTTTGTTCTGTCAATATTTCTTTAACAATGGCATACATATCGACATTCCCTTCTAAATGATTGGCTTCATAAAAATTACCCCATTCATCTCTCTGTGTGCTTCTTAGATGTATGAAATGTACCCTGTCAGCAA
>JBDTRA010000142.1:0-6554 GCA_039931915.1 Flavobacterium sp. | reverse complement strand
GTTTTACCATTTCTTCTGGATACATATTTTTATCTTTTAAATTTTACTTTTGATTCTGCAAAGTTACAAAGTTTAGTTGCAACTACTTAATTTGAAGTATAAAGTTTTGTTATAGTTCGATTGATATAGACTAAGTCTAGGTTTTGTTCGCAGATTTCGCAGATTAAGCGGATTTTTATATTGTAGTTGTCCCAATTGAATCTGCTCAATTTGCCAAATCTGCGTGAAACATTTTTTGTTTACCCTATTACTCTAAACAAAGCTTTTATAAATGGTAGTTTAGGACATTTTAAAATCACTTTAAGATCTTCGATCCAACTTGTTTCTTCATCTAAGAATTTAAAAATTAAAGCCGGATTTCCATTTTTGAATAAGGAAGAGAAAATGCTGCTTCCTGATTCGTTATGACGATACAGAATGTCTAAAAGCAATAAATCGTAAAACCAGAATCTGCTTTTTTTATGAAAGGATTTCATATTAAGTGATTCTGATGTCTTCCTGAGCGGAGTCGAAGGATAAAGAAATTCGACTAATGCTGACGATTTTTTATCTGAATTTTTAAAAGTATAACCCGTACTGGCTTTCGTCCAACCGCCGGCAGTTCCAATATTAAGAACGCGTTTAGTATTCTTTTTCCAAAACGGATAACACGTCATCGGAATACTGCCCTGCTCCTTTTCGATGATTTCATATTGATCAGCTCCCATGTTTCTCAGGTAAATCTGAATTTCGTTTTCATATTCCTCTTTCGAAAGAAGATGTTCCGAAAACAAAGTATATTCAACTAAAGCTTCCGTTTTGGAAGTTGGCAAAACGTACATAAAACGTGTGTTTCCCCTTTGTTCTATCGAAAAATCCATAAAAGTGGCTTGTTCCGGATTGAATATTTCTGTATTCGTTTTCACAAACCAACCCACAAAATGCTGTTGCAAAACCGGATACTTCGTTTGGCTTAAAGCAAAAGCCTTGGTGTAAATACTATTGAATAAATAATTGCAGGTATATCTGTTTTCTTCCGTACCTACAAAAACATGAGTTTCCAGTTCGTTGATATCGGTTACTTTCTCTTTTAAAAAAGTAATGTTTGAAAATTTTGAAAGTGTTTCAAAAACAAAATTGTAAAGATCCAATCCTTTAATTTGATTGTATTGATAAGGCTTTAAATCTAAATCGCGTTTGAATTTTTCACTCGCAAATAAAGCAGAATTCCATTTTTTTGAAATCACCGGATTCCAAATCATTTCATTTTGAGACCAAAAACACCAGGTTCTGTCGTTGGTTTGTTTTGAATTTTCATCTAAAAGCAAAATCGATTTATCTTCGAATTTTCCAGATAAAACCATTTTATAAACGGTCATCAAGGCAGATAAACCCGTTCCGGTGAAGATGTAATCGAAATGTTTGATTTCTGAGGAATGCATCTTCAAAAATAAGAAATTTTATTCTTTCAATTTTTCTAAAAGAACTTTAAAATCGGTTGGGTTTAGATAGTTGCTGTATTGCAGAATGATTTCATTTTTATCATTCAACACACATAAAACCGGATACACAATCTGCTTATTAATCGTTCCTAATTGAACAGCTAATTCATTTATGCCAACATTATTACCGGATGGCTGATACTTAAAAACGTGATTATTAAACACAATATTCCGTTTTTCCTCCGCATTCAAATCAATAAAATAGAAGTTTGAATTCAGTTTATCAATGATTTCCTGATTTTTGAAAGTCGTGCTTTTCATTCTTTGGCAAAACTGACACCAATCTGCATGGATGAAAACAATTATTTTTCGCTTTTGAATTTGCTGTAAACTATCAATTGCCTCAAATGTTCTGCTTTTCAATTGGCAGAATCCGGTTGAAGTAATTCCCAGAAAGAAAATCAATATAAATAATTTTTTCATCTTGTTCTTTTTTTTCACAGATTGTACTGATTAAAGTGATATCTACCCAATTGTCACCCTGAGCGAAATCGAAGGTTTGTAAATTGGAGCGGGACTTCGACTTCGTTCAGCCTGACAAATGTTTATCAAAGGTCTAAAAAGGTGATAAAACCTGTGCAATCTGCAGTCTATACTTTTTATTTCAAAGTATATCGCAACCCAAAAAAACCACGAATCACACAAATTACCACGAATTGATTTGTGAAAATTTGTGTAATTCGTGGGGAAAACTACTTCAAATTATATCGCAGTCCGAAAAAACCACGAATAGTTTGGTTTTGCCCATAAACATAAGTCGTATCAAAAGTTAAACCATATGGATTATCGGGAGTATCAACTATTTGACCTTTTGGTACAACCTGACCGTGTATGCCAACTTTCGTACCATCAGAAGTTTCTACATTTTTATCAAAAGGGTCGTTAGTTCTTGAAATCAAAAACGGATTATTTTGTTTTGGCGTAAAATTCAAAAGGTTTTTTACACCACCGTAAACCTCAAAGTTCTTCCATCCTAAATACGTAAACTGAATATTCTGAATACTATACCAAGGTGATTTCGGACTTCTCGGATCCCATTCACTCAGCAAAGGCAGCTTCATCGGGCTGTAAACATTCCCTGTATAATCCAATAATAAATGTAATGTATCTAATTTATAAGAAATGCTCCAGGTTCCCGTGAATTTCTCCGTTAAAAAAGGTGTTTGAGAAACTCCATTTTCCACATTTTTGTTGTCCAGAACCGTTGCACCGACAATAAACTTTAATCCCGACGGAAAATTAAGATCAACATTCGTACTGATTCCCTGGCTTAAAGCATAACCATTGATGTTATCATAAATGATTTCATTAGGATTGGTTTCATAATCAGAGATGATTTTATTGCTGAAACGGGTATAAAAAGCCGTTGTTTCAATTCCCATGAAAGTACCATTGCCAAAGTTTATCTTCTGGATATAATTCAGATTCACATTTACTGATTTCTCTGGTTTTAAATCATTTTTAAGCACAACATCCCTGGAACCTGTAAGTGCCGCATGATCTTCGGTAAAAAGATTTACAACCCGAAAACCGGTTCCGGCATTTAATCTGAAAATAGTATTATCATTCGCTTTCCATCTGTAAGCAAATCTTGGTGTAAAAATAGATCCGTGAATCGAGTTATAATCGTAACGCATTCCCAGCAAAACCTGACTTTTTGGAGAAAATGTAATTTCATCCTGAACAAAAACCCCCGGAAGCCAGGTACTTTCTGCTTCTTTGGTCGCGGTTGTATTATCATTGTAATAGGTATAGCGGCTGGCAATTCCGGCCAGTAAATCATTTCGTCCTAATTTTTTATCCCAGGTCAATTGCAAAAAACCTATTTTCTGATTGGCAATAAAAGACGTAGTACCGTAGCGGCTGTCCTGATAATGAACATTCCCTGAGAAAGAAAGCATCAGCTTTTCTTCAAAAGGCAATTGGTAACTTCCTATTAATTCTCCTCTTTTGGTATAAATACTTTCGCCATAAATTTCGTCACCTCCACGATATTTTTTCTCCCATCGCACATCTCCGCCCCAACGATCCTCATACATTCCGCGTGCCGCAATGGTAAACAAACGATTATTATTTCGTGAAAAACTCCATTTATTAAAAACCGAAATCCTTTCAGAAAGTGTTACATCCGTAAAATTATCATGGTCTTTGTCTATTACCTGATCGTAATTGAAGTAATTAACACCTAAAAGCGAAGTGGCTTTTTTTCCGGCATTAAATTTCATTCCCAAATCGAGATTGCTTTCAAAATATGTAGTTGTAAAATAATCTGCAGAAAAAACCGGTGCTGTTGTTGGGTTTTTGGTAATAATATTGATCAAACCACCAACCGCTTCGCTTCCGTACAAAGACGAAGCCGGACCTTTTACGATTTCAATTCGTTCGACAAGGGAATTTGGAATTCCGGATAATCCGTAAACTGTCGAAAGACTGCTCACAATTGGCATACCGTCAATCAAAACCAAAGTATACGGCCCTTCAAGACCATTAATATGAATGTCTCCCGTATTGCAGACACCACAATTCAGCTGAGGCCGAACTCCGTTTATGTTTTGTAGTGCTTCATAGATACTCGGTGTTGGATTCTTTTTGAAGAAGACCGGCGAATAAACCTCAACCGGAACAGCACTTTCTAGTCGTTTAACTGCTTTTAAAGTTCCTGAAACTACAACTTCATTAAGTTCGTTTTGATTGTCTTTTAATTCAAAATCTAAATTCAGGTTTTGATTTTCTGCAACCGAAATTCTTTGGTTTATGGGTTTGAATCCGGTCGAAGTCACATGAATTTTATAGTTTCCCTGAGGAATATTTTCCAGTTTGTAATTTCCTGTACTATCTGCTTCTGTTTTAAACGCTGTATTTAACAATGTGATTTTAATCAACTGCGCATCATTATCCCTGTTTATCTTTCCGGAGATAGTTTGCGAATGAACACCTTTCGCAGAAAATAAAAGAATTATCAAAAATAAATATTTCATTATTGTAAAATTAAATTTAGACAAAACTAAAAAATAAATTTGACAAACAATATTCTTAATTTTAAAAAACTTTAAAATGAAGTGTTTTGTAACAAAAAAGTATAAATAAAGAAAAAAGCTTAAGTAAAATCCTCCTCTATCAGCTCTTTATTAATAGAAGCACCTGCAAAAGATCCGGAAGAAACAGCCATTGCCACAGATCTTGCCTGAATGGTACTATCACCACTGGCATAAACTCCGGGGATATTTGTTTTCTGCATCATATCAACTTTCAACAAACCTTGTTCTGTTAATTCGCAACCCAAGGATTCCGGTAATGGGCAATGCTGTACAAAAGGCAACTTCGAATAAATAGCTTTAACTGCAATATTGGATTGGCTTTTGAAAATAATCTCCTTAACATTTCCATTTTCATGAATGAACGAATCAATTTCATCTTCAATAATTTCAATTCCATGTTTTAGAAGTCTTTCTGTTTGCTCTAAACTTAAAGTTGATTTTCCATTGGTCAGAAGTTTTAAATCTTTAGTCCAATTAGATATCATTTTTACATATTCGAAACCCATATCACCGTTGGCTATAACAGCCGTTTTTTTTCCTTTTACTTCATAACCATGACAATACGGGCAATGCAGAACAGAAATTCCCCAACATTCAGCGAATCCATCAATGTTTGGCAGCAAATCTTTTACTCCGGTTGCGAAGAGTATTTTCCTTGCTGTAAAAATATCTCCTGATTCAGTTTTAATCTCAAATCCATTTTCGATTTTGACAGCGCTAATCGCAAGTCCGTTATAAAATTGAACTGTATCATAAAAATCAACTTGTGCTTTAGCCAAAGCCGAAATAACTGCCGGCTTCTCCCCATCATGTGTGATAAAATTATGCGAACGAGGTGTTTGTCTGTTGCATGGCAAACCACTGTCAATAACTAAAATATGTCGTAAAGACCGGCCCAGGCTCATTGCTGCTGAAAGCCCACTATAACTTCCTCCCACAATTATAACTTCAAAATGTTTCTGCTGTATCATAACTTTACTTTTTATGTGATTTATAATTCAAAAAATGGCCGATAATCATTCCGATACCTCCAATAAAATCAGATTAAGATGAATCTCAAAAAAAAAGATCTGCCAAAACACTGATCTAAATTAAGATTATCGAAATAATAAGAATACCCGAAATCAAAAGATCAGATTTTTTTATAATTTTAAAGATTGCAAAAAGACCTATCGCCGCAAAAATGAAATCAATAAACGGATTATGACTTAGCCCTAAAGGCAGAATTGTAAGCAGCGGAAAAACCAAACAATGCACTAAACAAACAGCCGCGCTTGAAATTCCTAAAATATCATAAAAAGGTGTTGTAGTTTTTTTCATTTCCTGTATATTTGCTTAATGCAATTTTGTTGCAAATATACGATAATATTCCAAAAAGCAACAATGTTGCGTTAATACTTTTAATGTACATAAAATGAAATCAACAAGAAATACCACAGCAAAGACAGCCATTACAGAGATACTTAAGAATTCTAAAAAAGCGTTGTCTCATACCGAAATTCATAAACTAACAAATGATTTATGTGATCGCGTTACGATTTACAGAATTCTCGATCGTCTGGTAAATGATGATATAATCCATAAAATCGTAGATCTTGACGGAACGGTAAAGTATGCAAAATGCCATCATGCACATCCTGTACAGATTCATAATCATGCCCATTTTAGTTGTGAGAACTGTCATGAAATAACCTGTCTGGAAAGCGTAAAACCAAGTTATATTATTCCGCATAATTATAAAGTAAATGATATAAATTTTACATTATCTGGACTATGTCCGAATTGTTCAAATCCGGGCGCATTTTAGACTAGTCTAAAAATATTGTTGCGCGAATATGATTTTTATTTATATTTGAGGAATCAATATCTATTAAAATGTCCAAATCATTAGAAGAAGTAAACCAATCGGTTGCAACTGCACATAAAAAAACAGGATTCAGGAAAATATTGGCTTTTTTAGGCCCCGCTTATTTAGTAAGCGTAGGATATATGGATCCCGGAAACTGGGCAACAGATATTGCCGGCGGTAGTCAGT
>JBDTRA010000141.1:0-6888 GCA_039931915.1 Flavobacterium sp. | reverse complement strand
AAATTGCTTGAAGCCTCTTCAAAAAGTGGAAAGAATTTTTTGTCTTTCGGCACTAAAAATTGGAAAATACTGTTTATAGACATTTTTATATTTTTGATAGTGCAAAATTACTTCATTATTGTTTTGCAATGTTAAGCCATTGTTAACAAATCATTTTCAATTTGGAAACTATTTAAGAATAAAACTGTCTTTTCGATATCATAATGTAAAATCCGGTCTTCTTTTACCAAAGGAACTACCTCTCTGTAACTGTTCAAAAACATTTCGATGAACTCGCTTGATTTTAAAGGCTCTCTGTAAGCAATAGCCTGCGAAGCATTTAATAATTCGATTGCCAGAATACGCTCTAAATTATCCATAACACGCAACGCTTTTGTAGCACCGTTTGCCCCCATACTTACATGATCTTCCTGTCCGTTACTTGACACAATACTATCTACACTTGCCGGAGTTGCCAGTTGTTTGTTCTGACTGGCAATACTTGCTGCGGTATATTGCGGAATCATAAGTCCTGAATTTAATCCCGGATTATCAACCAAAAAAGCCGGAAGATTACGCAATCCTGAAATTAACTGATACGTTCTTCTTTCAGAAATACTGCCTAATTCAGCCAAAGCAATTGCCATAAAATCCAAAGCTAATGCCAAAGGCTGTCCGTGGAAATTTCCTCCTGAAATAATCTGATCTGATTCAATAAATATATTTGGATTATCGGTAACCGAATTGATTTCAGTTTTGAATACTTTTCGAACATAATCAATAGCGTCTTTTGAAGCACCATGAACCTGTGGCATACAACGAAAGGAATACGGATCCTGAACATGTTTCTTTTCCTGAGTAATAATTTCACTTCCATCCAAAAATTCATTGATGCGCTGTGCCGTTATAATTTGTCCTTTATGTGGACGGATAAAATGTATCAATTCATTAAAAGGCTCTATTCTTCCATCAAAAGCTTCTAATGAAATCGTTCCGATTAAATCTGCCAGATAAGAATATTTATAGGCCTTCATTAATATATGAGCACCGTAAGCGCCCATAAACTGAGTTCCGTTTAATAATGCCAGGCCTTCTTTAGACTGCAAAACGATTGGCTCCCAGTTAAAATGTTTCAAAACTTCACCTGAAGCTATTTTTTTTCCTTCAAAAAGAACTTCTCCTTCGCCTAATAAAGGCAATGATAAATGTGCCAAAGGCGCTAAATCGCCTGAAGCACCAAGTGAACCTTGTGTAAAGATTATTGGTAAAACGTCTTTATTGTAAAAATCTACCAACCGATTAAGGGTTTGTAACTGTATTCCTGAATGCCCGTAGCTTAAAGATTGGATTTTAAGAAACAACATCAATTTTACAATTTCTGCAGGAACTTCTTCTCCCGTACCGCAGGCGTGCGATTTTACGAGGTTTTCCTGAAGTTTAGATAAATTTTCATTTGAAATTTTCACATTACAAAGCGACCCAAAACCTGTATTGATACCATAAATAGGTTCTGAATGTGAAGCCATTTTTTTATCCAGATAATCCCGGCATTTCTGAACATTAATCTTAGCTTCATCAGATAATTCAAGCTTTTTCTGATTAACAATTATTTCCTGTAAAGCTTCTAAAGTTAAGGTTTCAGTACTTATATAATGGATATCACTCATGTTATTTGTAATTTAAAACGTCAAAATTCAACAAATCAATATTAAAAAGCAACACTTTATAACAATAATAAAAACTTTAACCTTTTTAATTCCTCTTTGTTATTTATTTGACAATCCTATTCATAATAAGATCAGCATATAATTATTAATTAAAAACGCTAATAAAAGTACAATACCATTCGTGGATAGACTTAAAATTACTGGGTTTTATTAGATTTCATGGCAAATAGAGACTGTATGCGTTAATTTAATATCCATAAAAACATCTTCATAATACGAATAAGACAGTTTATTGAATTTAATTTTAACAAATACTCAATATTAAATTATTAACATTTGAATTATTAAAATATTCGCAAAAAAGAAAATAGAGTTTCTAACTTTTATAAAAAACAGTACTTTTGGAAAATCAAAATGAACAGTAACAGCAATAAATATCAATCTTCAATGACAACTCAAACAAGAGTTGCTTCTGCTGCTACAACAACTACTACAACAACTACTACCCCTTAGGGGTATCATTTTCACATATAATCCTGATTATCTATACTTTTTTTCCGAAAGAAGAAAGGCTTTGGATACATAAAAATATTTGCATAAAAGAAAAAAAAACATCAAAATGAAAGTATTAAAATTTGGCGGGACTTCGGTTGCCAATGCACAAAATATAAAACTGGTCCTCGACATTATAAGCCAAAATTCCAAAGAAAATAAATTAGTGGTTGTTGTTTCTGCTTTAAGCAAAGTAACAGATCTATTGCAGTTGGCAGCAGCAAAAGCAGCTGAAAATGACGAAAGTTTCCGTGAAATTGTTGCAGAAATTGAAAAAAAGCATCTTGATACACTAAAAGAATTAATTCCTGTTAGCGAACAAAGCAGTTTATTAAGTCATATAAAAAGAATCATCAATCATTTAGAAACATTATTGGATGGATGTTTTTTATTGGGTGAATTATCTCCCAGGACCGAAGATACAATCCTGAGCTTTGGCGAATTGCTTTCTTCCTATATTATTGCCCAGGCTTATCAGCAAATCGATAAAAATTCAGCATATAAAGACAGTCGTGAAATAATTAAAACAAATGCCAATTTCGGAAAAGCAGTTGTTAACTTCGATATTTCTAATGAATTGATTCAGGAATATTTTGCAGCAAGCGAATCGAAAATCACTATTTTACCTGGATTTATCGCTTTAACTCTTGACGGAATCACAACTACATTAGGTCGTGGCGGTTCTGATTATACTGCAGCTATTATTGCCGGAGCACTTGAAGCTGACCAATTGGAAATCTGGACTGACGTAAACGGAATGTTTACTGCCAACCCAAAAATCGTAAAACAAGCACAGCCAATTGCAAATATATCCTATCAGGAAGCGATGGAATTGTCGCATTTTGGAGCAAAAGTTCTGTATCCGCCAACAATTCAGCCGGTTTTAAGAAAAAATATTCCAATTCTGATCAAAAATACTTTTGAACCGGAGGCTGTAGGAACTTTAATTTCTGACCAGATTTTAGCACCAACTACTCCTGTAAAAGGAATTAGCCATATTGAACATATTTCATTGTTAACACTTGAAGGTCCCGGAATGATTGGTGTAGCTGGGTCTTCGAGACGTTTATTTGAAGTATTGTCTCAGGAAAAAATAAATGTAATTTTTATCACTCAGGCCTCTTCTGAGCATTCTATTTGTATCGGAATCCTGAATTCTGATGCTGACAATGCCGAAACCGCAATCAATAAAGCTTTTGATGTTGAAATTTTACAAAACAAAATCGATCCTTGTATTGTAGAAAAAGACCTTTGTATTATCGCTTTAGTAGGTGAAAACATGAAAAACCACCAGGGTCTGAGCGGTAGGATGTTCAGTACTTTAGGAAAAAACAACGTAAATATCCGTGCCATTGCACAAGGAGCTTCAGAAAGGAATATTTCGGCTGTAATTAACGAAAGAGACGTTAAGAAAGCATTGAATACCCTGCACGAAAATTTCTTTGAGGAAAATACCAAACAGTTGAATTTGTTTGTAATGGGTGTTGGAAATGTGGGTGAAAAATTCATCGAACAAATTCACAACCAAAAGAAATTCTTAAAAGAAAATTTAAAAATCAATGTTCGTGTTATTGCATTGTCCAACTCAAGAAAAATGCTTTTTGATGAGGACGGAATTTCATTAAAAGACTGGCAAGCTGATTTGGATAAAGGAGAACCTGCAAACAAAGAGGCTTTTATCGAGCGTGCCAAAGAAATGAATTTACGCAACAGTATTTTTGTGGATATTACAGCAAATGCAAGTGTATCTGAAACTTACGAGCAATTCCTGAAACAAAGTATTGCCGTTGTAACCTGTAACAAAATTGCCTGTTCATCTGCTTATGACAATTACAAAAAACTAAAAAGTTTATCACGCCAATATAACGCTCCATTTTTGTTTGAAACAAATGTGGGTGCCGGATTACCAATTATCGACACGGTAAAAAACTTAATCGCTTCAGGCGATAAAGTGCACAAAATTCAGGCAGTTTTATCGGGAAGTCTGAACTTCATTTTCAATAATTTTGATAAGAACAATTCTTTCCACGATGTTGTAAAAGAAGCCGGAGTTCAGGGATTTACAGAACCGGATCCGAAAATTGACTTAAGCGGAATTGACGTTGCCCGTAAAATCCTGATTTTAATTCGCGAAAGCGGTTACGAAATGGATATTGACGCCATCGCAAATGAATCATTTTTGCCTGCCGAATGTTTAGCAACAACCAACAATGAAGACTTTTTTGCTTCATTAATCAAACATGCTGAACATTTTAACGGAATTTATGAAGAAGCTTTAGCCAAAGATTCCCGTTTGAAATACGTGGCGAAATTCGAAAACGGAAAAGCAAGCGTAGGCCTCCAGTTCATCCCAAAAGACCATCCTTTTTATAATCTGGAAGGAAAAGACAATATTGTTTTGTTCTACACAGATCGTTACGTAGATCAGCCCTTATTGATCAAAGGAGCCGGAGCCGGTGCTGCTGTTACCGCTTCAGGGATTTTTGCAGATGTAATTCGAATAGGTAATAATTAAAGGTGCTAAGTTACTAAGTTGCTGAGGTTCTGAGTTTTTTAAACTTCAATCTTAATCGACTTAGAGACTTACTCTCTTAGAAACTTAAAAATAAAAGTTGCAAAGAAACTTAGACACTTAGGTCCTTAGCAACTTAGAACCTTAAAACAAATGACTGAAATTAAACTATTTTGCCCGGCGACTATTGCGAATCTTTCGTGCGGATTTGATGTGCTTGGACTTTGCTTAGACAATGCGGGTGACGAAATGATTATTCGGAAATCAGATCAGAAAGGTGTTCGGATTACTAAAATTGTTGGCGCTGATTTACCTTTAGAAACAGAGAAAAATGTTTCCGGGGTGGCAGCTTTAGCGATGTTAGAAACCTTGGATGATTTGGATTTTGGTTTTGAAATTGAAATTTATAAAAATATCAAAGCCGGAAGCGGTATCGGAAGCAGTGCTGCAAGTTCTGCCGGAGCAGTTTTCGGAATCAACGAATTGTTAGGAAGACCATATTCCCGTAAAGATTTGGTACAGTTTGCCATGCAGGGCGAAAAATTAGCCAGCGGAAACGCGCATGCAGACAACGTTGCTCCTGCCCTTTTAGGCGGTTTTACTTTGGTAAGAAGTTATAGTCCGTTGGATATTATTCGAATAGATAGTCCGGAAGAATTGTTTGCTACGGTAGTTCATCCTCAAATCGAGTTGAAAACATCTGATGCACGTTCGGTACTAAAACAAACCGTTTCCCTAAAAAGCGCGATTATGCAATGGGGAAATGTGGGCGGATTAATCGCCGGATTATATACCAAAGATTACGATTTGATTGGAAGATCGCTTCATGACGAAATCGTGGAGCCATTAAGAAGCGTTTTGATTCCGGGTTTTGATTTAATCAAACAAACGGCTTTAGAAAACGGCGCTTTAGGTTCCGGGATTTCAGGTTCCGGTCCCTCAATTTTTGCTTTAAGCCGCGGAAAAGAAACCGCAGACAAAATAGCAAAAGCCATGAGCGATGTATACGAAAAAATGAATCTACCTTATGAAATTCACGTTTCGAAAATTAATCCTGATGGAGTTAGGATTCTTTCGGAGAATTAAAAAATTATGCATACCGCTTGTCAGACTGAGCGAAGTCGAAGTCCCGCAAAGTATAGACGCACAAACATACCCATATAGTTTGTCATTCCGACAAAGGAGGAATCTTCGGTGCAAGATCGGCAAAGATTGCTTCTATTGATTGCAGAGTTACTTGCGGAGATTCCTCCTCCGTCGGAATGACAATAAAACTGAATAATAATTATTGGAATTTAGAATTTAAAAATTTGAAATTAGTTTTTCAAAATCTAACTTCTAAAATCTAAAATCTAAAATAAACAATGAAATACTATAGTTTAAACCATAATTCCCCAAAAGTTTCGTTTCAGGAAGCTGTAATACAAGGATTAGCAAGCGATAAAGGATTATATTTCCCGGAAAACATAACAGCTTTAGACCCTTCTTTTTTTGATAAAATCGAAAGTCTAAGCCATGAAGAAATTGCTTTTGAAGCGATTAAACAATTTGTTGGAGATGAAATTCCGGCAGAAAAACTAAAAGAAATTATTGCGGAGACTTTGTGTTTTGATTTTCCTGTAGTGAAAGTCGAAAACGGAATCTATTCATTAGAATTATTTCACGGGCCGACAATGGCTTTTAAAGATGTTGGAGCACGTTTTATGTCACGTTGTTTGGCGTATTTCAATAAAGACAAAAAAGACGCTAAAAATACTGTTTTGGTAGCTACTTCGGGAGATACAGGCGGTGCTGTTGCAAGCGGATTTCTTGGTGTTGACGGTGTTGATGTTGTGATTTTATATCCGTCAGGAAAAGTGAGCGACATTCAGGAAAAACAATTGACGACTTTAGGTCAGAATATTAAGGCTTTGGAAGTTGACGGTGTTTTTGATGATTGTCAGGACATGGTTAAAAAAGCGTTTTTAGATGAAACTTTAGTGCATAAAAACCTGACTTCGGCAAATTCTATTAATATTGCGCGTTGGTTACCGCAAATGTTCTATTTTTTCTTTGCTTACAAAGCTTTGAAAAACCAAAAGAAATCTTTGGTTTTCTCTTGCCCAAGCGGAAATTTCGGGAATATCTGTGCCGGAATTATGGCTAAGAAATTAGGTTTGCCAATTGAACATTTTGTAG
>JBDTRA010000140.1:0-7500 GCA_039931915.1 Flavobacterium sp. | reverse complement strand
ATAAAATGAAATCAGCGATTCACGAATACAAAAAAAGCAATATAAAAAGCATGAGTAAAAAATTAGTTTTAATTGCATTAGTGACTTTTTTAGGATTTTCGGCGGAAGCCCAAACTAAAAAAAATAAGAATTTAAAATACACTACAGAAGTAAACGGTAACTGTGAACAATGCAAAAAGCGAATTGAAAAAGCTGCCTATGGTGTTCCAGGCGTAAAAACCGCTAATTGGGATATTAGTTCGCATCAGCTTACGGTGATTTTAAATGAGGAAAAATCATCGCCTGCAGATTTAAATAACGCAATTGCCAAAGTAGGACACGATACCAAAGAGGTAAAAGCAACTCAGACGGATTATGATAATTTGCATACATGCTGCAAGTATGAAAGGTAATAATATTCAAGGCCCGGGTTTAATAGCCTGGGGCCTTTTTTAATAGTTAATTTATCTTTAAAATACCGTATTTTATTGTGGTTAAACTAAATTATTGTTACTTTCACAGCTTTATAAATGTAACCAAACCATTTTATGAATAATTTTGATTGGTCCCAATTAATTAACCCTGAATTTTATATCACCTTAAGCATCGGCGGTTTTCAAATTGGTCTTTTTATTGTTTTGTTTATTGTTTTTGCCGAGACAGGACTTTTTGCAGGTTTTTTTCTACCTGGGGACAGTTTGCTTTTTTTGGCAGGGATTTACAGCCGTGATTTAATTCAGAATGTTTTTGATATTCCAAGCGATTTTTTAAATGTGTTTTTGCTTTCAATTGCTGTAGGAATAATGGGAATCCTTGGTAATATGACAGGATATTGGTTTGGCGCAAAAAGTGGTTACTATTTGTTTAAAAAAGAAGATACTTTCTGGTTCAAAAAGAAATACCTCTTACAATCAAAGGACTTCTTCGAAAAGTATGGAGGTAAAGCAATTATTTATGCAAGGTTTTTACCAATTTTCAGAACATTTGCCCCAATCATTGCAGGTATAGTTTCTATGGATAAAAAGAAATTTATGTTCTTCAATATTTTGAGTTCCTTTTTATGGTCTTTTATATTAATTTTTTCCGGTCATTACTTATACGGCGTGTTTTTAAAACAAGGAATTGATTTGAAACAACATATAGAATATATTATTGTTATCATCGTAATCATTTCTACATTCCCTGTTTTGTTAAAACTTTTAAAGAAAAGGCCAATTGAAAAAATTTAATTTTTAATTTACTAAACTAAAAATTAAATATTTCCGAAAAGATTAAAAATAGATTTGGTAAAACGTGTTGTAGGATTGCTTTTTTCTTCTACAGTTTCATAGCATGAAAAACCTAAAATAATTTTAATTCCTGGTGGAATACTGTTTAAAATATCTCTTTTCTGGTCATCTAAAAGCAATTTTAAACCTGAAATTAGTTGTGCGTTATATTTTAAATAAGATACAATTAGCAAGGTTGAAAAATTTAGGACCTCACGGGCCGTTTCGCTTTTTATGCCTACCTCATTAGAAACCATTTCGGTAATTCTGCCTTTTTTATTGGCGAAAATCTGTTCTAAAAATGGATTTCCTTCAAATTTGTAATTTTCATCAACAGATAAGATCCGGGCAGAAGTGAAATCGATCTCTTTGTAAAATATCGAATTTTGGACATGTTCAGTCATTTCTTCTAATGACTTTTCATCAAAATTATTGTAGCATCCCATTAAAACAGTTCCTAATGAAACATCAATTGCTTTGATAAGTAAAGCATCATTTTCGTAATAGAATTTGTTTAATTTAGAAACGACATTTGAAGAAATAAAGCGGCGTAATTCAATTTGTAGATTTGGGGTCATAATTGTATACTGGATTAATTAATATTCGCTGTAAATAAACGATTAAATGTGGCATTTTATCGTTTATCGGGATAAAAATATAAAATATATTAACATATCCAAAAATAAAGTTAAATATTTTGGTTTAGGTTTTTTGCAATTTACGGATCAAAAAAACATATATTCAATGAACATAACTGCTTAGTACTCAAAAGAGAGCAGTAATGATTTAAAAAATATTTTTCAGTTTGTGATAAAGTTTTTAAAAAATAAGAAAAAGCTTAAACATGGTTGAGAGAAATTAAAATAAAATAGCCCTGTTTTGCCAAATTATATTCAGAAAAAGTCCTAAAAAAACAATACAAAATAAGAAATTTATAAAACTTGATGCTAAAAAACCAAGCAACGATCCTGTTGCTGCTTTTAATGCCCTTTTGTGATTTTTTGAATCATAAATAATTTCGCCGATAAAAGCACCAGCAAAAGGTCCAATGATTACTCCAAACGGAATAGGAGCCAGTATACCAATAATCAACCCAATATTAGTTCCCCAAATCCCGTAAGAACTGCCTCCAAAGCGTTTTGTTCCCTTTGCAGGGATTGTATAATCTAAAATCGTAATGACAATCGTAATTATAAGAGTAATGCCTAAAACCCAGTAATTATTTTCGACTGCTTTTGTCAGATAAAGTAATAATAAGCCAACCCAACAACTTGATAAACCCGGTAAAACAGGCATGAAACTTCCAAAAACACCAACAATCATGCATATAAAACCTAATAATACCAATAGTAAATCCATAATATTTTTTGTAAATTTGAGATTAGCGTTCAATTAGAACAGCATTTATAAAAGTAATAAGAAAAAGTTTGTAATTTCTATATCAGGAAAATTGATATCATTTTTTTGAATTAAAAATGGTTACAATGTTTTTTCCGGGGAAAAATAGATTTCAGAATATTTGAAGATTTTTGAGATACTAAGTTTCCAAAAAAATATATCGTATTTTTATACATTAATTAGTTTAGTCAATCAACATCCAGATTTTGAAACAGTTTTTTCTTCTTTTAGGTTTTTTATTTTTCAATTCTTGTCAATATTTTGACAAGCAGGTTCCTTCTGAAAAAGTACTGCTTCAAAAAGAATTAAAATCGATCAACTGGAATGAAGTCGATGAATATCCATCTGTTGCAGATTGTGAAAAAGTCAGCAATAAAAAACAACGCCAGCAATGTTTTTTTGAGGTTATGTCGAAACTTATCCAGGAAAAATTAGATCTTGATACACTTTCAATTTTATATCCGGAATTAGATACTATAGAAGTTAAAGTGACTGTATTCCCAAATTCTACCATGAAATTCGAGCCACAATTTCCCAAAGATTCCGTGGCTTACGATACCATAAAAATAGACAGTATCCTACATGCCCGGTTAGTTGATTTTCCAAAAGTAAATCCTGCCATTAAACGCGGAATTCCGGTAAAAACACAATTTATTTTGCCCGTAATACTTAAAGAAAAAAGCGAGAAATAAATTTATATTTCACACTATAATTTATGTAAGGAGCTGTTTCCAGCTGTCCGCTATATCTTTTTATTTTAAAGAAAAAATAAAAAGGATGTCGCTTCCATCTGGGCTAGGGTTTTAGTTTTTACAAGGAATTTAATTTTTAAAACGTCGTTCCTTCCATTCGTAAGAGCCAAATAAACTGTACAAAGCTACAGCACTGCTAAAAAAAGGATACAAAAAACTGCTTATAATCACGCTTTTTATTGGAGTGCTTTTCAAAAATTGATTTGTAATATAAAGTAGTATAACGTCAACAACAAACTTCAAAAAAGTAAATAAGGTTAAAAGCTGCCATGACCAGATTCCAAAAAGAAAAAATATAAATCCAATTACAAAACTTACGTTTCCGGAGAAAACGATCAATCCTAAACACTTTCCAAAATTACTTTGATACGAACTTGTCTTAGCTGCCCATCGCACCCTTTGGTGAAACAATGATTTCCAATCCTGAGTTGGTTTTGTGCTCACAATTGCTTCTTCAGCTTTTAAATAATGAACTTCGTTTGGAAATAAATTTGCAGTTTTTTGCAGTAAAAAAACATCATCACCACTCGCAATTTTATTATTTCCGTCAAAACCGTTTAGTTTTTCGAATAATGATTTCTTGTAAGCGAGATTAGCCCCGTTGCACATAAAAGCTTTCTTAATTCCAAAACTCCCAATTGTTGCGCCTTGCAGGCTCGTAAGATCTAATTGTTGAAAATGATGTAAAAATGAATTCTCGCAATTATAAGTAACTGCGCCTGCGAGCATAGAAACCTCATTTTCCTGAATATAATTATCAAAAGTCAACAGCCAGTTTTCAGGCACTATACAATCAGCATCAGTTGTAATGACCCAATCTGTTTTTACGTGTTTCATTGCAGTCGAAATAGCATCTTTTTTAGGAGAATTCGAAACACGGATATTGTCAATTATCGTAACCTGAAACCTGAAGTCTGAAACCTCGAATATCTCATAAGATTCATCATCAACCAAAATTACTTCAAATAAAGCGATTGGATAATTCAGCTTACAAAAGCTCTCCAAAAGATAAGGCAAATTCTCTGCTTCGTTTCTAAATGGAACTATAATTGTAAAACTGGTTTGAGGTTCCAAACCTTTTTTTTGGTATTTTTTTACTTTGGTAAAACCATAAATAAGCAGTCCGATGGTAATTACGTAAATTTTTAATATGATGAAAAGTACCAAACTCATGCTGCAGTTTTCGTTTTAAAATTCAACACATAATAACTTCCAAAAATCACTGGCAGAACAATATTTAAAAACCACATTAAAGTCGAAATAAAAACTACGATCCATTCGTTTACGCCTAAGATTCCAAAGAAATAAATGGCAACACTTCCTTTTACAGCAAAATCTAAAAATTGAAAAGTAGGCAATGACGAAGCTAAAAAGTAAACTACCGCAATTGTAGCAATTAATGTAAAATAAGGCAATTCAACATCAAAAGCCAAAAACAAAAAGTAATATTGATGCGAGAAAACCAAATAGCGGCAAATGCCTAAAAGGATATTTTTTTGATGAATCTGCTTTGGGACTTCGTTAATTTTATCAAGTAATTTTTCTATCGAATATCCTTTTATTTTTATTTTTTTGAAAAGGAACGAGAAAAGAAAAAAGAGAAAAGAAAAAAGAATTATTAAAAGAGACCACTTCCAATATCCTAAATATAATAATCCAAAAACACCAAAAATAACTGTTAAGATCATTTGGATTCCGTTGCAGATTAAATTTAAGAAAACCACCTTTTTGGCTTCTGATTTTGAGTAAAATAATGCTTTTCCTGCGTATTCCCCAACTCCGTTTGGTGTAAAAATTCCTGCTGTCAATGCAGCCAGTACTTCTTTTGTTGCTTCAGATACTGAAATTTCATGAATTACCTGGACAAGATTTTGCCATTTCAGAATCTCAAAATAACGATTCAAAACACTCAAAAGCAAAATGAATGAAATTCCTAAAACGGACTGGTTTTTACGAAATAAAGTAATGAATTTCTGCCAGTCGAGTTTATCGTTGTTTGCCAGTTGATCATAAATAAAATAAAATGCACCGCCAACAATCAAAAGTTTGACCAGAAGAACGAGGAATTGTTTAGCTTTGTGAGGAATTGAAATCATAGCGCAAAAGTAATCAATTTGAAAATGTGGCAATTTGAAAAGTAGAAAATGAATTAGGATCAATTTTCAGCATAAATTCAATCATTTCAAGAATCTAAATATGGCAAAATCCCTCGTTAAATTATTCCTAATATTCTTTTTTATGTTTTCTTGTAATAAGTTTGAAACCAACAATCAGCCTAAAACATATATTAGAATTATGGGAAAAAACTCTTGGGGATATAATGATGAGAAAGGAAATGTAGTTATCCCGTTAGGAAAATATAAATTTTTAAATCCTATTGATGATAAAAGGATGATTTACGCAAATAATGGAACTAAATATGGTTATATTGATATTTATGAAAATATACTTATTCCTTTTGAATACGATGATTTAACTCTTTTTTCTGAAGGACTTGCTTGTGTAAAAAAGAATGGCAAATTTGGCTTTATTAATCGAAAAGGAAAAATTGTTATACCTATACAGTTTGAGGATGAAACCTATTTTCAAAAAATTGGATTAGCTCAGGTAAAGAAAAATGGGCTTTATGGTTTTATAAACAAAAAAGGAAAAGAAATAATTTTAATTATTTATCAGAATGCAGATGAAGGTACGTCCGACAGCTTAGTTTCTTTGAATAAGAAAGGAAAATGGGCATTTTTTGATTCTTTTGGAAAACAAAAAACTGAATTTATTTATGATGAAATTGCTTTAACGGATATTGATATAAATGGAGAAAGCGAAAGTACTTTTTGGAAAAACGGATTAATTTTAGTTCGAAGAAATGGTCAACTCGCTTATTTAGATAAAAATTTAAAAGAAGTAATTCCTTTTGGGAAATATGATTCAGGAGAAAGATTCAATCAAAACAGAATTGCAATTATTTCAAAAAATGACAAGTACGGAATCATAAATGAATTTGGAAAGGAAATTATTCAACCAGAATATGATATATTAGAACATCCTCAAGAAGATTATCATGAATCTGAAATCTTTGAAGCAAAAAATAAGAATTATATTACCTTACTGGACAAATGTGGAAATAAAATCTATGATAAAATAAAAGGATACAGTTTTGATTTTAGTCGTCTGGAAAACAAAGTCCAAAGAGTTTATATAATTCAGAATTTAAAAAGCCAATGTGGTGTAGTTGATGGTCAAGGAAAAATAATAATCCCTTTTATTTATGATGAAATTCAGAATTTTCACGGAACAGGAAATTCAATAGTTAAATTTAAAGGGAAATTTGGCATTATAGATTCCAATAATAAAATCAGGTATCCAATTGAAAATGAATCAATAATGTCAGGGAAGGATATAGATTACTATATTATAAATAAGAATGGCAAAGCTGGAATTATTAGTAAAAACCTAAGTCCGATTCTAAATTTTAATTATCAGAATTTATCGCCTTGCTATTATGACGATATGAATAGATTTATCGCAAAGCAAAATGACAAATATGGAGTTATCGATAGGACAGGACGAACAATTATTCCTTTTGTATATAGTGAAATGTCAAATTGGATAGAATATGGTGCCGGTTCAAACTATCATTTCGTAACTAAAAATGACAAAAAAGGTTTGATTACCAAAGAAGGAAAAACAGTTATTCCAATTATTTATGATAGTTTATTTTATCATAATGAAAAAACAATTATTCTCTCAAAAAACGGAAAATATGGAGTCTTGACCATTCAAAATAAACAGGTAATTCCTTTTGTTTACGAAAAAATTTATGTTGAATTTGGTTTTTTTGGAGAAAAGAAAGAAGCTGAATTTTATGTTTTGCAAAAGGGTAAATATTCTATCATAAATAATAAAAATGAGATTGTTAAAGCGAATATCTCTAAAGCCGAAATTGAAAAGAAATTCCCTTATTTAAATTAAAAACACTTGACAAAAGAACGCATCATATTAGGTATTGACCCTGGTACAACCATTATGGGTTTTGGATTGATTAAAGTCATCAATAAAAAAATGGAATTTTTGCAGCTCAACGAATTGCAATTGTCCAAATATGA
>JBDTRA010000139.1:0-7603 GCA_039931915.1 Flavobacterium sp. | reverse complement strand
TAAAATTGTAAAGAAGCCTATATCTGCAAAAGAATTAGCTGAACTGGAAAGACGCGAATTTTCGACTGAAAGACTCAATACCGTCCGTGATATTTTTGTTTTCCAGTGCTACACCGGACTTGCTTACATTGATGCTTTTCAGCTACAGAAAGCTGACATAAAAGATGGTGTTGACGGAAATCAGTGGATTTTATCTGAAAGACAGAAAACAAATTCTACGGCAAGAATTCCGCTTCTTCCAAAGGCTATCAAAATTCTTGAGAAATACAAAGACCATCCGCTCTGTCTTAAGCGCGGAACTGTACTGCCTATTTTACTGATTTTTTGATTTTATTAGAGTAATAGTTTCTTCAACTATTAGTTTTAGCTTAATTATTTGAATATAGCTACTTATATTATTGTACCTAATCTGACTTAGCAAATTTTGGTAATCTTATAAATGAATTTTGTGGTTTGTGTGTAATATTATCTTCTCAATTTAGAATTGATAGTTTTTTACCTAGAATAAAATATCTGGAAGTGTATGTTTATAATTATTATGGAGATGGATTCGGCATTGGCAATTATTTTCTTGTAGATTTTCCTGATAACTAGACCGACGATGAAATGTATGAGTTTGACTGGACTAAACTTTAGAATGAAACCGATCGTTTTAATAAGATTGATTTTAATAAACTAATCTAAAAAAATTAAATCATCTTCAATTCAGATTTCAGAATATAGGCGAAGAACGTTTTGCAGCAATATCTATTAAATGTTGGCACTAATTTCCTCTTTGTAGCATTCAAATTTTTGCTATTTTTCCTATATTTACTTTTTTATACTCACCTTCATTTTATGAATAATTTCAAATTGATTGCTATTACCCCGTTGGGGGGTTGTAGTGCCTATTTTTCAAAAAACCTTACATTAGGGACTGCTTTTCAATTCTACGACCGATACGATATTAAATTGGATTCAAAAGGAGAAAATATTGAATACGTTACTAAGAATAAAAACTACGAAGTAGCAAAAAATTTATACCAACTTAAAAATGGAATTAATGTAGAATTTTCTGCAGTAGTTGGAAAGAATGGTTCAGGGAAAAGTACACTTTTTGAACTTTTTTATTACTTAGTATATTTCATGGGAACGCGTTCTAAAAAGCCCGAAGTACCAATGATGGAGAAAGCTTATCAGCATTTGCAGTACCGAAGAAATGAGATTGTTTCAGAGTTAAAAAAATTAGAAGAGCTGAAAAAATCAGGTGATGACAAAATAATATCTAGCACTCAATCACGAAAAGTGAATCTTACAACGCTTTATATGATTGAGTTAATTCAAAAATATGAGATGGAATTTGATATGTCAGGAACTAACATGCCTCGTCTATACAGAATGATAAAGGATGATTTATTTAAAAATATAGTTGATTTAGGACTAGAGATTGATAAGGAAAAAGCAATAGAAACCCTTTTACAAAAGGAATTTAATATTTCATTACTTTATGAAGTAAATGGTATTGTAAAGGAAGTTAACTGTTACAATGGTAAAATAAAACATTATATTTTTAAAGATGATAATTCAGGTCAAAAAGTCCCTCATAGAGGAGTTTTTTCGCTCGATTCTTTTTTCTATACTATTAGTCTCAATTATTCACACCATAGTCTTAATTCCAAAACTTTGGGACTGTGGATCAGTAAACTTTTTCATAAAAATGATGCATACAGAACACCGGTTGTGATAAACCCAATGCGAACGGAAGGTAATTTTAATATTAATGACGAATTGGAACTCTCCCGAGAGCGATTAATTTCAACTTTAGCATATGACTTTATTCAAAATCCTAAGAACAAAAATAAGTTGTTGGATAAATATAACGTTTCAAAATATATATTTACTCCTAAGGATCAACGTGGAGAAACACATTGGAGTGACATAGCTGATAATATACTTATAGAAAAATCAGGATTAAAAACAATTCCACTGGATTTTCCCTACAGGAACATTGCCATGAGCTATCTTGCAAAGAAAATTAGAAAAATAGGTAAAAACTATGAGTTTTTATTTGAGAAAGAAAATGATAAAAATACAGCGTTGGAAAAATATCTTAAAGAAGATGAAACTCATGTAACGCGCAAACTTGTTCAGACAATTAATTATCTAAAACTAGCTAATAATAGTGCGCATAAAGAAATATGGGGTAAAACTAAAGATAATGAACCTGTTGAGTTAGAACCTGCAGATTTAAAAAAATATGTCGAACTATTTGGAGATGAAGTAGAGAATGTTGCACCGGAAGATATTATTAAATTTGTGTTGCCCGGTTTTTTTAATATTGACTTTGAATTTAAAGAAGATAATGGCAATGCAATAAAACTTAGCGAACTAAGTTCAGGAGAGCAACAGTCGATTTTCAATGTAAATGCTATACTTTATCATCTGTATAATATCCAATCAGTTCATCCAAAAAATGTGAAGGACAATAAGTCATCTAACAATCTCAGTCGACCAATTTATTCAAATGTAAATATTGTTTTGGATGAAGTTGAATTATACTATCATCCAGAGATGCAGCGTGGACTTGTTCAAACTATGATGAAATCTTTTGAAAATTTAAAATCATCCAGAGGAATAAAGGCAATTAATGTTTGTATTTTAACTCATTCACCCTTTATTCTTTCCGATGTTCCTGCAGTGAATGTTTTGCAGCTTGAAAGGGATTCAAAAGGATTTTCTAAAGTTAGACGTAATGAAAATGAAAGTTTTGCTGCAAATATTAATGATCTGCTTGCAGATAATTTCTTTCTTAATGAGACATTGGTAGGTGATTTTGCAGCTCAACAAATCAAAGATCTTATTAAAAGAATTAAAAGTGGGGGAGTAAGGGCGGATGATGATGCATTGATTTCCCTTATAGGCGATCCTTATTTAAGAGCCAGTCTAGAAACCTTTAAAGATAAAGATGTTAAAAATTAATATTACCGACCCAAAAGAAAAAGAGAAAGAGTATTGGATAGCAATGCGAGAACCTCTAATTAAAAGGATAAATTTATTAAGCTTGTCACTAGAGCATTTGTTGGGCTATTCCAAGGAAATAGATGGTAACGGTATTGCAAGTTATCAGGTTATGACCAGAGAAATAATTTATCTTATTGAGAAAGCAAAACCATTCGCTGCTACTGATTTTGAAGCACCGAGATATTTAGCTACAGTTACCAATTATGTCAGTAATCCCAATAAATTAAGTAATTTCAAAATGCAGGATATATTGGATTTCCTTTTAAGTTTGATATCCAATAAAGCTACTTTGCTTAGAGAACTTGTGACTTGTCCTGCAGAGAAGCTACTGAAATTTAACAATGAGATTGAAAAAAAATATGAATTTAAAGAAATAGAACTAAAAATTCTTGCTTTAGCAATTAGTTATAGTGATGCCAAGCTTTCTGAAGTATCAAAAAAATTTTTCAGAAAACATAATTTTGTTATAACCTGCCCCTATTGTAATTTGGAGAGTACAGATTTTGTACCTGATGATTATGATGGTACATCAACTGTTCACCAGTTAGACCATTTTTTTAATAAGGCCAAATACCCAATATTATCATTAAGTATGTACAATCTTGTACCTAGTGGTCCAGTTTGTAATGGAATTAATAATAAAGGAGAAATCAATTTTGATAATGAATTTCATTTGAATCCATATATAGATGGATTTAACGGTTATGTTAAATTCATTCCTTGTATGGAAGGGAAAACTGTTACTAGTTTAGATATAAGGCATTTTACCGCTGTTGGTTCTGTTCGATATAAGCAGATTATTGGGGACGATACCGACACTAGTCCTGAAAAGAAAAAAAAGGGAAATATGAATGTTTTTAAGTTAAAAAGTAAATATAAAAGAAAGTTAAAGGTGGCTACCCAGACAATAGATTTGGTTAATAAAAGGGTAAATGGACTACGGTCAAACTTGTGGTTTATTGAGCAAATGGCAGGAATCGATTTAGGAAAAGCTCACAAAACATGGTATGAACGAGAGATCCGTACCGATTTTGAACCCGAAATGTTTGCCGACAGAGAAATGTCAAAATTTAATAGAGATATGCATGATCATTGTATAGCCAATATGAAAAGTCCGAAAATTAATTACTTACGTAAGTTGATTGAATATAAGTAAAATATATTTTTTTATTTTTTTTGTGATCAATTGAATTTCTTGAAGTTATGTAGAAAGATAAATATTAAGTTAGAATAAAAAGAAGAGTATAATTATTTACTTGAAACTGTAAAAAACGTTAGATCGTTCTTTTAGCAATACTTTTCAGTTCATTAAATTCCAATTTGGTGAAAGGCTGTTTCCATAATTCATTGACTAACCATAATCCGCTATCTTTTATTTTTTGTTTTGGAGAAAATAATCCCAGCCAAGTTTTACTCGGTTTACAATTCGTGCAATTAGAAACTGTAGATATAATTCGTGATTCAATTCTTAATGTAAGACGTTTAGGTTCGAAACTGTATTATATTTTTTTTATTCTTTTGTTCCGAAGCTTTTTAAATTAAAAACAGGTATTTATACTTAAAACTTTTAGATTATAATTATCTAAGTTTAATTGTTTTTTTTAACCCAATTTAAAACTAACTAATTATGAAACAATTAATTACCTTACTCTTCACTGTTAGTACAGCGTTCAGTACTTTTGCTCAAACTCAAAAAGCTGAAGATGTTTTTAAGACAGCAAGCATGGTTACGTTTGATACAAATGTTAAACCGGAACAACTTATAGGCGCTCTTATATATTATAAGCCCGGGAAAAAAGATGAATTTGAGTATTTTCAAATATTATCTACTGAGCAGTTGAAAAAATATGAACCTGTTTATAATAATAGAATAATTTTTCAAAGCATGGTTACAAAAGAAACGGTAGCTTCCGCGAAATACCTTGCGTTTTTTTCAACCTCAGTGACTGTTACACATTTACTAGAAGTTGTTTTAGAGGATGTACTTGATTATCGTGTGCCTAATTTTGCAACAGAACCGAATGTCAAAACTCAAACTTTTATGTATGCCGAAAATTTAATAAGAAAAGGTTATCAGGTAGATTTTGTCGACAATGTTAATTATTGCTCGCTTACTACAAGATTATTCAATGAGGCAAAAATTTCAGCCAATGGAAATTATTATGTATCAGCTGATGCAAAAAATTATTCCAGTACCTCGGAATTCAGTACAAAGAGGCTAATTAGTCTTCATTCTATCAACCTAAATAATTTAATAACCATTGGAGGCGCTCTTGCTGGATCCACACTTGGAGGTAGTATTGCAAAACTTAATACAGCAGCAATTACCGAAAATAGTACTACTAAACCTGCTACATATGAAAGTGGTTATTTAGTAGCAAAAACTTTAAAATTAGGTTCAATAAAAACTCTCACAGGAGAAAATTAGTTTGAGAATAAAACAAAGAAGCTGTCTCAGAAATGAGCCAGCTTTTTTTAGCAACCATGTTTTCTGCAACAAAAAGTTAAGGCGGCTTTTACGAAATATTTCAGCACCCTAAGTTTTGTGGCAAAATCGTGGCACAAGCTATTTTTACAAACCAGAAATCTAGCAAAATCATGGTCTAAGAAGTTTAGGTTCGAAACTTTTAGATCCCCACTAAAAAGTCCTAATGAAAATTAGGACTTTTTTATGCTTAAATTTTAAGTTTTAAAATTTAAGCTTTCGCAGGTTTTTCATTTAAAGCAGTTTCAATATATAAAGTCTTATTTTTTAAGGTTCGTTAATAAATATGAAGATCTACATCCCTAATTTATTTTCAATTTGAGTTTTACATTTATCAGTACTAATTAAAGCTGCCAAAATTAAAATCATTGATGATGTGCGGTCCTGTAATATTAGTATCTATTGTATTCTTAAAAGCTAAATGACATTTATACTTCTCATTAAAATAAATTTCTCTCAGGAAGAAATTTTCATCATTTATCATAGTAAAATCATCTACAACCTGAAAGTCTTGCAATTGAATAGATAGTCCTTTTCCATTTGCTTTAATGACCGCTTCTTTTTTCGTCCAAAAATCAAAAAAAGCAGTTTTAGAATTTTTTGCCAGCCTTATATAATTTTGTTCTTCAATTGTCATTTGTGATTCAAAATCATCAATATTTATATCTTTTATTATCTCAATATCTACACCTACGTCATTAGTATCTGATAATACACAAACTACAACTTCACCAGCATGAGATATATTGAATTTAATATCAGAATCTATCAGAAATGGTTTATTATAAGATGTATATCGTATATTATCCTTTCGCTCAGGTCCATTATTTATTCGAAGACCATAACGCAAAAGCAATCTTCCTAAAAGCGATAATTGAGCATCCTGCCAATTTCTAAATGACAGAATTCTTTTTTGAAAGTCAGCCGGAAAAGTGTCTAAATACGTTTTCAACAGGTGATTATGATTTTCTTCTGAGATATAAGCGTAAAAGATTTGGGTCATAATTTATCTTTATTTAATCAACAACCTCAAATACGATAGCTTCAACTGCTCCTGTTGCAGAATTGATAACACCAACATCTGTCTTTACTTCTGACATTCTTACCCAAACTCCTCCATATGAATCCCCAAAACCAAATGATCCCCATATCAGTTTATGAGATGTCCAGATATTCTGTCCGTTTGGAGCGAGAAAATCAATTGATTCACTAAATTCCTGTGCTATAAAGGCATTTGTTGATAAGGCCAGATCAATTGCTTCCTGCCATTCATCATCTGTATTGAATTTTCCAACAAAAACATCTTTGCCCTGATAGCCTCTTGCTACTTTTATAACAAATTGTTCTTTGTTGTTTTTTAATAATTCTAATAAATTATATTCTTTATTTTTAAATAGTATCTTTTTATTTTCGATGAAGACTGTCCAGGGAACGTTTTTAAGAATGAGTTCGTTTTCTTCCAGTGAAAATTTTCCTTCATGTGCTAATTCTAATAAAATTGCCAGATTTCGTTTGTCGCCCATCATTTTAAGTCCGAGATGATCGGGAAAATATACTTTATCTGTTACAAATGCACGGAATACAGCTATATTAACCTGAACTTCCATTGATAGAACCGCTATACCGTGTATCAGATTATTTTTGTAACATAAGTCATTATTAACTAATTGCAGCTCATTTAAATTACCCGAAAAAGCTTCTCCTTTAAGTCCCCTTTTAGAAAGTTCTCGCTGTAAAAATTCATTAAAAAACAAAAGACTTGTATTGTCTGCTAATTTCTGTTCCAACTCGCTCTCATCAAAACCATTATCTATAAATATATTGATGGTATCTTTTACGGTTGTTACCTTTTTTAGCACTTGATCTACAAGAAAATTAATATAAATCTGTAACGTATTTTTGGAGTGATATTGATCTCTATTTTCTGTTAATTCCGGATGAAGCTTTCTGATTAAATGTTCAAAACTATGAATTTGCCATCCTCCTATTGAAGAACCTATGTTGGCTTCTAAAATTTTAAATCCGTCTTCTGTATACGTCAAATCAAGACGGCAACCTGTTTGTATATTTTTCTTATGGCACATCATGGCAAACTCAGCAGACATTTCATCTCCTTCA
>JBDTRA010000138.1:0-8067 GCA_039931915.1 Flavobacterium sp. | reverse complement strand
TGATGATATGACCAAGAAAAAAATAAATTGGGGAATAGAATGCAATTGGGAAGGTACTGCTATACTTAAGGAAGGATTCAACAGTGCTTCGTATACGTTTTGGTACAGAACGGAAGACAGCGACGAATGGATGTACAGCCAGTTTTCTATTCACTTTGCTAAGAAAAAAATGTTTTTGATGGGCGAAAGAATAAAATTTTACGAGGATTACAACGTACAATAAAGGCTTCGACCACTTAAAACATTAACTATAGGATTATTCGCTTTTCAATCGTTAGTAATTATACACATAATTTTTTCAGCGAATAAAATAATCTGATATTTTTCAACCTAACAGGATTTAAATCATATAATCTAGTTTAGACCATAAAATCATTTGTATAAATTTCTTCTGCATGATTGTGTATTGTAACCAGAGACCAAAAGGCGAATTGACGAAGTAAAATTAATATTCTTTATTTCTCCTTCATTGAGTGGTTACGATGCCTCACTTTGAGCGTTCTACTTTCCAATGGAACTGGGCACATTATCCAAAAGACAGAAATGACGAGGTTACGCCCTGGCATGAAGCGTTTGTGAATGCCAGAAAATGGATTGAGAAAAACTAAATCTTTCATTATATAAAAAAATTGCCTCAGTACTATCCCCAATTAGCTGAGGCATTTTTTTTTAATTTCTTAACGTTGTTGCAATACCCGTTACAATATTAGAAGCACCAAAAGCAAATAATCCTGAAGCAATTGCATTTTGACCTGCAAAAAATTGATTTTCAAGAATTGCATGACTAAAGAATGTTCCTCCTGCAACTCCTGCAACTAATCCTAAACCAATAACAGCAACATTCCACCAAGGTTCCGGATCGGGATGTGGTGGTACTTTCCAGAATTTCCACCAACCTGGGAATTTGGTCCCGCACCAGCCCATTGCTAAATAAAAAACAGTTTCCATATTATAAATTTTAAAATAATGCCTACTCGTTTGCTTTTCGGCTTACGCAGTTAATTATTTTTAAAATTACTATGTACCCGAATTCAATTTATTATGTAATTTCCTGTTTTTCTTAGGGGAAAAACACCCTTTTTTAAGTTTGTTTTTTTTAAAATTTGATTTTGAAATATATTTTCTTTAGAATCAACATAATAAATATTAAAACCAGAAACCTGTAAACTAAAAACGTCCGGAAAATTTCGGACGTTTTTTATATCAATTATAGTTTAAAAGTTTATTCTTTACAATCAACTTTAGTCAAAGCATTTTTAGCATCAAATTTTAATGATTTTTTATCTTTAAAACTTACCTTGCCATTGGCTTCTGTAACATCTCCGTGACCTTCAATATAAGTTCCGTCTTTTTGTAAAAAAGCAACTTCCCTAACCGAAGAAACTCCTTCTGAATCAAAGGTATAATCTGCAATAAGAGTATCCCCGTAGATATTTCCAATCAAGGTCCCTTCATTTTTATCTTTTCCGTATAGACTATAATTCAATGTTCCATTCACTTCCTGATTCGAATTAACATTGAAACTTAACTCAATTGTACTATTACTAGCTGTCGAAACATAACATTGATTTCCGGCAGGTTCAACAATTTCAGCTTCTTTTGGAGGACTTGGTGCTATTTCTACCGGTTCTGTTGTTGTTTTTTTACATGAAGTAAAAATTGTCAAAGCGATTATCGTGAGTGTTAGTACTTTTTTCATAATTCTTCTTTTAGTGATTTAGAACTATAAATTTACTTGAAATAAAAAAAAATCCACTCGTATAACGAATGGATTTTTTTACATAATTCCCATAAAGAGGGTAATAATTTCTTAACTTAAGCATCATGATCCACTTTAGTTCTGGAAGCAATCTCTTTATACGTTCCATTTACTAATTTCTCACGGATAGCTTCAAAAGCAGTAAGCGTTTGAGCAATATCATCCAATGTATGCGGAGCTGTTGGAATAACGCGCAATAAAATCATTCCTTTCGGAATTACCGGATAAATTACGATAGACAGGAAAATACCGTAGTTTTCTCTTAAATCATTCACCATTACCATCGCTTCCGGTACACTTCCTTCAAGGTAAACTGGAGTAACACAAGTATTAGTGTCACCAATATTAAACCCTTTACTTCTCAGACCATTTTGCAAAGCATTTACATTTTCCCATAATTTGTCTTTCAATCCCGGGTTATCACGTAATAATTGCAAACGTTTCAAAGAACCAATTGTCTGAATCATTGGCAATGCTTTAGCAAACATTTGAGAACGCAAATTGTATTTTAAATAATCAATAATGTCTTTATCAGCCGCTACAAAAGCACCAATATTAGCCATTGATTTGGCAAACGTAGAAAAATAAACATCGATTCCGTCTTGACAACCTTGCTCCTCACCTGCTCCGGCACCTGTTTTACCAAGTGTACCAAAACCATGTGCATCATCAACCAAAAGGCGGAAATTGTATTTCTTTTTCATTTCTACAATCTCTTTCAATTTTCCTTGCTGACCGCGCATTCCAAAAACACCTTCAGTAATGAAAAGGATTCCTCCACCTGTTTCTTCGGCTAATTTAGTAGCACGCTGGAGGTTTTTCTCCATACTTTCGATGTCGTTATGTTTATAGGTAAAGCGTTTTCCGCTATGTAAACGAACCCCATCAATAATACACGCATGTCCATCGACATCATACACAATCACATCATTTCTGGTAACCAAAGCATCAATGATAGAAACCATTCCCTGATACCCAAAATTCAATAAATAAGCAGATTCTTTCATTACAAAAGCAGCCAATTCATTTTCTAATTGTTCGTGATATTTAGTATGTCCACTCATCATACGTGCTCCCATTGGGGCAGCCGCACCAAATTCTAACGCCGCATCCGCATCTGCTTTACGCACTTCCGGGTGATTAGCTAAACCTAAATAGTCATTCAAACTCCAATTCAAAACCTCTTTTCCCTGAAATTTCATTCTTGGTCCTAAGTCACCTTCTAATTTAGGAAATACAAAATAACCTTCTGCTTGTGAAGCCCATTTTCCTAATGGTCCTTTATTGTTTTGAATTCTTTCGAATAAATCTTTTACCATAATATAGTGAAGTAATAATTTTAATTTAAACAGCGAGCAAAAATAAATATTTATTCGGTGTTATCATAATAATTTAAAAATGAATCGAATTCAAAATCACGGTTTAATAAAACTTTACTTCAAAATATTTAAAATAGTATTAAAATTCTTATAAAAAATTCTTTGTTTCTAAATTCAAAAATGGTTTATCCTTCTTATAAATTCTACATATTTCGCCTTAATTGTTTATTTTTGACTAATTTTAAATGCATTTTTAAAATTAAAAAAATTAACACCTTATATAATGGCTTTAAGCAACACAAAAGATTTAAAATTAGCCGTTCTTATTGATGCCGATAATGTGCCCTACAGCAATGTGAAAGGCATGATGGAGGAGATAACAAAATTTGGGACTCCAACTACAAAAAGAATCTACGCTGACTGGACGAAACCAAATTCTAATGGATGGAAAGCTGTTTTGCTTGAACACGCTATAACTCCAATTCAGCAATACAGCTATACCGTAGGCAAAAACTCATCAGATTCTGCATTAATTATTGATGCTATGGATTTGCTCTATTCAGGAAAATTAGACGGATTTTGCATTGTTTCCAGTGATAGTGATTTTACACGTCTTGCCATTCGATTAAGGGAATCCGGTATGAAAGTGATTGGAATTGGAGAAAAGAAAACACCAAACTCTTTTATTGTTGCCTGCGACCGTTTTATTTATATCGAGGTTTTGGACGGCGCCATTCAGAAGAAAAAACCAAAACTAACTACAACTACTGCAACCGATGCTAAAAAAACTGTTGAAAAACCTGCAGCAAAAGCTTTAGCAAAAATTGATGCCGCCACTATTGAACTTATCGAAGCGACAATCGAAGATATTGAAGATGATGATGGCTGGGCTTTTTTAGGAGATGTTGGAAATTTAATTGTGAAGAAAAAACCCGAATTTGATCCTAGAAATTACGGTTTTTCAAAACTTACGCCCATGTTAAAATCGTTAACTGACATTCTCGAAATTGATGAAAGAGAATCAGACAAAAAAGGAATCAAACATGTCTATGTCCGTTTACGATTCAATTAATTTATTACATTTTTAAAGTTTAAAAACATGAGAAAAAAATTCTTCATTTATGGATTTTTATTGTTTCTAATTGTTGCTACAATATATTACTATACCAATCGTGGTTATTTACTACTCTTTATATTACCTGTTTTATTGGTTATTGGGTTTTATAATACCCTTCAAAAAAAACATGCCATTTTAAGAAACTTTCCTGTTTTAGGTTATTTCAGGTATTTATTTGAAATGATAGCTCCTGAAATTCAGCAATATTTTATAGAAAGATCAACTGACGGAAAGCCTTTTTCAAGAAACCAGCGTTCTTTAGTATACCAAAGAGCTAAAAACATCGATGCCAATTCTCCTTTCGGAACACAATTAGACCTTAATCACAATAACTACGAAGGAATCAAACACTCTATTTTTCCGGCAAAAGTCAATGAAGAATTACCTCGCGTGCTGGTTGGCGGAAAAGATTGTAAGCAGCCCTATTTAGCTTCCTTATTAAATATTTCGGCAATGAGTTTTGGCTCGCTAAGCGAAAATGCCGTTCGGGCGCTGAATATTGGCGCTAAAAAAGGAAACTTTTATCAAAACACAGGTGAAGGCGGACTAACCGATTATCATCTGGAAGGCGGTGGAGACATTACCTGGCAGATTGGAACAGGTTATTTTGGATGCCGTGATGCTCAGGGAAATTTCAATCCTGAAAAATTCTCAGAGAAAGCGAATCTTCCCAATGTAAAAATGATAGAGATTAAACTTTCGCAAGGTGCAAAACCAGGTCATGGCGGAGTATTGCCAGCCGCAAAAAACACCGAACAAATTGCCCGGATCAGAGGTGTTGAACCTCACACTCTGATTCTGTCACCTCCAAGTCACAGTGCATTTTCTGATGCCAAAGGCTTAATACATTTTATTACGAAACTGCGTGAATTATCTAATGGAAAACCTGTTGGCTTTAAATTATGCATTGGAAATACTACTGAATTTGAAGCTATTTGCCACGAAATGATTGCCGAAGATACTTATCCTGACTTCATTACTGTTGATGGTGCGGAAGGTGGAACCGGAGCAGCACCCTTAGAATTTGCCGATGGTGTTGGGATGCCTTTTGAGCCCGCATTAATTTTTGTCAATAAAACTTTGGTAAGCCTTAATATCCGTGATAAAATACGGATTATAGGCAGTGGAAAAATCATTTCGGGTTATTCGATTCTTCATGCAATTGCTTTAGGTGCAGATATGTGTAATAGTGCGCGGGGTTTTATGTTTTCACTGGGTTGTATCCAGGCACTGCGTTGTCATAATAATGAATGCCCAACAGGTGTGGCCACTCAGAATAAAATGCTCATGAAAGGTTTGGTTGTCACCGATAAATCAGATCGTGTCTATCATTTTCACAAAAACACACTGCACGCTGCGAATGAACTTTTGGCAGCAGCCGGCAAAAATAGTTTTGCCGATGTTGATAACAATATTTTCATGCGTGGTGATGAATTTGTTCATTTATCGGACTCTTATTTTCCGGATAGTTTGACAAATGTTACCAGACATTAAAACTAAAAAAGCCTTTTTGAATTACACAAAAAGGTTTTTAGTTCAAACTATTTCTTTACCGATTTATTTTTTTAACAACAAATCCATTTCTTCTTTTTTGATGATTTGCTTAGCCAGAACAGTATTATCATTCGCTAAAAAGTAAACATGAAATGCGACACCTTCCTCAATCAATTCTTTAGAAATCTGACCTTTCGTTATCATTCCCTTTAGTAAAACAGGAAAATTATCTTCGGCTGTTTTTTTATTAGATTCATTGTTTTCTAAATTTGTTTCGAATCTTAATTCAATTTTGTTGTCATTTAGATAACCCCTCGCAGTAGTAAGCGTAACATTTTCACTTTTAAAGCTTGTTGCTTCAATATTATAATTGGTAACATATTCCTGAAGTTTTTGCTTTGTGTTCTTACAACTCATCAAAAACAGTACAAAAAAAACAGCAAATAATATTCGGGTTATTTTCTTAATCATATTTTTAAGATTTAGATTCGTTTGTTACATTATAACTTCAATAAATTGAATTATATTTCTACTTTAATTACAATTTTATTTAGCATTCCATCTGTAATCATTGGGGCATGCACATCTTCCGGAAAAAGAATTACAAATTGATTTTCTTTCAGCTGAAAAAACATATCGGGAGCATCACTAAAAAAACGCACATCTTTCTCTTCATTATATCCTCCGTTTGGAGTTTTACAATTTTCTCTCGGTTTCCATGCAAAAGTCTCGGTTTCACTTATGCAAAATTGAATATCAATATTTTTATCATGACATTCAAAAGTTGCTAAACTTTCTTCTTTGGTTTTTCCTTTACCTTTAAATCCGAAAAATTTTACTCCATCAGTTTCATACTTAAAATCGTCAGGAAGATTTTGGACATCATTCTGACGCAAATAATCAAAAGCTTTTTTGAAAGATGGGTGCAAAGCTTCGTATTTAGCTGCATTTTCTAAAGAATCTATAATCATAATTTCTATTCTATATTAATTTGTAGGTTAAGTTAATTCTGAGTTGTAAAAATAGTATATAAATTTTTATTTCAACTTCCGAAATCCGGCATCACTTAATTATTTTCCTTAAAGTATTTCTTCTGAAAGATTCAAAATTAAGACAGAACTATTCTATAATTAATTACTTCTTGTCTCACTTATTAATACTTCTGTTATTTGTAAGTTTGTATTTCAAAATTATTACAAAACAACGCAGCATTAATCTTGAAAAATTCCAGAATATATTATTTCTTCATATTAGTATTCATTATTTTCCTTGGAATTATTTCCAGAAAAATAGCTGAGGTTCCATTATACATTGGCGATATCCTGTATGCAGTTATGATGTACGTGCTAATTCGAATATTGTTTATTAATAAGAAAGCAATTCAAATAATGATTGTTTCTTTATTGATTTGTTATTGTATCGAGCTTTTACAACTTTATCAGGCTGAATGGATTATTACTTTTAGGAAAACACTTTTTGGAAGATATGTTCTTGGACAGGGATTTTTATGGAGCGATCTTTTTGCCTATACTTTTGGAGTTGCCATTGCTTTTATTATCGAAAAAATCATTTTAAAATATTACACTCATGAATCTCGTTTTCGCTTCAAACAACAAAAATAAAATCAAGGAAATACAAAGTATTCTTCCCGAAAATATCAAAATTTTAAGCCTGGAAGAAATTGGCTGTCATGAAGAAATTCCCGAAACTGCTGACACAATTGAAGGAAATGCTGTTTTGAAAGCCAATTATGTAACTGAAAAATATGGTTATGACTGTTTTGCTGATGATACAGGTTTAGAAGTTATTGCTTTAAATGGAGAGCCAGGCGTATATTCGGCCCGTTATGCCGGTGAACAGCGTGATGCAAATGATAATATGAATAAACTTTTAGAGGCTTTATCAGGAAAATCAGATCGAAGCGCACAGTTTAAAACTGTTATTGCATTAAACCTAAAAGGTAAGCAATGGCTTTTTACAGGAATTGCCAAAGGAACTATTACTTTGAAAAAAACGGGCAATCATGGTTTTGGATATGATCCGATATTTCAGCCGGAAAATTATTCAGAAACATTTGCGGAATTATCTTCTGAAATTAAAAATAAAATCAGTCATCGCGCAAAAGCAACACAGCAACTAATTGATTTCCTGAACTCCATCAAATAATTGTTTAAAATACAACATTTTAAGGAGTAAATTTTATATTACTAGACGCAAAATTATTCATTCTCTTGTCAAAATCTTTTCGAATAAAACATAACTTTTTGACAATCAAATCATAACAAATGTATAATTCTTAAAAATGCATTAGTTTATCTGAAATATTAACAGTAATTTTGCACCCTATTTTAAAAATACATATGAATAAATTTGAACAA
>JBDTRA010000137.1:0-8137 GCA_039931915.1 Flavobacterium sp. | reverse complement strand
GTGTTTTTAAAATTACGCGTAATAAATTCAAAAGCCGCAAACATAATGTGCCCCATGGATTTTGCATTTTTAAACTTCATATCATTTGTATAACGGTATAATTCCATTTTTAGTTGATTCAGATGTTCGTCTGTCGAAATGGTATCATGACACATAATATTCAATAATTTTTTGATTCTGTTTTCAGCTGAGTGAATACGTTTTGCCAGAATTGCCCTTTCTTCATCTTTATATTGAAAAATAGAACGTTCTTCCAGTTTATCTTTAATTAATTTTATCATCGGATAATTTTCTTTGAAAAACTGCGGGCGATATACTTTGAAATTGCCTTCATAACATTGTTGGTCAAAATCGATAGGACGGATTTTATAGACAACCTGATCAAAATCATGAATAGGGACAATTACATAATTATAAGCGCGCATATCGCCTAAGAGCCTGATCATACAGCGCTCATTAAACTTTACGAACTCTTTTGCTATCTGGGATTTTTCGGTTTCAGTGCAATTATGCAGCAAAGTATCCATAAAAACATCTCCGGGAATACCAATAATGTGTTCTTCGATCAGGGTGTCTTTATAAACTAAAAAGTTGATTTTGTCTGGCGATAAAATATCTTCTAATTCAAGCCCGTAAATTCGGGAAGCATCCGCTTTTTTGATGTAAAAATGGACATAATTGTCGTTGAGAATATTTCGAACTTTTATGCGGAATGGCTTTGAATTTCCAAAAGTACAGTAATCAATCGCATCAATGTTAAGAAACTGAATAATCTCACTATTTCCATCAGAATGCAAAAGTGAATAGACTTTTTTTAGGTTTAAATCGATTTCATTTCTTTCAAATTCATTATAGTAAACCCTGATCCATAAAGTATCTGCCTCATTTTTATCATATACATTTACAGAGCCCGAGAAACGCAATAAGTCATCATAAAATACAGATACTTTAGAAATACGTTCATACCGCTCCAAATAATTTAATAAAGATTGAGTTAGAGGGTAAGAAGGTTTTTTTAACAGCATTAAAGGCTCGTTCATTTTCAATATCTTTATGCAAATTTACATTAAATTACATTTAGGGAGTAACAAAAAATCAATTGAAACGTCTTACTAAAAAACTAAACCGATATAATTTGGAAACCATACTTACTATTGAGAATCTTCATAAAAGATACGGGCGTATTCAGGCCTTGAAAAATGTATCTTTTACTATACAAAAAGGCCGCGTTTATGGAATTTTAGGTCCCAACGGAAGCGGAAAATCAACTACTTTGGGAATCGTTTTGAACGTTGTAAACCGAACTTCCGGTGATTACAGTTGGTTTGGGGGAAAAATGCAGACACATGAAGCCTTAAAAAAAGTTGGTGCTATTATAGAACGCCCTAACTTTTATCCGTACATGACTGCCGAAGAAAACCTGAAACTGGTCTGCAAAATAAAAAGCATCGATTATTCTAAAATCAATGAAAAACTGGATTTAGTAGGTTTAACCGAAAGAAAAGATAGTAAGTTCAGTACCTTTTCGTTAGGGATGAAACAGCGTTTAGCTATTGCTTCGGCACTTTTAAACGACCCCGAAATTTTAATTTTAGATGAGCCTACGAATGGTTTAGATCCACAGGGAATTCATCAGATCCGCGATATCATCAGAAAAATAGCGTCGCAGGGAACTACTATTTTATTGGCTTCGCATTTACTGGATGAGGTTGAAAAAGTGTGTTCGCATGTAATTGTTTTGCGAAAAGGGGAGATGTTATACTCAGGATCTGTTGATGGAATGTCTGCCAACGAAGGCTTTTTTGAAGTTCAGTCAGAGAACAATGAGACTTTGAAATCTATTTTGAATGAGCATCCTGCAATTGACAGAATGACTGAAGAGGAAGGCAAAATTTTAGTTTACTTAAAATCAGAGTTGTCAGCTTCAGAATTAAATCAATTTTTATTTTCTAAAAATATTGCACTAAGTCATTTAGTAAAACGCAAAAATAGTTTAGAAGCCCAATTTTTAGAATTAACCAAAAACGCCATTTCCAAAAACCACTAAGCCATGAAAAGACTTATTTCTATAGAATTACAAAAAATCTGGAAGAACAAAGCCAGTAAGGTTCTTACTTTAACTTATTTTATTCTGCTTTCTTTTATTGCCTTAATTGCTTCTGTCAAATTTGATATTGGGGTTTTTAAGTTTCATTTAGCCGAAATGGGAATTTTTAACTTTCCGTTTATCTGGCATTTTAATACTTACATTGCTGCCTGGCTAAAGTTTTTCCTGGCAATCGTTATTGTTTCTATGATGGCCAATGAATATAGTTATGGCACTTTAAAACAAAATTTAATTGACGGTTTAAGTAAAAAAGAATTTGTCTTGTCTAAATTTTTAACTGTTGTTCTTTTTGCTTTATGCTCTACCATTTTCGTTTTTGTTATGAGTCTAATTCTTGGATTATGTTTTTCATCTTACAATGAATTCGATGTGATTTTAATGGATTTAGATTATCTATTAGCTTTTTTCGTAAAACTTACTTGTTTCTTTTCTTTCTGTTTGTTTTTAGGAATTTTAGTAAAACGTTCAGCTTTTGCATTAGGATTTCTTTTGGTTTGGAGTATAATTGAAGGGATTTTAAAAGGAGTTTTAGCATTTAAAATTTTCCCTAACAGTAATACAGATGATTATATCATGCAATTTCTTCCATTAGAAGCCATGTCAAATTTAATAGTTGAACCTTTTACAAGATTATCTGTCATAAAAAACTTAGGCAATCAAATGGGGGTTGAAGGCACAAAAGATTACGGAGTGCATTATTTTTCTGTTTTGATTGTTTTAATATGGACATTTTTATTTGTTTACTTCTCTTATAAATTATTAAAAAACAGAGATTTGTAGCAGCTTTTGTGGTTTGTAAGCGAATGGCAAGTTATGTAATATGTCCTGATAAACAGTTTTTGATCAGGTATGTAAAAGTTATTTTATTTTAAATAGTAATGTAAAAATTATTACTTTTAAAATATGGTAAAATATCTATATCTTTCTTTACTATTATTACCGCTTTTGAGTTTTTCGCAATTTAGTAAAACTCATTATATTCCGCCTGTAGTAGCTTCAAGTGGCATGCCTGTTGGTGAGCAATATATTTATATTTCTACTCCAAGCTTGACTCCGGTTAATTTTAGCATAAACGAAATTGGCGGGACAATTATTACCGGAACGGTTTCCAGGGATATTCCTTATGTTTTTGATATTAATGCACATAATGCAAATCAATTGGTTCTTGATCAATCTGAAGTAAGCAGTATTAAATCTAATCGAGGCTATATTATTGAAGCAGCAGATATTGTGTATGCCACAGTTCGGGTTATCGACAGAACAGGGAATCAATCAAGTGAAATAGTTTCTAAGGGTTTGGCTGCATTAGGAACTCAGTTTAGGATTAGTGGCTTTACAAATAAATTAAACATCGGTTATTCAGACAGGCATTTGACATTTGCATCAGTTTTAGCGACTGAAAACAACACTGTAATCAATTTTAAAGACATTAAAACAGGGGCAATTCTGATTAATAATACCCTGGCAGGGAACTCGGTACCAAGTATTATCTTGAATAGTGGGGAGAGTTATACTATTGCAGTACAAGGCCCCACACAGGCTAATAATGATGCACTTATTGGGGCATTAATTTCGTCAAACAAACCCATAGCTGTAAATTGTGGTTCCTTTGCAGGGTCCAATGGAGAAATAAAAAATAATGTAGATTTAGGATTCGACCAAATTGTTTCGGCAGAAAGAACCGGAACCGATTATATTTTTATTAAAAGTACAGGTTTTCAGGATGTAGAAAAGGTCATTTTAATTGCCCATGAAGATAATACCGAAATATTTTTAAATGGGTCTGTAACTCCAAATTATACCATTAATGCGGGTGAATATGTTTCGCTTTTAGGTTCTGATTATAATGCTCAGGGAAATTTGTATGTGCGCTCCGGCAAAAATATATTTGCCTATCAGAGTGTGGGTGATGATGCAAGGGGTGATGAAGCCAATCAGGAAATGTTTTTTGTACCGCCTTTAAGTTGTCAAACTCCAAGATCAATAGACAATATCCCTTCTATTGAGTCAGTCGGGAATCGTGTTTTCACCGGCAGGGTTACACTTACAACTAAAACTGGTTCAGATTTAAATTTTATAATTAATAAGGTTCCTTATACTTTAGCAAAACTGCCTCCAAATGTAAATGTTTTGGGACCGACTACTGTCACAGGAAATACAGAATATGAATGTTATGTTCTAACTGGACTAACCGGAAATGTATCTGTTTTTTCTACTTCTCAATTGTACTTAGCAGCATATGGCAGCGACGGGGCAGCAACATTTGGAGGGTATTATTCAGGTTTTACTTTTAAGCCCGAAGTGAATTTCCAAAAGTTAAATGTAAACCAGTCCAGTTGTATTCCGAATGTTAAGCTTAATGTGAGCTCTTTAACAGGGTTTGACGTATTTCAGTGGTATTTTAATAATGTAGAGATTTCCGGTGCTAATTCCAATACGTATTCACCAACACAACCAGGATATTATAAGGTAAAAGCAACATTGTCGGCCTGTGGTATAGAGTTGTTTTCTGATGAAATTCCTGTTAGTGATTGTCCAACAGATATGGATAATGACAAAACCAATGACAATATAGATTTGGATAATGATGAGGATGGAATAACGAATTGTACAGAATCACTTGGAAATCAAAATATAGATATTTCTAATTTAAGTTCAAAAACTATTTCTATTGGGACTTATACAAATTCATTTATTCAAACAATCACTACTTCGACAACAGCAAGCAGTGTTCCTTTTTTAGGAAATACTGACGGAAGTTTTGTTAGTGAAGTACCTGCAGGTAAAATAAATTGGATGAAATATACGATGACATTTGCTCAGCCTGTTTCAATTGGATTGGATTATATTTCAACAGGAAATCCTGCTGATTTACTTAATTCTACTGCTGAATATATTGTGAATTCAGAAACAAACAAAACTATAACCGTATTAAACCCAAATAATCAATTATTGATTGATACAAATTATGATGGATTTTACGAAAGTGGTGTAACTGAATTTTCGTCATTTGAAATTCGTTTCCGGTTAAATGGCGCTGTTCCATTAACAGCAGGGACAGGAACTTTTAAATTTTTAACGAATCAGGCTAAAATGATTAGTTTTAAACATCAAAACCTATCTGATACGGCATTAAATAAAACATCCTTAAAATTTTATTTGGTTTGCGTTCCAAAAGATTCTGATAATGATGGCGTTTTAGATCAGTTAGATCTTGATAGTGATAATGATGGTATTCCGGATGCTGTTGAAGCACAAAGTGTAAACTTTAAAGTTATGTCAAATATTGATGCAAATCATGACGGGCTTGATGACGCTTATGCAAACGGACTCATACCAACGGATTTCGACAATGATAATGTTCCTGATTATTTAGATTTGGATAGTGATAATGACGGAATTTACGATCTAACAGAATCAGGAAGTAATGCTGCAGATACGAATTTAAATGGAGTAATTGATGGCAATGATTTTGGAGTAAACGGATTGGCAAACTCAGTAGAAACAATTACTGAAAGTGGAAAGCTGAATTATAGCATATTCGATACAGATTCTGACAGTATTTATAATTATATGGAACTTGACAGCGATAATGATTTGTGTTCAGATGTAATTGAAGCAGGATTTATCGATAGTAATAATGATAAATTTTTGGGTACTATTTCTCCTCCAACAGTAAATTTAAAGGGGATTGTCACAAGCGGAATCGGATATACAAATCCAAACTTAAATTATACTATTGCTGCACCTATAGTTATTGATAATCAGCCAGATAATAAATCGGTTTGTGAATTACAAAATACAACTTTTACAGTTGTTGCCTCTTCAATATCGGGTTATCAATGGCAGGTTTCCACCACCAATGGTGCGACTTGGATTGACTTGGTTAATAATGTAACCTATTCGGGAGTAAATACAGCATCGTTAGCAGTTTCAAACGTTTCCCAATCGATGAATACGTATCAATATAGAGTATTTTTGAGCAGAACAGGAAATTCATGCGGATTGTATTCTAATGTTGCCGTATTGACAATATTAGCATTGCCAACAATCAATTCTCCTGTGACTTTGGTGCAATGTGACGATGATACAGACGGAGTTTCGATATTCAATTTAACACAGAAAAATAATGCTATTTCAGTTAATTCAGTTGTAGAAAAATTTAGTTATTACACTAATATTGCTGGTGCAGAATCGCAGGCTGCTTCATCATTAATTGTAAATCCCCAAACTTATACTGCTTCAGACAAAACAATTTATGTGCGTATTGAAAATGCAAATGGCTGTTTTAGTGTCTCACAGTTAAATCTTGTTGTTTCTGTAACTCAAATACCCAATAGTTTTCAAATTGCAGATTATCAGGTATGTGATGATTTTATAGATGAGGTAAATAATGACAAGGATGGTATCTCGAGTTTTGATTTTAGTAATGTAACGCAGGAAATCAAAAATACACTTCCTGCTGCTACGAATTATATGATAAGTTATTATAAAAACGAGGCTGATTTTCTGGCTGAAACAGATGCTTCAGGAAATTCATTGGCAATTACAAATGTTTCAGATTATCGAAATATTGGATATTCAAATAATCAAAAAATATGGGCAAGAGTCGAAAATTCATTGTCAAATGATTGTTATGGGTTTACGACTTTCAATTTAATAGTAAATCCACTTCCAAATATAGATTTAAACATTGACGGAACTGAAAATGAAATTATCTGCAGTAATCTGCCTGAATTTTTGGTTACTCTTGAGGCAGGTATTAATGATGGTACACCCATAAATGATTATACTTATCAGTGGTATTTGGATGGGAATGTAATTTCAGGAGCAACCACTTTTTCTATAGAAGTTAATACACAAGGGACCTATAGTGTTGATGTAATAAATAAAAATAATTGTTCCAGAACGCGAACTGTAAAAGTCGTAGCATCAAATATTGCTGAAATTACAGATATTGAAATTAATGATTTAAGCGATAATAATTCAGTTTTAATTAATGTAACGGGTTCCGGGAATTATGTTTATAGTATTACGGATTCTAATGGCCCTTATCAGGATTCAAATTTATTCGAAAATATTATTCCGGGTTTTCATACTGTTTACATCAAAGATTTGAATCAATGTGGAATAACTGAAAAAACAATTGCAGTTCTAGGAGCTCCAAAATTTTTCACTCCAAATGGAGACGGCTATAATGAAACATGGAATGTAAAAGGTGTAAGTACAGAATTTTATTCTAAATCGATCATTTATATTTTTGACAGGTTTGGAAAACTGATCAAACAAATTTCTCCTTCAGGTTCAGGTTGGGATGGTACATTTTTAGGTAGTCCTTTACCTGCAGACGATTACTGGTATACTGCAAAATTTGAGGATGGCCGGGAAGCAAAAGGGCATTTTAGTTTGAAAAGATAAAGTTTTAAAAAATTCCAAACTATAAATTCCAAATTCCAAGCTTCAAACTCCAACTTCAAAAAAGAAAAAATCCCAAATTCCAATTGCTGGAATTTGGGATTTTAAAATATTGGAATTTGATAAATTAGAATTTAAATCTTTTTCTATCAGTTTCTGTCAAATAGATTTTTCTCAAACGAATAGATTTTGGAGTAACCTCTACATATTCATCTTTTTGAATGTATTCTAAAGCTTCTTCTAATGAGAAAATAATTGGAGGAATAATTCTCGCTTTTTCATCATTTCCGGAAGAACGAACGTTAGATTGTTTTTTCTCTTTTGTTACGTTTACACACATATCATCACCACGAGAGTTTTCTCCAATTACCTGACCTTCGTAAATTTCGGCATTTGGTTCAACGAAAAACTTACCACGATCTTGCAATTTATCGATAGAATAAGGAATAGCTTTTCCTTTTTCCATAGAAATCAATGAACCTTTATTACGTCCGGAAATTTCTCCTTTGTAAGGCTCATATCCTATAAATCGGTGTGCCATAATAGCCTCACCAGCTGTAGCAGTAAGTAATTGGTTACGCAATCCAATAATTCCACGTGATGGAATATTAAATT
>JBDTRA010000136.1:0-8179 GCA_039931915.1 Flavobacterium sp. | reverse complement strand
AATAAAAACAATTAAATGAAGATTTAAATAACTTTTTAAATTATCGTTTCGCATTTCGTAATAAATAAACCGCAAGCAATCCAAAAACTATGTTCGGAAACCATACAGCTAAAAAAGGTGAAAAAGTAGATTTTTCGGCAAGAGTACCAAATATTTTATCAAAAAACACGAAAGAAAAGGCAATTGCAATTCCAATAGCAAGATTGACACCCATACCACCACGGCGTTTCATCGCAGAAACCGCAACAGCTATAATTGTCAGGATGAAAGCAGAAACAGGAACGCTGTATTTTTTATAAAGCACTACTAAGTAAGTATTTATATTTCCTGAACCACGTTTCCTTTCTTTTTCAATAAACTTATAAAGCTTTCCAAGACTTAAAGTTTCCGCAATATAAACTACAGGCGTTAGATCCTCTAATTCAAACTTGAAGGCGACATTTTTTTCAGGAGCTTTTTCAATTTTATCATTTAATCCGCCAACCGTTCTTTTGGTGTAATCATAAAGCGTATATATTTTCTTTTTAGGATCCCATTTAATACGGCTTGCAGTAATTTTATAGGTTAATTGGTCTTTTTCGAAATGTTCTAACGAAAAATTAAAAGCTGTTTTAGACTCATCATTAAAACTATTAACAAAAATAAAATCGTTGTCATTAATCTGTCTGTAAACATTAGTATTTTCACCGCGCATTTCGGCTTTACCATTTCCTTTGAGATACGTATATCTAAAATTATTAAATCCTTCACTGGCAGCAGGAACAATAAAAAACCCCATTAATAAAACAAAAACCGAAACTATAGTCGCACCAATAATATAAGGTCGTAAAAAGCGTGTAAATGAAATACCAGAACTCAAAATCGCAATAATTTCAGTGTTATTCGCCAATTTTGAAGTAAACCAGATTACCGATAAAAACAAAAATATCGGAAACAGGGAATTTGCAAAATATACCGTGAAATTATAATAATAGATCGCAATATCCATAAATGGAATCTTGTTTTCCAGCATTTTATTCACCTTTTCAGAAACGTCAATTACAATTCCAATAGGAATAAATAATAACAGCATCACCGAAAAAGTGGCCAAATATCTTTTTAAAATATACTTATCTATTATCGTTAACATATATCTTTTAATTTCAAGTTTAAAGTTTCATATCTCACATCTCAGGTTTCAGGTTCTTAACAACAACCTGAAATCTGAAACTAAAATAACCTGAAACTTTTTAAAGTCTTTGACTCATATTCTTAACCATCATTTCTTTCCATGGCCTGAAATCTCCTGCTAAGATATGTTTTCTGGCTTCACGAACCAACCACATATAAAAGCCAAGATTATGAATCGTAGCAATTTGTTTTCCTAAATATTCATTGGCAGCAAACAAGTGACGTAAATAAGCTTTCGTATATTCTGTATCCACAAAAGTATGCCCCATTTCGTCAATTGGAGAAAAATCAGCTTCCCATTTTTTGTTTTTAATATTGATTGTTCCGTTTGACGTAAATAACATACCATTTCTGGCGTTACGTGTTGGCATTACGCAATCGAACATATCAATTCCCAAAGCAATATTTTCCAAAATATTAATCGGAGTTCCTACTCCCATTAAATAACGCGGTTTATCTTCCGGTAAAATTTCACAAACAACTTCAGTCATGGCATACATTTCTTCCGCAGGCTCCCCTACTGACAAACCTCCAATAGCATTTCCCTGTTGTCCTGAATTGGCAATATATTCAGCCGATTGCTGACGTAAATCTTTATAAGTACTTCCCTGAACAATCGGAAAAAACGTTTGCTCATACCCATATTTGTAAGGTACTTTATCCAAATGACTGATACAGCGATCCAGCCAGCGGTGCGTCATGTGCATCGAGCGCTGCGCATATCTGTAATCGCAAGGATAAGGCGTACACTCATCAAAAGCCATTATGATATCGGCCCCGATAGTACGCTGAATTTCCATTACGTTTTCTGGTGTAAAAAAGTGGTATGAACCATCAATATGTGATTTAAACTTCACCCCTTCTTCTTTAATTTTTCGGTTATTCGAAAGCGAATAAACCTGATATCCACCGGAATCTGTCAAAATATTACGATCCCAGTTCATGAATTTATGCAATCCCCCCGCTTTTTCAAGGATTTCAGTCTGCGGGCGTAAATATAAATGGTATGTATTTCCAAGAATAATATCCGGATTAATATCCTCTTTAAGCTCACGTTGGTGCACTCCTTTTACAGAAGCAACGGTACCAACAGGCATAAAAATGGGAGTTTCAATAACTCCGTGATCAGTAGTAATGCTCCCCGCTCTTGCTTTCGACTGCGGATCTTTTTGTAATAAATCAAACTTCATATATGCGTTTTTCAGTCGGCAAAGATAGGCTAATTTGAGGAAATTTTAATTAATTAGACAATTTGTCAATTAGAAAATTAGATAATGATTCTCATCAGCCTTGAAACCTGAAAAATAATATTTTGAATTTGAGCGTTACCCAAGGGTCGGGCTATCCGCTATATTCCAGATTAACAAAAACTACGGCAAAAAAAGCCTTGTTTTTCTAAATCTGGAGATGCCGCTTTTATCCCTAACGCAAACCAAAGAGGTATTCAATAAATTACGATTATCCAAATGTAAAAACTGCAATATCAAACCAGCAAAGTGTAACAAAGTTGCAGCATTCATTCTTTAATTTAGTTATAAAGAAAAATAAATTATATTAATTAAAAATTATAGAAATCATGATAAATTCTGAAGATAAAAACCCAATAAAAGAAAATCAAATTGAAAGAAACCTGGAAAACTTAGATTATCCGGCAAGTGAAGACATTTACAACCAGGAAAACAAACTGGAAGACATTGATCCTGAAGGTATTTCCGGCGAAAGAATCATAAATCAGGACGATCACGAATGGAAACAAAACAGTGATAAAATTGGAAATGATTTGGACATTCCAGGTTCTGAACTTGATGATCAACAAGAAGAAATTGGTTCTGAAGACGAAGAAAACAATTTCTACAGCGAAAGCGATACAAAATAACAATACATTAAATTCCATTCAAAACGAAAGCTCCATTTGTGGAGCTTTTTTTGTTTTAAATTTTATTAAAAAACAAAAAAATAATAGATATCTATTTCAAAAAAATCTAAAACAATTCAACATTTTTTTTAAGATAAATAAAAAACAACCCGAATTTAACAATTACAGCAAACTAAAGCAAAAAATCATTTGTCTCCCCGCAAAATAAAAATTACTTTTGCACCAGTTTAACTTTTACATATAAAATGAAGCCTAACACACAACAATTAAGCGATTTAACTATCCAAGTAAGAAGAGATATTCTTCGAATGGTACATGCTGTCAACTCAGGCCATCCAGGCGGTTCACTAGGTTGTACTGAATTTTTGGTAACACTATACCAAAATATTATGGAACGTAAGGAAGGTTTTGATATGGACGGAATCGGAGAAGATATTTTCTTCCTTTCAAACGGACATATTTCTCCTGTATTTTATAGCGTTTTAGCACGCAGCGGTTATTTCCCTGTTTCAGAACTTGCAACTTTCAGATTACTAAACTCTCGTTTACAAGGACATCCAACAACTCACGAAGGATTACCCGGAGTTCGTATTGCTTCTGGTTCATTAGGACAAGGTTTATCTGTAGCTCTTGGTGCAGCTCAGGCAAAAAAATTAAATGGTGATAATCATATTGTGTACACTTTACATGGTGACGGTGAATTGCAGGAAGGCCAAAACTGGGAAGCAATTATGTATGCTTCTGCAAAAAAAGTAGACAACCTTATCGCTACTATCGACCTTAACGGTAAACAGATTGACGGAACTACGGACGAAGTTTTGGCTATGGGAAGTATCCGTGCTAAATTTGAAGCTTTTGATTGGGACGTTTTAGAAATCACCGAAGGAAACAGCATTGAAGCAATTATTGCAGGATTAACTGATGCTAAATCAAGAACAGGAAAAGGAAAACCAGTTTGTATTTTATTACATACTGAAATGGGTAATGGTGTTGACTTCATGATGCATACTCACGCTTGGCACGGAAAAGCACCAAACAACGATCAGTTGGCAACTGCTTTGGCTCAAAACTATTCTGAAGATCAAATAGATTATTAAAAAAGTGTTCAGTCTCAGCGGCAGTTCTCAGTAAAAAACTTAGAAACTTAGTCGCTTAGAAACTTAGCATCTCAAAAGAAAATTAAATGAAAAAATACGAAAATACAGGAAGTAAAGATACTCGTTCAGGTTTTGGAGCGGGAATGACTGAATTAGGTCAGAAAAACGAAAATGTTGTTGCATTATGTGCTGATTTAATTGGTTCATTAAAATTTGATGAATTCAAGAAAAACCACCCGGAGCGTTTTTTCCAAATTGGTATTGCAGAAGCTAACATGATTGGTATCGCTGCAGGTTTAACAATTGGAGGAAAAATTCCTTTTACAGGGACTTTCGCAAATTTTTCTACAGGAAGAGTTTACGACCAAATTCGTCAATCAGTTGCTTATTCTGACAAAAACGTGAAAATTTGTGCTTCTCACGCAGGTTTAACACTTGGTGAAGATGGAGCAACACACCAAATCCTTGAAGATATTGGTTTAATGAAAATGTTGCCTGGAATGACTGTAATCAATACTTGTGATTATAATCAGACAAAAGCAGCTACACTGGCATTAGCAGATTACCATGGTCCTGCTTATTTACGTTTTGGGCGTCCGGTTGTAGCAAACTTCACCCCTGCTGACGAACCTTTCGTAATTGGAAAAGCGATTATGCTAAACGAAGGGACAGATGTAACGATTATTGCTACAGGACACTTAGTTTGGGAAGCTCTAATCGCTGCTGAAGCTTTAGAAGCAAAAGGAATCTCTGCAGAAGTAATCAACATCCACACTATTAAACCTCTTGATGAAGAAGCGATTCTTAAATCATTAGCAAAAACAAAATGTGTTGTAACTGCCGAAGAGCATAACATGCTTGGAGGTCTTGGAGAAAGCGTTTCCAGAGTATTAGCCTTAAACACTCCTGCTCCTCAAGAGTTTGTAGCCGTAAACGATAGTTTTGGTGAGTCCGGAACTCCGGAACAATTAATGGAGAAATACAAACTAAACAATCAGGCGATTGTTGAAGCTGCAGAAAAAGTTATTAAAAGAAAATAATTTCAGATTTTCTCTTACTTATAAAAAAACCTCGAAATCACTTTCGAGGTTTTTTATGCTTTAAAGAAAAATTATGGCTTTGCTTTATGATGTGCTTTATCAAGATGTAATTTTAATCTTCCCGGAGAAGTATAATCAGGTTCCCCAGACGCCGCAAATGCCGGAATACCTCTGAACTCAGTATTTAAACTCTCATCAGTATTAGGTGTTGCAGGATCATCCTCTACAGTAAAGGCTTCAAACGGATAATATTTACTTGGTCCATAATTAACACCATTTACTACACCAACTTCAGTTGTTGGCTTAGTAATTTCAAGCTTAGTGGTATAACTATCACCATCATCATCTACATCCAAAAAGTCAGGCGTGCCATCCCCATCTGTATCATCAACTAAATTAGCAGGGGGAGTTGGATATAATGTTGTATTGCGGAAATCATATACATATCCATCACCATTAATATCTTCATTAAAGTCTAAAACCCCATCCCCGTCATGATCAATTCTTAGTATATCATATAATTTAAAACTAAAAACTAAAGGAGAATAAGCTGTTATCTTACCTGACCCACCTGAATAATAACCTAAACCTGATGGCAAAAACATAACTCCGGCTCCAAAATCACTATAGGTAATAGTTCCATCAGCATTTGCTGCATTAGCTTTACCTGTCTTAAATTTAGGAAAAATCTCACTCCATCCATCTATTACAGATTGCGAAACAGTTGGTCCTAAATTAAAAAATCTACCCAAATTATCCGAAGTATCAAATACAGTCCCATTTAACAAAGTACCTGTATAAGATGCCATAATGCCATCATAATTACATGGCGAATTTCCAATTCCTTGATTTAAAACCAAATAGTACACCTTATATGTAATATCATCATTATACACATCTCTTGATTGTAAAGGATAATCTGTTTGATTCCAAATAGAAGTTTGTGTACCCCCAACTGGAATTTTTGTGATCTTAACATCAAAAGTAGCTTGATCTACTTCTATATAATTAGTCTTTAGATATTTTTCAATAGAGTCATTATCTGCTTTATATTGCACAGTATAATCTCTCAAAGGAGTTGTTACAACATCATCATCATCATTTTTATTACAGGAAATCAAAGCAGAACTGGCAATCAGTAGAATAAAAAAATATTTAAATTTGTTCATTATTATTAATTTTTTAAGTGCGCAAGATACAATATTGATTTATTTTTGTAAAGAATTTAACTCTGATTTTAGAAAAATTATGCGAATAGATAAATACTTGTGGTGCGTACGATATTACAAGACTCGAAATATGGTTACCGAGGCTTGTAAAAAAAACCATGTTACAGTAAACGGTCAGGTAGCTAAGCCATCTAAAGAAGTTTTCCCGACTGACCGGATAACATTCAGAAAAGACCAGATTACACAAATAATTACTGTCCTGGATATTCCTGAAAGCCGTGTTGGTGCAAAACTGGTTGATATTTACAGAAAAAATGAAACTCCTCCTGAAGCTTATGCCCATTTAGAATTATTAAAACTATCAAAAGAGCATTATCGCAAAGGCGGTACGGGAAGGCCAACAAAAAAAGACAGAAGGGATATTGATGAGTATGGCAACGAAATTTTTGATGAAGAGGAAGAAGTTTAAATACAATTCTAAATACAAATCCACAATTATTAAAAACATCAATACTGAACTCTAAATTTCAATTAAAAATAAATTCTAAAAAACAAAAAACCAGAACCTCAACATCAGGATCTGAGGCCAAATTTGGAATTTGTTTTTTATATTGGAATTTAAAATATGTATTTTAGCAAAAAAATAAATCATGAGCAAAAACATCATTTTAAACAATCAGGAAATAGAACACAAAATAAAACGTATTGCCTATCAAATCTACGAGACTTTTGTAGATGAAGAAGAGGTTATTATTGCCGGAATTGCGAACAACGGATATGTATTTGCTCAAAAAATTGCTCTGGCTCTCAACAATATTTCTACTTTAAAAATTGCTCTTTGTGAGGTTCAGGTTAATAAACAAAATCCGGAACTACCTATACAAACTTCTTTGACAAAAGATCAATACACTAATAAGGGATTGGTATTAGTTGATGATGTACTCAATTCAGGCACTACTTTAATATACGCAGTACGTCATTTTCTGGACGTTCCTTTAAAGAAATTCAAAACTGCAGTACTTGTAGACAGAAATCATAAAAAATACCCTGTAAAAGCCGATTTTAAAGGAATTTCATTATCAACATCTTTATTGGAACATGTGCAGGTTGTTTTTGATGAAAATGGAGACGATTATGCATTTCTAAGCTAAAATCCCCAAAATATCCTGAACGGTTTCTTCAACCGTTTTATCATCAACTGGAACTTTATATTGTGCCTGGTTATAAAAAAAGCTTCTGTCGAACAAATGCTTTGCAATAAACTCTCTCATTTCTTCCTCATTCATATCAGCAATCAAAGGACGTTTGCTTTTATTATGAATTAATCTGCCATATAAAGTGTCTATGGAAGCCTTTAAATAAATTGAGGTTACATCATCTCTTTTTAATAATTCGTGATTATTGGCATAACAAGGCGTTCCTCCGCCTAAACCTATTATACTATTTTCTGAAGACTGAAGTAATTCTACAAATATTTCATGTTCTAATTTCCGAAAATGGATTTCACCATATTGTTCAAAAATTTCACTTATCGATAAATCTGCTCTTTTTTCGATACATTTATCTAAATCTAAATAAGGAATATTTGTGGCTTTTGATAAATTTTGTGCGATTGTTGACTTTCCGCAACCCATATATCCTAATAATATAATTTTTTTCATTTTAATAAAACCTTATAAACTAAGGCATTGTGAACTTTGGTTAAAAAAAGACAAATTTATAATAAATTTGCTTGCAAATAATAAAATAAACTCCTTATATTTGCACCCGCGTTCAAGAAACGAAATGACTCGATAGCTCAGTTGGTAGAGCACATCACTTTTAATG
>JBDTRA010000135.1:0-9416 GCA_039931915.1 Flavobacterium sp. | reverse complement strand
GATTTTCTTATTTATGTGTTATATTCTCATTTACGAAACCGTTATAGGTTAAAATTTAAATTATAATAAGCGTTTATGTTAATTTGATTACAATTATTTAAAATTTGAATAACGAGTAAGCTGTGTTTAAATTGCATAAAAAAGGTATTGCCAATAATCTTTTTCAAAAAATACGGCACAAAAAAAACAGCTCGAGAACCACCAAGAGCTGTTTTAAAAACAATTAAGTTTTAAACTTTACTAACTATCTAACCTCATTTTATACTGTATGCGAGTATAACTTATTTAGCGTACTGCTACGCTTGTATTTTCAGCAGAAAAACCTGCTTTATAAACTGATGAAACTGCTTTTGATGATAATATTGTGTTATCACCGGTAATAGTAATTTCATGTCTTGTTGTTTTTACACTGTCTTCTACTTCCAGGAAGTAAGTTCCTTCAGGAAATTCCTCTAATCTGAAAGTTTTCAAAATTCCATCTTTACCTGAAGCATTTTCAGAATAAATTAGAACACCATCTTTATCATAAATTGATAAGCTTGCTTTTTTCACATTGTTTAATGCAAAAGTAATCTGGTTACTATTTCCTTTAATTACATGTAGAGTAAAATCTCCATTCCCGTCAATTGCATAACTACTTATTCCTGTGAAAAGTATTGCACATACTAAACTTAATTTTAACATCTTTTTCATAACTAATAGTTTTAAATTTCTTTCTATTTCTATACTGCTAAATTACTTCGGTAATGGAGATAATTGCACAACCCTGTTTTCTAATTTATATGCTATATTCTCATTTACGAAACCGTTATAGGTTAAAATTTAAATTATATTAGGTGTTTTTGTTAATTTGATTATTATTTTTCAACGTTTTTGATCAGATTGAGAATATGAAAACCAATTAGCTGATTTTATTTATTACTCATAAATTTTGTCAGAAAAAATTTAATTTATAATAATTTATTAGTAAAATCGACAAAATAAAGTACAGGCTCAATAAACTAAAAGAGCTATTTATTTGTTGGATTTTCAATTTTTCTAATGATTTCCTTCACTATTACATTGTTTAAATTAACCATGGAGCTAAAACTTAATTTTAAAAACTCTTTTTTATAACATTAGTTTTTAATTAATGTTCTAATTTTATCTTGTTAAATTATTTCAATTTTATATTGACTTATTCCTTGTTTTGGATGTATTATTCTCATTTACGAAAGCGTTATAGGTTAAAATTTGAATTATTTTAGACATTTTTGTTAAATTTGCTATTATTTTTTAAACTTTTTTTGAATGAAAACAATTGCCCCAGCTCTTGAATTAATATCAAATTCTTACGGAAGTTCTTTTACCTATACTAAATATGCCCAAAAAACGAATAGTAAATCGCATTTGCTGCATTATCATCCCGAAATTGAAATTGTTTTTGTAAATGGCGGGGCAGGGAAGAGACAGATAGGAAGTCATATTTCTTATTATACGAACGGTTCTTTGGTAATGATAGGTTCTAACATGCCACACTGTGGATTTACAGATGAAAAAACAGGAAATAAAGATGAAATTGTAATTCATTTCAAACCTGATTTTCTGGGAAATGATTTTTTTGGTGCTCAGGAAATGAAAAAAATCCAAAATCTTCTTAATCAGGCGAAAGCTGGAATTGCATTTGGTGGAGAAACCAAAAATCGTGTGGGAACAAAAATGGAATTAATGGAAAATAAATCTCCGTTTGAGCGCTTATTAACACTTTTAAGTATTCTGGACGAATTAGAATCTTCTGAAGAATATACAATATTAAATGCCGATGGATTTTCACTTGAACTGCAGGTACAGGACAACGACAGGATCAATGTTGTGTTTAATTATGTGAAAGACCATTTTCAGGAACCTATTTCCGTTGATGAAATTTCAAGTTTGGTCAGTATGACAACACCTTCATTCTGCCGCTACTTTAAAAAAATATCCAACAAAACCTTTACTGAATTTGTGAATGAATATCGCTTGGTTCATGCTTCTAAACTTTTGGCAGAGAAAGCTATTAGTATAAATGAAGTTTGTTATGAAAGCGGATTTAATAATTTTAGTCATTTCAGCAAATCTTTTAAACAATATACCGGCAAAAGTGCTTCGCAATACCGTCAGGAGCATACGGTTGTAATTATGTAACAATAAGTTCTGAATTTGTGTTTTTCAAATGTGTTATTGATTATTTTTGTGTCCTTAAATAATCCTACAAAATAATATGAATTTATTAAAAACTTCAATTCTTGCATTTTTTATTAGTGCTGCTTTTTCAGGCTGCAGCAAAAAAGAAGTTACATTATCAGATCCTTTACTTACAAATCGTGATACAACTATTAATCCCGTCAATGACTTTTTTAGTTATGCGAATAATGACTGGTTTAAAAAAAATCCAATAAAAAAGTCCGAAAGCAGTAATGGAATTTGGAAAACAATTCAGGATACAATTGATTCTCAGATAAAACACATCTGTGAAAATGCTGCTCAGGATAAATCTGCAGCAAAAGGAAGTAATAAACAAAAGATTGGTGATTTTTATACTGCTGCGATGGATACTGTTGCTATCGAAAAAGCTGGTTTAAGTCCGCTTCAGGCCGAAATAAAACACATTCAGACTATAACAGATCTTTCTTCTTTAACCAAATCTATTGCTCATTTTCAGACTATAGGCACAGCTCCGGTTTTTTCATTTTATGTAGGTCAGGACGATAAGGCCAGTAACAAATATGCTGTATTTTTCTCTCAGGGCGGGTTAGGTCTTGGAGACAGGGAATATTACTTTGATACAGAGAATAGAAATGTCATAATCAGAAAAGAATATGTAAAGCATATTGAAAAGATGATGAAACTAATGGGAGAAAAAGAAGATGCTGCGGTAAAAAATGCCTCGATAATTATGAAATTAGAGACAGATTTAGCTAAATCTTCAAGAAAGATGGAAGATCTTCGGGATCCTGTTAAAAACTATAATAAAATGACGGTGGCACAATTTAATAAAATGACACCAAATATAGATTGGAATGCTGTTTTGCCAATTTTAGGAATTCCAAAAGCAGATACACTTATTGTTGGACAGCCTGAGTTTTTTACAGGATTAAATTTATTATTGAAAAAGTACTCAATCGAAGATTGGAAGACCTATTTAAAATGGAACCTGGTTAATTCATATGCTTATACCCTGAATAAAGATTTTGAAAAAGAGAGTTTTAATTTCTTTGGTAAGGTAATGAACGGTACAAAAGAACAAAAACCCCGTTGGGAAAGAATTGTCCACGCAACAGATGAATCATTAGGAGAATTAATAGGTCAGGTATATGTAACTGAATATTTACCAAAAGGCACAAAAGAAAAACTATTGGAAATCGGAAATAACGTCAGGAATGTATACGCTTTACATATCAAAAAACTAGACTGGATGAGTGAAGCTACTAAACAAAAAGCACTTAAGAAGCTTAGCAAGATTGTAATGAAAGTAGGATATCCTGATAAATGGAAAGATATGAGCAGCCTTTCTATTGATAAGAAATCCTATTATGGTAATGCCATAAGAGTTTATAACTGGCACTATAATTATATGGTATCCAAATTTGGTAAAAAAGTAGACAGAACAGAATGGCACATTCAGCCTCAGACTTATAATGCTTATTATAATTGCAGTAATAATGAAATTGTTGTTCCTGCATGTAATATTATTGTTCCGGGTTATGAAGGACGTATGCCGGACGATGCTGTTCTATATGGAATTATTGGAGGTTCTACTTTTGGTCATGAAATTACCCATAGTTTTGATGATCAGGGAAGTAAATATGATGAAAACGGAAATTTAAATAATTGGTGGACTTCTGAAGATTTGAAAAAATTCAAAGAAAAAACTAAAGCTGTAGTTTCTCAATATAATAATTATGCAGTAGCCGGAAAACACGTTAACGGAGAAGCCACACAGGGGGAAAATATTGCAGATTTAGGGGGTGTGATCGTAGGTTTTGAAGCCTTTAAAAAAACAACACAATATAAAACGCAGAAAAAAATAAACGGATTAACACCGGAGAAGCGTTATTTTCTTTCATATGCTTATTCCTGGATGATTAATAGTAGAGTTGAGTCTAAAATCAGATTAATAATGACTGATGTACATTCGCCGGAACAATTCAGAGTAAACGGGCCATTGAGCAATATTCCTGAATTTTATAAAGCATTTAATGTAAAAAAAGGTGATAAAATGTATCGGTCAGAAAAAGACAGGGTAATAATCTGGTAAAACATATTTAAGATTAACAAAATCCGATTGGTTTCTTAACCAGTCGGATTTTTTTATAATTTATTCAGAAAAAGTTATATTTACATTTCTCAAAATCATAAAAAATATGAAGTGTTTTAAAATTCTACTGTTTATAGGTATTATATCTTTTTCGGTCGGTTCATATGCTGCAAAAGTTGATACATTAGAAGTTGTCAGTACAGCCATGAATAAAACGTATAAAGTGGCGGTTGTTTTACCTAATTCTTATTCAAAAAGTAAAACATCATTTCCTGTCCTGTATCTGTTGCACGGTGCTTACGGGCATTTTGATGATTGGTTAAAAAAGACTCCGAATAAAGATGTGGTAAAAAAATTAGCAGACCAATATAATTTGATTATTGCAATGCCGGAAGGGGAAACCTTTAGTTTTTATTTAGACAGCCCTGTCAATAAAGAGAGTCAGTTTGAGACATTTATTACGCAGGAAGTGATTCAGAAAGTAGATAAAACATACAGGACTATAAGTAATAAAAGTGGCCGTGTTATTACCGGACTTTCAATGGGAGGACACGGAGCGTTGTATTTATCAGCCAAACACCCTGATTTGTTTTGTGCTGCAGGAAGTATGAGTGGTGCTGTAGATATGGCTGTAATGCTTAATCGTGATCCTTCGGCCCAGGTGGTTAAATTGATGGAGCCGGTTTTTGGGGATAAAAGTGCTGATCCTGAAATGTATGCAAAATACTCGGTTTTAAGAATGTTAGACAAAATAAAGGCTAATAAATTGCCTTTAATAATTGATTGTGGCGTGGATGATTTTTTAATAGAGCCTAATAGAGAATTACACCGAAGACTGGTTTATAATAAAACAGATCATGATTATACGGAACGCCCGGGAGCACATACCTGGGAATATTGGGAAAACGCATTGCCGTATCATGTATTGTTTTTTAATAAAATATTACTTAAAAATCAGGCAGTTGTAGGAAAATAATAAAAAAATACACCAAAAGGGCTTCAATTATTTTTTTTGGTTTAATTTTTGAAATACCTTTATATATAAACCTTAAAAAATAAAAATCATGAAAAAAATACTTTCCCTATTTGCCATTGTTGGATTAATGGCGTTTTCTAGTTGTTCGAATGATGACAATGTAGATTATGATACAATTAGCCAAGTTTTTGATGTTACCAATGTTTCTTTTACTTCTGATAATGATTATAGTAAATCAGTTAGCAATCCTTCTACTTATTCTTCTGATGTGATATTAGTCTATAGATCAGCTGGAACAGAAACGAACGGAAATAGAATTTGGAAATTACTTCCGGAAACATATTATGCAGATGATAGAGGATTAGATTTTACTTATACTTTTCAATTTTCACAAGATTTTATAGATATATTTATGGATGGAGATGATTTGGATAGTGTTAATAGTAGTTTTAGATTAAATCAAGTATTCAGAATTGTGATTGTACCAGCTAGTTTTTTAGGTACGAATAAAACAGCTAACAAACCTGATTATTCAGATTATAATGCAGTAATCAAAAAATATAATATTGATGATAGTAACGTTAAGAAATTAAAATAAGAATTTTAGAAATCACAAAAAAAAGGAAATCGTAAGATTTCCTTTTTTTACATATAAAAGTTTTAATTACTTTTTATAAAAGTTAATTGTCTATTATCTCGTGATCCAACACCAGTTTTGATATTTATAAAATATGTTCCAATAATTAAATTTGAAACATCTATGCTTATTAGGTTTTGATTTATAGTTGAAAAATTATTTGAATTTACTATTACTCCCATTGTATTAGTTATGGTTATTTGGGTATTAGCTAAGATATAATCAGATCCTTTGTTTTCAATATATATAATTGAAGATGCAGGATTTGGATATGCAATTAATGTTTCTGGTCCATATATTCTTCCTGACCGTACATTTATTTCATTACTATACGATTTTGAAACTGTATTTGTTTTATCTACATAGTAAATTGTTGAAATTCTTCTGTAATTATAAGTAGTTTTAACCTCTAACCCTCCTCTTGTGTCAATGGTATATTGTAAAGGTAAAGGAAGATAATCTTTTGAAGTCGCTCCTGAGATATCTGACCAAGCTCCATATATGTTTGGCCTGTCATTTGAAATTGATTGACTTTGCCATTGATAAATAATACTTTGAATTTGAAGATTGGTACCTTCTTGATTTTTAATAAATGGAGTAGAACCTGTAATTATTGATGGTTTTTCTATTTCTGAAGATGTTTCAGCTAAAACCTGATCACAGCAAATTACATTATTGTCTTTTAGGGTTCTAGGAATGATTTTTATGATGTTACTAGCGTTACTAATATTTTTATAGAAAGCAATTCTTCTAACACGTAAATAGCTATCTTCTAAATTTGGAATGTTTTTAAGGTCTGAAAAATCTAAAGAAGCAGAATTTTTATTTTCAAGAATAATCCAATCTCTAGCAGACATATATTGATCTTTAAAGGTTTGATATGTTTTTGCATATTCCCATTCATAACGTTCAATGTTATCAAAATTATCTCCTCTCTGTTGTATATGGTATGGGTCTTCAAGAATTTTTAAATTTACTCTGGGAGCAGATGATCTTTCACTGTATATTTGTTTTGGATTTGCATCTATAATTTCAACAAAACCATATATGTCTTTACCTCCATCAATTACAATTTCATTGATTATTGGAGTAGGAATAACTTTAATTGTAACAACATTACTTTTATTAGGATAATCTCCATATGGGTATCCAAACCTCCTGATAACAGTTAGGCCTTTTGATTCTGTGATGTAATCTAAAGGTATTTTAAAAACGTCATCATAACTTCGAATACTATTGCCACCATTAGAATCAGTCCAAATCTCATCGATACCATATGGTTTCCCTTTATAAGGATTTAGATATTGAGAACCTGTTATAGGTGCTGGCTTGTCTCCTAATCTAATAGTTTGATCACAACATATTGTATTTACTATTTTGTTTGGATTAGGAGCATCTGCTGGAGGATTTATGATTGTCCCACTATTTACAGTAGAATTTTTAATAACTGTAATATTTGAGCTCTTGTATGCAGTACCATTATTATATTCAGCAAATATAAATCCACCAGAGGTTAAAAAATCTCCCCAGCTTAAATTTATAACAAAGCTTCTGGTAGCAACATTTCCTCCACCAAAATATAACGCTCCGCCATCACCACTATTAGCAATATTTGATCCTAATGCGTTACCTTTTGAAAAGTAAATTTTTATAGTGCCCTGATCTCCTACGGCGGCTGTCGACGGAATGTCAACTTTTACAGATAATGAAATAGTAGAGGTAGGTACGGATCCTAAATTAATAGAACCCCCACTATAACCTGCTCCGTTTACAAGTGTAGGTGAAAGTGTAACTTTTTGTCCAACTGCTAATAAATTGGAAAGTAATAAGAGAATTACATAGAGATAATTTTTTTTCATAATAAATTAATTTGGGTTTTAAAAACGCAAAAGTAAACTATTATGGATGTAATTTCTTAATTTACCTTAAAAAATAATAAGTAATTATTTATAAAATTAAATTCATTGTAATTTATAGTAAATAAAAAGGAAATCGTAATAATTTCCTTTTTTTTATGAATATATGTTTAGAAAAAGCTATTCTTCATCTGCATCAGTAAGTTCGCTTTCTTCTCCAAATTTAAGGGAAACTATAACTCCAACTATAAGCGAGAGTGCAATAAATGCTAAAGAAGCCCATTCCGGAACAGGAACCCATTCGTGAAGAATCATCTTTAATCCCACAAAGGCTAAAATAGCGACTAAGCTATATTCCAAATAACTGAATTTTGCCAGCATATTGGCAAGGAAAAAGTACATAGAACGTAATCCCAGGATTGCAAAAATATTAGAACTGAATACTAAAAACGGATCTGATGTAATGGCCAGGATTGCCGGAACACTGTCTACGGCAAAAAGTACATCCATAACTTCAATTACAATCAAAGCTACGAATAATGGGGTAGCCGCTTTTTTTCCTTTTTCGGTTATGATAAAGAATTTTTCATGGTCAGTTTCAGACGTAATCGGAATGATTTTGCCTAATGCTTTGTATACAAAAGAGTTTTTTGGCTGAAAATCTTCATCATCATTGGAAAACAACATTTTTAGGGCTGTAAAAATTAAAAAACCGCCAAACAAATAAGTAGTCCAGGTAAATTTGTTAATTAACATTACTCCAAAGAAAATCATCAATCCCCTAAAGATTATAGCACCAAGAATTCCCCAAAATAATACACGATGCTGGTATTTTTGCGATATTTTGAATGAAGCAAAAATAATTGCAATCACAAATATATTATCAATACTTAAAGATAACTCAATTAAATAACCCGTAATAAACTTCATTGAAGCTACTGCAGGTTTCAGCTTGTCAGGATTTGCAATGTAATCTGTAGTATAAAGCCAGTAGATTACCCCTGAAAAAAGAAATGATAATGTTACCCAGATTAGTGTCCATTTACTGGCTTCTTTGGTACTAATAATGTGTGGGGTTTTATTGAAGACACCTAAGTCTAAAGCAAGAATAATTACTACGGCTAATAAAAAGGAAATCCAGACTATCATTTGTATTATATTTTTTATGAATTACAAAGATAGTTTTTGGTTTTAGACTTAAAAACTTATTCTAAAATTAAATACTATTTTATTTAAATTAATTGATGGAGTAAAGAGTAAAGAGTAAAGAGTAAAGAGTAAAGAGTAAAGAGTAAAGAGTAATCAGGTAAGGTTCTCGACTCCGCTCGAACTGACAATAAGGGGTTACCGCAATTTTTGTCATTCCGAGAAACGAGGAATCTCCGCAAGAAACTCCGCTCGCTGAATCGCCAATCTTTGTAGAGCTGCTTACGGAGATTCCTCGTTTCTCGGATGACATACTGTGAGGCAAAGCAAACAATCAATTGTATTAGACTTGTTTTGTGGTATTTCGACTAAGTTTATCCTGAGCGGAGTCGAATAGGCTCCATGTGACATTCTTAAATAAAAAAAAGTGCCATCAATTACGATGGCACTTTTTAAATATAATTTAAGCTTGAATTATAGTACTGATTTTACAGTTTTGATAATTCTTGCAGCAATTTTGTATGG
>JBDTRA010000134.1:0-9430 GCA_039931915.1 Flavobacterium sp. | reverse complement strand
CTTAAATATTGGAATTAGGATTTTTTTGTATTCTATGCCATAAAAAAAATCCTAATTTTCATTAGGATTTTTTTGTGGGGAGAGCAGGATTCGAACCTGCGAAGTTTACACAGCAGATTTACAGTCTGCCCTCGTTGGCCGCTTGAGTATCTCCCCGAAGCTTGTATTAATGCGCTTTGTTGTTCTAAGCGGTTGCAAATATATAAACGTTTTTGATGTTTGCAAACTAAAATAGAACTTAATTTCAAGTTATTTTTTAATCCATTGGTAGTGAATAAAATAATAATCAGGATTAAATCAATTTCTCTGTTTTTTTATGACACAGTAATTCGTTTTTTATCGTTTATTATAAAAATTTAACCTGAATTATTTAAAGGTTGGTTTTTATAAAATAAATATTAAATTACACCATTCTTGAATTTTTTGGTAATATTATTAATGTAAAATATTCATTTTTAGTTATTTAAACGATTATTTAAGTTAGTCATCGAATAAGTTTCTTAAGAAAAACGATTTTACATAATTTAGCTGTACCAAAAATGATAAAATTGTTTTCAGTTATCGTGGTCATTAATTATTTTCCCCCAAAAATATTATAGCCAGTGATTTGTGTTTAATTTAAAAAAATCGTTTTCATTATTAAATTTTTAATTAGAATAATGCAAAAAGCTTTCTGTGATTTATTTCAGAAAGCTTTTTTATTTTAACGCAAGAAAGGCTATTCGTAATGAACAGCCTTTCTCTTTTTATTCTAGTTTTAAAAAATTGTAATTAAAAAAAAACAGAAATAAAATAATTCTAATTTACTTAAAAGTAACACTTAAAATTTCAAGAGTTACTTTTCAAAAGGGATGTCTTTTAAACAATCAATTCATTTTTTTCAAAAACAAGAAAATCAATTTCACGGTTTAACCTTTGGTTTGATATAATATTTATAGAAAGTTTTTCAATTTTAATTTTCTATTATCATAATCATTTTTAATAAATTGAATAAACAAATCTAGGGATTTAACCTTCGGTGTTACTCTCTTTTTTTTGAAGTTGAAGCATATGAATAAATCATTTGCCCATTATTTTGTGTTTTATAATTAAAAACCGTAAAAAAATGAGCGACAAATTTTTTAAATTTTCTCAAAAAAGTCATTTTTTAGGTTAATAAATCAGTGAAAGAAAATCAATCTTAAAATCAATAAAAAAATGTATGTTATTGATTTCTAGACTGTAAAATTACTTATTTTTTTTGAAAGCAAGTGTTAAATAATGTTATTTTTTATTTTAAAGGCACAATTGATTTTATATAATCAAATTTAGAAGAAAGACTTGCAATGAATTGAGTAGGTAAAAATGTAAAAATGGTTTATTTTTACACTATAATTATTTCAAACAAAAATAAACAGAAATGGATTGGATAACTGCCAGAGAATTCGAAGATATCACATATAAAAAATGTAACGGAGTTGCGAGAATAGCTTTTAACAGGCCAAATGTCAGAAACGCTTTTCGACCAAAAACAACCTCAGAATTATATCAGGCCTTTTATGATGCGCAAGAAGACACTTCAATAGGAGTAGTTTTGCTTTCTGCCGAAGGACCTTCTGCAAAAGACGGAGTGTATTCTTTTTGCAGTGGAGGAGATCAAAATGCACGTGGAAATCAGGGATATGTTGGAGATGATGGCCAACATCGTTTAAATATCCTTGAAGTACAACGATTAATTCGTTTTATGCCAAAAGTCGTAATTGCAGTTGTTCCGGGCTGGGCAGTTGGCGGTGGACATAGTTTGCATGTAGTTTGCGACTTGACTTTGGCCAGTAAAGAGCATGCTATTTTTAAACAAACAGATGCAGATGTAACCAGTTTTGATGGCGGTTACGGTTCTGCCTATCTTGCTAAAATGGTTGGACAAAAAAAAGCACGTGAAATTTTCTTTTTAGGCAGGAATTATTCGGCTCAGGAAGCAATGGATATGGGAATGGTAAATGCTGTAATTCCGCATGATGAATTAGAAGATACTGCTTACGAATGGGCTCAGGAAATTCTTCAAAAATCGCCAACATCTATAAAAATGCTAAAATTTGCCATGAATTTAACCGATGACGGAATGGTTGGGCAACAGGTTTTTGCCGGAGAAGCAACTCGTTTGGCTTATATGACTGAAGAAGCAAAAGAAGGAAGAAATGCCTTTTTAGAAAAAAGAAAGCCTAATTTTGGCGAAAACAAATGGCTGCCTTAATTTTAGATTTTAGAGTGTTGATTTCAGATTTTTGAAATTGAAGCTAAAAAACTAAATTTTAAATTAAACTAATTTGCAATACTATTTTTGATGGTAAGATTTTAATTTTTTTGGGTATTAAAAAATTCAGAAATTCAGAAAATCTAAAATCTAAAATCTAAAACTAAATAAATGAAACATTGGATTGAAGCCGCGAGATTACGCACATTACCTTTATCAGTTTCCGGAATTATAGTAGGAAGTATTTATGCCTTATCTAATCCAACAGAAACCATAAACACCCCAACAGAAGTATTTAGCTGGAAAATTTTTGGTTTTGCACTTTTAACGACACTTGGTTTACAAATCCTGTCCAATTTTGCAAATGATTACGGAGATGGAGTAAAAGGTACAGATAATCTTGACAGAGTTGGGCCGAAAAGAGCTATACAAAGTGGTGCAATTACGCCTCAGTCAATGAAAAAAGCAATTATAATTACAGCTGCACTGACATTATTATCCGCCATAATTCTAATTTATTTCGCTTTTGGGAAAACAAATTTTATCTATTCAATCTTTTTTTTATTACTTGGAATCACAGCAATTGCTTCCGCAATTCGTTATACAGTAGGAAATTCAGCATATGGATATAAAGGTTTTGGTGATATTTTTGTTTTTATCTTTTTTGGGTTAGTAAGTACTTTAGGAGTTAACTTTTTGTACTCAAAAGAAATTGATCCACTTTTGATTTTGCCCGCTATTTCAATTGGTTTGCTGAGCGTAGGGGTTTTAAACCTGAATAATATGCGTGACGAAGAATCAGACAGAAAATCAGGAAAAAATACCATTGTAGTTCAAATGGGCGGTGCAAAAGCCAAAATTTATCACTTTTCATTGATCATAACAGCAATGCTTTTAGTGGTTGTTTTTGCCATTTCAAGCCATTATAAATTTGATCAGTACCTGTTTTTATTAGCTTACATTCCTTTAACTAAACATTTAATTACTGTTTATAAAAACCAAGACCCTAAGTTGTTAGATCCGGAATTAAAAAAACTGGCACTTAGTACATTCTTGCTTTCTATATTATTAACAGTCTGTATGATATCCTTGATTTCTGATATTATTGTAAATCTTTTTTTAGGAGGAAGATAATTGTTTCACTTAAAATTTAATTAAAATGAAAATCACATTTTACGGTCATGCATCATTAGGAATTGAAGTCGGAGGAAAACATGTTATTGTAGATCCTTTTATTACAGGTAATCCGCTGGCCTCCGCTATTGACATAAACACATTAAAAGCCGATTATATTTTGCTTACACATGCACATGGCGATCACGTCCTGGATGTTGAGGCAATTGCAAATCGTACACAAGCCACCATCGTTTCAAATGCCGAAATTGCAAGTTATTATGCAAAATTAGGTCTTAAAGCGCATCCGATGAATCATGGCGGAAGCTGGAATTTTGACTTCGGAAAAGTAAAGTATGTAACAGCAATTCATTCCAGTTCTTTTCCTGACGGAACTAACGGTGGAAATTCGGGAGGTTTTGTGATCGAAGGCGAACATAAAAACATCTATATTGCAGGCGATACAGCACTTACGATGGATATGAAACTTATCCCGATGCGCACCAAACTAGACCTTGCTATTTTACCGATCGGAAGTAATTTCACAATGGATGTTGAAGATGCTATAATTGCTTCCGATTTTATAGAATGCGATAAAATCCTGGGCTATCATTTCGATACTTTTGGTTATATCGAAATAAATCACGACGAGGCAATTCGCAAGTTTTTTGCCAAAGGAAAAGATTTAATGCTTCTCGAAATCGGAGAATCAATAGAATTATAACAATGTTATCCTGAGCGGAGTCGAAGGAAGGAGCTGTTTCCTGCTGTACACTATATCTTTTTCCGGCTAAAGGAGCCGGAAAAAGGATGCCGCTTCCATCAGGGCTAAGACTTTAGTTTTCATATGAAATTATTAGTTTCATTAATTAAACCTGTTGGGTGAATACGTCAGTTCGAGTGTTTTTTGAGTAGTAAAACGGAACAAAAAATATATCGAGAACTATTTAATTCTAATTTTCTTGTTCTCGATACAATCCCTCCCAAAAGCGAGGTCACTCGAACTGACGAAAAATTAAAATTAAAAAATCAGAACTCTAAAATCTAAAATAGAACAATGTCTAAACAATTTTCATTACTAGGAATTTCAACACCAATTTTAAAAGCATTAAGCGAACTGAATATTGTTGAGCCAACAGAAATCCAACAAAAAACAATTCCGTTACTTTTATCTGAAAATCATGATGTAGTAGGTTTAGCCAAAACCGGAACCGGAAAAACTGCCGCTTTCGGATTGCCATTATTGCAATTAATCGATACAGCATCTCCAGTTGTTCAGGCCATAATTTTGGTACCAACAAGAGAACTTGGACAGCAAATTTTTAGAAATTTAGAAGATTTTTCAAAACATATTCCAAATATTTCTATAGCTGCAACTTGCGGGGGAATTCCAATAAAACCACAAATTGAGCGACTTACAAATCCAACGCACATTGTTGTGGCAACACCCGGGCGTTTAATTGATTTGATTCAGCGTAAAGCAGTTGACTTAAAACAAACGCAATATTTAATTTTAGATGAAGCCGATGAAATGGTTTCAATCCTAAAAGAAAGCTTAGACGAAATTATTACTGAACTCCCAAAAAAACACAGAACTTTATTATTTTCGGCCACTTTGCCCGGAACGATAAAACAGCTGATTCAGAACTATCTAAACAAAAATGTAGTTCAGATAAGTGCAAATATGGAAACGGTTGGTAATCAGGGAATCGATCACGAATATATTGTCGTTGATCCTATCGAAAAACTAGATGTTTTGATGCATTTTCTGAATTCAAAAGAAGGAGAACGCGGAATCATTTTCTGCAAAACTAAAGCAGCAGTCAATAAATTGGCTAAAAATCTGGCCATAAACCGATTTTCTTCTGGAGCACTTCACGGAAGTTTATCACAAGGAATCCGTGACAGGATCATGGAGCAATTTCGTGAAGGCCATATCAATATTTTGGTTGCTACAGATTTGGCTGCCAGAGGAATAGACGTCAAAGAAATTTCGTATGTTGTAAATTATCATTTGCCGGACACTTATGAAACGTATGTTCACAGAAGCGGAAGAACTGCAAGGGCAGGAGCAAAGGGACTTTCTTTAACAGTTTTACAAGAAGAAGAAAAAAACGAGATTCCTGATTTTGAAAGAGAATTAGGTTTGAAATTTACAGAATTTAAAAAACCTACAGTTGCCAGTTTAGAAGAAAATAATACTCTTTTATGGGCAAAACAAATCTTTAAAACGAAGCCCAATCACGATATTTCTGTTGATCTAAAAACAAAAGTAAAAACTGTTTTTCATCATTTGACTAAAGATGAATTAATTGAAAAATTATTGGCCAATTATGTTCTACAGAACAAAAACGATATAGTTGAAAAACCTGTTAAAAAATTCAAAAAGTAAGTTATTGCGACTTTGTAACTGTTAAATTATATTGTACTTTTATGAGGTAATTAAAACAACACATATGAACATAGTCATTATTGGAGGTGGCTTTGCAGGATTAAATCTGGCAAAGGAACTTGTTGATCATCCTCAAATACAGGTTACACTTGTAGACAAAAATAATTATAATTTTTTTCCGCCGCTTATATATCAGATTGCTACGGCTTTTTTGGAGCCTTCCAGTATCAGTTATCCTTTTAGGAAATTTTTTGCAGGCAAAAAAAATCTTCAATTTCGTTTAGGCGAATTGTTATCTGTTGTTCCCGCTGAAAACAAAGTCATTTTGAGTAATGGCGAACTATCTTATGATTATTTGGTTTTTGCTACGGGTGCTGAAACGAGTTATTTTGGTATGGAAAACGTAATGAAAAACGCGATTCCGATGAAAACCTTAAATGATGCCATCGTAATGCGAAATACATTGCTTAAAAATCTTGAAAAAGCATCTATCTGTAAAGAAATCCGTAAACGTCGTAAATTATTAACGATTGTTGTAGCAGGAGGTGGGCCAACAGGAGTAGAGGTTTCAGGTATGTTTGCCGAAATGCGAAAAAATATTTTGCTAAAAGAATATCCGGAATTAGCTACAACAGCAAGTAATATATATTTAGTTGACGGAGGTGATGCTTTACTTTCGCCTATGAGCGAAGCTTCTCAAAAAGATACTTTAGAAGCACTTACACAATTAGGAGTTATTGTTAAATTAAATAGTCGGGTGACCGATTATGTTGATGATACAGTATATCTGGAGAACGGAGAAACCATTAAGACCAGAAATTTAATATGGGCTGCCGGAGTTACAGCCAAAATATTTGAAGGAATGCCAGTCGAAAGTTATGGCCGTGGGAGAAGAATGGCTACTGATGTTTTTAGTAAAGTAAATGCAACGGAAAATATATATGCTATTGGAGATACAGCTATTTTAAGCGGAGATAAAAATTTTCCTGACGGGCATCCCCAAGTAGCTCAGGTAGCAATACAACAAGGAATAAATCTGGCAAAAAACTTTAAAGCTTTAATTCAGGGTAAACCTCTTAAGCCTTTTGTATACAAGGACAAAGGATCTATGGCTATTATTGGAAAAAACAAAGCTGTAGTAGATTTACCGAAACCAAAATGGCATTTCAAAGGATTTTTTGCCTGGATAATTTGGTTATTCATTCATCTGATCTCTTTGATAACCTATAGAAACAGGATAAATACTTTTTACAATTGGATGGTCGCTTATTTCGCCAGTGACCAGTCCCTGAGAATGATAATCAGACCTGATAAAAAACAACAATAACAAAAAAGCCGGAATTTAAATTCCGGCTTTTTTGTTTAATGAATTATAATAGTATCATCTTCAGCAGATAATTCAGCTTTTTGTTTAATAAAATGCTTTCCGACAATCAAAACAATAAGTGCTGTAATGGTTGTTGCAGTAATAACAGCAACCATTGGAGTAACTGAATCTTTCACAAAAATTCCAATAATGAAAGAGGCAAAAGCTCCCAAGCCAAGTTGAATGGCACCCATTAAAGCAGAGGCACTTCCTGTGTTTTTAGCAAAGGGTGCCAATGTAAGTCCCGCAGTATTTGGGTTTGAAATACCCAGGCAGGCTAAAAATAAAAATAACATTCCGATAGTTTCATATAATCCTAATAGGTTATTCAGTGAAAGTATTAAAAAAACAATACTAATAACAGATTGAGAAATTAATGCTCCGAAAATCATTTGTTCACTGGAAAATTTCTTTAGTAAAATCGAATTTAATTGACTGGAGCCAATAAAACTCAGCGACATAAAAGCAAAAATCCATCCATATGTTTTAGCATTAACATGGTAAATGTCCATAAAAATAATGGGAGAGGCCGCTACATATGAAAATAAACCTGAAAAAGCAATTGCTCCGGTAAAGGCATACGTGTAAAATTGAGGTTCCTTTAAGACTATTAGGAAATTCGTAATTATTGGTTTCGGCTTCAATGAAATTGACGTATCTGGTTTATAAGTATTAGGCAAACCTATTTGAGAAGCTATTAAAATAACAATTCCCATGCACATGAGAATAAAAAAAACAGTGTGCCAGCCATAATCTTCTGTTACATAACCACCAATTGTTGGTGCTAACATTGGGGAAAGCCCAACGACAAGCATCAATAAAGAAAATACTTTTGGGATATCTTTCACAGGAAATAAATCCCGAACCATTGCGACTGAAGCTACCGTTGCAGCACAACTTCCGATAGCCTGAATAAAGCGTAACAATATAAAGGCATCAATATCAACAACATAAATACATCCTAAAGAGGCTAAAATATAAACTAACAAACCAATAAATAACGGTTTTTTACGGCCAAAACGATCTAATAAAGGTCCATAAAGCAATTGACCTGCAGAAATTCCAACAAAATAACTGGATAAACTCATGGATACTTTGGCTACAGTTGTATGCAGATCCCTTGCAATTCCTGAAAAACCGGGTAAATACATATCGATAGAAAAAGGTCCAAGTGCAGTTAAAGAACCTAAAATGAGAATGAGTTTAATATATTTCTTTGTTGTCATTTTCTTAAAATATTGCTTTTAATTTCCGGCAAAGATAAATATTTCATATCTTGTAGCATAAACTAATCAATTTTATATAAAAAATAGGTTTGTTTTTACATACTTGATTCAATAATGTTTCAAGCATTAATCTTTAAATTATGACTATGAAAAATTACATTTTACTCTTTGCTTTTATTTTTACAACAATGTCATTTGCTCAGACAATTTCATCAAAAATAGAAGATGTAAATACGGCACAATATGATCTTCTTAAAAAAGTAAATGAATATTATCCGGATATTACATTAAACAAATCTATCAATAATTTTTATGTTGATGGAAAAATTATTGATTCACAACAACAATTTGATTTAAAAGGAACCAAATTTTCAAGTTACAAATTAGGTATTGAACCGGATAATAAAAAATTATTATTTGAATATGTTTCTGATGAAAACGGAAAGATTTATGGAGATGTTTCAGTTTTTAAAGGAAATGTTTTAAGAACAACTTTTAATGAACAAAAAAATGAAATAGAAGTTTCTCTTAACGGAAAAGCTGTTTATTCTAAAAAGATATAATTTCTTTAATACTAAAAGAACATAATTTCGCTTTAAAAAAGACAAAAGATGTGTTTTTTTTCTTACATTAGTATTAGTATTAATTTTAAATTAAAAAAAAATGGGATTTATTACAGTAAACTACAATGAACAGACTTGCCTGGTATTGAAAGAAGAAATACTTTATGTAGCTCCAAGAGACGACATGCAGGGGGTAAATACAATAAAGTTTAAATCTGGTCAGGAAATTTATTCGACCAATACGATTGAGGAAATTTTGGTTTTAATAGAAAATGAATTATAAAAATAAAACAAGCCTTTGTATTAATACAGAGGCTTATTTTTTTAAGACAGTTAGATTGCTTTTAATTAATTATAAGTTACACAATAAATGAACTATAATTTATAGTATGAAACATAGAACGTCCAACTTTATCAACAAAGTTGTTAACAACTACATGATAACTATTTGTAGGACTAATTTTATAGTTGTATAAAAATACAAAAAATATTTGGAACATAAAAAAACCCCGTTTTATTGGGGTTTATTTATTGATA
>JBDTRA010000133.1:0-9949 GCA_039931915.1 Flavobacterium sp. | reverse complement strand
AAATTCAGAATGAAACATTTTTTTTCAATTTTAGCACTATTTATTTTAATTAGCTGTTCAAGTCCTAATTCAGAAGAAGTTCAAACCCCAAATCCAGCAACTCAAACCCCAACGATTCAAAGCATTTCAACTAGTACAACTAATATAGGCGATACTATTATAATTAATGGACAACACTTTAACCCAAATCCAACTTATACTATTACATTTAATGGTACTAATGGTCAAATTGCTCAAATTACTTCAACTACAATAAGTGTTATAGTTCCGGTTGGTACAACTTCTGGTCAACTTCAATTAACTGCAAATGGTGTAAAAGTTAATGCTGGATATATTTCGATAATTGGTCAAAATCGTCTATTTGCAAGGAAACCACAAGGAGAAATTGTTGAATTAAATTCCGTTACAGGTGTAGAGACCAAAGTCCTACTATATAGCACAGGATATTATTTAAATGAATTAAAATATTTTGCTCAAACAAATGAAATTATTGGACAAGGATTTGTTTCAAATAACAATGGAAGTAATATTCCCAAACTTTTTAAAGTAAAACTTGCAGACAAAACTACAACAGAATTGACTTATGCAGGTTATGACCAGTTGATCGTAACAACAACAGGAAAATTATATGGATACAAATTGTATGAAGGCATTATTGAATTAAATCTAAATACAGGTTCTGAAATTGGAAGCTTAATAAATACAGGAAGCGATCAACTTTATGGATTAATTTACAATCCTCAAACAAATGAAATAATGGGAGATAAGGGACTAATTGACAATAATGGAAACAACATCCATAAACTTTGCAAGATAAAACTTTCTGATAATTCCATAACTGAAAATATTTATTATGGTTATGACGAATTAATTCCTACAACTAATGGAAAATTATATGCCTATAGAGCAACAAAAAGAATAATTGAACTCGATCCCGCTACTGGTAAAGAAATAAAAACATTAATAAATATTAGTGCCCCAAATATAAGTAATCTCACTTATTACCCACAAACAAATCAAATAATTGGAAAGAAAATTATATATAATAATGGAATTGCCACATATAAACTTTTAAAATTAAACCTAACAGAGATAATTCATTATCTGAAAATAACATCATTAATGATGATTACACCTATTTTATTGTAACAAATTAAAACAATCATTCCAGCAGAATAATAGATTGAGGAATTCAAAAACTTCACGAAGAAAAGATGCTTTGTTTGAGCGCATGCTGAAAGAAAAAGATGAAGATGGCAAGGATTGAAAAATTAATTAATAAAAGATTAGAATAATTCTTGTTAACATCTGAAAATATTAAATTAAGAAATAATTATTTGCAAAAAACATCAAAATAAAGCTTCAGAGAAATCTGGAGCTTTTTTTGTACCTAAAAGTCAGGTTTACAACACTTCCCTATTTTCAATTTTTCAAACCCAATACTATTCTTTTAAAATAATGGGTACACCTATAGGTATACTACTTTTTTCTAAAAAAGATACAAATAGGCACACATTAAGGTACGCAATCAAAATAATCTAGGTGCGCATTAAAAAACAAAATATCATGAATTCTAAAATTTTTAAAATATTATTCTTGATAGATAAAACAAGAATAAATACTAAGGGAGAAGCTCCTATAAGATGTAGACTTACCTTTAGCAAGGTACGCAAGATATTCTCTACTGGATTGTTTATTAGTCCGGATAATTGGGAAAACACAATGCAAATAGCAAATCCTCCAAATGACTCTAACAGTTATATAAATACACAACTTAGCCTGATTAAACAAGAAGTTAATCAGGCTTTTTTATTTTTAAAGGTGCAAAAAAGCTCATTTGATACAGATGACATTTATCTACAGTATAAAGGAGAAAATATTAAAATAGAGAAAAAATTGCTTGAAGTATTTACTATGCACAATGATTCAATGAAAAAACTGATTGGTATTGAATATACAAAAAGTACGTATTCTAAATTCATTGAAGCAAAAAGCCATACTACAGATTTTCTGAGGTACAAATACAACAAAAAAGACATTAACTTAATAGATATCAATTTAAAATTCCTACTGGAGTTTGAAACCTACCTAAAAAGCGAGAAGAAGCATAAACAAATTACAATAAATAAGAGCATTCAGAGGTTAAGGAAAATAATCAAATTAGCTCTTTCAGAAGGATTTATAATAACAGATCCTTTTTTATTATACAAACCAAAAAGAGTTGAAAATCATGTAGTTTTCCTAACTCCTAAAGAGCTTAGGACTCTTGAAAATCAAAAATTCTCACAACCTAGACTTCAACAGGTTTGTGATATGTTTATTTTTTGTTGTTATAGTGATTTGCCATATAATGAAATGTTTGAACACTATTTTAGATATATATTAAAAATAACACATTCATGTCCAATATTGAATACATTTTCAACCTCTTTAATTTTTTCTTAATTGATACTTTTACACCGCAGTATTTTATTTCTTATTGAACAGAATTGATACCAAATAGAGATAAAGCTGTTAATCAATAAAGAACTCAACTTTTAAACTTATAATCTAAGCCAATTAACAAAATAACAGGTGGAACTCTTAAAAAAATTAAATCATGGTTCGCCAATCACAACATAAAAAACAACAATAAACTTGCAGGAACTTTCAACAAAGGGTTTTTATATTAATGAAAATGATATTTTTTTTAATTTGGTAAACTTATTCTTTTTCATTCAATACTAACTATAAAAAATAGTTCCAAGAGTAATTTCACAACTGTTCTTATAGATTAGCAGTTAGTTTTCATCGATTTTTTATTAATAAATTGACAATTATAAATCACTGCAGACTATTTATTTTCAATATGTTATAATTAAAAAAGCTAATTTTAGAAAAATTATAGATACCATTTCATTTTAAAAAATAATCTTGTAAGTCCCAAAATAAATTTAAAAATCGACCACATAATTATATGAAATGATCGCAAAAGAAAATTGGTTCGTTAATACCCATGAAGATATGCGAATTACAATCGGATTAGAAATGATAAAAAAGTTTTTTGTGGTTAAATAAAAAGTTGAAATAACAAATATTATTTTTAATATAAAATTAAGAATGTTATCAAGCAAAATGCCCACTTCATACATATTATAAACTTATTAATAAGATGAAAAAATATAAAATACAGTTATATATTCTTGGATTTATTTGGATTACTTCATTCCAAAATATTGTTGCGCAGTCAAATTATATTTTTCATCACTTGAACACGAATGATGGGCTTTCCAACACCAATGTAAAGGCAATACTAAGAGATCATTACGGATTTCTTTGGATTGGAACTGAAGTGGGCTAAACAGATACGACGGATATGGATTCAAAGTTTATACAATGAGTCCGGGAAAACCTAATACATTGTTATCAAACGGTATTTATGGATTACAGGAAGATGGTCTTGGAAATATTTGGGTAGACCTTGAATATACTTATATGGTATATTGGAGAGATAAGGATTGTTTTATTTCAGACATAAGATTATTTTTAAAAAAATTACACATACAGACTGATCAAAATTATAAGATCTATGTTGACAAAAAACGAAATTTATGGGTTATAAATAATAAAAAAATATTTCTCTACAATGTTGAGAAAAAACATACATCCGTTTTTAATGTAAAGGATCCCATAAAGGATCTCACTTTAATTAATATAACCGATGATGGAGAATCATTGTATTATATTCAACAGTCTGGTAAATGCTGGCAATTAAACAGTAAGTCGGGCAATTTTACTTTAATAAAATTACCCGATTTAATTAATAAAAACACAGCTATTCATCCGGGTAAAATTTTTCTTGATAGTGACAACGAATTATGGGTATATTCAAGTAATTCAAATCAGATTTCGTATAAGAATAAACAAACTCAGCAATGGAAAACACTGGTGTTAAAATCTCAGGTAAACATTGAGAGTAATTCTATTAGGAGTATTGTTGAAAATAGTCCCGGAGAGATTTGGATTGGTACAGACCTTAACGGACTTTTCATTTATGACAAAACCAGGAATTTAATAACAAATATAGTTTATGATTCGTGGAAAAATAATTCATTATTTTCCGATAACATAAATTGTTTATATCGTGATAACGATAAAACTATTTGGATTGGCCACAATAAAAGAGGGCTTTCATTTTACAGTGAAAGTTTTAGAAATTTCATGAATTTTAAATATCCCGAATGTTCAGATATTACTGCAATAATGGAAGATCATAAACAGAATATTTGGCTCGGAACTGATGCAAAAGGATTGTTTTTGAAAGAAAAACAATCAAAAAATATTGTAAAACTTCCAATTTCAATTACTTCAATAATCTCTATGATAGAGGACCGTAAAGGCCGTATTTGGATAGGAACCTATAAGAAAGGTTTGTTTTGTTATCAAAAAGGTAAAATAATTCAATATACAAAAGAAAATAGTAAATTAAGCGATAACAATATTTGGAGCTTAGTAGAGGACAGGTATGGGAATATATGGATTGGAACGTTGAAGGGGAAAATTCAATTATTACCTGCTGAAGCATCAAATTTTGATTTTTTAATATCCCCTTTTAAAGAAGATGTATGTGTGCTGGATATGTTTTATGATGAAGGAGACAAAATCTTTATTGGGACGGCCAATGGACTTTCTGTAATTGATATTACAAATAAAAAAAATGTAATGTATTATGGAAATAAGAAGGGAAATCAAAAATTCAGGCAACTTCAAATATCAAATGTATATAAAGATAAGCACGATGTTTTATGGCTCGGTCATAATAACGGCCTGGATATATGGGATCAAAAGGAAGATACTATTTACCACTTTGACAAGTCAAATGGCTTATGTGATAATTCTACCAGAGGTATTTTGGAAGATAATCAGAATAACATTTGGGTGACAACAAATAATGGACTCTCCATATTAACTGTTAAACGTGATGTAAATGACAAACTTGTCATAACAAGTAAAAATTTCTCTGTTAAAGATGGTCTTATGGATAATTATTTTAATAGACATTCTATAATTAAGTTAAGAAATGGAGATTTTGTACTTGGAAACATAGAGGGATATACAATTCTTAATCCAAATAAATTAGTTGAAAAGAATCGACCAATAACAAAAATTGTTTTTGCCGGATTAAGTGTCGGTAATCAAAACATCGAAGTCGATTCAATTTATAACGGTCATAAATTACTTGAACATTCAACGGAATTAACTTCGGAACTAACCCTCAGACATGATGATAAACTCATCACCTTAAAATTTACAACAGCCGATTTACTTAATGCTGATAAAGTGAAATACATTTATAAAATTGAAGGATTTGATACAGAATGGATTCCAATTCAAGAAAATAAAATAATATTATATGCTCTCCCTCCCGGCGATTACAAACTTTTAATAAAAGCATCTAATAGTGATGGGGTATGGAAAAATAATCCCACGGTACTGTCTATAAATGTAACACCTCCTTTTTATTTATCTGTTTGGGCATTTTGTATTTATGGAATAATAAGTATTGCTATCCTCTTATATCTTAATCATAAGTCAAAAGTTCGTAATCTGTTAAAAATAGAAGAGCATCGAATAAAAATGGATCGTGAGAAAGAATGGCAAATAAATGAGATGAAACTGAAGTTCTTTACAAATATAAGTCATGATTTGCGTACCCCATTAACATTGATTACTATACCGCTTCAGGTTTTGCTAGGTGGCACAATGGAAGAAAATATGAGAAAAAAGCTGAGTATCATGTATAAAAATGCCAATCAATTGCTTTCATTAATAAATTCGCTGCTGGATTTTCGCAAATTGGATGTTGGGATAGATACATTAAATTTAAAATCAGGAAATTTTGTAAATTTCATTAGGGATATTCATGCGTCTTTTAGTGTTTATGCAGATGAACGTAGCATTAACTTATCTTTAAGCAGTGAATTAGAAAACTTATTAATGCAATTTGATAAAGATAAAATACAGAAAACACTTATAAACCTACTTTCTAATGCGTTTAAATATACACCTGATGGCGGAAATATTAACATACATATAGGTATAGAGGAAGGTGATGTTTGTGTAAGAGTTTCAGATACAGGTTCAGGGATAAATGATGAAGATAAAACACATGTTTTTGAACGATTTTATCAAGCTCCACAAAGACAAGGTGAAACCGGCAGCGGAATTGGGCTACATATTGCAAATGAATATGTAAATCTGCATGGTGGGACTATTACAATAGAGGATAATATACCAAACGGATGCATATTTACTTTTAAAATCCCAATTAGGGAAATAGATAAAGCAGAGAGGAGTCTTACAGATATACAATTTAGTTACGATGATGCAGAAAATATTGAAAGAAAAGAAATTATTCCTAGTAAACCAATATTACTATTTGTAGATGACAATAAAGATTTTTGTGATTTCATGGCTGATAACCTTGAGGATGAATATTCTGTACTAACAGCTAATAATGGACAAGAAGCAATAGAACAATTAAACGAATATGATGTAACAATCATCGTAAGCGATATTATGATGCCGGTTATGGACGGAATTGAGCTTTGCAAACGAGTGAAAACAAATATTCATTGGTCTCATATCCCAATTATTTTATTAACCGCACGTACGGCAGAAGAACATCGGATAGAAGGATTAGAATTAGGTGCAGATGATTACATTACTAAACCATTTCACTTTAATCTTCTTAAGCTTCGTATTCAGAAATTTATTGAATGGACAAAAAAGAGTCATAGTGTATTTAGTCAAAAAATCGATGTTAATCCTAGTGAAATTACTATTACATCTTTAGATGAAAAGTTGATAAAAAAAGCAATAAAGATAGTAGAGGATAATATAGGCGACCTTAAATTTTCAGTTGAAATTCTGGGAGAAGATTTAGGTCTAAGCCGAGGACATTTATATAAAAAATTAATAGTAATTACAGGTAAAGGGCCAGCTGAATTTATTCGTACAATCCGATTGAAACGAGGACGCCAGCTTCTTGAAAAAAGTCAATTACAGATTTCTCAAATAGCACATGAAGTAGGTTTCAATTCTCCGAAAAGATTTTCAAAATGCTTTCGCGAAGAGTTTGGCTTATCACCATCTGAATACTCAAAAGCTTATAAAAAACTCTAACTATATTCTAAAAAATTGTAAATAAATCAAGCTTCTTTATAGTTGAACACGTAAATTAGTAAATCCAATGTTACTGTCAATTTGTGAATAGAAAGAATAGCACAAAAATTAAAATATTATAAAAATACTGTTTCTATCCACCTATCAAGTAACAAAAAGTTGTATTTACAAAGCTCATTAAAACTTTGTTACTTCATAGCATTCTTTCGTTGCAATTGTCATATCTAATCACATCAAAAACATTACTATGCATCTATATTTTATTTTTCATTTGAAAAATTGAATATTAGAAAAAAACTGTACATCATCATTGAAACTATAACTGTGAATATGAAAGCAATTATTTCAAGATTAATTTGAAAACTACTGCGATATTATTTGGAACAATCTTAGGTTTTTGGATCACTAGTGAATCCGGATATTGCTTCCATGAAAGCTTTTCTTTACTGCCAAGAACTTTGATACTCTTGATCGTAGCATTGTCTTTCTTTTTGCCAAGAAGCTTTAGAGAAACGTTAGCCGCAGGAACGCCTAATACCGTAGCATATAGTACATTTCCTTTCTGATTGTAGCGAATGTCTTTGGCTGATAGTTTTACTTTTCCTTCGTTAAATCCCTGGGCATTAACTGGGTTCGCAACCTCGGAAGCGGGTCCTTCACCGTACTCTTTCCAGGGGCGGGTGTCGAAGATGCTCTCTTTGTTTATATCCATCCAGCCAGCAATATTTTCGAGGATTGCCACTTCCTTATCATCAATGGTTCCATCACCCTTAACCGGGATATTAAGTAATAAGTTACCATTTTTGCTAACAATATCCACCAGTATATGAATTACCGATGTGGCCGATTTGTACCAGTTATCTTTGTAGGCTGAGTTATGGTAGTGCCAGTCAGCGATACAGGTACAGGCTTGCCAGGCGGTCATCTGTATTTTATCCGGAGCTCCTCGTTCCATATCCCACACCATACATTTTTTTTGTTCGGGCGTTAGCACTTTACCAAACAACACGGCCTCCAGTTTTCCCTTGTGGGTTGCCATATTATGGTTGTAATAATGCGCTGCGATTTTTAATCCGGCATCACTTACAGGATAAAGCGGCAGTGCGATATCATCAAAATAGAGCAGATCTGGGTTAAACTGATTGATTAAATCAATTGTACGGTTATAAAATTTTTCACAATATTTCTGTGAAGGGATAGAGGCTCCATTTTCCCATCCCACGTGCGTACCCAAGCCATACTTGCTCATTGGATGGTCTTGTGCATAAAGTTCCTGCGGATCAAGCCCTTCCCACCAGGTTCCCTTGCCATCAGCTTTTGTGAGCTTACCATCATAAGGAACTCCAGCTAGTGGTCCTGTTTTATCGGAACCCTGAGCAACTTCATACCACGTCCAGGGACGGGAAGCGTGAACACTAAGTCCGAATGGAAGACCATACTTTTTCGCTGCTTTGGCCCATCCGCCTACAATGTCTTTCTTAGGTCCAACGCGTAATGTATTCCATTCCTGGTACTTGCTGTTCCACATATCCAGGTTGTCATGATGGTTTGCCATAGCAACAAAATACTGAACCCCTGCTCTTTTGTAAAGGGCCACCAACTTTTCCGGATCCCAATTTTGGGCTTTCCAGTCATTAATCACTTCTTTAAAACCAGCTTTAGAAGGATGGCCATAATGCTCTACCTGCCATTTGTATTGATTGCTGCCTTCGTTGTACATACTCTTGGCATACCAGTCGCCTTGCCCTGGCTGACACTGTGGGCCCCAGTGTGCCCAAATGCCAAATTTGGCATTGCTAAACCATTCGGGACTTTTATATTGCTGAAGCGATTCCCAGGTTGGCTTAAACTTTCCGGCAGCAACCGGTTCATTACCTTCTCCTATCGGCGACGGAAATTTTTCCTGCGCCAGTAGCGGAAACGAAAACAGCATAAAGACTGCTATAATAAATTTACCTCTCATTTTTATGTGTATTCGTGAAATGAACTATGTCTCCTATTTTTGTCCGGCACTTAACAGCCATAAAACACTTAATGACAATAACTTAAAATTATGTCATTATTGTATTTTTCTTTTCATACTCAAGATGAAAAAATTCTATAACCTATATTACTATCACCATACTTTCCCTGAGCCCACCAAATATTACCTCTGTATTTTAAAGACTACTGCGATATTATTTGGAACAATCTTAGGTTTCTGGATCACTAGTGAATCCGGATATTGCTTCCATGAAAGCTTTTCTTTACTACCAAGCACTTTGATACTCCTGATCGTGGCATTGTCTTTCTTTTTGCCAAGAAGCTTTAGAGAAACATTAGCTGTCGGAACGCCTAATACCGTAGCATATAGTACATTTCCTTTCTGATTGTATCGAATATCTTTTACTGATAGTTTTACTTTTCGTTCGTTAAATTCCAGAGCATTAACAGGTTTCGCAACCTCGGAATTAACAGCGTTCGCAGCCTCGGAAGCAGGTCCTTCACCGTACTGTTTCCAGGGGCGGGTGTCGAAGATGCTCTCTTTGTTGATATCCATCCAGGCAGCAATATTTTCGAGGATTACAACTTCCTTATCATCAATGGTTCCATCACCCTTAACCGGGATATTAAGCAATAGGTTACCATTTTTGCTCACGATATCCACCAGCATATGAATTACAGTTATGGCTGATTTGTACCAGTTATGTTCATAGACCGACGTACTGTAATGCCAGTCGCCAATACAGGTACAGGTTTGCCAGGCTAGGGGTTGTATCTTATCTGGCCCACCTCGCTCCACATC
>JBDTRA010000132.1:0-10084 GCA_039931915.1 Flavobacterium sp. | reverse complement strand
TGGCATATCGTATCGATTTTATGATTAATTAATAGTATTATTTTGCTTCGTTATTTGTTTTTACCCCCTCTACAAAAACTTTTGCAGGTTTAAAAGCAGGAATGTTGTGTGCAGGAATTTTGATTGTGGTATTTTTAGAAATGTTTCTTCCTGTTTTTTCAGCTCTTGTTTTTACGATGAAACTGCCAAAACCTCTTAGGTAAACATTGTCACCAGTTTCTAGTGAAGTTTTAACTTCTTCCATAAAAGTTTCTACTGTTGCTTGAACATCTCCTTTTTCAAGACCTAGTTTCTCTGAAATTTTCGCTACGATATCTGCTTTCGTCATTTTCTTTCCTATTTTATTTTATAAATGGTGTACTATTTTTTTGAGTTTGCAAATATAGGAATTAAAAAAATAATTAATCAAGCTAATTCGTTAAATTTTAATTACATAAACATTTACTTTTGTATTCTAAGTATTTTGCAATGAATTTTCATAACATATTGATAAAATGGTATTTACAAAACAAACGTGATTTGCCATGGCGTAATACGACTAATCCATACCTGATTTGGCTCTCAGAAATTATGTTACAACAGACTCGCGTAGCGCAGGGAATGCCATATTTTTTCGCTTTTACAAAGGAATTTCCTACGGTATTTGATTTGGCAAATGCCGACGAAGAAAAAGTTTTGAAACTTTGGCAGGGATTAGGATATTATTCCCGTGCCCGAAATTTGCATAAAACGGCTCAATATATCGCAAATGAACTTAATGGAGTTTTTCCGCCTGTTTATAATGAACTGTTGAAATTAAAAGGAGTTGGCGAATATACGGCTGCTGCGATTGCTTCCTTCTCTTATAATGAAACTGTTCCGGTAGTTGATGGAAATGTATTCAGGGTGCTTTCACGTTATTTTGATATAGAATCGGATATTGCTTTGCCAGCCACTAAAAAAGAATTTACTGAACTTGCTTACGAATTAATGCCAAAAGATAATCCGGCAATTTTTAATCAGGCAATCATGGAATTTGGTGCTTTGCAATGTGTGCCCAAAAGTCCTAATTGTACTATTTGTGTTTTTAATGACAGTTGTTTGGCTTTACAAAAAAAGAAAGTTACTGTTTTGCCTGTGAAGTCAAAGAAGCTAAAAGTTACCAATCGTTTCTTTAATTATTTGATTTTAGAAGATGCTTTAGGAAATACTTTGATTCAAAAACGTACTTCAAAAGGTATCTGGCACAATTTATATGAGTTCCCTTTGCTGGAAACGGATGAAATTGTCGATTTTAATTTTGTTTCAAAAGCAGTTCAAAACGACTTTTTTTCTTATAAAGTTATAAGTATAAATGAATGTACCTATGCAACAGTAATTCATAAACTTTCACATCAGCATTTGCATATTCAGTTCTGGAAAATTAAAATAAACGAAGTGATAGAGAATGGCCTGGATTTTAAGACATTAAAAACATATCCTTTTCCTATTGTAATTTACAATTTCATCGAAAAATTATAAAAAAAAGACTTCTATTTTTAGAAGTCTTTTTAGTTTTATGAGCCAAGAGCAGCGTATTGGATGATTCTCACTACAATACCTACACCAAAGCCTATCAAAGCCATATTACAAGCTGATTTTGCGGCAACAGGTTCTTCATTCTTTTTTACAAAATAAATGATAGCCCCAGCCAACGGAATACAAAATGATAATACTTTTAGCCCAGTGCTTAAGTCTTCTTGTGACTTGTCATTCTTGTTTTCGAATTCATCAAATTTTGAGTTTTCTTCCGACATAATTATAGTTTTAGTGATTAATTAAAAAGAGATACTTAAAAAAGAACACAGTCCAATAAGCTATAAAGTCAGATAAACCTGCTAAGCCATAACCGGCAAGAATTCCTGAAAAAAAGCGAATGAAGTTATTGCTTTCCCTATTGCAATACGCTTGTGTGAGACCATCAATTAGTGTTGGTAAAATAGATAATAACGCCCAGTAAATATCAATTTTAATAAACCATAAAAGAGGTATAAAAATAAGATAGCCTACATAAATGCCTGTGCATCGGGCACAAACAGGGAATTGTTTTCCTTTATAAAAAAAAGATCTTTCAGGCAGCTTATGGCAGCTAACGAATTCTATTTTTGTCATAGACCAAAAATACATTATTATTTAAATTAACAAAAGCTTTTATAAGATTTTACTTAAAATATATTCTTTTTTTTATTTTTTTAAATTTAAATTAATTTTCCTTTACGACCTGTAATTTTATGAAAAAGGAAGAAATAAAGTGTTAAGAAAATTGTATCTTTATATAAACACAAATGTTATATCATGAACGGGACGCTAAATAAAGTGATGCTGATAGGCCATTTAGGTGATGATGTTAAAATGCATTATTTTGATGGAGGAAACTGCATTGGCCGTTTTCAATTGGCAACAAACGAAGTTTATATCAATAAAACTACAAATGAAAAAATCACTTCTACAGAGTGGCATAATTTGGTGGTGCGGAATAAAGCTGCTGAGATCTGCGAAAAATACTTGTCAAAAGGAGATAAAATATATATAGAAGGTCGTATAAAATCAAGGCAATGGCAGGCTGAAGACGGAACTACAAAATATACTACCGAAATTCAGGTAACAGAATTTACTTTTTTGACAACGAAAAAAGAAACAGATAGCCATAAACAGCACACTCCTGAATCACCAAAAAACACTAACTTTGAAGCTCCTAACGAAGGCTTGCCAATAAATGATTTGCCTTTTTAATTGTTTAACTAATTTTTTTTAATTTGGACCCGGAGCCCAGTTTATTTTTCTCTACAATATTAGACACCAATTTAATTATTGGTTTTGTCGGAATATTTATTTTACTTTTTTTATCAGCAATTGTCGCAGGTGCCGAAGTAGCATTTTTTTCCTTGTCTTTAAAAGATATTGAAGATACGTTGCAGGAAAACAGTTCTAAAGGGAAAATAATTTCGAAACTTTTAGATAAACCCAAAAAGCTTTTGGCTACATTATTAGTAGCTAATAATTTTATCAATATAGGCGTTGTCATTTTATTCTCTTTTGTTGGCAGAAACATTTTTACCAACATTGATTCTCCGTTGCTTAAATTTATTTTAGAGGTGATTGTAGTTACTTTCCTGATTTTGTTTTTTGGAGAAGTTTTACCAAAAGTTTATGCCAGCCGTAATAATATAAAATTTGCCAAAAGAGTCGCTTATCCAATTGCTTTTTTAGATAAATTACTTTCTCCAGTAAGCTTGCCCATGCGCGCTGTTACTTTATATTTGCATAATAAATTAGGCAAGCAAAAAACCAGTTTTTCGATTGATCAGTTATCTCAGGCATTAGAACTTACGGATTCTGAAGGAACATCAAGTGAGGAACAAAAAATATTGGAAGGAATTGTTTCTTTTGGAAATACAGATACAAAACAGGTGATGAGTCCAAGAATTGATATTTTTGCATTAGAAATATCAGAATCTTTTGAAGCTATTTGTCCAAAAATAATCGAAAAAGGTTTTTCAAGAATTCCGATTTATCGGGATAATATTGATCAGATTGAAGGCGTTTTATTTGTTAAGGATTTACTGCCATATATTGATAAAGTGGAATTTGACTGGACGACTTTAATCAGAGAAGCTTTCTTTGTTCCTGAAAACAAAAAATTAGACAATTTACTCAAAGATTTTCAAAGTTTAAAAAGTCATTTAGCGATTGTGGTTGATGAATACGGAGGAACATCAGGTTTGGTTTCCTTAGAAGATGTAATAGAAGAAATCGTTGGTGATATTAGTGATGAGTTTGATGATGAGCATTTAAATTTTTCTCAAATTGATGATAAAAATTATCTTTTTGAAGGAAAAATAAATATGAAAGACTTTTACAGGATTATTGATGTCAATGAAGATATTTTTGAATCACACAAAGGGGAAGCGGAAACATTAGCAGGTTTTATTTTAGAAATTCTTGGAAATTTCCCTAAAAAAGATCAAAAATTAGTTTTTGAAAATTGTGTTTTTACCATAGAAACAGTTGATAAAAAGCGTGTGAAACAAATAAAAGTAACAATAGAATAACAATGTTAAAAAGAATAATTTCGATAGCAGTAATAGTACTGGCATTAACTGTTTTGAGTTGTAAAGATGATGTCGTGCCTAAGCCGGAAGGTTTTTTGCGATTGGATTACCCGGAAGCAAAATATGTAAATTTTCAAAATACCTGTCCATTTTCTTTTGAAATGAATGAGACGGCAGTAATTAAAGGGGAAAAAGATTGTGGATTTTCGATTACGTACCCAAAAATGAAAGCTACCATTTATCTGACTTATAAACCGGTCAATAATAATATTGAGAAGCTATTAAAAGATGCCCAGAAATTAACTTATGAGCATGTTATAAAAGCAGATGACATATTGGAACAGCCCTATTTAAACCCGCAAAAAAAGGTTTACGGAATGTTTTATCAGGTAGATGGAAATGCTGCCACAAACTCACAATTTTATGTGACTGACAGTACAAAACATTTTATAACAGGTTCTGTTTATTTTTATGCAAAACCTAATTTTGATTCCATTATGCCTGCAGCGAGTTATATTAAAAATGATATGCAGCGGCTTATGGAAACCCTGAAATGGAAATAAGAATAAAAAAAGCGTCCAATTGGACGCTTTTTTTATTGAAAATTTGTAATTATGATTTCATATTCGAAACTTTATATGTTTTTCCGTCTCCGGTTTCCTGAACGGTTTTGGTTAAATTTTCAGGATTTTGAACCGTTTTGTCAAATGTAACAGTGGCTGTTTTTTTATCAAAATCAACTGTAGCTTTTTCTACCCCGTCAAGATCTGATAATTCCTGTTCGATGGTTTTTGCACATCCTACAGCACAAGTCATTCCTTCGATAGTAAAACTTGCAGTTTGTACATTTTCAGGAGCAATTGCCTTATGTTCTTTTGGATTGCTTTTTTCGGCCGTTGCCACAGCTAAGCTTTTATCTTCTTCTTTTTTGCAGCTTACGAATATTAAACCTGCTATTGCTAAGGAAGCTATGATCTTTGTGAATTTCATTGTAATTGTATATGATTTAGTTTATCAAATGTTCTTGCAAAATTAATAAAAATGAAGAGGTCAGTTCATAAATTTATTACAAATTTGTAGTGAAAAAACTATTTTATGGATACAAAACAATTAAAATGGGCTTATTTATTGGTTCTGTCGCTCATTTGGGGAAGTTCTTTTATTTTGATAAAAAGAGGTTTGGTAGGTTTAACGGCTGTTCAGGTTGGATCTTTCCGAATTATTTTTGCAGCTTTATTTCTATTGATTGTAGGTTTTAAAAGCTTAAAGAAAATTTCCGGACGTCAATGGAAATTTGTTACAATAACTTCTTTCTTCGGAACCTTTACACCGGCTTTTCTTTTTGCCATCGCCGAGACTGAAGTGGACAGTTCCATTGTTGCGATTTTGAATTCACTGACGCCATTAAATACGCTGGTTTTAGGAATTATTGTTTTCGGAATCCAGTTTCAAAAACGACAAGTTTTAGGCGTTCTTATTGGTTTAATAGGCTGCGTGTTGTTAGTTTTGAGTGGGGCATCGGCTCATCCGGGGCAAAATTATTATTATGTAGGTTTAGTTGTAATTGCAACTCTTTGTTATGCTATAAATGTAAATTTAATCAAGAAGTATTTATCTGATTTGAATTCATTAAGTATTACAACAGGAAATTTTACGGTGTTGCTTTTACCCGCATTAATTATTTTAAGCACAACTGATATTAGTCAGAGACTATATCTTGACACAACTCAATATTCTATTTTCTTTGTTATAATTTTAGGTGTTTTAGGAACCGGAATTGCAAATGTTTTGTTTTTTAAACTGATACAAATGTCTTCACCTGTATTTGCTACATCAGTTACTTATTTAATTCCGATAGTGGCCTTTTTCTGGGGATTGTTAGACAATGAAATGCTGACGCCAATTCAGTTTTTTGGAGCATTTGTTATTTTAATCGGAGTGTATTTATCTGCTAAAAAATAAAAAGATTGGTTTAAAACGAATGCCATCCCGGGCAAAGTTGCAAGAGACGAAAAGAACTTCGACTTCGTTCTGCCTGACAAAAACTACGTAAAACAATAAAGAAGGCTGCCAATTACGACAGCCTTCTTGCTTAAAAAAATCTTAGAACCTCAGAACTTTTTAAAGAAAATCAGCGTCAGAAACTCCTTCGTTAATTTTGATGTCTGACATTTTAATGTCTAATTCAAAACCTACGTTCTGAACAATATTAAAAGGGACTTTTACACCTTTTACGTCCTTATAATCATTAAAATAAGTTGTCAGTGTGGTTGATTGTCCGCTTTGTTCTTTTACTTTTAGTTTAGCAACTTTTAAGCCTGACTTTACATCATAATAGTAAATAGTTTTACCATCTTTTATAGAATAAGCGTCGTTACCGTTTATAGGTTCTATTCCTTCTACTTTCAGATCTGTTCTCTTACTCAGTCTTAATTCTTCAAAAGGAGTTGCACTTGCTTTCATCTCAGCTAAATCCTCACCTTCTAAATTTTTACGTTGCCCTTGTTGTTCGATGTAAGCTCCTTTTTCATTGGCAACCTGTTTCATTAAAGCCATGCTTCCCATAGAAAGAGAAACCATCATCCTTCCTTTTGAATCTAATTTTGAAGTAAAACTTAAAGGGGTTGGTGCTTGCGGAATTGTTGTTGATCCATTCATGTTCAGTGTTTTTACTGCAGAAACTGCTTTTTCACCGCCAATTGCTTTAATATAATTGTCAAAAACAGTTTTTGCTGTAATTCCGGCTGGAGCTTCTTTTTTTGAACTGGGTTTTTCAGTTGGATTTCCGTATTTGTCGAAATAGAAAATAGGAATTTTAAGTTTTTCTAAACCGCCAATTACTTCTGAACCTTTTCCGACAATTACAATCCGTAAATTATCAATTAGGAAATATTTGTTTGCTACCCGATAAATATCGTCAGCAGAAACATTGTTTATAGTCTGAATATATTTTTCATAAAAATCAGCAGGAAGTTTTTCTGTTTCAATATTCAATGCGTAGCGCGCAACAGTTTGAGGTTTTTCAACCTGCATTACAAATCTTCCGATATAACCGGCTTTTACATTTTTTAATACATCTTCAGAAACTTTTTCAGTTCTGATTCTTTTGATTTCTTTTACAAATTCAACAACAGCGCTATCTGTAACACTATTTCGAACTGCAGACGAAGCCTTGAATTTGGTTACGTATTTTCCGCTTCCAACATTCGAACTTGCTCCATAAGTCCAGGCGTGCTGCTCTCTTAAATTCATATTTAGGTAACTATTAAAATCTCCCCCTAAAATTTGATTTGCAATTACTGCAGGGAAAAAATCAGGATCACTCATTTTTAAATTAACGGTATTTACCAATGAAATTTCAGATTGAACCGCATTTGGAACATCAACAAAATCAATTTGAAGTTTAGAAACACTTTCCGGATTTGGATACGTGTTTTTTGGAGCAGCTTGTTTTTTCCATGCGCCAAAAAGTTTTTCTACGGCCTTCTTTGTGTCTTTAAATTTTACATCTCCAATTATAACTAAATACGCATTTTCAGGTACGAAGTAAGTACTGTAATTAGTCTGAACATCTTCCAGTGTAATATTTTTTACAGTTTCTTCAGAGATATATTCTCCGGAAGGATGATTTTTTCCAAAAGTCAGAACATCAACAACGCGATTTGCAATTGCAGGAACACTTTTTTCATCGGCTTTAAGGCCTTCAAGTAATTTTGCTTTTTCCTTGTCAAATTCCGATTGTGTGAAATTTGGCTGTAAAGCACCTTCGGCCAAAAGTTCTAAAACACGTCCTGAATATTTTGAAAGGGAGCTGGCAGATGCACCTTGTGATGAAAAGCTAATATTTGCTCCGTAAAAATCAATTTCTTCATTAAAAGCTTCTTTGGAAGTTTTTTTGGTGCCATTTCCAATTAAACTGCTGGTTAATTCGTCAACACCTTTTTTATTGCCTTCCGTAAAAGGAGCGTTGTCTAAAGTAAGATTGAAACTTACTCTTGGTAATTTATGATTTTCAACTACCAAAACCTTCATGCCATTTTCCAGGACAAAAGTTTGTGGTTTTTTTATATTGACTACTGGTGGATTACCTGGTTTTGGTTGTGGACGATTTTGTGCTTGCATAATTCCGGTCAGGAATAAAAAGATTAAAAATGTATGTATGTTTTTCATGATTCAGGACTTAGTTTTGAGCTTTTTTTGAAGGAACGTACTCTAAAATCAGACGTTGATTAGGATTCAGATACTTTTTTGCAACCTCTCTGATTTCTTCTCTTGTGATAGAATGAAAAAGGTCAATTTCAGTATTGATCAGATTTACATCTCCGTAAAGTAAATAATAGGAAGCTAAATTCTCAGCAATTCCTTCAACAGTAGAATTTGCATTTACGAAGTTGTTATCAAATTTATTCTGCAATTTTTCATAATCTTTTTCAGAAATCAAATCCGTTTGAATTTTTACAATTTCCTCATCCATTTCTTTTAAAATGTCAGCCATAGTGAAATTGCCCATCGGCAGACCATATAAAATGTACATTCCGTAATCTTCCTGGCTGAACCCTACAGCACCAATTTGAAGGGCCATTTTTTTATCATCAACTATTTTTTTGTACAATTTTGAGCTTTTTCCATCACTTAAATAGGAAGAAATTAAATCTAAAACTCTGGCATCCCTTGATTTCATTGAAGGCGTTCTGTATGAAGCAACCACCATCGGAATCTGGATATTAGGATCTTCGTAAGTTGCTTTTATCGTTTGAACGATAGGCTCTTCAGTAAAAGTTTGTTTTTTTACTTCTTCTCCTTTAGGAATTGAGCCAAAGTATTTCTGAATCCATTCTTTGGTTTTAGTTTTGTCAAAATCTCCGGCAACAACTAAAACAGCATTATTTGGAGTATAGAATTTTTTATTAAATGCCTGAAATTCTTCAAGAGTTGCAGCATCCAGGTCTTTCATAGAGCCAATTGTTGTCCAGCGGTACGGATGTTTTTTAAACATATTTTCTTTTACAACCGGCAAAATATTTCCGTAAGGCTGATTGTCGTAACGCATTCTTTTTTCTTCTTTTACAACTTCATTTTGTGTTTCAACTCCAATTTTATTGATAATTGGATGCATTAGTCTCTCAGATTCCATCCATAAACCAAGTTCTAAACTGTTAGAAGGAAACACTTCGTAATAATAGGTCCTGTCATCTGAGGTATTGGCATTGTTGACACCGCCATTTGCAGTAACAATTTTCATCCACTCACCTCTTTTTATGTTTTCGGTTCCTTCGAATAATAAATGTTCAAAGAAATGTGCGAAACCAGTTCGGTCAGGGCGTTCGTCTTTAGATCCTACGTGATACATTACAGAGGTAATAACAACAGGAGCAGAAGGGTCATTGTGTAAAATAACGTGCATACCGTTATCTAAATTGTATTCTTCAAAAGCTACTTTTTGAGCATGAGCCACTCCGCCGAGCATTAATGCAGCACTTAATATCATTATTGAATTTTTCATAAAGATTAATAATTTTTATTTACCTGATAACTGTAGGTAGCCCAGAGTTGATTTTAGTTACACCAAAAATAACTTTTTTTAATTATCAATTAAAGTTTCGCTTTATTTTTGATTATACTTTAACAGTCTTTTACGGCTAAATTCCGTTTAAATGTATTAAAATACCCTGAGAAACAGTCTTTAAACAGGAAAAAATATTTTTGAAATAAGAGATTGCACAGTAAATTTTTAATTGTATATTTGCAACCTTAAAAATCAATAAATCAATTTGGTATGTATGCAATCGTAGAGATAGCAGGGCAACAATTTAAAGTAAGCAAAGACTTAAAGGTTTATGTTAACCGTTTGACTAACGAAGAAGGTTCAAATATTTCATTTGAAAAAGTTCTTTTATTAGACGATAACGGAAGCATAACTTTAGGCGCCCCAGCTATAGAAGGTGCTTCAGTAGAAGCTAAAGTGTTACAACACTTAAAAGGAGATAAAGTAATCGTTTTCAAAAAGAAAAGAA
>JBDTRA010000131.1:0-10686 GCA_039931915.1 Flavobacterium sp. | reverse complement strand
AACTAGTTTATATCCGAAAAACCAAACCATTTTTGTTCCAATTTGGTATGTTATGCGAAAGTTTTTGTGTTTTTAATTTCGCATAATTAATTTCGGGCAGATTCAAATATAGCAGTTTTTCTTACATGTCAAAAGGATTGACAATCTTTTTTAATGAAGTACTGCTTACATGGGTATAAATCATGGTTGTTTTGGGGCTGCTGTGTCCTAATAAGTCCTGAATATAACGCAAATCAGTACCGTTCTCTAATAAATGGGTGGCAAAACTATGTCGTAAGGTATGTAAAGTGATGCGTTTGGTAATACCAACTTTAGCAGCAGATTGCTGCAGCACTATTTGTGCACTTCGGCTGGAGTATTGCCCTGCGTATTGTCCTTCAAAAAGATATTCTTTTGGTTTATAAATCTTGTAATATTCCCGTAATAATAGTAGGACTCTTCCGGATAATAACGTATAACGGTCTTTTTTGCCTTTGGCATTTTTAATATGAATCAGCATTCGCTTACTGTCAATATCCCTGGGTTTCATGTTTAGGGCTTCGCTTATTCTCAATCCAGATGAATAAATTAAGGCTAATAGGGTTTTGTGTTTCAGGTTGGTTGTAAAATCAATAATTAGGAACACTTCTTCTTTACTCAAAACATTTGGAAGTGATTTTGCATTTTTAGGACGATGAATTTGTTCGATATTAATTTTTGTTTCCCGAACGGTTCTAAAAAATAATTTAATGGAATTTACTACTTGATTCTGATAGGAGGCCGAAAGATTGTTTTTTAAAATATATTCGTTATTGAACCTGATTATATCTTCATTTATGATGGCGGCAATGGGTTTCTCCCGATAGAAAACTAGAAACGACTTTAAAGCTTCACTATATGTTATGATAGTTCTGTTGCTATAGCGTTTGGAGCTTAGCCATTGTTTAAATTTTTCTATATTTTCTATTCCTTCAGGTGATGGATGACTGTATGATATAGAAGGTATTTTAAAACGAATTCGATTTTCTTCATTATCAGGAAGATGCCAGGCTTTAAGGGTCTGGCTCCATCTTGCATTTTCAAATTGTTTAATGCGTTCTTTTAATTGTTCATTTTTTTCAAAGTAAACAGCTATTCTTTGTTCGTTTTTATGATGGATTAATTTTTATGACCAATTCATTTTGATATAATAAGGAGGTATTAAATATAAGAAAATTCAACTTAAATACCAGGGTTTAATTTTTTTTTGAATGGTTCGATTAAATTACCAAAATTAGATTGGGGAGTTGAAATATTTTATGAAGTTTAGAAAAAAAATGGAATGAAACCGAATGTCGCATGAGGGATAGCAGCGATATCCTTTTGTGCAGTGAAACGGAACAAAAGATTTAGCGGATGAGCCCGACCCGCTTTTTCTGCGGGACATGCCATAAAAAAATCCGATCTGCCTGCGCAAATCGGATTTAGAATTTTAAAATAAAGAGTGTTATTCTTTTTTAAGTTTTTTATGGTCAGGAGTATCCATCATTTCCATTAGTTTTAAACCTAATAAACCACTGATTGAACCATCAGAACCACCGTTTCCGGTGATTAATACATCCGGGATTACCTTGATGTTTCCTTTACCAATTTCTTCAGTGACTTTGTATCGGGTAAAATTGTCACCGCCCATTGCACTAACTTGCAGTTGGTACGATTCGGCTGTAGATTTACCAATTGCCATGATTTTCTCCGCTTCGGCTAAACCTGTTTTCGAAATCCTTTCGGCTTCAGCACTTGCGGCAAGTTTGGTAGCTTCGGCTTGTGCTCCTGCTCTGGCTTTTGTAGCTTCCGCTTCGGCATTGGCACGCATTTTTGTTGCTTCGGCTTCGGCGTTTACATTCAGTTTCAGGCTGGTTGCATCACCTTCGGCTTTTTTCACGGTAGCATCGGCAGTACGCTGTGCAATTTCAACACTTTGTGAGGCACGTACGATTTCTTTCTGCATATCGGCAATTGCAGTTTCTTTCTCCATTCCCTGACGCTGTTCCTGCGCCATTCTTTGGGTTTGATACGTTTTTTGCTCTTCTTCGGCCAGTTTTCTGTCGGTTAGCGTTTTCATTAACGAATCCGGCGGAACAATGTCTCCAATCAAAGTATCAACTGCATTTACATTGTATTCGTCCAATACCAGTTTGATATGGTTTTTAGCCGATTCCTGACGCTCTTTTCTGGTTGTTAGGAAAGAGATAACGTCACTGTCCTGAGCCGAGTTTCTGAAATAGTTACCAATTGTTGGTTCTAAAACCTGAGAAACCAGATTGTTCATACTTCCAAAACGGGCAATTACTTTTGGTGCTTCGGCAGCCGGAACGTGAATGATTTGTGCTACGTCCAGATTAAAAGGGAAACCATCTTTTGAACGCACTGTAATTGTCGAAAGATTTTTGTCTAAATCATGCGATTCGCTTCGTGCATTTGCCCAGTTCAGGACCAGATTGGTTGTTGGAACTGCTTCAAGTTTCGTCGTGTATTTATTAAGTGCATATTTACCGGGTCCCAGAGGTTCCATCCAAACCCCACGCTGTCCTTTCGAAACAATGTTTCCGTGTTTAAAAGTATCTCCCGTAACGTCTTGTCCGTCTTCTCCAATGTACGAAATCACAACGCCTACATATCCAATTGGCACATCGGTCATTGGGTTTTGTTCAATCAGGATTCCCCATGTATTGATGTAATAGGATCCTGCGAGCATTACCTGTGGCTGCAGACCACGGTTTCCACCTTTGTCCAGGAACTTATCAAAATCCTGGAAGTTGTTGTGATCTTCTACAAATTTACCGGCAATTTGCCCTTGCGGAATCGGTTCGCCGTCAAGTGCTGTTACGATCCCAATCATGTTTTCGTAAATCTTGATTTGGTCTGCAATTACAATTTCGAATAAGAACGAATTAATACGGTACGATCCTGTGGTAATAAAAGCGGTCTGACGTCCTTTTTGACCGCCATTGTTTAAGAAAGCTGTCGCATCCTGAAAGTTGTCGCTGTCTACTTTTCGGGCAAGGATTCGCCCGGTTGGAATTTCCTTTCCGTCTTTACTTAATATGAGTCCGATTTTTCCTTCTGGAATAATGGTAAAGCCACTCATGTCAACTGTATATTGCCAGATCCACATGCCCCAATATAAACCGGGAGCCAGCGTTTTTGCCTGATAACCGGCTTCGCCTTTTGTTGCAATGATCCTGCCGTCCGGAAGTGATTTGTCCGCGCCGAACAAAACGAATTTTTTGGTTACCAAACCAATTTTATCTTCGGGTACGATTACCATTCCGAAGAAAACGCGTAATACAAATTTGTAAAAAATGATGGAAAATAAAATTAAGATAATCCACCAATAAGAAGTAATTTCATTCATAGTTTTAGTTATTTATCCCACAAACATAATCGAAATATTTCCTGTTAAAATGAAATATTTTTAAAATTAACATTTGGAAATTTTTAACAGAAAAATTCAAAAATGAGCCGATTTTAAATCGTTGGAATTGTCAATCTGTGACACGATTTTTTGCTGTGTCAACTATGATTGGTATTTTGGGCTTTAACAATTTAAAAGGGCAATTGCTTCAATTTGGGTAAGGTTGGAGGAGATGTTTTGGATGAGTTTTGAAAATTATGCGTATTTTTTATTGAGGATAAAAAAAAATCCGACCTGCCTGCGCAAATCGGATTATAAATTCTGTGTTTTTAATTTTGTTCGATTCTAAATTTCAGTTTCCAATATGCAAATACCGTTAGTGCATTTGCAGATGACAGTATCCAAATATTAAAATATACAAAAAGTAGTTTGGTTTTTATTTTAAAAAATGTTTTCCCGAATCAGAAACAAGATCATTTCTCAGAACTCAATTTCTTTTCGTTTTCTGTTTGGGGTTTCCCGGCAGCATTTGGCTCACCTTTACTGGTAGTAATCAGCTTTCGCAAACTATTCTGAATATAATTTGTCCATGAATCCCTGCAAATATCAAAACATTCATAATCAGGGACCAAACCAAAATGTGTAAAACGCAACTCGGTTTTTCCGTCCTTTTCAGCAATTTCAAAAGTAGGTTTTGTACCTGTCCATTCTTTTTCGTCTTTGGTGAATTTAAAATAGTTTTCCTCGACCAGCCAGACAATTTTCCGGTTCGGAATCACTTCTGTCAATTTAACTTTGCAACGATGTATATCTTCATAATGATACTTAAATTCATCGTTTAGTTTTGCCGTATTGCCTTCAATTTCTTCAGACCACCATCCGCGAACATTCGTAATGGCATTAAAAACTTCTGATGGGGTTTGATCTGTTATTAAGGTTGTGGTAAAATCAGCTGTACTCATTGTCTTGAATTTTAGAAGTTAGTATTACAAATATATGTTCTAAAAATCAATAGGTTAGGGGCGTAAAAAGACAAATTAACGGGTTGAATCAGACAAATTCTTGAATTTTATAGTTTTATTTTTTTTGCAGCAGAAAATAAATTTTCAAAAGACCACTTGTCCCGCTGTACACTAAATCTTTTTTGGTCTCGTAAAAAAAAACGAGACCAAAAAAAGGATACCGTTTCCATCTGGGCTGGATTAGGGATTTATTATTTATAAAACTAAATATAAATTAGAATACTATTTTATTCTGTCGTATTCGCTTTGGTAACAATCATAACATTCATCATTCAGGTACAATTTATCACCAACAATTTCAAAAGTTATATTAACAGAACCTTCAATCACAATCATTTTTCTTTTACCGCCCATAATTGATTCCCGGGTTTCGACAGAAAAAGTGTTCTCGGAAATTAAATTCCCGTTTTCATATTTTTTCAAAGTAGAATTATAAAACTCCAAAACGATCGTTTTGTTTTCAGATGTCGGTGTAGTTATTTTGCCTACAATTCCACCTGAAGAACTTATCCAATTCCATTTTCCATTTAATGATTTTTCAGCAGAATCATCATTATCACAAGATAATAACAAGAGCAGCGTAATAAATACATAAGCTATTTTTTTCATTTTTTTTGGTTTTAAGGTTAGTAAACTTTAGTTTCAAAAACGATCGTTTAATAAATAGATGGTACTTTTGTTAAATGGTTGCTTTAAAATTTTAAAGTTTCTTAATTTTAGTAAAATTAGTTAATTATGCTCAAATAAAAATCCGATCTGTTTTCACAAATCGGATTGATATTTTATTTATTGTTATATATTAGAATGTTACATCATCGGCAATATTTCCGCCTTGTTCCGCTGCAAATTTTGCTGCGTATTCTTTTTGTTTTTCTTCCTGATAATTTGAAAATTCCATAATTTCTTCAGAATTCCAGTTTTGGTTCTGTTCTGTTAGCCACTGCATGGCAACCGATTGGAAATCGGCAAGATTGATTCCGTAATTATCAAGAATCCATTGAGCCCCGTCGATTCCATATTCGTATGCTGCCTGTCTTGCACCGGCAAGTTCTTCATAGAAATAACGGTCAGTTTTTATCTTTTCAAGGTTTTCGATTCCTTCCTGAGAGATTTCTGCCTGTAAATTTTCTAATTGCGGAATTGACGCATTCTCTGCATAATACTGACCAAACAAAGTGGTTACGGTAAATGAGGTATCTTCTCCCATTCGCTGAGGCCAGATCGTATTTAATTCTTCCCAAATTGCTGGTTCAATACCCATTGCTTTGCAAACTGCTGTGTAGTCTATTCCGGCACTTATTTTAAGGCACATCGCTGTATATTCTTTAAGCGAAATACCGTGTACAGGCTCTAAATACGGATTGTTATCGTCTGTTTTTATGAAACCGGAAGTTTGAACTCCGGAATATTTCATGGAATTGGCATTTTCAAACCTGATCATCTGATCGCTGTCACAATCATTCCATTCCTTATATACTTCTCTTCGGTAATTGGTATAGGTGTTTTTTACATCACTTTCATCCATTTCTTCACCACTGTCACGCTCGTCTTTAATCCAGGCTTCTGATCTTCTTTCAACTTCTGCATCAAAATCTTCTACATCATAATGGGTTCCATGAAGCGTTTCAGGATCGTATTCTGTTTTCTGGTACGTATTTTCGAAATCTTCTTCATTTGAAAATTGAGACTGATTATTTTCAACCTGCTCGTTGCTGTCAACTAAGCCAAAAAGTTTTTTAAACATTTGTTTGTTTTTAAATTAATTTATTTGATTTTCGTACATTCTTTCATTGTGTTCTTTTAAATCAGGTGTAATTTTATTCCATTCATCATACATTGCCCGTAAGTAGGTGTGATATAATTTTGGGGCATTTTTTATTACTTCCTTTCTTTGTTTTTCAAGATTATCCATTTGGATATTTTTTTGCTCCAGGACCTTTTTGTCTTTTTCATGAATTGTAGTCAGGCTTAGCTCATGTCTTTCGTGATACAGTTCTCTTTCCTTTTTATCTTCAGCCACATATATTTCATACAGGTGTGATGTTCTTTGTTCAGCCAGTTGTTTTGCGAAATTTTGCAGCATTCGGGCTTGGGTACTTGGATCAAATGTGTTTTGGGTTTGGCAATGTGAACAAGATATATAGGTAGTCATAAAAAACATCTTTTCAATAGTAATATTTCCCCCACACTGTTTACAATTAAATTTGTTTTTAATCGCATCAAACTCGGCTACTATTTTTTGATATTCAATTTCGAGATCACGCTCCTGGGTTTTCTCTAATTGATTTCGCCAATACTCATATTTTTGCTCAAAATCCTTATGATATCTTTCGGAACAAACTGTCCTGAAATCAGACAATAAATTATAATTTGGATTCAAAACCGAAACTTCGGGCTTTATGTTTTCAAACATTGCAGTGATTTTATCATCGTATGTATCTCTTGCTTTTTCTCTTATATTTTGCAATTGACCATTTACGCCCGCATAAACCCTGTGAAAAGTTCTTTTGTATATATCTTCATCAGTTGCCAAAAGTTCTTTTAATTCAGGAATGGCAGCTGTACACAATTCTTCTATTTTGATTTCAAGCTTTTCCAAAAATAAAAACCATCTTTCTTTAGATTCTTCAAGCGTTGCAAACCATTCCGGCAATGGCTCAACTGATTCTTTTTTATTAAATAATCCGAACATTAATTTAAATTTTAAAGTGAATTGTCTTCTTTCTTAACATATATACCATTGGTTAGCTTAACTTTTATAAATTCATACCCGCAATAACCACAACGTGTAATTCCATCATGCTTAGTTCGTCCGGCACCACAATTTATACAGTTTAAGGCATCCATTTTTGCTTCATTTTCTTCGGTTTTACCTCCGTAATGCTCTTGTTTTTTGGCATTTTGTTTAAGTCTTTCAAGAAAAGAACTGATTTTTTTTTCTTCCATTTAAAGTTGATTTAGAAGTTCTGCCTTTTTTGTTTTAAATTCACTTTCATCTATTAAGCCTGCCTCAAACAAAGATTTCACTTTTTGTAGCTTAGCACCTATATCATCTTTTACTTCCGGCTTATTTTGCTGCAGCTGATTCATCATAATACCCATTGCCAGGGCATTTTGGGTCGCATCATGCACAGCTGTTCCTTTTTCTCCAATTGCATTTGCAGTATTGAATCTTGTAAATTTGTCCATGTCTGTCACCATATTCATATTGGTAATCTTATCATAATGGGCAGTTACTTCTTCCGGCAGTGTAACGCTTGTTATTACAAATTGTGTTAACTCAATACCTAACTGAAGAAAATATGGTTTTAAATAGGGCTCAATTTTTCGGCTTAACTCTGTTATGTTTCCTGCCACATCAATTATCGAAATGTTTTCATTCGAGAGCACCTCTCCAAATTTTGGTGCTATAAAATCCCTTAATTGCTGTTGTAATTCGAAAATAGTCAGCTGCTCATAGGTGCCTGCATATTGACGGAAGAAAACAGCAGGGTCTGCAATCCTTAAATCAAAACTTCCAAAAGCTCTTACTCTTATCTGTCCAAATTGTGGATCATTCAGTAAAATTGGAGCAGGAGTACCCCACTTATTATTGATAAATTGTTGTGTATTAAAAAAATAAATATCGGCTTTAAAGGGACTTTCAAATCCATATTTCCAACCTTTCAGCCGACTTAAAACAGGAATGTTTTCTGTAGATAGAGTGTGCATTCCCGGCATAAGGACATCAGCTACTTGTCCCTCATTCAAAAAAAGTGCCTGCTGACTTTCACGAACTGTTAATTTCGCTCCATTTTTTATTTCTTTGTCCTCGTCATAAAATTTCCACATCAGCAAATTTGGATCGCTGGTTGTGTCTTCTATGATTTCAATAAAGGGTAATTTCATATTTAAATTAATTAGGTATTAAAAATAAGAAATTTATTATAAATACAGACTGATTTTGTATTTCTTTATAAAAATTTATTTAGCCTGATTTATAGAAGCAAAAAAATCCGACTTATTAAAAATCGGATTTTTGTTAAATATTTGCAGCAGATTATTTTCTTGCTGTATTGATTAAAATAGTGGGATCAAATGTTCCCAGTTGAGTTGTTTCGCATAATCCAGTGCTGTTTTACCATTATGAGTCTTTGCATTAACATCAGCTCCGGATTCTAACAATACTTGAACAGAGGTGCGGTTACCGGCAATTGTTTCGCGATGGAGAAAAGTATATCCAAATTCATCTTGAGCTGTAACTTCATTAGGATTATTTTTTATAAAGTCTCCCAGACTTTCTTTCATGTTGATGCTCATAGGATGTTCAATCAGGTTTTCAGGCTTTTCTTTTTGCTCATATGCAATTAAAATATCATTGTAATCACCAAAATTTAATCCCCAGGCTTTGTCATGTTCTTCTCTTTCTTTGGAATTCATTTCAGAGCGCATAGCATGTATTGTAAAACCGCCATAAGTTTTGTCCTGAGTGGTAAACAGCCAGTCGCTGATTTGATTGAACGGAATTTCTACATAATCACCGTTGCTGACATTGGTCAATTCATTTGGATCGTTTACTAAAATGCCTTTTATCTTTTCTCCATCAAAATTTATTTCGTTTATCCACATATGTTCTACCACTGTATCGTCACCAACTTTTTGAGTAAAAGCTAATTTCACACAGGCTATATTAAGTGCGGGAATGATTCGGCGATTTTCCCAGGAGAATTCTCTCCAAAAATATTTAAAGGTTTCTTGTGCTTTTCTATATGCTTCAATCATTTTTTGGCTTTCACCATCTGCAAAAAATATAGGTGTGTTTTCCATTATGTTATTTTAAATATTTTTAATTCTATTTTATGCCGTAAATGTATTTTTTTTTACTACAAAAAAGCAATCGACATTTAAAATTATTATGGGTTTAATGAATTATTTTAGAATGATTGAAATAAAAAATCCGACTTGTTTTCACAAATCGGATTTTAATTGAAATTTATATATAACCTGTAGGGAAGCACTGCTGTGCATCGTTACAATATGATTATTACAAGTGAATCACTTCTCCGTAAGCATCTGCAACGGCTTCCATAACTGCCTCGCTCATTGTTGGGTGAGGGTGGATGGATTTTAGGATTTCATGACCAGTAGTTTCCAGTTTACGCGCTACAACTGCCTCAGCAATCATATCTGTAACACCTGCACCAATCATGTGGCATCCTAACCATTCTCCGTATTTGGCATCGAAGATTACTTTTACGAATCCATCCGGATTACCCGCAGCTTTTGCTTTTCCTGAAGCTGAGAATGGGAATTTACCAATTTTTAATTCATATCCTTTTTCTTTTGCCTGTTTTTCTGTCAGACCAACAGAAGCAATTTCCGGAGTTGCGTAAGTACACCCGGGAACGTTTCCGTAATCGATTGGGTCTACGTGTAAACCTTTGATTTTTTCAACACAGTTAATTCCTTCAGCTGAAGCTACGTGTGCCAAAGCCTGTCCTGGAGTAACGTCTCCAATTGCATAATATCCCGGAATATTAGTTTGGTTGTATGCATTAACCAGGATTTTATCACGGTCTACAGCAATACCAACTTCTTCCAATCCGATGTTTTCGATATTTGTTTTGATTCCAACTGCAGAAAGTACGATGTCAGCTTCAAGAATTTCTTCTCCTTTGGCTGTTTTTACAGTTGCTTTTACTCCGGCTCCTGAAGTATCTAATGTTTCTACAGAAGAATTAGTCATTACTTTGATACCTGCTTTTTTCAAAGATTTTTCAAATTGTTTTGAGATATCTTCGTCTTCTACCGGTACAACATTTGGCATAAATTCTACAATAGTAACATCTGTTCCCATTGAGTTGTAGAAATGTGCAAACTCAACTCCAATTGCTCCTGAACCTACAATAATCATAGATTTTGGCTGGGTTGGTAATGTCATCGCCTGACGGTATCCAATTACTTTTACACCATCCTGAGGTAGGTTTGGAAGTTCGCGGGAACGAGCTCCTGTTGCAATGATGATATGATCAGCACTATATTCGGTAACTTTATTGTCTTTGTCTGTAACATCAAGTTTTTTTCCCGGTTTTAGTTTTCCAAAACCTTCAATAACGTCAATTTTGTTTTTTTTCATCAGGAACTGAACCCCTTTGCTCATTCCTTCTGCAACGTTACGGCTGCGTTGTACAACTGCAGAAAAATCTTTATCGAATTCAGAAACAGTTAATCCATAATCAGATGCATGTTTTAGATAATCAAAAACCTGAGCAGATTTCAGTAATGCTTTTGTTGGGATACATCCCCAGTTCA
>JBDTRA010000130.1:0-10937 GCA_039931915.1 Flavobacterium sp. | reverse complement strand
TTACTATTAGTTAAAGTATAAAATAATAAAGACTGTCAAAAATGGCAGTCTTTTTTTTGTTTTCAGACAAAGCAGTTTTAGTTTTTTTATTCACTTACTTAATTCCACATATTTTAGGAACAGGATACTTATCCTATAAATCATCGCATAAAAGTTGATTCCACAAAAAAAGCCCTGAATTTCTTCAAGGCTTTAAATTTCTGGGTGGCTGACCGGGTTCGAACCGGCGACCCGCGGCACCACAAACCGCTACTCTAACCAACTGAGCTACAACCACCATTTTGCTTACGCGGTTGCAAATATACAACTAATGTTTACTTCCACAAATAAAAAATACAAAAAAATAAAAGGATTTTAAAGCAAATCCCCTAAGCTATTGACTGCCAAACATCTTTCGACAGTAAAACCTTCGGCAAAATCTACACCGACTAACCGCCCTAAGTCCTGTGCACGGTAATTCAGGCTCTCCAGAAAATTTTTGCTTGTTATTGGCGTAGCCGGTTCTTTAGAATTTGGATCATAAAATTGTGTTTTATAAGCCAAAATTGCTTCTACTTTCCCCTTTTCAAAACCCGTAATATCTACTACAAAATCAGGTACCAGGTTTTTCCACTGAATATAATGATATACAATTTTTGGTCTCCACGCTTCCTGATTTACACCATCAATAGCAGTTTCTATTTTTTTTAAGCCGGATAAAAAACAAGCATCTGAAACTAATTTACTTCCTTTTCCGTGATCGATATGCCGATCATCAACAGCATTGCATAATACGATTTCAGGCTTATATTTTCGAATCATTTTAATAACTTCCAATTGATGCTTTTCATCGTTTACAAAAAAACCATCCCGCATTGCCAGGTTCTCACGAACCAAGACTCCTAAAATTTTTGCTGCAGCAGTTGCTTCATGATCTCTGGTTTCAGCCGTACCCCGCGTACCCAGCTCTCCGCGTGTTAAATCGACAATGCCTACTTTTTTACCCAGCGATACTTCTTTTAAAATTGTTCCGGCACAACCTAATTCTACATCATCAGGATGCGCCCCAAAGGCTAATATATCTAATTTCATATTTTTATTTCAATGTCAAAAATCAATTTCAAATTAAAATACTAAAATCCAATTTCTGGTTATCTCTTTACTCTATTTTCTATTCTCTATATTCAAAACTCTTTTCATCGTCATTGATTTGTTGACGCTTTCCTCCCACTCCTTTTCAGGAATACTCTCTTTGGTAATGCCACAACCCATATACAAAATGGCTTTATTTTCCTGAATCTGCATACTGCGTAAGTTTACAAATAAATCAGAGCTTACAGACTTGTTGGCAAAACTGCTGTTTAATTCTCCCAGAAAGCCTGTGTAAAAAGTTCGGTCGTAATTTTCATTTTCTAAAATAAATGCTTTTGCTTTCTTCTTTGGTAAACCACAAACTGCAGGTGTTGGGTTTAATGTGTCTATTACTTCTTCTAAGGTAGAATTATCTTTTAAAACTCCTGAAATATCCGTTTTTATATGCCAGATTGATCCTGCCTTAATACTATACGGTTCAGTAATTACAACAGATGTAGCGACTTCACGTAATCTCTTTATAATAAAATCGGTTACATATTGCTGCTCGTCTTTTTCTTTTTGTTGCCACAAAATTTCAGCCTCAGAAATGGCTTTTTGAGTTCCCGCCAAAGCTGTTGTTTCAAAAATATTTCCACTCGCTTTTAATAATTGTTCAGGGGTTGCACCCATCCAAAGTCCAATTTTTGGATGAAAGAAACAATACGTAAAAGTTGTAGGGTATAATTGAATTAAATATGTAAAAGTGGTTATAAAATCAAATTTGGCTACAGCCACTATTTCACTTCTGGATAAAACTACTTTTTTAAATTCTTCATTTTTAATAGCCTGAATGCCTTTTTCTACCAAATCTTCATATTGAATTTTAGCTTCGGAGTCGAAACTTAAATCCTCTGTTTCAACAGCATTAATAACTACTTCTGTTTGTTTGGCACTTATGATTTTCGATTCGCTTTCGGGAATTAAAATCAATTGCTTTTCATCAAAAGAAGCAAAAACAAAACCTTTTTCACTGTAATCCGAAACTTCATATAAAGTTTCGTTTTGCTGTAAATAGGCAAAAATACTGGACGAATTAGGTTTAGAATAGATTACAAAAGGTAAATTTTGTTCCTGATGTTTTCTTATAGTAGAAAAAAAGTCATTCATATATATTTAGTTAAATTTCTTTTTCTCTAAAACCATATTTGTCAATTTACAAAGTGAAATTAAATTTCCTTCTTCATCCGTGATCTTAATTTCCCAAAGATGCAGGCTCCTTCCTTTATGAATGATGCGTGCCGTTCCGAAAACTACTCCTTCCCTGATACTCTTTAAATGATTTGCCGAGATTTCTATTCCACGTACCTCCTGCTCTTTCGGATTGATAAAAAAATGTGATGCAGCACTGCCTACACTTTCCGCTAAAGCAACCGAAGCTCCTCCGTGCAACAATCCCATAGGCTGATGAACAGATGGATTTACAGGCATTTTGGCAACTAAAAAATCTTCGCCGGCATCAATATATTCTATTTTCAGCGTTTCCATCAAGGTGTTTTTTGAAAACTCATTACAATATGCCAGAATTTGTTCTTTGGTATGATTCATTAAAATTAGCTTTAAAAATCGTAAAATTAAAGAAAAGATAAGACACAAATTAGAAAAAGCAATTCTAAAATTAAAAATCGACCATCAACATATAAGTTTTTTGTTATTTTTACACAAAAACAATTCAAATGCGTCATTATTTTGTACTCTTTATTTTCGGAATACTTTTAGCTTTCAGCTCATGCCGAACTGATTTTGATACTGTTGCCAGTTCCGGCGATTTGAAATTCTCAAAAGACACTGTTTATTTAGATACTGTTTTCAAAAATATTGGCTCAAGTACATACAATCTTAAAGTATACAACCACAGCAAAAACGATATTAATATTCCTGTCATTCAGTTAAAAAATGATTTAAGTTCAAAATACAGAATGACTGTTGACGGAATGACCGGAAACAATGGCAAAATATTTAATGATGTAACGCTCTTAGCCAAAGACAGTTTGTACATTTTTATCGAAACCACAGCAGATATTACAGATGCTAATCCTACAGATTTTTTATATACCGATGAAATTCAGTTTGACAGCGGCACAAATCTTCAGAAAGTAGCTTTGGTAACCCTGATTCAGGATGCTGTTTTTTTATATCCGAAACAATTTTCTGACGGAACATCAGAAACAATTCAAATAGATAACAAACCGGTTGACGGATTTTATTTGGATGAAAATGATGCTGTAAACGGAAATGAATTACTTTTTACCAATCAAAAACCATATGTAATTTATGGATTTGCGGGAGTTCCGGAAAATAAAACAGTTATTTTTGAAGCTGGCGCAAGAGTCCATTTTCATGCTGATTCAGGGCTTTTAGTTTCTAAAAATGCTTCTTTGCAAATTAACGGAATCATATCAACAACTGAAAAGCTGGAAAACGAAATTATTTTTGAGGGCGACCGTTTAGAGCCTGATTTTTCTGATGTGCCGGGACAATGGAATTCTATTATTCTGGCTGACGGAAGTACGAATAATTCTATCAATCATCTAACACTTAAAAATGCAAAAATTGGTTTATCGATTCAGGATCAGGATGCAACTACAATTCAATTAAAAAACACACAGATTTATAATTGTTCCGAATATGGAATTCTGGCAAAAAATGGCCGTATTAATGGAGAAAACCTGGTGATTAATTATTCAGGTTTAGCAAGTTTATCATGTGTTTATGGCGGGGATTATAAGTTTACTCACTGTACTTTCTACAATAATTGGTCAGGTGGCGAACAGTTTGCTGTTAACCTGAGCAACAGTCTGGCTGATGCAACTCCTGAAACCAAAGATCTGACCCAGGCGACTTTTAATAATTGTATCATTTATGGATCGAATACTTACGAATTCAATTTAGACAAAAATGCAAATGCTGCTTTTGTATATCAGCTGAATAATTGTTTACTAAAATTTGGCAGTTCAAATACAAATCCGTACTATCAATTTAATTCTGATCCGGCACATTACAATCAGATTATCCTAAATCAGAATCCAAAGTTTTATAACATTTCACAAAACAAATTTTATATTGACAATACTTCCGGTGCTTTCGCGAAAGGAAACCAGACGTATAACATTCCGTTAGACATTATCGGCAATACCAGAACTTCTCCACCAGATTTGGGCGCTTATCAAAGCAAAGATTTCCCGAAAAAACTTTGATATGAAAATTTACAAGGGTATGAAAATTTAAGTTTTTCTGAATAAATGGTGCAAATTTTCGCTAATTATTAGAAACTACTTTTTCAATAAATCTATATAATCCAAAAAAATCTAAGCGTTTTTTTATTATTTCCTTAAAAAATTCAGCCGTAAGAAAATATACCTAAATTTAAACATCTCTTAACGCAGCGTATTCATAAAAGCAGTAAATTTGGCGTGTCAATAAATTAATATTCTAAAAATCAATTTGTTGAAATTTAATTTATATGATTTAACCCCCAAATCTTCAACTGTTTTTTATGAAAAAAAACTACACTTTCTTATTATTATTTTTTTTTACAGTATGTTTTTCTCAAATTCCATCCGGATATTACAACACGGCAACCGGAACCGGTTACACCTTAAAAACACAATTATACAACATTATTAAAGGACATACCGACAATGGTTATGCAGGTTTGTACACTACTTATCAAACTTCTGATGTCGATAATTTTTATGAAAATGACGGAACTGTTTTAGACATGTATTCTGAAAATCCATCGGGAACAGATCCTTATAATTATAGTATCGGAAGCACACAAAGATGTGGTAATTATTCAGCCGAAGGCGATTGTTATAATAGAGAACATATCATTCCGCAATCTGTTTTTAATGAGCAATCACCAATGGTTGCTGATGCTCATTTTATTACACCAACAGACGGAAAAGTAAACGGAATACGCTCTAATTATCCCCATGGAACTGTAAGTTCAGCAACCTATACTTCTCAAAATGGAGGAAAATTGGGATCAAGTTCTGTATCTGGATATTCAGGAACTGTTTTTGAACCTATAGATGCATTTAAAGGAGATATTGCCAGAATGTATTTTTATTTTGCCACCCGATATGAAAATACCGTTGCAGGATACTCATATGCCATGTTTGATGGTTCCAGTAACAAAGTATTTACTACTGCTTTTTTAAATATTCTTTTGGCCTGGAGTGCACAGGATCCGGTAAGTGCAAGAGAAATTGCCCGAAACAATGCGATTTATGCACGTCAAAACAACAGAAACCCATATATCGATCATCCTGAATATGTCCAAGCCGTTTGGAATCCTGCTCCAGATACGGAAAATCCAACAGCTGCCTCCAATTTAACAGTAACCGGCACAACTTCCAGTACTGTTTCTTTAAGTTGGTTAGCCGGGACGGATAATGTGGCTGTAACCAGTTATGATATTTATATGGATGGCGTTTTAAAAACATCAGTTTCCGGGCTGACAGCTACAATAACCGGACTTTCAGCATCTACTACTTATTCTTTTTATGTTATTGCAAAAGATGCAGCCGTAAATTCCTCTTCTGCAAGTAATTCGGTAAATGGCACAACGACTATTGTTATTCCGGATACCCAAAATCCAACCGCACCATCGAACCTGGCTGTCACAGGCAGTTCTTCAAGCACAGTTTCGCTGAGTTGGATTGCCAGCACAGATGATATTGGAGTTACTGGTTACGATGTTTATATCGACGCTGTTTTAAAAACTACAGTTTCCGGAACAACTGCAATAGTAAATGGACTTACACCTTCAACAACTTATTCCTTTTATGTAATAGCTAAAGATGCTGCAGAAAATCCTTCCCTTCAAAGTAATTCAATAAACGGAACAACTACTGTTCTTTCATCTTCTTGCGCCAGTGAAAGTTTCGAAAACATTCCTGCAAACGCATCATCATATACTACCAGAACGTGGGCAGGAGATTCCGGACTGGATTGGACAGCAACAGACGCCCGTACTGATCAAACTTTAAACACGAGAGCAATTACAATAAGAAATGGTTCACTTGCTGCCTCGACGGCTTCAAACGGTATTGGAAACTTAACGGTTACAACTCTATTAAAATTTACTGGAACTAGCGGAACTTTTAATCTTCGCGTCAATGGGAATATTGTTGGAATTATTCCGTATAGCACTACATCTGCAACAACAACCATTTCCGGAATCAATATTCAAGGTGATGTGATAATTAGTATTACCAACAACAGTACCACTTCAAATCGTGTGGCATTTGATGACATTTCCTGGACCTGTTTTTCTGGGTTGGGACTTGAAACCTTAAGCCAAAACGAGTTCAAAATTTATCCAAATCCATCAAAAGGGAATTTCAATATTATTTTTGAGGATTCCAATACTGTTCATTCCGTTGAAATATTCTCTTTATTAGGGCAGAAACTTTTCGAAAAAAACAACACGCAAAACTCTTCTGTATCTATAACTAACCTGCAAAAAGGCACTTATCTGGTCAAAGTCTCCAAAGATGCTAAATCAATTACTAAAAAAATAATTGTTAATTAATTTTAAATATCCCGAAAATAGTACACTTTTTTAATATTTGATACAACAAACCCCTAAATCAAAAAAAATTATGAAACAAAAACTACTAATTCTCGCATTACTTTTTTCAGTTTTTTCATTTGCACAAATTCCATCCGGATATTACAACACGGCAACGGGAACCGGTTACACCTTAAAAACACAATTATACAACATTATTAAAGGCCATACCGATAACGGATATGCAGGTTTGTACACTACTTATCAAACTTCTGATGTTGACAATTTTTATGAAAATGACGGAACTGTCCTGGATATGTATTCTGAAAATCCATCAGGAACTGATCCTTATAATTATAGTACAGGAAGCACACAAAGATGTGGAAGTTATTCTGTGGAAGGAGATTGTTATAACAGAGAACATATAATTCCGCAATCCGTATTTAACGAACAATCACCAATGGTTGCCGATGCACATTTTATTACACCGACAGACGGAAAAGTAAACGGAATGCGTTCTAATTATCCACACGGAACAGTAAATACTGCAACTTACACTTCTCAAAACGGAAGTAAATTAGGATCAAGTGCAGTTTCCGGATATTCAGGAACTGTTTTTGAACCTATAAATGCTTTCAAAGGTGATATTGCCAGAATGTATTTTTACTTTGCAACACGTTATGAAAATACAGTTGCAGGTTATTCATACGCCATGTTTGATGGTTCAGCCAATAAAGTATTTACAACTGCATTTTTAAATATTCTTTTAGCCTGGAATGCACAAGATCCAGTAAGTGCAAGGGAAATTGCCAGAAATAATGCTGTTTATGCACGTCAGGGTAATAGAAATCCATATATAGATCATCCCGAATATGTGAGTCAAATTTGGGGAGGTACTTCTTCCGGTGATACTCAGGCTCCAACTGCTCCAACAAGTTTAGCTTCTACAACAAAAACTGCAACTTCTATTTCTCTAAGCTGGACAGCTTCTACAGATAATGTAGCTGTTACAGGTTACGATGTTTATGCAAACAGCGTTTTAAAAACGACTGTTTCAGGGGCAACAGCAACAATAACAGGTTTAACGGCTTCAACAAGTTATTCTATTTATGTAAAAGCAAAAGATGCTGCAGGAAATACTTCTGCTTCCAGCAGTACAATCGCAGTTACAACCAGCAGCAGTGGCGGAACAGGAACTTCAACCGATTTACTTTTCTCTGAATATATCGAAGGCTCTTCAAACAATAAAGCTTTGGAAATTGCCAATAATACCGGAAGTTCCGTTAGCATGTCTATTTATACGATAAAAAAACAAACCAATGGTGCAGGATCATGGAGCACAGGTTTAACTTTGAGCGGAACACTGAGCAGCGGAAGTAAATATGTAATTGTTAACAGTTCGATTTCTTCAACTTGTTTTTTAACCAGTGCAGCTAATATTTCGACAACTGCTACAGAACTTACTTTTAACGGAAATGATGCTGTAGGTTTATTTAAAAATGGAGTTCTTATTGACATCATCGGAACATTTAGCGGTGGAACTGCAAACTTTGCAGCCGATGTAACTTTAAGAAGAAAATCAACTGTAACTTCTCCAACAACTACATTTAATTTAAGTTCACAATGGGATTCTTATACGACAGATACTTGTAGCAATTTAGCGAGTAAAATGGTAAGGCAGGTTGAAGAAGAAATAGTTTCAGAATCAGATGAAATAATCATTTACCCAAATCCTTCTGATGGAAATTTCAATATTGGTTTAAACTCCTCAAATACAACTTACTCAATTGAAATTGTTTCATTTTCAGGCGTAAAAGTTTTCGAAAAACAAAATGCTACAGATCCTGCAATATCAATAAGTAATCTTGCTAAAGGAATTTATATAGTTAAAATCATAAAAGATTCAAAAACCTCAATTAAAAAATTAGTAATCAACTAATTAAAACTAGTTACCAGATAATTAAAAGCGGCAAATTGCCGCTTTTTTGTTTACTATGAAGCGTTAGTTTTTTTTACGTAGATTTAAAAAGATTAAAGCAGATTTATAAATCATTCTAATACATTAAAATCTGCTCAATCTGCCAAATCTGCGTGAAACAAAAAAACTTTGCGTTTTTGCAAAAAACCTTGCATACAAGAAGACGCACTACTGTGCGTTTCTACGTATATGGTGGAAAAAAAACTGCAACAAGTTTTTTTTTAAAGAGTTCGTTTTCAAATTTGCGCTTACTATTTATTTACACTAAATTTGCACCTCAATACAACAAACAACACAAAATGATCCATTTCTTTGAAAACCAAAGCAAAACTGTTTTTGCCGTACAAACGCAAAACGAAATTTCAGCTCAAGACATTTCAAAACTAAACTGGCTTTTTGCCAACTCCAATAAGATCGAAAAATCCGCACTGACGGATTTTTTTGTTGGTCCACGCGCCACTATGATCACACCCTGGAGTACAAATGCTGTAGAGATTACTCAGAATATGGGTATTCCCGGCATTATCAGAATTGAAGAATTTCATCCGGCAACAGAAGATTTTACAGATTTTGATCCGATGCTTTCTCAAAAATTCAATCAATTAGATCAGGAAATTTTCACTATCAACGTACAACCGGAACCAATTCTGGAAATCGATGATATTGCAACATATAATAAAGTGGAAGGTTTGGCTTTGAGCCAGGAAGAAGTAGATTATTTAGATAATTTAGCCGTAAAACTAGGCAGAAAATTAACCGATTCTGAAATTTTTGCTTTCTCACAGGCAAATTCAGAGCACTGTCGCCACAAGATTTTCAACGGGACTTTTGTAATTGACGGTGAAGAAAAAGAAACTTCTTTATTCAAATTAATCAAAAAAACATCACAGGAAAATCCTAACGATATTGTGTCTGCTTACAAAGACAACGTTGCTTTTGTAAAAGGACCAAAAGTGCAGCAGTTTGCACCAAAAACAGCTGACAAACCTGATTATTACGAGGTAAAAGAATTTGATTCGGTTTTATCTTTAAAAGCAGAAACACACAATTTCCCAACAACTGTAGAGCCTTTTAACGGAGCTGCAACAGGTTCCGGAGGAGAAATCCGTGACCGTTTAGCAGGTGGACAAGGTTCTTTGCCATTAGCAGGAACGGCTGTTTACATGACTTCTTATTCTCGTTTGAAATCCGACTCCGCTCAGGATGCCAGACCGTGGGAAAATGCAATGGAAGAAAGAAAATGGTTGTATCAGACTCCAATGGATATTTTAATCAAAGCTTCAAACGGAGCTTCTGATTTTGGAAACAAATTCGGGCAACCATTAATTACGGGATCCGTTTTAACTTTCGAGCATCAAGAAAATAACCGCAAAATTGGTTACGATAAAGTAATCATGCAAGCAGGTGGAATTGGTTACGGAAAACTGGATCAGGCAATAAAAAAGAAACCACAAGAGGGCGACAAAATCGTTATTCTGGGTGGAGAAAATTATAGAATCGGAATGGGTGGTGCTGCAGTTTCATCTGCAGATACAGGAGCTTTTGGTTCAGGAATTGAGTTAAATGCGATTCAGCGTTCTAATCCTGAAATGCAAAAACGTGCTGCTAACGCCATTCGTGGTTTGGTAGAAAGCGACCAGAACCCAATTGTTTCTATTCACGATCACGGAGCTGGAGGACACTTAAACTGTCTTTCGGAATTGGTGGAAGAAACTGGTGGATTAATCGATCTGGATAAATTACCTGTTGGAGATCCAACGCTTTCGGCGAAAGAAATTATCGGTAACGAATCTCAGGAAAGAATGGGATTGGTTATCGGTCAAAAAGATATTGCTATTTTACAAAGAATTGCTGACAGAGAGCGTTCCCCCATGTATCAGGTTGGAGATGTCACGGGAGATCACCGTTTTACTTTTCAATCACAATCAAATGGTTCAAAACCGATGGATTATGCTTTGGAAGATTTCTTCGGAAGTTCTCCAAAAACGGTGATGAACGATAAAACTATCGACAGAAAGTATGCAGCTGTTTCTTACGACGGCGCCCATTTCGAAAAATATTTACAAGACGTTTTACGTTTAGAAGCTGTTGCCTCAAAAGACTGGTTAACGAACAAAGTTGACCGTTGTGTTGGTGGAAAAGTAGCCAAACAACAATGTGCAGGACCTTTGCAATTGCCTTTGAACAATGTTGGTGTAATGGCCCTGGATTATTTAGGGAAAGAAGGAATTGCCACTTCTATTGGACACGCTCCTATTGCGGCCTTGATTGATCCGGTTGCAGGAAGCAGAAATGCTATTGGAGAATCATTATCAAATATTGTCTGGGCTC
>JBDTRA010000129.1:0-11037 GCA_039931915.1 Flavobacterium sp. | reverse complement strand
CCACTTTTACCGATGTTTTATTCGAACTGTCGAGTGCTTTTATAAGTTCGGCAAAATTCTTCATTATCTATTATTATTTATTCTGTTGCGTTTAATTTGAACACTGATACACGGATTCGCTATCGCGAAGACGCGAATAAAAACTGATTTTATTATTGCGGAGAGAAAAAAATCCGTGTAAATCTGTGTCTTCGCGATAGCGAATCTGCGTCATCAACGTAAAAATTGCACACAGTTTATACAAACTTATTCTTCCTCTTTTTTAGCATCCATTTCACCAGATTCTCCTTCATATTGCGTATGTGCCGTTCGTGCATTATAGCCTAATTCCTGCAGGTACTTCGAAAAAATATCTGAATATCCATGAGTAGAAATTATTTTTTCGGCACCTGTGGCTTTTATACTTTCGAGTAATCCTGTCCAGTCGCAATGATCACTCAACACAAAACCGCGATCTATGGCACGACGTCTTCTTGCTCCGCGAAAAGCCATCCATCCGCTCGCAGAACCCGTTACAAAAGGAGTCATTTTCCTGATCCATGTACTGCCGTGAGCGCTTGGCGGAGCAAGCACTATACTGCCTGATAAATCTTCTTTTTTAGTTTCTGAAGTTACTCTGGTTGTCGGTGGAAAATCAACTAACTGACGTAACACATTAGTCATGTTTTCGATCGCGCCATGAGTATATATTTTTCCGATATCGGTATCTAAATATTTTAACAGCCGCTGTGCTTTTCCTAACGAATAGCCAAAGAGAACAGAAGTTTTTCCTTCGGCACGATTTTCTGCCCACCAATTATTTATGTCGGTCATAACTTCAGCTTGCGGAGTCCATTTAAACGCCGGTAGTCCAAAAGTACATTCTGTTATAAAAGCATGGCATTTTACGACTTCGTAGGGAACAGATATTCCATCATCTTCTGTTTTATAATCGCCTGTAAAAACCCAGATTTCTCCTTTGTATTCAACCCGTATTTGAGAGGAACCAATAATATGCCCAGCGGGATGAAGCGAAAATGTAACGCCATTGATTGTAAAAGTTTCATTCCAATCTTTCCCTGTAACATTGATATCACCAAGACGGTGTTTTATGATTGGAACATTGGTATGATGTGTAATGTAGTTTTTATGTCCCCAGCTTGCATGATCAGAGTGTCCGTGCGTAATTATTGCGTTGGTTACAGGTCGCCACGGATCTAGATAGACATCAGCCTGCTGACAGTAGATTCCTTTATCGTTAAATGCTAGTAAGGGAGGATTCATCTTTACGCGTTAATGTGAACTTTTAAATCTAAAATGAAAATAATTTTCTCATTTACAGAACATTAAATTTAGTTCACAGCACGTAATAAAGTTTTACAGGATTATTAATTGTTATTACAAAACTTCAATTGCAAGTCGTTCTAATTGATAAGCTTTAGAGTAAATTCCAATTTTTAGATTTTAAAAATTTCCTGCAATCCCTGCAAAAGTCTTTTTCCTGATCTATCGGATTACCGCCTTCGGCATCACGCATCAGGCAGGCTTTTATTTTGCAATGTGGCAAACCCTCAGTATGCCCTAATTCATGCAAAACGACTTTATAAAATTGTTCTTTTCTATTTTTTTCAGATAATCTAAAATCCGAAACAACACATGCCTTTCCGGGATGATAACCCAAACCCATTATTCCCCAATCCCTGATATTTCCTTTTGTTGTGCTTATATCTTTGTTGGAAAGACCGACAATAACTGAATCCTTACCAATTTTTGACTTTAAATTTTTAATAATACTGTCAGCACGAAACCTGTTCCTTGGTTTATAATAAGATCCTAACGGAAAATCTATTGCTTTTCTGAGTACAACATTTGGATTAATTTTCCTTATTTTCTCTAATACTTCATTTGCAGATTGAGGTTGAAAATTTCCCAAGGGCTGAAGAACAATAGTTTTTGAATGTTCTGTTGGGTTCTCTGCTTTTTTACATGAAATAAAGACAATAAAACACAGAAGTAATAGTTTGTACATTGAATTATATTTATTTTTTTGAAGTACTTTTTAGTTTCCCTTAAATATACTAATTACAATAGTTTCTATATATTAAAACTATTTAAAAATAATAAAGATTCAAAATATAAATAGCTTTGAATTCAATTTTTGATTTGAAATAAATCTTGAAATATCGAAACATTTAAGTCGTATTTAAAAAGCTGTAAATAAAAAAACGAATATCTTTACACTCAGCAGACTCTTTATATCTTAATTAATTCAAGTTGCTAGTTAACGTTTTATTTAATTGTAGTGAGAAAAAATAATCACCCGTTGGATGTACTTCCACATATTTACACCCAATGAGATTAATTAACATAATAACATTAAATATTTAAAAATGAAAAATTCAATATTATTACTCATTTGTCTTTTATTATCATTTTTATCTTTCTCACAAATAGGGATAAATAATGCAGACCCAAAAGCAACGCTTGATATTACTGGTACACCATCAGTAATTACAGTTCCTGATGGTCTAATACCTCCCAGAATTACAAGAACTGAACTTATTAATAAAACAGCATATTCTACAGCGCAACTTGGAGCTATGTTGTTTGTAACAGATTTAAGTGGTTCTACAAATACTGCAACAGCAAACGTTACAGAGGTAGGCTATTATTATTTTGATGATTTAAAATGGCAAAAAATTGCAGGTCAAAAAATTGCGGAATATGGTCAAATAACACAAGCTATTTGGAGTTCTGATTTTAACGGTTACGTAAAATTAGATGGCAGGGCAAAAACAAGTTTAACTGCCGCCCAACAAGCTCAAGCCACTGCTTTGGGTATTGGGGCTAATTTACCAAAGGCTGACAATACCCCTGAATATCTGTACGCTAAGTTATCTTCAACAATAACTAATGTCGTTCAAACATTAACAAATTTTACAGCTATTGCTGGAAACATGACGATAAACACGGGCGTAGTTACACTAAAAGCTAATAAAATTTACGATATTGAGTGCATTATAGGCTCAAACAACCCGATTTCTGGATATTCAGCATATGCTTTTTATGAATTGCAAAACGCTACAACTGGCGTAATTTTGCCATCTGCAAATACTGGATTTTTTGGAGATCCCCGTGCTGGTTCTTATGCAGATATTGGGGATATAGCCACGAAAGCCTTAATAAAGCCAACAGTTGACACGGATATAAGAGTAAGAATAACTGCCTCTTCGGTGACTGGTAATATTGACTCAGCTAAAACCTTTTTAAAAATTGTGCAAATTGACTCCTTCGGTCAAAGCATTGGCACTACCACTACCAATACCTTCATTTATTTAGGAAATTAATATTGGAAGGGTTTCTTATAAAACTAACATTATTTGTTTTTTGGATTACAATTAAATAAAACTATTAACTAGCAACTTAAATTAATTAATAATTATTTTTCAATGTCTTCAAAATATTTTATTTTTTTCATTTTAGTACCATTATTTTTTTCTTGTGACAATAATGATGATGCTGTTCCTATTGTTGATACCAATGTTACCGATCCTGTTTTGATTGAAATCAATAAGCTCAGGGTAACAGGATGTAAGTGCGGTGACGAAGATATGCCACCTGTTCCTGAATTAGTAAGCAACTCAATATTAGCCCAGACAGCACTCAATTATGCCCATGATATGAATGTGCGAAATTATTTTTCTCATATCTCCCCGGAAGGAACAAGTCCTATACAAAGAGCCAATACAGCTGGTTATACAGGTACCTATGTAGGTGAAGTGATTGCCCGCAATTATGCTAATCCTGTAGAAGTGGTAGCCGGATGGAAAAGTAGCACAGATCATTGCAAAGCCATGATGAGCAGCGATTATGTCGAAATGGGTGCAGGAAAATCCGATAATGTGTGGGTTGCCAATTTAGGGAAATAAATCTATTATAATTTTCACTTCTCTTCTCGTTTATTTAAAACAAAGAAACTCTCCAATTTCTCTTATTAGTCAGAGATTAAAGGCTATATAGACCTTGTATTTATAAGATAAATCTAATGCTTAATTTATATTTTTTGTAAATTACGAAATTCACATTTTTTTTATTTTAATTATGGTCATTTTCACCATAACTAAATAAAATTATCGTCTTTTATAGTTAAAAAATCAATTTTTTATGGTAATAATTTAAAAATTACAATTTATTTAAGAAATATTTTATTAAATAGCTAATTATTAATATCTTAGCTATAACTTAAATTTATTAACTATAAACCATTTATTATGAAAAAAACAATTTTATTTGCTGCACTATGTGCTATGTTTATTAGTTGCGATGCAACTGATGTAAACGACGAACCTGAGGTTAAAGCAAACTGGTCATCATCTGCTCAATATGCAAGCTGGTCAAATGGAGGTTATACTGTATACAACAATGTCTGGGGTGGAGGTGCAGGCGGCCAGTCTATCTGGGCAAACAGTTACAGTCAATGGGGAGTTTGGGCTAATCATCCTAATAGTGGAGGTATTAAATCCTATCCTAACTCTACCAAATATATTGGTAAAGCCCTTAGTACAGTAAATACACTTAGTACTAGTTTTAATGCCACTACACCTTCCGGTGGTGCATGGGAATCCTGTTATGACATCTGGGATTCTGCTAAATCTCATGAAATAATGTTATGGATGAATTATACCGGAAATGCAAATGGTACGGGGAATGTAAAACCAATTTCATACAATTATTCATCTACAGGTGCTGCAATTGCAGTTTATACCAACCAAAGTATTGGCGGTCATACCTGGAATGTATACAGAGGCAATAATGGTTCGAATAATGTGTATTCATTTTTACGCACATCAAAAACAAACAGCGGTACTATTGATGCTAAAGCCATTTTAAACTGGATAAAAAACAAAGGATGGATTGGCAACATTACTGTTGGTGATGTACAATATGGATTTGAAATTACCTCTTCTTATGGTACAAACGGAGGTGGTTTAAATTTTACCTGCAACAGCTATTCTGTAACAAGCAACTAATTTTTATCTGCTTTAAATACAAAAACAGACTCATTATTTGAGTCTGTTTTTATTTTAAAAATACACTAATAGTCATAATTTGGTTAGTGCAATTTCAGTAAAATTAATAGTCTTGTTACTTTTTAAATAACATGATTTACAGAAAAAGAAAAATGCTTAATCTAATGCTATTTTAGTTTTTCCCCTATTACAAATATATCAATATCATTTCTATTTAATATTGTGATTTGGTAGAACCCGCCTCCGGCTGTTCCAATTCTGTAAATAAGCATTTCATTTATACCCAAACCACCAGCTGAAAAAGTAGTGAATGCTCCCGAATTATTATTAAGGGTTGCATTTACGCCTATATAAGTACTTATACCCCCGCTCCATTCCTCATGTCCTAAAATTGTAATCGCAAGTGTACTGGCAGAGCTGGATCGAATTTGCAAACTTCCTGTATTTCCAGTAGCTGTTTTATCGGTTCTAAATTGTATTTCTCCCAATGTTAATGTTGTATTAGTGGGAGTATTGGCATTGAGAGTTGTACTTGCAGACGCTACTTGTGGATATAATGTAGTAAAAACAACATCTCCTGTAGCATTTAGTCCTAACACTTTTGCTTCCGTATTTGAAACTGGTGTAGAACTGGAATTCAATTGAGTAAATCGCAAACCGCTTGATCCCGTTATAGCGCTGTTTATTTCTAAAGTATTGCCTGGTGCAATAGTACCGATTCCTACTTGGGCATTCGATATATTAATTACAAATAAAATTATAAATAATAGTTTTTTTTTATATACATCTTTTTTCAAATATTAATATTTTTAATGCCGGAAACGATATAAATGTAAGATTTTTTACTAATCAATAAGGAATATAAATATTAAAAGTAGCCCCTTTCAAAGGTTCACCAACAGCATCTACATAACCGTTGTGGTTTTCAACTATTTTCTTGACAATGGCAAGTCCAATTCCGGTTCCTTCATACAGATCCCTGCCATGCAATTTCTGGAAAACCCCAAATATTTTTTCATTGTGCTGTGGTTCAAATCCGATTCCGTTATCTCCAAAACTAATGTGGCAATAATTAACCTCCCTGGATAATTTCCCTATTTGTAAATCCTGGCCATCGACCAGACTGCTTTTTATGATAATTTCTAATGGCACTTCCGGTTGGGCAAATTTTATGGAATTATGAATTAAGTTCTCCATCAACTGCACAAATTGAAAGGGAATAATCTTGACATTATCATGAAAATCAGTTATAAGAACCGCATTTTTTTCCAGTAAATTTTCATGTAAGGCCTCTTTCACATCACTTATAATAGTGTTAAGATCTACTGTTTCAAATTTTCTGTCGACAAGAGTTGCTCTTGAAAAAGTAAGCAGACTATTAATAAGTTCCCGCATTCTATTGGTTGCATACAGGATCCTGTTAAATTTAAGTTTTCCGTCTTCGGATAAATTTGAATACTCATTGGAAAGTATAAGATTAGCAAAAGTTTGAATCTTTCTTAATGGCTCCTGAAGATCATGGCTTGAAATATAAGTAAAAGCATCCAGTTCCATGTTTTTCTTTCTAAGTTCTTCAGCGTGCTTTTCTATTGCCGCATTTTGAAGGGCCAGTTCTTTATTTGACTTTAAAATTATCTCATTAAGCGCATTCGTTTCTTCTTCCTTTTTTCTTAATTCCTGATTTTTCCTGAATAATTCCGTAAAAACCATGACTTTGGCCTGTAGTATTTCCGGAGATAAAGGTTTAATCATATAATCAACAGCTCCTGACTGATATCCTTTAAATATATATTCAGTCGTATCCATATTGGCTGTCAAAAAAATAATAGGAACATGTTTGAGTTTTTCGCTTTGGCGGATTAATTCAGCTGTTTCAAAACCGTCCATCAATGGCATTTGAACATCCATGAGTATAATGGCAAAATTCTGGTCTTTTAAAAGAATCCGCAAAGCATCTTTTCCAGATGTTGCTTCAATAAACTGATATCCGCGATTAGCCAGGACGACTTGCAGAGAAAGCAGGTTTTCTTTTTTGTCATCCACTATTAAGATTTTAATTGCGTTGTCTCCCATTATATTATTTGGATTGTATATAAAAATTATTATTTAAGCCACACGCGCATAAGCGAAGACAATTGTTCTACATTTACCGGTTTCGTCATATAGTCTGAGGCTCCGGATTCTATACAACGCTGCCTGTCCCCTTTCATGGCTTTTGCTGTTACTGCAATAATAGTCAGGTCTTTATGCCTGGCATCTTTTCGAATACGTTTCATCGTTTCATAACCATCCATTTCGGGCATCATAATATCCATCAGGACAATATCAATCGCCTTATCTTCGTTCAGTATATCAATGGCTTCCTGACCGCTTTCCGCACTGATCACATCCAATCCATATCTCTCTAAAGCTGTGGTCAATGCAAAAAGATTACGTACATCATCATCTACTAAAAGCACTTTTTTGCCTGGCAAAACATCTTCTCTCAGATAAAAAGATTCAATAGTTTCCCGCATGGCATCCGGCAAATCTTTATGGACACGATGCATGAATAAGGCCGTCTGATCGATAAGTTTATCTAAAGAACCTGCACTTTTTGTAATGATGCTGTGGCCGAACCTATTTAGTTTTGTCTTTTGTTTTTTGGTCACATCACCCGCAGAATGTATGATAATAGCTGTTTCCTGTCCGGCAATATTGTTCTCGAGGTCAGTAATTAAATCAAGTCCGTCGGCATCTGGCAATACTAAATCTAAAATGATGCAATCAAACGAATTTTCCCTGATAAGGGCTACCGCTTCTTTTGCTGTTTTGGCACTAAAAACTGTAATATCATCCCCGTCAACAGCTTTTAAGATCCTGTCTAATTCTTGCTGATTATCATCGACCACTAAGAGATTTTTTGTCTTTTTATTTTTAAAATCATGGATATCATTAAAAAGATAATTTAAAGAATCATTTTTTACCGGTTTGAGAAAGAAGTTCCTTGCCCCGCGTTTAAGGCCTCTGTTTCTCTCATCTTCACCTGAAATAATATAAACCGGGATATGACGCAGGTTAAAATCTGTTTTCAACCTGTCCAGGATTTTCCATCCGCTGGTATCCGGCATATTCAAATCCATAGTTATCGCATGAGGATGAAACTGATTGATAAAATCAATTACATCGTTTCCTTTTGTAGTAACAATAGCTTTGATCCCGTTAATATGAGCCTGCTCCAGCATAATCTTGGCAAAGATTAAATTATCTTCGGCAATCAGCAATACTTTATCATCTGGTTTGATATCGGTCCTGTCATCCCCTACCTCATCAACAAAGAACAAATCAATATCTGATCTGTGAAACTTCTCGGAAGGCAATGATTTTATTCGGCCTTTGAAATCTGTTTCTTCCTTAACATCCATATTTTCTATTTCCGGAATATGTACGTATTTTAAAGGAAGGAACAACGTAAATTTACTTCCTATGTTCGTCTCGCTTTCGAGTTCGATACTTCCGCCTAATAAATCCGAAAGTCCGCGGCTGATAGACAATCCCAAACCTGTACCGCCATACTTACGGCTGGTAGACCCTTCTGCCTGTTGGAAAGCTTCAAATATGATGTTTTGTTTCTCTTTTGAAATACCAATCCCTGAATCAGAAATTTCGAAAGCGACTACAGCTTCCGCATTGTCAAGACTTGAATTTGTGGTTTTCCAATTGTTATTTGCCTTATATATCTTAAGCTGTACTTCTCCTTTCTCGGTAAACTTGAAGGAATTCGATAATAGATTTTTAAGGATCTGATTTAGCCTTTGGGAATCAGTTTCTATTAATTCAGGAAGATCTTCATCCATACTGATTTTAAAACGCAGATGTTTGGCTTCTGAAATTGGATTGAAAGTAGACTCTACAAATCTGCTGATCTCCGCAAAACTAATCGGATTGTAATCAACAGAAATATAACCGGATTCAATTTTAGAAAGATCCAGAATATCATTAATCAGCTGAATAAGGTCATCTCCGCAAGAGTTAATGGTTTTAGCAAACTGAATTTGTTTTTCGGATAGGTTTCCGTCTCTGTTGGCAATTAATTCATTAGCCAAAATCTGCAAACTGTTCAATGGTGTTCGCAGCTCATGTGACATGTTGGCTAAGAATTCTGATTTATATTTTGATGTTAAGGTTAACTGGTCTGCCTTTTCTTCCAAAGCTTTTCTTGCCACCTCAACTTCCTGATTTTTCAGCTCTACTTCTTCTTTCTGGTTTGCCAGTAAGAACGCTTTTTCTTCGAGCTCTTCGTTGGTATTTTTTAATACTTCCTGTTGGCTTTTTAACTCTCCTGCCAAAGATTGGGATTGTACCAGTAATTCTTCGGTTCTCGAATTAGATTCAATCGTATTTAATACAATACCAATACTTTCTGTTAATCCTTCAAGGAAATCCAAATGGGTCTGGCTAAAAGTATCCAACGAAGCCAATTCGATCACAGCTTTCAACTGGCCTTCAAAAAGTACCGGCAGAATGATAACATCCTGAGGTTTGGCATCCCCAAGACCGGAATTGATTCGAATATAATCTTTAGGAACATTACTCAGAATAATTCTTTCTTTTTCTATCGCTACCTGTCCAATAAGCCCTTCTCCCATTGCATATTGAGTTGGGGAATTTTTTCTTTTGATGTAAGCGTAAGAAGCAATAAGATTTAATTTAGAATCCATGAATTCCTCATCTTCCTGCAGAATATAAAACAATCCATGCTGTGCTGTAACAACGGTTGCAAGCTCAGAAAGGATTTTCTTTGTAACCGAATTTAGCTCTTTCTGTCCCTGAAGCATCTGCGTAAACTTAGCCAAATTCGATTTCAGCCAGTCTTGTTCCTGATTTCGTAATGTGGTTGCTTTCAGGTTGGAAATCATTTGGTTGATGGTATCTTTTAATGCTTCAACCTCGCCTTTTGCTTCAACACCAATAGTTCGTGTTAAATCCCCTTGTGTTACCGCAGAAGCTACCTCAGAAATAGCACGCACCTGAGTGGTCAGATTCGCCGCAAGCTGATTTACGTTTTCTGTTAGGTTTTTCCAGGTTCCTGATGCTCCCGGTACATTCGCCTGGCCTCCCAATTTCCCTTCTGCTCCTACCTCACGTGCCACAGTTGTTACCTGATCGGAGAATGTCGCAAGGGTATCAATCATCTCGTTGATGGTATCTGTTAATTGTGCAACCTCCCCTTTTGCATCAATGGATAATTTTTGTTTCAGGTTTCCTTTGGCTACTGATGTCACAACCTTCGCAATTCCACGTACCTGAGATGTTAAGTTCGAAGCCATTAAATTAACGGAATCGGTTAAATCTTTCCAGGTTCCGGCAACACCTTTTACTTCAGACTGACCTCCCAGTTTTCCTTCGGTTCCAACCTCACGCGCCACACGGGTTACTTCTGATGAAAACGAATTAAGCTGTTCCACCATCGTATTAAATGTATTTTTCAAATCCAGGATTTCTCCTTTAACGTCTACGGTAATTTGTTTAGAAAGGTCACCATTTGCCACCGCTTTGGTTACATCGGCAATATTACGCACCTGACCTGTTAAGTTAGATGCCATCTGATTTACAGAATCTGTTAAATCTTTCCAGGTTCCTGCAACTCCGGGCACGAAGGCTTGTCCTCCAAGTTTTCCTTCTGTCCCTACCTCTCTTGATACCCTTGTTACCTCGGACGCAAAACTTCGAAGCTGATCCACCATCGTATTTACGGTTTCTTTTAATTGAAGGATTTCTCCCCTAACGTCTGCCGTAATTTTTTTGGACATATCCCCGTTTGCCACCGCAATAGTTACCTCGGCAATATTACGTACCTGAGTGGTTAAGTTACCCGCCATCTGATTCACCGAATCTGTTAAATCTTTCCAGGTTCCGGCAACTCCAGGCACATTCGCCTGTCCTCCCAGTTTCCCTTCGGTTCCTACCTCACGCGCCACACGGGTTACCTCGGATGCAAACTCCCTCAGCTGGTCCACCATTGTATTTAAAGTTTCCTTTAATTGAA
>JBDTRA010000128.1:0-11230 GCA_039931915.1 Flavobacterium sp. | reverse complement strand
CAATGGTAAATTCTCACCGGATATTGAAGATGTAAAAGCAGTTGCAACCGGAATTCTTCGTCATAGAATTATTAAAAATTATAAAGCGGATGCTGAAGGGATTACAGAAGAGATTATTATTCAGAAACTGATGTAGAACTAAAAAGATATATTATGTAAACCTAACAGATTTTAAAACCTGTTAGGTTTTTTTATTTTAATTCTGTTTTACTTGTTTCATTAATCAAACGCACAGGTTTATTATAGAAGAGTTTTATGGATAATACTTCAATAAGTGAGGTGTATTTTTTGTTTCCACACTCATACCACCAATAAGAGAAGTAACGGATATTATCTTTCTCCATTTTTACAAACCAAATTTCTTCATGATTCCTGATGATCTTTTTAGACTCAATGATTTTGTACCCATTTCCCGTCCAGCAAATTAAAGGTTTATGGATAGGAGTTTTGATGTAGATTAATTTTCCAGGAATTATAATTTTAAAAACATCTTTGTTTGCCCAAACTCCTTTTTCAGTATTGTATTTTGGGTCCAGATTTTCTAATATATTTTGATTTTGTTCTTTTTTTATTTCTAAACTTGTAATGAATAGTATTCCTGTTGTTACAATTATAGGTAACAGTTTAGGTAAAATAACAGAATTCGTAATTTCTTCGATTCCCGGTTTAAAGAAACGAATCAAAAATAGCATTGGGATAATTTGGTAGAATGCAAAGCAAACTATTCCAATAGTATGATGTAATATGTTTTCTTCTGTGCAATTGAATAAAATCAAGGTAATAATTCTGAAATAATTCGAAATTACATTCAGTAAAACTATCACTAAGCAAAAAAGTAAAATTTGTACAATATTGAAATACTTTTCCTTTTTTAGTTCTTCCAAAGTCAATAAGAAAGCACCGATAAGCAATCCCGTTTTAAACATTGATAAACCCATACAGGCAGTATCTATTGAAATTTTTGCATTATTGATATAGAAATTAACGCCTTCTATTTTGTCAATTGAAATGAAGTTTCTTAAAGTTAAATAAACATTATAGCAAAGAGCCTGTTTGATTTCGACAGTTAGATAATTGAATAACTGATCAAAAACTGACGAGAATAAAAAGAGGCAGATAAAAGCAATGAACGAAAATTTTCGGGTAAAACTGTAGTAAGCAAAACATATAAATAAAGATAAAGCCTGAAAATGGAGTGTTTTTGTATGCAAACGATAGCTGATGAATTCTAATACGAAAATCATTCCTAAAAGCGGATAGCTCATTTTTAGAGTAGTTTTTCTACCCGCAAACAGGAATAATAATAAAGAAAAGAAAATACCAAAAAAATTACTGTCCAAGCCGGCAACCACAATAGGATAGTTCATTGCCAAGATACAAACGAGAATAATAAAGGTGATTTCTTTTTTATAAGGTATTGTTGAGATCTTCATTAAATGGTTTGCTTTTTATTTTTTCGATAATAGAAAAACAGGGTAGTCATACCAATAATAACCATAAGCCATTCGTATGGTTCAGGAACGGCGCCATCATTATTTATAGCTGCATTTCCTAAAGTATCTACGTTTTTCTCTATTCCGTTATTTTTATAATCCGCGTCGGTTTCTAAAACAATTAAGGATGAAATCGGTGTTACAATATTAGCCTCTTTTGCCAGCGTGATAAATTGATTATTGGCCAGAGTATCACTTTGAATTTTGATCTGTTCATCTAAAACTTTTCCAAATGCATACATTCTATAGATATGATTAGGCCCCGTGCTTTTTGATGTACTGGTTTTAGTACTTTCTTTAATTGAAATATATGCAGGCTCAATGTTTACTGAGTTCTCTTCTGTTTCAAATAAAACAAATTGATTATTGGAGATAAGTTCTAAGCTGTTTTTTAAGCTGGTTTGAAAATAATCAACATATTTTTGCTCTTTAACGGTTTGCCAAAACGGATTAATTTCTGATGAAATATTAATCACTTTTAAATGTTTTTCTTTAGTTCCGGTTTTTATTTTTTGTAGATAATCAGAATTTTCAAGTTCTTCAAAATTGGCGGAAAAGGTGCCGCTTTTAGTGACAATCAAACTGTTTGCTGTTAGTTTATAAAGAGGCAATAAAGAGTAATGTAAACCTTCAAACTCTTCCTGAACAGTTTTGTAATTTTCGATGTTAATTGGCTTTTTCTCCTTGTTGCTATAGACACAAAAGAGTTTTCCTTTTAAATTCAATATCGATTCTATTTCCCGGCTTGTCCAACTGCTATTCAAATCCAAAATAATTTCAGATGCAGTAAAAGGAACAGTCGTTTTTTGTATATCTTTTACTTCATAAATTTTGTCTTTCCATACAAACGAATTAGAATGTAATTCTTTATCTGACTGCATAGTGGCTTCCCAATGCTTTAATCCGGTTGACTGATTGATATAATAATTGTTTTTTAGTTCAAAATCCTTATCAGTTTCAATTTTTGAATTTCCTGTTATCTGGATTCTGGATAATGTTTCGGCATTCGAAATATTCGGGCCTTTTATCGAAAGACTTTGGTATTTCATTTGATTATCTTCGACTTTTAAAGGAGTTGTAAATCCACATTTGAATGTTCTGGGTGCTTTAAAACTTACCGGAAAAACTCTAACCACAACTTTGTTGCCTTCTTTCCATTGCATTAAAGACGGATCCCGGCTTTCAACGCCAACAATTTTCTTATAGGCTTTTGCTGCTTTTTCTTTGGTAGTCAGGACACCTTTTCTTTCAATGCCATTTATCCATAATGATAGTGATGTAGCAACAGATCCTTCGGGAAGTTGAAATGAATAAATAGCTTCCTGATCTTGCCATGATTCTTTTTGGCAAGCAATATCCATTGTGATTTCTGTATAAGCCAATCGGGTTTCGGGATAGAGCTTTACATCTTCCTTGATGTTTTTGGTAAATAGATCTTCACCGCTCCACAGCTGTTCTTCGGTTTCTAATCTTTTATCGAAATTTGATTTTAGAATATTTATTCTGTCATCTGCACTCAAATTAAGATCCCTGCAAAAAAGATACGCTATCGTAATAAATGGATTGTGAATTTTTCTTTCATTGAATTGACTATTTCCCAATGAATTAAAACTTCTAAATTCAAAAAAGTTATCCTGCGACGTATAAACGATGTCTTTTTTTAATAAAATTTCATTCAGGAAATTGGGTTCCAGATTTTGTGAAATAATGATATAATTAGGTAAATCTTCGTTTGAATCAAATGATTTGGTTATAGTATTTTGAGTTATTTTTTTACTTTCTAAATTCAATCCCACTATAAAAATAATTAAACTAACCAGTACTATTGAAAATCCGATGCTGAATGAAAGAAAGTATTTTTTCCTTTTTTGATAAATAAGAAATAATGTTATAGTATGGATTCCCAATGTAATTGCAGGAACTAATCCATAAAAACCCATTCCGAGAGCAATTATCCCAAGAAAAGAATAAGGCATAATCGGAATAAGATAAATAGCAAAGTAGATAATTAGAAGAAAGGAAAATCCGTTGATAAAATAGGAAAGATTTGAAAGGTATTTATCTTCTGTATTTCGGTATATAAAGAAATTAGAAATACAAAACAGTAGCGTGATTACATACACCCAAATAGATAAATCCTCAAAAACGGATAGGAATGTATTGAGGCAAAAACATCCAATAAACCAATTTAGTAATAGGAACGGAATGAGATGAAGGTATTTTTCCTTGTTTCTTAATGTTAAAAACGAAAGTACTGTTCCGTAAATGAATTCAATGATTAAACTAATAATTGCAAGCTGTTCGAGCGGCCGAAATTCAAATTTAATTCCTATCAGAGAAGTAACAAGAAATATGGTGTTGAAAATGGTCACAGCAATACTGATTTTTACTCCCGGCTTTTGAAAATAATGTTCTAAATTTTCTAATTTGTTTTTCATAGTTTAGATTTTTGTAAAGTGCTTTGAATTGCAAAGTTAATAGAATATTTGAATTAAGACCGATAATTTTAATTTTTTATTTTTAAGTAGTTTTACTTATAAAATAATTTTTAAACAGGAAACTATAACGATGTAATTACTTATTTAGAAAGATTCTTTGCTAAAAAAGACGTAAAATCTCACTTCCTTTCTAACATTAAATTCCGACTTTGTTAAAGAACAGATTTCAAATTATTAATAATTTATTATTTTGGGGTAATTTTATGTTTTTGGTAATAATTAAAGGTTAAACTTGTTTTTTTGCAATAATAATTTTCTAAAAAGGGACATCTATTATATTTATTTTAATTGTCAGGTTTAATTCCTAAATTTGCGAACAAAAAATAAAAAACACTATTTACTATGGCTTTTGATAATGATATTTATAAAGATTACATTAAAGAAATTGAAGAGCGTAAAGAACAAGGGCTTAACCCGAAACCAATTGATGGTGCCGATTTGTTAAGTGTAATTATTGCTCAAATTAAAGATGTAAATAATGAATACAGAGAAGATTCTCTTAAATTTTTTATCTACAACACTATACCAGGAACTACTAGTGCTGCTAGTGTAAAAGCCAAATTCTTAAAGGAGATTATTTTAGGTCAATCTGTTTTAAATGAAATTACTCCTGCTTTTGCTTTTGAATTATTATCACATATGAAAGGTGGTCCTTCGATTGAAGTGCTTCTTGATTTAGCTTTAGGTAATGATAGTGCTATTGCAAAAGAGGCTGCAAAAGTTCTTAAAACACAAGTTTATCTTTATGATGCGGATACAGACCGTCTTAAGGCTGCGTTCGAAAGCGGTAATGCAATTGCCATAGAGATTGTTAAAAGTTACGCACAAGCTGAGTTTTTTACAAAACTGCCAGAAATAGCTGAAGAAATTAAGGTAGTTACATTTATTGCCGGTGAAGGAGATATCTCGACAGATTTACTTTCTCCGGGAAATCAGGCACACTCAAGATCTGATCGTGAATTGCATGGTAAGTGTATGATTACTCCTCAGGCACAAGACGAAATTAAAGCGCTGCAGGCTCAACATCCTGATAAAAGTGTGATGTTGATTGCTGAAAGAGGAACGATGGGTGTAGGTTCATCAAGAATGTCAGGTGTAAATAACGTGGCGCTTTGGACAGGTAAACAAGCTAGTCCATATGTTCCATTTGTAAATTTTGCTCCAATTGTTGCAGGTACAAACGGTATTTCTCCAATCTTCCTTACAACAGTTGATGTTACGGGTGGTATCGGTATTGACCTTAAAAACTGGGTTAAAAAATTAGATTCAGATGGTAACCCAATTCGTAATGAAAGCGGTGACCCTATTTTAGAAGAAACATATTCTGTTGCTACAGGAACTGTTCTTACAATAAACACAAAAAAGAAAAAACTATATAATGGTGATCAGGAGCTGATTGATATTTCGAAGGCATTCACGCCTCAGAAAATAGAATTCATTAAAGCCGGTGGTTCCTACGCAATTGTATTTGGTAAAAAAATACAAACATTTGCATGTAAACTTTTAGGAATTGATATTCCTACAGTATTTGCTCCTTCAAAAGAAGTTTCAATTGAAGGACAAGGACTTACTGCTGTTGAAAAAATCTTCAACAGAAACGCTGTTGGAACAACTCCGGGTAAAGTATTACACGCCGGATCTGATGTTCGTGTTGAAGTTAATATCGTAGGTTCGCAAGATACTACAGGTTTGATGACAGCTCAGGAATTAGAGTCTATGGCTGCTACGGTAATTTCTCCAATCGTTGATGGTGCTTACCAATCAGGTTGTCATACTGCTTCAGTTTGGGATAAAAAAGCGCAGGCAAACATTCCAAAATTGATGAAATTCATGAATGACTTCGGTCTAATCACTGCTCGTGACCCGAAAGGCGTTTATCATTCAATGACGGATGTAATTCACAAAGTACTTAACGATATTACAATAGACGAGTGGGCTATCATCATTGGTGGTGACTCACATACAAGAATGTCTAAAGGTGTAGCTTTTGGTGCTGACTCAGGAACTGTTGCTCTTGCTCTTGCTACCGGTGAAGCTTCAATGCCTATTCCGGAATCTGTGAAAGTTACTTTCAAAGGAGACATGAAAAGTTATATGGATTTCCGTGATGTTGTTCATGCTACACAATCTCAAATGCTTAAGCAATTTGGTGGTGAAAACGTATTCCAAGGCAGAATCATTGAGGTTCACTTAGGAACCCTTACTGCTGACCAGGCATTTACTTTTACAGACTGGACTGCAGAGATGAAAGCTAAAGCTTCTATCTGTATTTCTGAAGATGATACTTTGGTTGAATCATTAGAAATTGCAAAAGGCAGAATCAAGATTATGATTGATAAGGGTATGGACAATGCCAAACACGTTCTTCAGGGATTGATTAATAAAGCAGATAAGAGAATTACAGAGATTAAAACTGGTGAGAAGCCAGCTTTAACACCGGATGCAAATGCTAAGTATTTTGCTGAGGTTGTGGTTGATCTTGATTTGATTTCAGAGCCAATGATTGCTGACCCGGATGTAAATAATAAAGATGTTTCTAAACGATATACGCACGATACAATCAGACCTCTTTCTTTTTATGGAGGTGATAAAAAAGTAGATCTTGGATTTATCGGTTCTTGTATGGTTCACAAAGGCGATATGAAAATTCTTGCTCAAATGCTTAAGAATATTGAAGAGCAAAAAGGAAAAGTAGAATTTTTGGCACCGCTTGTAGTAGCTCCTCCTACCTATAATATTGTAGATGAACTTAAAGCTGAAGGAGACTGGGAAGTTTTACAAAAATACTCTGGATTTGAATTTAACGATAATGTTCCTAAAGGTGCGGCACGTACAGAATACGAAAACATGTTGTATTTAGAGCGTCCGGGTTGTAACCTTTGTATGGGGAACCAGGAAAAAGCAGCCAAAGGAGATACAGTAATGGCAACATCTACCCGTCTTTTCCAGGGAAGAGTTGTTGAAGATACTGAAGGCAAAAAAGGAGAGTCATTACTTTCGTCTACGCCGGTTGTGGTTCTGTCTACAATCCTTGGAAGAACTCCAACAATAGAGGAATATATAACTGCAGTAGAAGGTATTAATCTTACTAAGTTTGCACCTTCTCATAAATTATTGGTACAGCAATAATCAAATGATAATTTAATCATAAATTCTAAAGCCTGAGTGATAAACTCAGGCTTTTTTATTAGTACCTGCTCAATTTTTTGTATCTTAGAATGTTCAAAAAAATAAACAAAAACAATTACACAATTATGGCATTTGATATAGAAATGATTAAAAAAGTGTATGACAACATGCCTGGTCGTGTTGATAAAGCACGAGAGATAGTTGGTCGTCCACTTACTTTAACTGAGAAAATTTTGTACAATCACCTTTGGGACGGAACTCCGTCTAAGGCGTTTGGAAGAGGAGTTGATTATGTTGATTTTGCTCCGGATCGTGTTGCATGTCAGGATGCAACAGCTCAAATGGCATTATTACAATTTATGCACGCCGGAAAGAAAACAGTTGCTGTTCCTACAACAGTGCATTGTGATCACCTGATTCAGGCAAAGGTTGATGCTGCAACCGATTTGGCGAGGGCAAAAACACAAAGTAACGAAGTTTTCGACTTTTTGTCGTCAGTTTCAAATAAATACGGAATCGGTTTCTGGAAACCGGGAGCCGGAATTATTCACCAGGTAGTACTTGAAAATTACGCATTCCCTGGCGGAATGATGATTGGTACCGATTCTCATACTGTAAATGCAGGTGGTTTAGGAATGGTAGCGATTGGTGTTGGTGGAGCTGATGCTGTTGACGTTATGTCCGGTATGGCGTGGGAATTAAAATTCCCTAAACTAATTGGAGTAAAATTAACCGGTAAATTATCAGGTTGGACTGCTCCTAAAGATGTTATCCTTAAAGTAGCCGGTATTCTTACTGTAAAAGGTGGAACTGGTGCTATTGTTGAATATTTTGGTGAAGGTGCAACTTCTATGTCTTGTACAGGAAAAGGTACTATTTGTAATATGGGTGCTGAAATTGGAGCTACAACTTCTACTTTTGGTTACGATGATTCTATGAGCCGTTACCTGCGTTCTACAAACAGAGCAGATGTTGCGGATGCTGCAGATAAAGTAGCTCCTTATTTAACCGGAGATCCGGGAGTTTATGCTAACCCGGAACAATATTTTGATCAGGTTATCGAAATCAACTTGACAGAATTAGAACCACACTTAAATGGTCCTTTCACACCGGATTTGGCTACTCCGATTTCTAAAATGAAAGAGGAAGCAATCAAAAATAACTGGCCATTACAAATTCAGGTTGGTTTAATTGGTTCCTGTACCAACTCTTCCTACGAAGATATTGCTCGTGCAGCTTCTTTAGCGCGACAAGTAAGTGCTAAAAACTTAAAAACGAAATCTCAATTTACAATCACTCCGGGTTCTGAAGTGGTTCGATATACAATAGAAAGAGACGGTTTTATCGATACTTTCGAAAAAATTGGAGCTACCGTTTTTGCGAATGCCTGCGGACCATGTATTGGTATGTGGGACAGAGAAGGAGCAGAGAAAGAAGAAAGAAACACAATCGTTCACTCTTTCAACCGTAACTTCTCAAAACGTGCAGATGGTAATCCAAATACTTTAGCTTTCGTAGGTTCTCCGGAATTGGTAACCGCTATGGCTATTGCAGGAGATTTAGGTTTCAACCCGTTAACAGATACTTTAATCAATGAAGATGGGGAGGAAGTAAGGCTTGAAGCTCCAACAGGAGACGAGTTGCCTCCAAAAGGATTTGATGTTAAAGATCCGGGCTTCCAGGTTCCCGCTGAAGATGGGTCAGGAGTTCAGGTAGTGGTAAGTCCAACGTCTGACCGTTTGCAATTATTAGCTCCATTTGAGCCTTGGGATGGAAAAAACATTACAGGTGCTAAACTGTTAATCAAAGCATTCGGAAAATGTACTACCGATCACATTTCTATGGCAGGGCCTTGGTTGCGTTTCCGCGGACATTTAGATAATATTTCCAACAATATGCTGATTGGTGCCGTAAATGCTTTTAACCAAAAAACAAACTCCGTTAAAAATCAATTAACAGGAGCATACGATGCAGTTCCTGCAGTTGCCCGTGCATACAAAGCGGCCGGAGTTCCATCTATCGTTGTGGGAGATCACAATTATGGAGAAGGTTCTTCTCGTGAACATGCTGCCATGGAGCCGCGTTTCTTAGGAGTTAAAGCAGTATTAGTAAAATCATTTGCCCGTATCCACGAAACAAACCTTAAAAAACAAGGTCTTTTAGGATTGACTTTTGCCAACGAAGCTGACTACGATAAAATTCAGGAGAATGATACCATTAACTTTACTGATTTAACCGAGTTTGCTCCGGGAAAACCATTAACGTTGGAATTCGTTCACGAAAATGGCTCAAAAGATATTATTTTGGCAAACCATACTTACAACGCTGGTCAGATTGGCTGGTTCGTTGCAGGTTCAGCATTAAACTTAATTGCTGCCGGAAAAGCTTAATCGTTAAGATTCAATTATACTTAAAACGCTCTGTGAAAACGGAGCGTTTTTTTATTAGGAGCTATTTCCGGCTGTCCGCTATATCTTTTGTTTTTTAAAGAAAAAACAAAAGGATGCCGCTTCCATCCGGGCTAGGGCTTTAGTTTTCAATACTCATGCTTTAAAATTTCCACAAAGAATAAATCCAACAAAAAAACTTATATGTAGATCTGCGAATTGCCTCCAGCTTCAGCTGGGGGTAAATTAAGTAAAGATAATTGGCTTTAGCCGAAAAGCGAAAAGTGCAGAAATTTCATTTGGCTAAAGCCCTTTACTGTATTTAAAATTATAATCCTCCAGCTGAAGTTGGAAGGAATTAAAAACCTTCTTTTTAATAATTTAACTCAGGTTATTAAGGAAAAGTGTAACTCACAGAAAAGCTTTTAGTTAGCCTCAGAATAATTTCAAGTTTGCAATTTTGAACCAAATTTATTGTTAAAAAACGTGTTTTTTTTACTTTAAAAAGTTAAATTCGCTTTTGTTGATAATTATGTTTCTTTTTTGGCTTAAAAAAAAGAAATAGCAATATAGAAAATTAAAAAATCCCCCAGATAATGATTTTTAGGTTCGTCTTTATATTCTTGTTTTTTAGTTTAAGTGTTTTTTCCCAGGAAAAATATATTAAACACACCATTTCAAAAGGAGAAAACCTTACCATAATTGCTAAGAAATACGGAGTTAAACCAAAAGATATAATTAAAGCAAACCCTAATGCTCCTAAAGTTTTAAAACTAAATTCGGTTTTATTAATTCCAAATACCAATCAATCAGCAACAATCAAAACGAATGAAACTGTTGCCAATACAGCCCCCGGATTACATGATGTTCAGGCTAAAGAAACGCTGTGGGGAATCTCAAAAAAATATAATGTTTCTGTAGAGGATTTAAAAAAAGCCAATCCACTTTTAGAAACCGAAGGCTTAAAAATAGGACAGCAAATTATTATTCCATCGAATGAAACCGCTGTTTCAGATTCAGAAAAAACAATTGAAAGTAGTATCCAAACATCTACGGATGTGGAAGTTTCAAGAGAAGTCTTGCCTAAAGAAACGAAATATGGAATAGCAAAGGAATTCGGAATTACTGTAGCTGAATTAGAAAAGCAAAATCCGGAAATTAAAAAGAAACTGCCACTGGGATGTATTTTAAAAATCCATGTCTCAAAAGAAAAATCCGATGCTTTACAAGCTTCAAAACCAACTCAGGTAATAAAAGATACTTTAGAATCTCCTGACCTGGCATCTGATAAAATAGTGGTTAAAGACTCTGCACTAATAAAAGTGAGTAACCGTTCTGGTTTAATAAACCAATTGATAACAAATGCTACCGAAAATATAGGAACCCGTTATCGTTCCGGAGGGACAACAAAAGCAGGTTTTGACTGTTCAGGATTAATGTTTTTTACATTCGGTAATTTTGATATTAAGTTGCCAAGAAGCTCCATAGAACAATCCCAAATTGGAATGAAGGTTAATTTTGATGCCGCACAAAAGGGAGATTTGATTTTCTTTAGAACCAATGGCAGAAATCACATTAACCATGTCGGAATGGTAGTTGAAGTATTTGATGGGGAAATTAAATTTGTTCATTCTTCAACACATGGAGGCGTTATGATTTCTTCGACGAAAGAACCTTATTACGAAAGAACTTTTTGCCAGGTAAATCGTGTTTTGAAATAATG
>JBDTRA010000127.1:0-11240 GCA_039931915.1 Flavobacterium sp. | reverse complement strand
CCACAGACATTTTTATGTGAAATAAAATACTGCTGAATTTCCTCCGGAAGCATTGACGTAAAATCAACAACCGTTTTAGAACAGTTCATACAAAAACGGCCATTATCTTTTAGAGTCATTTCATCCCAGTTTTCTTGACAAGGTTCTGGAATCGTTAATTTGTATTTTTTTTCCATGTTTGAAATTTCAATATTTAAATGTAATAAAAAATCAATACGAAAACTCCTTTCAAAAATAATGAGGCAATTAAATTCTTTTAATCGCCTCAAAAAATCAACTTATTTGAGGTGATTAATTTGATAAAGTAAGTAAGAAGAGAGAAAATCTAAAGTTTTAGTCAATGTTTTTTAGATCTTTAATTCAGGAATAATTATTTCAAAACCTTACTTTTGCAACCATGATAAACCCTTTCACCGACGAATATTTTATGAAAAAAGCTTTGCAGGAAGCTGAAATGGCTTTTGATAAAGGCGAAATTCCTGTTGGAGCAGTCATTGTAGTGGCCAATAAAGTAATCGCAAGCAGTCATAATTTAACCGAATTGCTGAACGATGTTACTGCTCATGCGGAAATGCAGTCGATAACCGCAGCAGCGAACTACTTAGGTGGAAAATATCTAAAAGATTGTACCTTATATGTGACTCTTGAGCCTTGCCAAATGTGTGCAGGTGCTTTGTATTGGAGTCAGATTTCGAAAATTGTTTTTGGAGCCCGGGACGAACAACGTGGCTTTATGGTTATGGGAACAAAGCTGCATCCAAAAACTACTGTAGTTTCTGGAGTTATGGCAAATGAAGCTGCTGATTTAATGAAACGTTTTTTTGTTGAAAGACGTAAATAATCCTTCTATTTTTTACGCCAAAAAAATAATTCTGCTTAGCGAATTTTCCTCTTAAAATATTTCAAAAAATACTTTACATTTACTACAATATAATTAGCATTTCGTTAGTTATGGTTTTAACTGTAAAATGTTAAAACGTTCTGTTATTTCCTAAAATTTGTAACCCATTAACTCTAAATAAAAGTGAAAGCAAAAGGATTAGTTCTCGTGTTTTGTGTGTTTTTTATTTTTCAAGCGTGTAATAAGAAGTCAGCCGCAGATTTCAATTCAGATTTTTCATTATTCAAAGAGTATATAGTCAGTTTTACGGGAGGAATTATTTCTTCGGAATCAGATATTCGGGTGGTTTTGGCTTTTGATAAAAAAGAGTGGAAAACCAATCAGATTTTAGACAGTGATTTATTTGATATTTCACCAAGTGTCGATGGTAAGGTAGTTGCACTTTCGAGTAATACTATTGCTTTTATTCCCGAGGAAAAGTTAAAAGCAGGTACAGAATATCAGGTGACCTTAAATTTAGATAAGCTCATCACATTACCGAAAGAAAAGGAAAAAGAATTGTCAAAATTCAATTTCACTGCAAAAACCATTAAGCAGGATTTTAGTATAAATACTGCTGACATTCAATCCTACAATAAAGAATACCAATATTTGAACTGCGTTCTAAAAACAGCTGATAATATTGATGTTGAGACGGCTAAAAAATTAGTCTTAGCAAATCAAAAAGGAAATGATCTGAAGATTAAATTTGAAAAAACGTCAGGCTCCGCTAAAGAATTTAATTTTAAGATTGATAGCATTCAGCGATTTTCAGAACCATCAAGTGTTGAGATAGCATATGATGGGGATGATTTTGACATTGATCAGAAAGGGAAAATTATTTATCCTGTTACCAGCATCAATGAATTTAAAATTATACAGGTTGAGGTTTCAAAAGATGATAATCAGTCAATTGCTATAAATTTTTCAGAGCCACTAGAAAAAGGACAGGATTTTAAAGGTTTGGTTTCTCTACAGAATGCGAATAATTTGAAATTTTCAGCTCAGGGAAATGTATTAAAAGTTTATTTCAGTAATGAAAAAGAAACTCAAAAACCTGTTGTTACCGAAGTTGAAAGTGTCGTTTCGGCTGTCGATACTATTGGGGTTGCGGTTGACACTTCGGCAGTTGAAGTTGACAGTGTAGCAGCTGTTGAGGTTGCAGCTCCTGTTCAGGAAGCAGCATCTGTAGCAGAGCAGATTTTGAGTGGGGAATTGCTATTGGAAATTTTTCAGGGAATTGAAAGCCAGTACGGACAAAAATTAGGACATAATTTTGCTCAGAAAATCTCTTTTGATGAAATAAAACCGAGTATTCGTTTTATTAAGAATGGAACTATTTTACCAAGTTCAAATAATTTAAAACTAAATTTTGAAGCGGTAAACCTGGGTGCAGTTGATGTAAAAGTGTATAAAATATACAAGAATAACATCCTTCAGTTCCTTCAGTATAATGAACTGAATGGGACTCAAAACCTTAAAAAAGTAGCACAGCCGGTAGCTAAAACAACTCTTAATTTAAAAGAGAACACACTTTTGAACCTTGGTAAATGGAATACTTTTGCTTTAGATTTATCTAAAATAATAAATCCGGAACCAGGCGCGATTTATAGGGTTGAGATGACTTATAAAAAAGCCTATTCATTATATAAATGTGAAAATTCAGAAGAAGACGAATCGGAAGAGGAAGAAGAAATAGCCGAAAATGATGTGAATTACAGCGAGAATTCATATGACGATTATTATTACGATAACTACGAGTGGAGAGAAAGCCAGGACCCATGTTCAGGTTCTTATTTTTATAATGCCAGAATAGCAACGAATATCCTGGCTACGGATTTAGGTGTAATTGCCAAAAGAGGAGGGAATAAATCGTACCTGTTTGCTGTAAATAATATTGTGACCACAGAACCGGTTTCAAATGCAAGAGTGGATTTGTATACTTTTCAACAGCAAAAAATAACAACAGGAACAACAAGCAGTGAAGGAATAGCTTCTTTTCAATTGGATAAATTCGCCTATTTTGCAATTGTTACTTTAGGCAACCAATCTACATATGTAAAACTTGATGACGGGACTTCTCTCTCTGTAAGTAATTTTGATGTTGCCGGAGAAACGTTACAAAAAGGATTAAAAGGATTTTTGTATGGAGAACGTGGCGTTTGGCGTCCGGGAGATAATTTGTATTTGTCTTTTATTTTGAATGATGCTTCGAATAAATTACCCAATGCACATCCGATAAAATTTAAATTAACAGATCCGAATGGTAAAGTTACTTATCAGACTATTCAAAAAATAAACGAACTAAATCATTATGCTTTTACAGTTCCTACCAGTGCTGATGCGCCTACGGGAAATTGGGAGGCAATGGTAAGTGTTGGTGGTGCTAAATTTTACAAAAGCATCAAGATTGAGACCATTAAACCAAATCGCTTAAAAATAAAAAACAGTTTTAATAAAGCGATTTTGTCCTCTACATATCCAAATATTTGTAATCTTGAAGTTACCTGGCTGCATGGTGCTATTGCGAAAAATCTGAATGTAGAAATGCAGGCTAAATTTTCGCAGCAGACCACTACGTTTAAAGGATATGAGAAATTTACTTTTGATGATGCAGTGCGACAGTTCAGCACAGAAGAAATTAATGTTTACTCAGGGAAATTAGATGCAAACGGAAAAGCTTCCGTTACTATTAAACCTGAATTACAAGGACAGGCTCCCGGGATGCTTCGTGCTTCTTTTATGACCAAAGTATTTGAAGAAGGCGGAGACTTTAGTGCCGATGTTATTTCGGCTACGTATTCACCTTATAAAACTTATGTGGGCATAAAATCGCCTGAGCCTAACAAATATGGGATGCTTGAAACCAGGACTATTAACCGGTTTGATATTGTTACGGTCGATGAAAACGGAAGGCCAAAAGCAGTAAAAAACTTGGAAGTAAAAGTATATAAAATTGAATGGAGATGGTGGTGGGATGCTGATAGTGATAATTTGTCGAATTATAACTCTTCGAATGCTACGACTTCATACAAAACATACAGAATTAATACAGATGCAAGCGGAAGAGGAAATCTTCAGTTTTCTTTAACCGATGAAGAATGGGGACGTTACCTGATTCGGGTTTCAGATAATACCGGCGGTCATGCAACTGCATTAACCGTTAATATTGACTGGCCAATCTGGTCTGGAAAAACACGTAACAGAGATGCTTCGACTGCTAATATGCTTGTTTTTTCAACTGATAAAAAAAATTATGCAGTTGGGGAGAAAGCTCAGATTTCTTTCCCGTCAAGTGAAGGGGGACGTGCTTTTATTTCGATAGAAAACGGCTCAAAAGTAGTGCAGACACTTTGGGCAAAAACAGAAAAAGGAGAAACAAAAGTTGAAATTCCGATTACTGCTGCAATGGCACCCAATGTGTATTTTAATATTACACTTTTACAACCGCATGCATCAACCAAAAATGATTCGCCAATTCGTATGTATGGAATCGTTCCGATTGAAGTTGTCGATAAAAATACCATTTTGGCACCACAAATCACAATGCCGGATGTTTTGAAACCGGAACAGCCTTTTACGGTTAAAGTAAGCGAAAAAACCGGCAAGGAAATGACGTATACGATTGCCGTTGTAGACGAAGGTTTGCTCGATTTAACTCGTTTTAAAACGCCAAATGCCTGGGATAGTTTTTATGTGCGTGAAGCTTTAGGAGTAAAAACCTGGGATATTTATGATGATGTTATTGGAGCGTATGGCGGAAAAATAAATCAAATTTTCAGTATTGGTGGTGATCAGGATTTAGGTGGTGGTAAAGCTAAAAAAGCCAATCGTTTTAAACCGGTTGTATTGTATTTTGGTCCTTTCAAACTGGAAAAAGGGCAAACCAAATCACACCAGTTAAAATTGCCAAAATACATTGGTTCTGTCCGAACTATGGTAGTTGCGGGTGATGCAGCAACGAGTGCTTACGGAAGTGTTGAAAAAGCTACTCCTGTCCGCAGTCCTTTGATGGTCCTGGCTTCGTTACCAAGAAAAATTTCTCCTTCAGAAAAAGTTACGATTCCGGTAACCGTTTTTGCAACGGAAAAGAATATTAAAAATGTTAGTATTCAAATCAAAACCAATAACGGATTGAAAGTAATGGGTAGTGCAACTCAAAGATTGACTTTTGCACAGCCTGATGAAAAAATGGCGTATTTTAATCTGGTAGTTGGTTCAGCTACCGGAATTGGCAAAGTGCAGATTATTGCAACTTCGGGTAATCAAAAATCGGTTTATGATGTTGAGATTGATATGACCAACCCAAATCCGGTTACGAATACTTTTACAGACGTTATTTTAACACCAAATAGTACCAAAACTATTTCATGGAAAACGTTTGGGGTTTCAGGAAGTAATAAGGCAGCATTAGAGGTTTCGTCGATTCCTACAATTAATTTAAACGGAAGATTGCAATATCTTATTCAATATCCTCATGGGTGTGTAGAGCAAACGACTTCTTCTGTTTTTCCTCAGTTGTTTTTGAATGATGTAGCAGATTTAGACGCAACTCGTAAACAGCTTGTTCAAAAAAATATCACGGCAGGAATTACCAGGCTGGGAAGTTTTCAATTATCGAATGGCGGATTTTCTTATTGGCAGGGAAATACTATTGCTGATGACTGGGGCAGTTCATATGCAGGACACTTTTTGATTGAAGCAGAGAAAAAAGGCTATGTCTTACCAATCAATTTCAAATCAAAATGGATTTCATATCAACAAAAAGAAGCAAAACAATGGCGTTTTGAACCAAGATATGGAAATGATTTAGCACAATCTTACCGATTATATACTTTAGCCTTAGCAGGAAATGCCGATTTGTCTTCGATGAACAGATTGAGGGAAACAAAAGGTATCTCGAACGAAAGTATGTTGCGTTTAGCAGCTGCGTATGTTTTGGCCGGACAAAAATCTGCAGGTTTAAATCTGTTATTGCATAGCAAAATTGAAAACGAATCGAGTGATTATAATTATTACTATTATGGTTCAAGTGAAAGAAACAGAGCAATGGCTTTAGAAACCATGCTATTGTTAGGCCAAAAGCAAAAAGCATTTGCGATGGCTTCAAAATTGGCCAAGGAAATGTCAGGTAACCAATGGATGAGTACGCAGACAACAGCTTACTGTTTATATGCAATGTCTAAATTCGCAACAAATAATGGCCCGAAAGGAATTGATATTAATTTTTCTAAAGACGGGAAAAGCCAGTCAATCAATACTCAGAAGACAATTGCTGACAGAAGCTTGCAGGTTAAAACTGTAGCAAATAGTATTACTTTGAAGAACAATAAAAAGAATACCATTTATGTCCGCATACTTAATACAGGTATACTTCCGATAGGTCAGGAAAAAGTGGTTCAGAGTAATGTATCGGCAGCGATTGTTTTTAAAAACAGAAAAGGGGTTACTATTAATGTTTCAAAAATTAATCAGGGAACTGAATTTATTGCTGAGGTTACGATTAGAAATCAGAAGAATGAACGTGTAGAAAATGTAGCATTGTCTCAGATTTTACCTTCCGGTTTCGAAATTGTAAATACCCGTTTTACAGATTACGGAGATGCGACAAACAATATTGCTGATTATATTGACATTCGTGATGATAGAACTAATTTCTATTTTGGATTAAAAGCAAGTGAAACAAAAGTCTTCAGGATTTTACTTAACGCTTCTTATTTAGGAAATTATTATTTGCCGGGATTACAGTGCGAGGCGATGTATGATAATACCTTTTTAGCCAGAACAAAAGGGTTTTGGGTTGAAGTAGTGAAGTAAAGATTTTTGTTGGATATACTCCTAACAGGTTTCCAAAACCTGTTAGGTATTTCAATTAGGGTGAACTAAATTAATTTTTCTTTTAGGGATAAAATGTATACCTAACAGGTTTTGGAAACCTGTTAGGATAATTAGAAAAGTAATAAGAAATATGGAACAAGATATTTTAGAATCAGGACAATACTATCATATATACAATAGGGGAAATAATAAAGAAAATATTTTTATAGAAGAAAAGAATTATCGTTATTTTCTTGAAAAAATGAAGAAATATCTTTTGCCAATTGCGGATGTTTATGGGTACTGTTTGCTCAGGAATCATTTTCATATTGTTTTAAGAATTAAAGAAAAAGAGGAGTTACCGGAAAAATTAAAAGAAAAGATTCATTTGCCTTTTTCAAATTTCTTTAATTCATATGCCAAAAGTATAAATACGGCTTATAATAGAACAGGGAGTTTATTTCAAGAACATTTACAACGAAACAGAATTGAAAATGAGGAGTATTTAAAGCAATTGATCGTGTATCTTCATTTAAATCCTGTCAGACATAAGTTTACTGAATCATTCGAAACCTATTTACACTCTTCTTATCGTTCTTTTATATCAAATAAAGAAACGAGTATCGACAGGGATTTTATTCTGGGGTTATTTGGAGGTTTAGCCAATTTTAAATTTTATCACGACGAAAGAAGGTTGGTTTATGAAGGCGTAATTGATGTGATTGATAAAATGGATGAGTAGCTTAGTATGTTTACTTATCCTAACAGGTTTCCAAAACCTGTTAGGAATTTATTTGTTTCAGATCGGGGTTTAAAACCCTGCAATTTATTGCAGTACTTTAGTAATGCAATAAATTATAAAAAATTAGCTTTTAAATTGATCTGTATCACTTTTTAAAATTGTTATTACGTTTTTAAAATAGAGAGACTTTCAGTCCCTCGTAAAACCAAACCTCTGGACTGAAAGTGCAGAGTAGTTTATTTTAGTTATGTTAAGCTAATTTTTCTTTTAGGGTTATAAAAGAATACCTAACAGGTTAAAAGAAACCTGTTAGGATTAAAAACAAACAAAAAATCACGTTGAAAAACAAACTAATTGCGTTCCTACAACGCATTATAAATTGGATTAAAAAGAATAAAATAAAATCAGCAACTGCATTTTTGCTCTTGCTGGTTTATTATTTCTCATTGCCCGGGACTTTGTTTCAGGAGCCATACTCAACCGTTATTGAAAGTAAAGAAGGGGAATTGCTGGGGGCAAAAATTGCCAGTGACGGACAATGGCGTTTTCCTGCACAGGATAGTGTGCCGGATAAATTTAAAAAATGTATTGTCTATTTTGAAGATGAATACTTTTACAAACATCCCGGTTTTAACCCGGTTGCCATGGTAAATGCAATCAAGCAAAACAGAAAAGCGGGAAAAGTTGTCAGAGGAGGAAGTACATTGACACAGCAGGTTATTCGATTGTCCAGAAAAGGAAAAGGACGAACTTATTTTGAGAAAATAATTGAAATTATTCTGGCTACAAGATTGGAATTTGGGTATTCGAAAGATGAAATCCTGGAATTGTATGCCGCTCATGCTCCGTTTGGAGGAAATGTTGTTGGTCTGGAAATGGCTTCCTGGCGTTATTTCGGAGTACAATCGAATCAATTGTCATGGGCGGAAAATGCAACATTAGCGGTTTTGCCTAATGCACCAAGTTTAATTTATCCGGGTAAAAACCAGATTAAACTACTGAATAAACGGAACCGTCTTTTGTTGAAATTGTATAAAGAAAAAATTATTGATCAGCAGACGTATGAACTTTCAATTGATGAGCCATTGCCTCAAAAACCATATGATTTGCCGCAGATTGCACCACATTTATTACAACGGGTTGCGAAAGAGGAAGAAGGTACGCGTGTAAAAACAACGATAGACTATGCTTTGCAAAATAGGGTAAATCAAATTGCGAAATATTACTATAACCAATACAAACAAAACGAAGTCCATAATTTAGCTATTTTGGTAATCGATGTTTCAAATCGGAATGTGATGAGTTATGTAGGGAATTCTCCAACAGACAATGATCATCAAAAAGATGTTGATATTATTGATGCGCCAAGAAGTACAGGAAGTATTTTGAAACCATTACTGTACGGTGCTATGTTAGACGATGGAGAATTACTGCCAAATACTTTAGTAGCCGATGTGCCGACCCAGATTGCAGGTTATACTCCTCAAAATTTCAATTTAACTTTTGATGGGGCCGTTCCCGCACACAGAGCTTTATCAAGATCGCTGAATATTCCCGCGGTTTTGATGTTGCAGGAATTTGGTGTAAACAAATTTTATGAAGAATTACAGAAATTCAAATTAAGGGACATCAATAAAACTTCGGATCATTACGGACTATCGCTAATTTTAGGAGGTGCCGAAAGTAATTTGTGGGATTTGTGCAGAACATATGCGGGCATGTCATCTACAGTGAATTATTTTAATCGAAATCAGGGAAAATATCGAACTAAAGAATTTACGGAATTAAATTATAAAAATGATTTTGAAGTTGATTTTGGAGATGAAAGCAACCAGAAAAACATATTAGGAGCCGGATCAATTTGGCTGACTTATAATGCAATGGAACAGGTAAACAGGCCGGAAGGAGACGAGGCGTGGAAATTTTACGACAGTTCGCTTAAAATTGCCTGGAAAACCGGAACTAGTTTTGGGAACAGAGATGCCTGGGCAATAGGAACAAATTCTAAATATGTGGTGGGAATTTGGGTTGGAAATGCAACAGGCGAAGGAAGGCCATCGTTAACCGGAGTTACAAGTGCCGCACCTATTTTGTTTGATGTTTTTAATTTATTGCCGAGACAAAGATGGTTTGATACACCATATAAAGATTTAGAACAGGTAGAGGTTTGTAAATTAAGTGGCTATCTGGCTAAAGAAGGATGTCCAAAAATAAAACAATGGGTTCCTTTAAAAGGAAAATCAACTGTGGTTTGTCCATATCACAAAATGATTCATTTAGATATAACCGAAAAATATCAGGTAAACAGCAGTTGTGAAAGTGTTGATAATATGGTGGTTAAAAACTGGTTTGTTTTGCCTCCGGTAATGGCCTGGTATTACAAAAGTCAGCATATTGAGTATTTGCCTCTGCCGGCATTTAAGGAAGATTGCCAGGGAACACAGACTACAACAATGGATTTTATTTATCCGAAAACGAATAGTAAAATTTATTTGACTAAAAACTTTAATAGTGAAGTACAGCCTGTGATTTTGAAAGTAGCTTATTCTGAAAGAGACAAAGAGCTATTCTGGTATGTTGATAATGTGTATAAGGCGACTACAAAGACGTTTCATGAATTGCCAATTATGCCTGCTTCAGGACTTCATTATATTACGGTCGTAGATGCATTTGGGAATGAAATTAGAAGAAAAATTGAAATTGTAAGGGAATAACTAAAGATTGATTTTCTTATCTGTAAGTAAATCCTGTTTTTGTGTTACATTTAAGCATTGTTTTACTTTAAATTAAAAAAATGACTGAGAAAATTAAATCTACTTTAATAATAAGTATAGCACTTATTATGATGGCTTTTGTGTTTGGGGGTGCGTTTAAGAATAGAAATGAAAATTTAGATTCAATTTCAGTTATCGGTTTAGGAACAAAAGATTTTGTTTCTGATGAGATACTATGGTCGGGAAGTTTTACAACAAATAGCTCAGATATAAAAGAAGCTTACAATAAGATTGTATCAGATCAGAAAATTGTAAAAGATTTTTTTATTTCTAAAGGATTTAGTCCAAGTGAATTTATTTTTGGAGCTGTAAATTTTGAAAAGAAATTTAAAGAAACAAGAAGTGAAAGCAACGAGAATAGCTTTCAGACGAAAATTGAACAGGTTTTTGTGGGATATCAGGCAACACAAACAATTTCATTTTCTGCAAAGAAAAACCCAAATTTAATGAAACGTATTGAGGAAGTTTCAAGTAAAACGTCAGAGCTCGTTAATTCAGGTATTGAGCTCGCCTCAAATACAATTCAATATACGTATTCAAATTTGTCAGGTTTAAAGCAAAGTTTGATTGAAAATGCTACGAAAGATGCCAACGAAAGAGCTTCTAAAATTGTAAAAACAGCAAACGGAAGTTTAGGTAAATTAAAAACCGCCAGTATGGGAGTTTTCCAAATTACCGGCCAGGGTTCAACAGAAGATGACAGTTATGGTGGCATTAATGATACTTACAGCAAAAATAAGACAGCCAGGATTACAGTTCGATTAGCTTATCAACTAGATTAAAAATAGAGATACTCACATTAAATAGCTGTACAGGAAGGAAGTTATGTATAAAAGTATTGAACTTTATTTTATTTGAATTTTAAACATAAAAAAACCGCCAATCTTTCGAAAGGCGGTTTTGTTTTATTCTGAAATAACATTTCCTTTTTTATCGTAGAAATGATATTCTAAGTACGTGTAAGCGTCACGAGGTATGATTTTCACCCATTTTTTGTGTTCAAAAAACCATTTTGAACGCAATGATG
>JBDTRA010000126.1:0-11410 GCA_039931915.1 Flavobacterium sp. | reverse complement strand
GACAGAAGATGATTAACCTGATGTATCTGGTTTTCATCGCAATGTTAGCAATGAATATGTCAAAAGAAGTTTTATCTGCTTTTGGCTTAATGAATGAAAAATTTGAAAGTGCTAATACTTCTTCAGAGCAATCAAATGCTGGTTTGTTGACATCTTTAGATCAAAAAGCGGCTGAAGCAAAAGGAGAATTTATTATTGCTGCACAAACAGCTCATAAAGTTGAAACGATTTCAAAAGAATTTTATGCATACATCGGTAGTTTAAAAGGTGATGTTTTAAAAGGTTTTGAAACTGATAAAGAGACTGGAAAATTACCTTACGAGTCTATGGACAAAGGCGATAATATCGACAACTGGTTTACAGGTGAAGGATATACTGCTAAAGGTAAGGATATCATTTCTAAAATTGAGAAATACAAATCGGACATGAAAGCGGCTTTAGCTGATAAGAAATATGCCGCTATTGTTGCAGAGATTGAAAAGAAATTTGATGTTTCTGATGTAAAAAACAAAGAAGGTTTAAAAGATAAGTATTTAGCTTATCACTTTAAAGGTTTTCCAGCTGTTGCTTCATTAGCTAAGCTTTCAGCCTGGCAAAATGACGTTCAAAAAGCAGAAACTGATGTTTATAATTATGCTTTAGGAAAAGCGGCGGTTGCTGCTGCTTCTTATAGTAATTACCAAGCAATTGTTGTTTTAGATAAAAATGCTTATTTCCAAGGAGAAAAAGTTACTGGTAAAGTAGTTTTAGGTCGTTATGATGAAAACACTAAACCAACTTCATTCCAAGGTCCTGGGAAAATTATTAACGGACAAGCTGTTATTTCATTAACTGCCGGAGGTGTTGGAGAGCAGGATATTAATGGACAATTTACATTCTTAGAAGATGGAAAAAACATTCCGCTTAAATTTGCTGGAAAATATGTAGTTGTACCAAGACCAAACTCTGCTACGATTTCTGCTGATAAAATGAATGTAGTTTATAGAGGTGTAGTTAATCCAATCTCTGTTTCATTCGCTGGTGTAGATGCTAATAAAATTGTTGCAAGTGCTCCGGGATTAAACTCAGCGGGTAAGCCTGGAAAATATAACATGAGTCCTGGTTCAGGTACAGAAGCTACAATTTCTGTTACAGGAACTTTACCAAACGGGGATAAAGTTACAGATAAGAAAACATTCAGAATTAAAGGTATTCCTGGTCCAACAGGAACAATTAGAGGGGAGATGGGTGTTGTTAAAGGACCTAAATCTAACTTAGAGATTGCTACTATTGGAGCTAAATTACTTGATTTTGATTTTGAAGTTGGTTTAGATGTTGTTGGATTTAATTTGAAAATTGCCGGACAGCCTACGGTTGTTGTTAACGGTAATAGATTAAATGCACAATGTAAATCAGTACTTTCAAAAGCAGGTAGAGGAGATCAGGTTACTATTTCTGAAATTAAAACAAAACTTGTTGGAGCTGGTAGTTATTTATTGCCAAGAACTGCTCCGGTAATTTACGAAATACAATAATAAAGTAGGTAAAACTACGTTCAATATCTTATAATGATATCATGATGAAAGTAAGAAATTTTTTAATAGCTGTTGTTTCTATCGCTGGAGGGTTTGCTTCTAATGCGCAATCTAATTTGCTTAATGCAAAAACACCTGATCAGATAGGACTTAAGACTCCTGCACAGCTTATCTCAGATAATGACAAGCCATTGGCTTATGGTTATGTAGATGATAGAGATGTATTGATGGGGAAAACTACTTGGGAAATCATCGATTTGAATGAAAAAATCAATTTTCCTTTATATTTTCCTGTAGATACGGCTAATATTGGTCCGGATAGACGTTCTCTTTATGACGTTTTGACGAAAGCTATGAAAAAAGGAAAAATAACAGAGGTATATTCTGATAGTTATTTCAATACAAAAAAATCTTTGAAAGACATCGAAGGATCATTATCACGTATTGATACAACAGATGCTGGTAGAGAGTTAATCAACCAATACCCGGATGATTATAAAACACATGTTGTTAAGAAAAAAGTAGTTACTGGTACTGGTAAAAAGAAAGTTGTTACTTATGTTGATGAAACAGTTGGAGCAACAAGAACAGTTCCTTCAGAATATATTTTAAAACAAGATCTTACTGCTGCAGATGTTACACAGTATAAAATAAAAGGATACTGGTATTTTGACAAACGTCAAAGTGAATTGAAATATCGTTTATTGGGTATTTGCCCTGTAACTCCGGATGTTTATACAATGAATAGTGACGAAAAGGATTATATTGAGTTGTTTTGGATTTTTTATCCAAATTCAAGAGAAGCTTTGCATGAGGCTAAAGCTTTTAATGATAACAATTCAGCATTGCCTATCTCATTTGATCAGATTTTGAATTCAAGACGTTTTAATGCTGTCGTGTATAAAGAAGAAAACTTGTACGGAGATCGTGAGATCAAAGAATACATGAAAGATAATGCACAAGATCAGTTATTAGAATCGGAAAGAGTTAAAGAAAAAATTCGTAATTTCGAGCAAGACATGTGGAACTACTAAGTTTCTAAAATCAAATTATAATAAAAACTCTTACTACATTTGTAGTGAGAGTTTTTTTTTACCTATTTATTAATATATGATTGATTATCTCATTATCGGTTCCGGATTGGCCGGAATTTCGTTTGCTGAATTGGCACTTAAGAACAATAAAACTATTTTAGTTATTGATGATAAATCTCATGTTTCTTCCAGAGTAGCAGGGGGTTTATATAATCCTGTTATTTTAAAACGGTTTAGCGAAGTTTGGAAAGCACAGGAACAATTGTTATTAATGGAAGAATTCTACAATAGAGTTGAAGATAAACTACAAACCAAATTTAATTTTAAGCTTCCCATTTTGAGGAAATTCTTTTCAATCGAAGAACAAAATAATTGGTTCGCAGCTTCTGATAAACCTTTGTTGTCTCCTTTTCTTTCTACAAAAATAAATTTTAAAAAATATGCCGGAATCGATTCTCCTTACGATTATGGAGAGGTTTTGCATACAGGTTACGTGGATACTTCACTTTTATTAGACAGATATCAGGAATATTTAATTCAGAATAAATTACTATTTAAGGAAACATTTGATTATTCTAAATTGATTTTTCAGGAAGATTTTGTTGAGTATAAAGATTCCCAGGTGCGAAATGTAATTTTTGCAGAAGGTTTCGGATTACATGCAAATCCATTTTTTCAGGATTTACCGCTTGACGGAACTAAAGGCGAGCTGTTTATTATAAAAGCCCCGGATCTTGATTTAGATGTCATTGTTAATACCAGCGTCTTTATTTTGCCTTTAGGGAATGATTTATTTAAAGTTGGGGCAACATATAATTGGAAAGATAAAACTGATGCACCAACTGAAGAAGGAAGAGCCGAGTTAATTGAAAGGATTCAGGAAATCATTGACTGTGATTTCAAAATTGTTTCGCATTTTGCAGGAGTAAGACCCACTGTTAAAGATCGAAGACCAATTATAGGAACTCATAATTTGCATAAATCATTGCATATCCTCAATGGTTTAGGAACTCGGGGCGTTATGCTGGGCCCTGCAATGGCAAAAGATTTATTTAATTTAATTGAAAACAAAATTCCGTTAGACCCTGTTATTGATATAAATCGGTTTTATAAAAAAAGAAAATAGTTTGATTATTATTCCTTGGTTTTTGGATCATATGAAACAAACATATTGATGTATATATTTCTTGCAAGTCGTAAAACAAATGGAAAAAATAAAAACAAAGTGATGATTATTGCTAAAAAGGATTGTTCGATTGTAGTTTTAAAAAACACAAATGAAACAATAAATGCTGCTATTCCTACAGCTACATTTAATCCGTAACTCACATACATTGCACCATAAAAGAAAGAAGGCTCTATTTGATATTTTAATCCACAATGACTACATTTTTCGTTCATTTTGAGAACTTTAGTCAAATGAAGTGGATTTTTGTCGGAATACATACTTTCATTTTGACATTTTGGACAACTTCCTGTTAAAATACTATTTAGTTTGGATCCTTTTTTTAACATTTGCAAAAAATTAAATTACCCATTGATTTGGAAGTGTAAAATTACACAATCAATTAGTTATAAAATAACAATACATGCTTAATATACATAATTTATCGGTTTCTTTTGGAGGTTCTTATTTGTTTGAAGAAGTTACTTTTCGTTTGGGTGCCGGTGATCGGGTAGGACTTGTCGGAAAGAATGGCGCAGGTAAATCAACTATGCTAAAAATTCTTGCCGGGGATTTTAAACCGGATTCAGGACAAATTGCTACTGAAAAAGAAGTTCGAATGGGTTTCTTGCGTCAGGATATTGATTTTGAGCAGGGAAGAACCGTTCTTGAAGAAGCTTATGAAGCTTTTACGGATATTAAAATTGTAGAGAAAAAATTAGAGCAAATTAATCATCAATTGGTTACCAGAACCGATTATGAAAGTGAAGAATATAGCCAAATCATTGAAGATTTATCTGATTATACACATCGTTTTGAGCTTTTAGGAGGTTATAATTATGTTGGAGATACAGAAAAGATCCTTTTAGGATTAGGATTCAAAAGAGAAGTTTTTGATAACCAGACTGAAACATTTTCAGGAGGCTGGAGAATGCGTATCGAATTAGCTAAATTATTATTGCAGGCAAATGATATTTTACTTCTGGATGAGCCTACGAATCACTTGGATATTGAAAGTATTATTTGGTTAGAAAATTTCCTGCGTAATTATCCCGGTGTTGTAGTGATTGTATCGCACGATAAAATGTTCCTTGATAATGTTACTAATCGTACTATAGAAATTTCTTTAGGAAAAGCATACGATTTCAATAAACCGTATTCACAGTATTTAGAATTGCGTCATGAAATTCGTGAAAAGCAATTGGCAACACAGAAGAATCAGGCGAAAAAAATTGAAGAAACAGAAAAATTAATTGAGAAATTCCGTGCAAAAGCTTCCAAAGCTTCGATGGCGCAATCCTTGATTAAAAAATTAGATAAAGTAGAACGAATTGAAGTTGATGAAGACGACAATTCTGTAATGAATATTTCTTTTCCTGTTTCAAAAGAGCCGGGAAGAGTAGTGGTGGAAGCAGAAAATGTTACTAAAGCTTATGATGACAAGGTAATTCTGAAGGATATCAATTTATTGGTGGAACGCGGAAGCAAAATTGCTTTCGTTGGACAGAATGGCCAGGGAAAATCGACATTTATCAAAGCAATTGTCGATGAGTTCGAATATCAGGGAAATATCAAATTAGGGCATAATGTTCAATTAGGTTATTTTGCACAAAATCAGGCAGAATATCTTGATGGTGAAATCACATTGCTTCAAACAATGGAAGATGCTGCAATGGACACGAACCGCTCTAAAGTTCGTGATATGTTAGGTTCATTTTTGTTCCGCGGTGATGATGTTGAGAAAAAAGTAAAAGTACTTTCGGGAGGTGAACGTAACCGTTTGGCACTTTGCAAATTATTGTTGCAGCCTATCAATGTTTTGCTGATGGATGAGCCAACGAATCACCTGGATATTAAATCCAAGAATGTTCTAAAAGCTGCACTTCAAAAATTTGGCGGGACTTTATTACTGGTTTCGCATGACAGGGATTTTCTTCAGGGAATGTCAAATATCGTTTACGAATTCAAAGATCAAAAAATCAAAGAATATTTAGGCGATATTAATTATTTCTTAGAACAGCGCAATCTTGAAAATATGCGTGAAGTTGAGAAAAAAGATGTTGCAAAAGCTGCTGCTCCAAAAGAAACCAATAAAGCTTCTTATGAAGATCAGAAAAAAGGCAAAGCATTGCAAAATAAACTGAGTAAGATCGAAAGCCAAATTAAACAATTAGAAAAAGATATTCAGCATGACGATAAAATGCTGGCTTCTAATTATGACAAACATATCGAGGACGCTTCATTTTTTACTGCATATAATAAAAAGAAAGCAGATCTGGACCAATTCCTTCTGGATTGGGAAATTGTTCAGGAAGAAATAGATAATTTCAAAGGCTAAGATGCTTTTCTGAAGCTAATCCAGCTTTCCGTTACAAGTCCTCACTAAAAAAACTATTTTTCTATATCATAAAACGCGCTTCCGCTGGTCGCTGTTTTCCGGTAATAAAAATTAGTTTTTTTAGCTGCGGGCTTTTCTCTGTAATCCGGGCTAGATACGAATTAAATTAAAGTTATCATTTCGACAAAGGAGAAATCACATCAAGAGAGCAACGAACTGTATGGATTTAGCAAATGCGATTTCTCCTTTGTTGAAATGACAAAAATGAAGCAATATCACTTTATAATGCCAATAGATTTGGAGTGCAAAATAGCTTCACTACTGTTTTTAAAATAACAAACAGAAACTTCCAGGGTTTCTAAATTTTTTAGAATATTCTTTGTTTCTTCTTTTTTATGTTTACCTGTTTGTCTGATATAAACTGCTTTTACAGTCACAGGGAATATTTTACAGATCTGTTCGTATAAAAAAGGATCATGTTGTGAATCATCTCCCAGCAAAACATATTTAAGATTTGGATAAAATTCTAAAACGTGTTTTATTTTATCAAATTTATGATTGTGATTACCCCTTCCACTAAAGAAAAAATCAGTGACGCCTCTTTTTATATCCTTCAATAAAATTACGGCTCTGGGAAGTTCATGGATTTTGGTAAATTTTACAATAAAGCTATACAGATTCCATTCGCTGCTCGAAATATAAAAAAAAGCATTTTGTTCCTCTTTATTGTTTCTACCTGCTGAACTTAATGCCTGATAATGGGGAACAACATCTTTAAAAACCTTACGGTCATTAACATTTTTAAATAATAATATATATATTTTTCTGAATATATTACGCGTATGCGATATCAGGAAAGTATCATCAATATCTGATATAATTCCGAGATTTCCTTTGTGTGGCCTGATAAAGCTGCCTTTTACTGTAATAATCTCTGTTTTATGTTTTATGCTTACTTCGTATTCGATCCATCCAAAATGAGATTCTTTTTCAAGGGGAATACAAAATTTAAAATAGCCGTCATCTAAGGTTTTCGTATGGATTTCCTGATTTTCATATTTAAGATAAACATCAAAATTTTTGATAGTTTTTATTCTGAATAAGTTAACTATCGAAGTGGCATTTTTAAAGTTTTTCTTCTGAAAATCATAATCATATAGCGTTTTAAAAACATGCCCCATTACAATTAATTCCTGTTCATTAGCATAACCGCGATATAATTGTAAAATTGGTTTCATTAATTATGTACTTTTATAGAGACTGTAAATTAATTATTTTTAATCGGTTTTAAAAATTAAATTTTGAAAAAGAATATAATCTTTGTGGTAAACCCTATTTCAGGGGATCTGGATAAGTCAGATTTAATAACAGCTGTAAGCGAATTTTCGGATACACATCATTTTCATCTGGAAGTTTATGAAACTAAAGGTGAAAATGATATAAAAGAAATCCAAAAGCTCTATCATCAATATCAGCCGGAACGGATTATTGTAGCTGGTGGTGATGGGACCATAAAAATGGTAGCCGAAGCAATGGAAACTTATGATGTAATAATCGGAATTCTGCCGGCAGGCTCAGCTAATGGCTTGTCTGTTGATTTGAATTTACCAAATACAATCGAGGAGAATTTAAAAATCGCTTTTTTAAATCATTATATCGAAATGGATATGATTTGTATTAACGGCAAAAAAAGCATTCACTTAAGCGATATTGGAATCAATGCAGATTTAATTAAGAACTATCAGGAAAGTGATTTGAGAGGATTTTGGGGCTATGCTTTACAAGCGTATACGACCCTCGTAGATTCTAATGAACCTTTTGTAGCTACAATTACGGCAAATAAGGAAACAACAGAACACACGGCAAGAATGATCGTGATAGCTAATTCTCAAAAATATGGAACTGGCGTAACGATCAATCCACATGGTGTAATGAATGACGGAAAATTTGAATTGATAATTTTGAAAAGCCTGGATTTATTATTAATCGGAAAAATAATTGCAGGCAATATGCCAATCGATTCGGATGATATTGTTATAATTTCGACAGACAAAGCAACTATAAAAACAGATTATCCTGTTAATTTTCAAATTGACGGAGAATATTGTGGTGCTCAGAGTTTATTAGAAATCCATATTCTGCACAAACAAATGAAAATTGCAATTCCTTAGAACTCCATTTTATTTAAAAGGATTTCGTTCCTGCCAATCTGTTTTTGGTTCCAGGTAATTAAAAAATCTGGCAATATTATGGTTGATTAAAGCATTACTGTGTGTAATCAATCCATACATTTTTACAGGTTTTGCACCAACAGAACTTTTAATTTCCAGTGCAGTTCTGGCGAAAACAATTTTTTTAAAACCTTTTTTAACAGAATAAGCAATCATGTCATATAACATGTTTAAATACAGCATTTTTTCACGCTGAACAGTTTCATCATATCCTAAAAAGTAGGTGTCCATAACATCCCCATTTTTTATTAATGTATTGAAACCGATTAATTTATTGTCTAAAAAATAACCATAAAGTAAAAAATCATCTTTCATGATTTCTTTAAAAAAGCTAAAGTGATTTCGAGCCAGGAAAAAAGTATTGAAAGGCGCATTTTTTGCCACATGAAAATATAAATCATAAATTACATCTTCATATTTCTTAATGTCTGATAAAGTCATTTTTTGTTTTACGACTCCGTCAGATTTTTTTCGGGCACGTTTATACTGATCACGGTATTTTTTTGACAGAGCATCAATATAATCCTGTTCGGTTTTCCAATTTTCATTGATTTCAAAAATCATATTGGGCTGTGTCGAAAACGTATAATTATTTTTAAATTCAGCCTGGAATGGCTCAATATCTGTCGCTGTAAAATCTTTTATACTGGTTATGTGAACTTTTTTTCCTTTCGCTTTCAGATCTTTCTTAAGCTGATTAATTGCTTTATGAAGTGTTTTGATTACTTTGGACTGTTTTGCATTTTTATCAAAAGCAAAAGCATTTTGTCCCGTCAGCATATTGTTGCCAACGAACAGTACATGCGAAGCAAAATTCTTAAAGGCGAAATTACGAACAGAGGTCTTAAAACATTGATCGCGATCTCCGAAGGAATCCAGTTTTTCTGCAAATAAAAATTGCGTTAAAGCAATTCCAATAAGTTTTTTTTCTTCAAAAATTCCGATAAAATGACAGATCATATTTACCGGAGAAGAATTTTCAAGTACTTCGAGATATTCTCTTGTCAAAAAAATATTATCTGTAGTGAGCGAATTCCATTCTAAAGGCAATAAGGAAACGCTATTGTAAATTTCGAAAGAATAAGTTGTATTCAAAAGTGTGTGCTAATTTCTTCAAAATTAGTAATATTTATAATAACTCGTTTGATTTAAGCTATTATTAAAGAAAATCCGTTTGATTTTTCAATTTCAAACGGATTTATTTATATGATTTATGCAAATGCACATACTATACCACCCATGAGCGTTAAGCATACTGCCCAAAAACCTGCATGAATTAAGATGTATTTCCATGATTTCCTTTCAAACAAACCATTAATTCCAATTAATGGGAAGGCAAAAAATAAACCAGCCATGAAACCATGAAGGGCACCATGTTTAAAAGTTCGGTAAGCCATTCCATAATCGGCCATAAAAGCAGTAAAAGACGGTTTTACATGATCCAGCATCGGAGGTCCGCCAACCATTCCGATTGCACCTGACTGATGAATTGTTAATGCCATCAGTATCATCGTAATCATTAATGAAAAAAGATAGGTCAATCCGAAGATTTTAAGCATATTTCCTTTTCGAAGATCTTCTTCTGTAAGGTTATTTTCTCTCATCCAGATTGTTCCGAAAACTTTTGGATGATACCAGATGAAACCTACTACAAGAGTTACGATAGCAGCTACAAGTAATGCAATAAAGTTAATTTCCATAAAATGAGGTTTTTATAATTAGTTATTCAAATTTAATTAAAATTTAATACTTATTGCTTTTTTTAATGAATTAAGCATCTGATTATTTTGAGATTATATTTAATTAATTACGAAATCCGTAATATCACACCTATTTTTTGCTAAAAGAGAAAAAAACAATATGATAAAAAAATTATAATTTAATAACACCAATTCTGTCCTTTTGCTTTTTTTTCCATAACTTTAATTATTGAAATTAATTTTAACCCTTAATAATAAAATTATGCTAGTACAATACCAAGGTAAACAGCATGGAAAGCCTACTAAATTTACAATTAGAATAATTGGTAATAATCTTTCGAAAAGCAGCTCAAATTATCAAATAGATTTATTGGCAGGTGACAAACAATTGCCGCTTTTCACTTCTGAAATTCATCAGAGTTTATCTAATTGTCTTAAAGAAATTTATCTGTTCAGAAAATATAATGGAATTAGTTTTGAACCATCTTCAGAAAAAATAGCGTCATTAATAGTACCATACGATAAGATCTTATATGATTATAATAAATATGCTCTGTTTAGAGCTTAATTGAAACGTCAAAAAAAGCCTGCTAAATTTAGCAGGCTTTTTTTGACGTTTGTGATGTGAATAAAAAAGTTGTAATTTTTTAATTTAAAATCAATTCTATATTTTCCGATAATCATTCTGATAATTGCGGTTCGTTATTGATATTTAAAGTATAGGGAACCAGTTCGGCATTTTTAATGATTTTTTCTTTCGAATAAACCAATTCAAAATAAGTAATCAAATCATTAGTATTTGTTGATACAGCTGTATTTTTTTGTCTTTCCGGAATATCTTCATAGTAATATCGCGACTTTTTTAAATTCGGATATTTGTTTATTAAATAATCATTAATAGTGTAATTTTCGGAGTCTGCTGTGTATAAATCTTCTACCAGTATTCCAGTAATTGTAAGGTTTTGAATGTTTTCTTTTAAGTTTCTATAAGCCTTTTTTGTCGTCGAAAATCAGATTCCAAAAGATTATTTTTATCTGATAATTGCCTGATAACCGAGTTGCATAAGCTTCATTTGAAATTGGAGATGTAAAAATGAATTATTGCATTATTATTTTTCGTATAATGTTTCAAAAACCTCTGGATTTTTTACGAGCAATTGAAACAAAAAAGCGCCAGATTTCTCTGAAGCTTTTTGTCTTAGTAGCGGGAAGCATTGAAATATCCAAACCAGTTTTTGAGGATTATTATAGTATTTTAGCATGCGTATTTTAAATTTCAAAATACACCAATAATTTCAAAATTATTATTCTATTTATACTTACTCAAATCCAGATTAAGAATAGTACCTACTCTGCTAAACTCTTCATTAATCTTTGCATTCAGGATTAGTTGTTCATTTTTTATTGGATGATTAAAAATTAACTGAT
>JBDTRA010000125.1:0-11444 GCA_039931915.1 Flavobacterium sp. | reverse complement strand
GCATTAAAAGCCAAATACTCACGAACATACAAATCCAGATACAACGGATTATGCTCTGGCAAGTAACCAATAGAAAGTTGTACTGCTTTTGTGTCTGTCATGACATCATGACCATTTACAAGGGATGAGCCACTATCGGCAAGTAAATAAGTGGTCAAAATTTTCATTAAAGTAGATTTTCCTGCTCCATTTGGACCAAGAAATCCAACAATTTCTCCTTTCTGAATAGTGAAAGAAATTTCATTTAAAGCTTTTTGCTCTCCGTAACTTTTTGATATGCTGTTTACTTCTATCGACATAGACTTTTTATTTGCTACAAAAGTAAACAGAAATAATCTTGATTGCTAAATTTTATCTTTCAAAGAACTTAAATTAAATATAAAATTCTGAGTGATGACGGCATTGTTGTTGTTAAAGGAGTATTAAAATTTAAAATATTATACAAATGAAAAAAATGCTTGTTATCGTTGCATTGGCTATGTTTAGTTTTGCAAATGCTCAAAAAGGTTCAATTTTAGTTATGGGAAGCTTTAACTACAATTCTGAAAAGACTTCAAATTCCGGTTCAGAAATTAAAAATAATAATTTTGGCTTTTCACCAAAAGTAGGTTACCAATTTCACCAAAACTGGACAGCTGGTATTGAAGCTGGAGTTTCAAACTCAAAACAAGAAAATGTTAATACCGAAACCAAATCCAATAATTTCTCTTTAGGTGGTTTTTTGAGATATTCTAAACCATTAAATCAAACTTTTTCTGCTTATGCTGATTTAGGAGTTGGTTTCCAAAATCAAAAAGATACTTTCACTAATAATGCGGGTAGGTTTGTCAATGAAGGAGATGGATTTTATGTTGGTGTAACACCGGCAATTTTTATTAACGTTAATAAAGGTTTTGGTTTAAACTTTAATATTGGAGGTTTAGGGTATAATACTTTAAATTATGATGGAAATAATGGTAACGGAGACAATGTAAAAAGATTTAATATCTCTTTTGGTCAAGCATTTTCTGTAGGGATTTCAAAGAATTTCTAATTGAGAATGTATTTCAATTCGAAAAGCACTTCAATCGGAGTGCTTTTTTGTTTTTTAGCTGAAATCTTTTGAATACAAAAAATTCTTGTTTAGCCCCGATAGAGTGGTATCCTTTTGTGGCGGGGTTTGCCGCAAAAGATATAGCGGATAGCGGGACTACAGGTCTTTTGATACCGAAAAAATTGCTGCTTCAAAACAACAACAAAAATGCCAACTTAAGTGAAGTCGAAAGAAATCATAACTACAAGATTTTCGACTCCACTAGTTGACACTAAAAAAACAAAATTATCTAATTAAAACTTAAAAACTCACAGTATTTTCAACGGTAGCCCTCATTTCCTGAGCAGCAGCTACCATCTCGATTAACGCTTTTTTGGTTTCGTCCCAGTGACGTGTTTTTAAACCGCAATCAGGATTTACCCATAATTGGTCAACTGGAATTACTGCCGAAGCTTTTTCTAATAACTTCACCATTTCTTCGCTTGAAGGTACGCGAGGAGAGTGAATATCATAAACTCCCGGTCCAATTTCGTTTGGATATTTAAAATCTGCAAAAGCATCTAAAAGTTCCATTTGCGAACGGGAACATTCAATTGTAATAACGTCGGCATCCATATCAGCAATGTTCTGAATGATGTCATTAAATTCACTATAGCACATATGCGTATGAATTTGTGTGTCATCATTTACACCACTTGCAGAAATACGGAATGCTTTTACAGCCCAATCCAGATATATAGCCCATTCTTCTCTTCTTAAAGGCAGACCTTCACGAATCGCAGGCTCATCAATCTGAATGATTTTGATTCCCGCTTTTTCTAAATCTACCACCTCATCACGAATTGCCAAAGCAATCTGCGTACAGGTTTCAGAACGTGGCTGATCGTTACGAACAAATGACCATTGCAAAATAGTTACCGGACCGGTAAGCATTCCTTTTACCCATTTCGGAGTAAGGGATTGTGCATACTTAGACCATTTAACGGTCATTGGGTTTGGTCTTGAAACATCACCATAAATAACGGGAGGTTTCACGCAACGGCTGCCGTAACTTTGTACCCAGCCATTTTTTGTAAACGTAAATCCGGACAATTGTTCTCCAAAATACTCCACCATATCATTACGTTCAAACTCACCATGAACTAACACATCAATGCCGGTTTCTTCCTGAAAACGAATCGTAGCTTCGGTTTCTTTTTCGATTAAATCATTATATTGCTCAATCGTTAATTCTCCTTTTTTGAATTTTGCTCTCCAGCTTCTTACTTCAGCAGTTTGCGGGAAAGAACCAATTGTTGTAGTTGGGAATAAAGGAAGGTTTAAAGCATCAATCTGACTTTTTCTTCGTGTTGCAAAAGTGCTTTTACGCTTATCATCAGAAACTGAAATGTTAGCAACACGTGATTTAACTTCATTATTATGAATTAATTTTGAAGTTTTTCGTTTTTCGTTGGCAACAGTATTTTGCTCAAATGCAATTGAATTATTCACATTCACTTCATTAGATGCAAATTGTTTCAATAATACAATTTCGTTGATTTTTTGTTTAGCAAAAGCCAGCCATTGTTTGATTTCCGGTGTAAGAGTTGTATCGTTTGTTTCTAAATCCAAATCACAAGGACTGTGAATTAAAGAACAGGATGGTCCAACCAAAACTCTGTTTTCTCCTAAAGCAGCTGTTGCTTTTTGGATAAGGTTCAATGAATTTTTAAAATCATTTTTCCAGATATTCCTTCCGTCAACAACTCCCAGAGAAAGATTTACGTTTGGCGCTAATTTCCCGGAATTTAAAATGTCATCTAATTGTGACGGACAGCGCACTAAATCTAAGTGAAAAGTATCAACCGGTAAAGCCAATGCAGTTTCCAGATTTTCGCCAAAACAATCAAAATAATTAGCAAGAATGATTTTAATATTCGGGAAATTTTTATTGATTTCGTTGTATACTTTCGTAAAAGTATTTCTTTCCTTATCAGTTAGATTTAGAGCTAAAAATGGCTCATCTAACTGGATATATTTAACATTTTCTGATTGTAGTTTTTCGAAAATTTCAAAATAAACAGGAAGTAATGCATCGATAAGATCAATTCGGTGAAAACCTTCTTCTTTTTCTTTTCCTAAAAGCAAATAAGAAATTGGCCCGATTAAAACCGGTTTTGTTGCAATTCCCAAGTCATTTGCCTCTTTAAATTCAGCGATTATTTTTTCTGAAAACAAAGCGAATTTTTGGTTTTTTGTAAATTCAGGAACAATATAATGATAGTTTGTATCGAACCATTTTGTCATTTCCATTGCTACAACATCCTGTCCGTTTTTTTGCGCCCCTCTTGCCATTGCAAAATACAAATCGATAGAAGAATTTGATTTTGCAAAATCATTATAACGTTCCGGAATTGCACCTACAGCCAGGGTCAAATCAAGTACCTGATCATAAAAGGAAAAATCGTTAGACGGAATCAAATCGACTCCTGCTTCAAATTGTAATTTCCAGTTTTTAAGACGGATTTCTTTTCCGGCATCAATAAGTTCATCGACCGAAATTTTTCCTGCCCAATACAATTCGCTGGCTTTTTTTAACTCTCTGTTGCTGCCAATTCTTGGATAACCTAAATTATTTGTTTTCATTTTTATTTCAGTATTTTTTACTGTACAAATTTATTGTATTAGATTATAAAACTTATATTTGTAAGTTATTTAAGTAAATTGTGTTTTGAAAATGAGTTTATGAAGATTATATTACTTTTAAATTCTTTAAAAATAACTTTTAGCCGTAAAAATTACTATGGAAAATCTCGACAAAACCGATTTGCAAATCCTTAAGCATCTTCAGGAAAACTCAAATATCAATACAAAAGACCTCGCGGCCAAACTATTCCTGACGGTAACGCCTGTTTATGAACGTATAAAAAGGCTGGAACGTGACGGATATATCACGAAATACGTGGCTTTACTGGATAAGAAAAAAATGAACCGCGGTATGACCGTTTTTTGTAATGTTCGATTAAAAGAACACGCAAAGAATGTGGGGAGTAATTTTGTGAAAGATATTGTAGCACTTCCGGAAATTATAGAATGTTATAATATTGCCGGGGATTATGATTTTATGCTGAAGATTTTGGTGCAGGATATGTCGAGCTATCAGGATTTTGTAATGAATAAATTGTCAACAATTGAAAATATTGGTAATACGAACAGTATTTTTGTAATGGGCGAAATTAAACACAGTACGGCATTAGAGTTTTGATCATTATAAAGTCCTAAAATAAAATGTATTTTTGGTTTTTTAAATCTGGAAATCGAAATGAAAAAGGAGGATTTTAAAATCGAAAAATATTTACTGGCATCAAAACAAAAACGAGTTTTAAATTTTATTATCGATAGTGTAATAATGATAATTATTGTTAGATTGGCGATAACTTTTTTAAATATTTCGGCAATATCAAACAGAATAAATTCGCTAGATAAGGTTGAACGTTATTTATTCTGGAGTGTTATCAGTTTTGTGTATTATGGAATTACTGAGGCATTTCTTTCTCGGTCTCCTGCCAAATACTTTACTAAAACCATTGTTGTAATGGAAGACGGTTCAAAGCCAACAATAACAACTATCCTGGCCCGAACTATATTGCGTATTTCACCCTTTGAGCCTTTGAGTTTTTTAAGAGGACGTGCTTTTGGTTTGCATGATGAAAATTCTGGAACTTTTGTTGTTATTAAATCTAAACTCGAAAACCAGATGAAAGAGCATCTTGAATTAATCTCTTTAGAAAAAGTCCTAAAATAAAATGTATTTTTGGTGTTTTAATCATCAATCTAAAATCTGCAATCTAATATTACAATGAACTGGGAACAACTTTTATCACTGAAACGCCAAGGCGACACAAGCAAAAGATTACGTGTAGAACAAGATGATACCCGATTGGGTTTTGAGGTTGATTATGACCGAATTATTTTTTCGGCAGCATTTAGATCATTGCAGGATAAAACACAGGTAATTCCGCTTTCTAAAACAGATTTCGTACATACAAGACTTACACATAGTTTGGAAGTCTCGGTTGTTGGACGCTCTTTGGGGCGTTTGGTAGGGAAAAAAATTATTGAAAAATACCCGTATTTAAAAGAAGTTCATGGGTATCATATGAATGATTTTGGTGCAATTGTGGCCGCAGCATCATTGGCGCACGATATAGGAAATCCTCCTTTTGGACATTCCGGAGAAAAAGCGATTGGAGAATATTTTTCGATAGGAAACGGACAAAAATATAAAGAGCAATTAACTGATAAGCAATGGCAGGATTTGATTGATTTTGAAGGAAATGCAAATGGATTTTCGGTTCTTACAGCAAGCCGTCCCGGAATTGAGGGCGGACTCAGGATTTCATATGCTACTTTAGGTGCTTTTATGAAATATCCGAAAGAAAGTTTGCCTAAAAGACCAACTCAGGATATTGCCGATAAAAAATATGGGTTCTTCCAAACCGATAAATCGTTTTTTGAAGAAGTAGCCAAAGATATGGGAATGATTGCCAATAAATCCGGAGATGATATTGGTTTCGAAAGACATCCGTTAGCTTATTTGGTGGAAGCTGCAGATGATATTTGTTACACCATTATCGATTTTGAAGATGGAATAAATTTAGGTTTGGTTTCTGAAGATTATGCTTTAGAGTATTTAATTAAATTGGTGAAAGACAATATTGGAGTTTCTAAATATAAATTGTTAGAAACCAAAGAAGACCGAATCAGTTATTTGCGTGCACTTGCAATTGGCGCCCTAATCAACGATGCTGTTGATGTTTTTATTGAAAATGAAGAAGCTATTCTGGCAGGAAAGTTTCCTTTTGCCTTAACTGATAAAAGTAAATATAAAGCGCAAATGGATGATATTATCAAGTTAAGCGTTGAAAAAATCTACCAGAGCCGTGAAGTTATCGAAAAAGAAATTGTAGGGTATCAGATTATTCAAACCTTATTGGATAAATTCATCACCGCTTTTAATAACAAATATGAAGGAAAAGCATCCAATTATGATAAATTACTTCTAAAAATGCTGCCTGAAAAACATCATTTGGAGAAAGCTAATTTATATGAACGTTTGCTTCATATTTGTCATTATGTATCTCTTTTAACAGATGGAAATGCTCTCGAGTTATTCGAAACTATTAATGGCAGAAAAAATAATTAATTACTAAAAAGCATATACAAGACCAACCCCCAAAACTTGTCTTAGCTGAGCTCTTGGTCCGTCATTAACCTGAGATGTTGATCCTGTTGTTGGGTCAACAATATCTTTTTTAGTTTTAATATCATCATCATAAACCAGGTGTACACCAATATTTGCTTTTACATAAGCATTAACAACCAGATCTAAACGTGTGTCATAATCAACATCGACGTTTCCAAATCTGTTTAGATAATCGGTATATAAACTTAATCTGTTTTCATAAAAAACGTTTTTATAGATCTCACTTTTCATGTATCCGGTAAATAAAATACCAAATTCGGCTTTTACTTTTTGTCCTTCTTCAATTAAAATTTGATTATTCGGATCAAGCGGGTCAGGTGCGTAAACAGCTTTTTTAACACCAAATGATCCCTGATTGGCTAAATCCTGATCTAATACCAAAGTAGTTTTTAAAGTGATAGGAGAGAAATAGAAAGTCCTGTTTTTTTGCTTGTTTGAATTTTCAGCTCCTGCTCCTAAAAAGATATAAGCCGGTGCAAATGGCTTGGAGATAGCAATATCCCTGTTGGGGTAATTATATCCGTTTGTAAATTGGGTATTAAAATTAAATTTAGCTGAATAATACCAATTTGAAAGCGTATCTTTTCTAAATCCATATGTAGAGTTAAACTGGATTGCATCGTCAGTTTTTCTTAATTCAGTACCATCTTGTTTGTTTAAACCATATTTTACAATAAGTTCGTTTACCCATTTATGATTTTCTTTGGCATATGTTCTTAAAAATTCACCTCTGAATAATCCTGAAATTGAGCTGGTCCCCCCGGCGCTCCAATTTACAAAAGCAACTTCTGAGATGTCAAAACCGAGTTTATTTTTTTTGTTCCAATTAGAAGGAGGTGGCGGTACCTGGCCCGGATCTAATGTAGTTCGGATAATCTGAGCAAAAATGTTTGAAGAAAATAAAAAAAGAAATAATAAAAAAGTGGATCGTAATAATTTCATTAGGTAAAATTTGATTTTTTTTGGTTGTGCAAAATAATTATTTTCAACGGTTTGAAAAAAGATTTACTAAATTTTTAACGTCAATTTTACACAATTGTTGTAATTCGTTTATAGTTCCATGCTCAATAAATATATCCGGGATGCCTAATATTTCTATTTTGTTTGTGAAATTATTTGCTGCAGCAAACTCCAAAACAGCACTCCCAAAACCTCCTTTTATAGTTCCGTCTTCAATAGTAATTATATGGTTGAAATTAGAGAAAATATGGTGTAAAGTGTTGTAATTTAAGGGCTTTATGAATGGAAAATCATAATGGGCAATACTTTCGGAATCCGGGAATTCGCTTAATGCTGCAATCACATTATTTCCGATGGTCCCTGTTGACAATACGGCAGTTTTAATTCCTTTTTTTAAGCAGTTTGCTTCTCCAATTTCAATAGTTTCATAATGTCCGAAATTTTTTACTTCCCAATCCGGTAAAACACCACGACCTCTTGGATATCGAATCGCAATCGGATTTTTTAAGCCTAATTGAGCAGTATACAAAATGTTTTGCAAGGCAATTTCATTGATTGGAGCATAAATTATCAGATTTGGTATGGCACGTAAATACGCAATATCGAAAACGCCATGATGTGTTGCACCATCTTCGCCAACCAAACCGGCACGATCTAAACAAAAAATAACAGGTAAATTTTGCAATGCCACATCATGAATTACCTGATCGTAAGCACGCTGTAAAAATGTGGAGTAAATATTGCAATAGACAATCATGCCCTGAGTGGCCATTCCGGCGGCAAGGGTTACGGCATGCTGCTCAGCAATTCCAACATCAAAAGCGCGTTCCGGAATTTCATCCATCATAAATTTCAAGGAACTTCCAGATGGCATTGCAGGAGTAATTCCGATAATTTTTTCGTTCTTTTTGGCTAAATCTAAAATCGTTAAACCAAAAACATCCTGATATTTAGGAGGTAAATTTTCTTCAGATTTTAAATGAATCTCTCCTGTAGAAGCATCAAATTTTCCCGGAGCATGATATTTCACCTGGTTTTCTTCAGCTTGAAGCAGACCTTTTCCCTTTGTGGTTACGATATGAAGGAATTTAGGGCCTTTGATGTTTTTTAAACGCTTCAATTCTTTTATCAAACCCATCAAATCATGACCGTCAATTGGACCCGAATAATCAAAATTCAATGATTTGATCATATTATTCTTCTTCGGATTTTTCCCTTCCTTAACGGCCGTAAGGTATTGTTTGAGAGCACCAACGCTCGGGTCAATTCCGATAGCATTGTCATTTAGGATTACCAATAAATTAGCATCAGTTACACCGGCATGATTCAACCCTTCAAAAGCCATTCCTGATGCGATAGAAGCATCGCCAATAACTGCAATATGCTGTTTATCGACTTCGCCTTTTAACTGAGAAGCAATCGCCATTCCCAGTGCAGCAGAAATTGATGTAGACGAATGGCCAACCCCAAAAGTATCGTAAATGCTTTCACTTCTTCTTGGGAAACCGGAAATACCGCCGAGTTGTCTGTTGGTATCAAAATTTTCCCTTCTTTCAGTCAGGATTTTATGCCCGTAAGCCTGATGTCCAACATCCCAAACCAATAAATCATCGGGGGTATTAAAAACATAATGCAAAGCAATTGTAAGTTCTACAACCCCCAAACTGGCACCCAAATGTCCTTCTTTTACCGAAACAATATCGATGATAAAGTCACGCAATTCATGGGCAACCTGAGCAAGTTGATCTTCTTTTAAGAGACGTAAATCGGCGGGATTGTATATGTTTGAAAGTAAATCGCTTTTCATTATTGATGATAAAAAGCAAATTTACGGTTTTAAATTTAATTTTTTTGGCAGAGTCTTATTTCAATAAAATAGGAACAGAGTATTGCATCCTGATTTTTTTTCCGTTAAATTCGCCAGGCTGCCATTTAGGGCATAAGCTGAGAACCCTGATAATTTCTTTTTCCAGAGGTTCTTCAATTGCCGGCGAACATTCCAGAAATGAAATTGTACCGTTTTTTTCTACTGCAAATGCGAGATTAAGATTGAGTTTCCAATAATTTACACCTTCCGGTTTTTTATATTCTTTCATAAAAAAGGTATGAAACTGTTCTATTCCGCCAGGAAATTCTGCATTGGTTTGAGATACAATTTCTCCAGCAGGAGTAGCTTTAATCATTACCTTTGCAGAGCTGTTTTTCTCATTGTTTGTTTTCTCAGATTGTGGGTTTTTATTTTCTTTGGGTTTTGTAGATTTTACATGATTAGCCTTTGTGGATGATGAAATAATTTCTTCATTATTGATTTCAATATTTTTTTCAGGATGTTCCTGACTATCTTTTTTTGATAGCTGAGAGGAACCAGGAATCTGTCCTGATTTGTTGATTTTATCTTTTGCATCAACAGCTTCAATTTCGTTATTTTGTTTTTTGTTGTTTTTATCGGTACAGCTAAATAAAGTTGTTCCAATGAAAAGAATAAAAAATATTAAAAATATTTTATGATTGAAAGTATGTATCTGACAGGGTGCCGGAATGGTTATTTTGAGTTTCATGTTTTACATTTATAATCGTATTTTATGAAATATAAAAATTATTATTTGTTTTCAGAATCATCTCGAGTTTTAGTCACTTTGACGGAAGTGATTTTTGAAAATTTTCTTTTTCTTTTCTTAATATTGAGAGTGTCTAAGTCAAGTTTAATTAAAAAGTCATAATAAGTCCTGACTTTTCTCCCGTTTATTTCGCCTGGAGCCCATTTAACCGATTTTTGTAAAATTCTAATCGCGTCGTCTTCGCTTGCAAAACCAAGACTTTCAATAGTCTTTATTTCATTTAAAGCTCCATCCTTTTCAATTACAAAAGACATTTTAATTTCTCCGGTTGATTTTTTTAAAGCTTTAGGAATTTTATATTCATTTCTGAAAAGATTATAAAAGACGTCAATACCTCCAGGATAATCGGGAAGAACATCAATACCAACGGTTCCGTAAACATTATTGTCTTCATAAATGTCATTGAAAATAGTTTCAGCTCTGCATTCTGTTTTTTTAAGGAAAATGACTTCTTCAGTTTTGCTAAATGAATGTTTAGCCCGTTTAGTTAGTTTAGATTTTTGATTTTTTACTATTTCTTTTTTATCAATGGAGGTAGAATCTATTTGAGTATTTTTTATACTTGTAGAATCTTCAACGACTTCAATTTTATCAATTCTCTTTTTATCTCCATTTTTATCTGAGCAGCTAAACAAAGTTGTTCCCATCGCAATAAACAAAGCCAGTAAAAACATTTTATGATAATTCGTTTGAGAATATAAAATGCGATTCGGAATTTGTATGGTAATAGTATCCAATTGTGACTTTCTAAATTTTCCACAAATCTTTTCGTTTTGATTTTGGATGAAATAATGTTGAATTTCTTCCGGAAGCATTGAAGTGAAGTCGACAACAATTTTAGAACAGCTCAGGCAAAAACGACCGTTTTCGTTTGGAGTCATTTTATCCCAGCTTTCGTGGCATGGTTTAGGAATGGTTATTTTATGTTTCATTCTTTATTACTTAAATGGAATTTGCAAAGTGTAAGTGGAGCGCACAACTCGATTTTTTCGTTTACCCGGAATCCACTTTGGATTTTTTTCTAAAATTCCGATAATATCTTTTTCACTTGCTGATGTTGTATTTTCAAGTATATTAAAATTGCTAAGACTTCCGTCGCCTTCAATTACAAATAAAACGGATATTTCTCCTTGTTTTGCTGTGATAAGATTTTTTGAAAAATTAGAATTGAATTTTTTTATTCCATTTTTTGGAACAGCTGCAACGTCTAAATCATTTGAATTATAAATAATTCCGTAATGTCCAGATTGAGGTTCCTCTTGTCCAGATTGAGAATGTTCTTCGGCGTTTAGTTTGTCTATAGGCATCAAAATAATTCCAGTAGTAGCGTGTTGTTCTGGTTTGACATCTTCTACAACTTCAACTTTATCTATTTTTTTCTTATTTCCGTCTTTGTCTTGACAACTAAATAATGTAGTGCCCATAGCTATGAAAAGTGCCAATAAAAACATTTTTTGATAATGGATTTGGCTGTGTAATATTTGAGATGGAATCTGAATATTTATTTCACTTAACTGTTCATTTTTAAGTCTTCCACAGACATTTTTATGTGAAATAAAATACTGCTGAATTTCCTCCGGAAGCATTG
>JBDTRA010000124.1:0-11493 GCA_039931915.1 Flavobacterium sp. | reverse complement strand
TGCCCAAATCAACACCTTTTGTATCCTGTCGGATCATCCATCTCAGGTACATGTTAGTACAGGTAATTAAGGTAGTATCTATATGTAAACGCAAAGAATTATATTTGCAGAGAAATAACACATTACAAGTCTCCTATTATGGTAATGCCTAAAAATGAATTAAAAGATTTTCTTGACTCTAAAGTACTTCAATACAATACAATTGATTTTATCGAACCTGACCCAATAAGTATACCACATCGTTACTCATTAAAAGAAGATATTGAAATTGCTGGATTTCTTGCTTCAACTATAGCATGGGGAAATCGAAAGATGATTACTAAAAACGGACATCGTATGATGGATTTACTAGGTAATTCACCTTATGATTTTGTTATGAGTCATGATGATTATCAATTGGAAAGATTAGAAGGTTTTGTACATCGCACTTTTAACTCTGATGATTTTAAAACTTTTATTAAAGCTCTCCAAAACATTTATAGTAATCATAATGGCTTAGAAGTTATATTTTTTAAACATCAAGCAGATGATTCTCTACAACCAGCAATCCATGCTCTTAATGGAATTTTCTTTGAAATCCCTCATTTGTACAGAACTAGAAAACATGTTGCTGACCCGTACAAAGGTTCTGTTGCAAAACGAATTAATATGTGCTTGAGGTGGTTCATAAGAAATGATAGTTCTGGTGTTGATTTGGGGATTTGGAATACTATTTCTCCATCCAAACTTTCTTGTCCATTGGATGTACATTCTGGGAATGTTGCTCGAAAATTAGGATTATTGGAACGTAAACAAAACGATGGAAAAGCTTTATTAGAATTAGATACTAATTTGAGACTTCTTGACCAAAATGACCCAGTAAAATATGATTTTGCATTATTTGGTTTAGGGATTTTTGAAGGATTTTAAAATTTATCTACGTTTATCACTAATTTTGCTACGTTTACTAATCCTGTTATATGAATTAATACAAGTTTCATTATATTTATAAAATGATTAAGACAATTATTATAGATGATGAATATAATGCTAGAGAGTTTTTAGGAAAGCTTTTGATTCGTTATTTTCCTGAAAAATTTTTAATTCTCGACAAATGCGAAAGTGTGGATGAGGCTATTATATCTATTGAACAACACAACCCAGAATTAGTTTTTCTTGATGTTCAGATGCCAAATAAAAATGGTTTCCAACTTTTTAAAGAACTTAATAAAGTTAAGTTTGAAGTGATTTTCACAACGGCTCATTCAGAATTTGCTATTGATGCAATAAAATGTAGTGCTTTAGATTATTTGTTAAAACCAATCAATTATATTGATTTGTTAGAAACCATCAAAAAGTATGATGATAAACAACATAAAGCATCTCAGGGAGAAAAACTAAAGCTACTTTTAGAAAATGTTGATACTGGAGGTTCTGAATACAACAGGATTGCACTACCTACAGAAAACGGATTTGAATTGCTTAAAACTAATGCAATTTTGTACTGTGAAGCAGATAGTAATTATTGCAAAATTGTTTGCTTAGATGGTAAAAGTATTGTCCTATCGAAAACTTTGAAATACATTGAAGAACTGCTTCCAAGTTCTATTTTTCAAAGAATTCATAAATCTTATTTAGTAAATCTTAACTACGTTGCCCGATTCAACAAAACAAATGAACTCCTAGTAGAGCTTTGCAATGGAGAAACTTTACCTGTATCTGTTAGAAAAAAAGACGATTTTATAAATGCTATCATTCAAAAAAAATAATCTATTAATAATACTTCTTTTATTTGTTGAGATAGTTTTTTCTCAACAGTTTCCATCGAAGAATATTTCTATAAATGACGGGCTACCAAATAATAGTATTTATTCAATTTATAAGGATACCAGAGGCATTCTTTGGGTTGGAACGGCTAATGGGATTTCTGCTATTCAAAACGGAGCTGTAAAGAATTATTATACTTCAGACGGATTAGCGCATAATAGTTGCTGGGCTATTTTAGAAGACAGTAATAAAAATATGTGGTTTGGTAGTCATGGTGGAGGTTTGAGCTTTTACGATGGTAAAAAATTTATTGTATTCAATCAGAAGAGCGGATTGATTAACAATAAAATTAGAAGGATATTTATCCATAAAAATCTTCTTTACATCGGAACTGAATTTGGTATTTCAGTCCTTGATATTAAAACAAAAAAAATCATTTTAAGCAAAAAAATCACTGGTTGCCGAAATTTATTTCAGGTAATGGATTTTGTTGAGATAAATTCTAAAATATATTTTGGAACTTTTAATGATGGATTCTGGAAAATTGATTTAGAGACTAAAAGTATAAGGCTGATAAATCATAAACGACCCGATATTTTTTCAATTCATAAAGTAAAAGATAGCCTTTTAATCTGCCATTCAGATTCAATAAATGGAGCAGTGTCTAAAATTAGCATCAAAGATTATTTGGCTAATAAACCTTCCAAAACTCATTTTGGAAGTACTGTATTCTGGAATTATGTAACAGATAAAAGAGGCAGTGTCTATTTGGCTGGTAATGGAATTAATTTTGTGACTGGAGGCATTTTTAAATCATTCAAAAATCAAATTAAAAATATAAATAATGAGTTAGGAATTGAAAGTTCTGAAGTCTGGACTTTATTTTATGATGATAAAAAAGAGATACTATATATTGGCACAACTGACAAAGGTTTATATATAGTTGATTTGAGCGAACAAATTAAATACTATCTCCCTTCATTTTACAATAAACAAAAGTTAGAGGTTGTTTCGCTTGGTACATCTTCGGATACAGATTTAATACTGTATAAAGGAGGATTACTTTTCTTGAAACAAAATAAAGTTTTGAATGAAATTAGTAATAATAATTTTTATGATTTTGCACATTCTTCATTTGAAAATAATCCTAAACTTGAAAAATATGATTATCAAGTTTCTTTTTCAAAAACTAGATTGGAAGCTTTTGAAGTAAGAGGTTTTAAAATTGTAAATTCTATTATTTGGGTAAATTCTACTATTGGTTTGTTTGGAGTAAATACAGAAGGAAAAATTAAAGAATATTATCCTTATTCCGTAAGTGCTTATGATTTTGTAAATCAAAATAAACTACTGTTTCAGGTTGCTTATGGGAGATTTTGTACAGTTGATGATTTTAGAAATAATTCTGGATTTAAAGAATATGAATCCAAAAACTTAAATTATCCCAAAGATGCTTTTGCGATTTTTCAAATAGATGGCAAATTCCACATAGTATCTTCTTCTGGCGGTTTATATCAGTACCAAAACAATACTTTTAAGTCGTATTATTTCAATAGAATATGGAAAGAGAATGAATTCGTTCAAGCTAAAATAAATGAAAGAAAGCAACTTGTTCTTGCAAATGCTTTTGGAGATATTTTTATTATTGATGTCTCAGAAGGATTTAAAATAATAAAAAAAATTGACCGAAAGCAATTAATTGGTAATTCGATTTCATTTTTAGAATGCTATAAAGACCTATTGTTTATAGGAACAGAAAAAGGATTAAATATTTATACTAATGGTTCAATTCGTTTGATTGATGAAGAACAAGGATTGACCTCCAAAGCTTTTACATCATCAAATATCAAAGGAACGGTTTTAACCATAGGAACTCAAAATGGTTATTTTGAATTTGATTTTAAAAACTATATATCTTTAAAAAACAGCTCCATAAAAATAAAAATCACGACAATAGATGTCAATTTTGAAACAATAGGCAAATCTCAATTCAAGTGGCTGAACTATGATTCAAATGAAATTGTACTGTCTTATAATAGAAATACAATTTCAATTGGATTCGAACCTCAACATACTCAATACCCAAACAAACTAGAATACCGTTATAGACTTATAGGCTTACCAAATTCAAGTTGGAGTAAATGGACTAAAGACAAAAACATAAATCTTACTTATTTGCCAACTGGACACTTCAAAATTAGGCTTGAAACCAGAGATTTATTCCTAGGTGTAGTAACCACAAAAGATATTTTAAAAATTGTGATTACTCCACCATTCTGGAAAACGTGGTGGTTCTTACTAGGTAGTTTTACCTTCATTTCAATTGGGACTTATATAATTTATTTGAATCGGATTCGTAGGATTAAAAATGAAGAACGAGCGAAATCTGAGGTTCAAAAACGTTTGGCTGAAACCAAAATGGAAGCATTACAAAGCCAAATGAACCCTCATTTTATCTTTAATGCAATGAATTCTATCCAGAACTATATCATTGATAATAATACAGATGATGCACTAATGTATATGGGTGAATTTTCGAAAATAATTCGTCAAACACTTAACAATTCTTCTAAACAGCGAATTGCATTATCTGATGAAATCGACTATCTAAAATCGTACATTGCACTTGAAAATATGCGTTTTAAAAATCAAGTGACCGTTGAATTAAGTATTGATAAGGAACTAGACTTATTTGAAACTGAAATTCCTCCGATGCTAATTCAGCCTTTTATCGAAAATGTATTTGTCCATGCTTTTGATTCTCATTCCATACAACCAAAACTTACACTTTCCTTTAAACAGAAAGAAAATTATCTATTTTGCAAAGTTGCCGATAATGGTAAGGGAATGATTTCAGGTAATTTAAACAAGCTTCACGCTTCAAAAGGAATAGATTTAGCCAAAGAGCGAATCGCCTTATTTCAAGTTGATAATGTTCATCCAATAATTATTTCCTCAATACTAAATGAAGGGAGTTCAGTTGTTTTAAAGCTTCTAATCAGCTGATTTTTGACGGATAATCAATAAACTTATACGGAAACTAATTCACTATTTTCAAGGAATCCATTTACTATATTTTTGATTGATATTAATTAAAAACAATAATAAATGAAAAGATTTAGATTTTTGAAAAATGTTTGTTTTCTGGCTTTAATAGTTACTTCTTTAACCAATTGTAGTAGTGATAATTCAGACAATTCAAATCCAGATGATTTAAATCCAGATTTAAAAGTAAAATTTACTTTAGATGGATTTAATGATTATAAAAGTGAATATGATGAACTTAACTATTGGGGGAGTAGTTTACAAAAAAATGGAACGACAGAATACTCTTTGAATACATTCGTGGATAGAAAAGGTGTTGATTCTGACGAAAAAGCTCATGTTTCAGTTCCGTTTTATTTATCATTTATTGCAACAGAGTCTTTGAAAACTGGTCAGCTTTATAATATTTCTAGAATTAACACTTCTGGAAATTTTTCTTTAAAAAATGACAAACCCAATAGTTGGACAGGAATTTGTGGTTATCTAAACATTGAGATAGATAATAGTACAACTGGTCAAATTAAGATTACATCTGTTTCTGGAAAAAGAATAAGTGGGGAATTTTATTTTACTAATTTACACAACGTTTATTATAATTCAGGCTCTCCTACTTTTAAAAATTGGTATGAAAATGTCGGGTGTTTTGATTCATCAATACCTCAATATGTAAGTATTTCTAAAGGGGAATTCTTTAATCTTGAAATTCAGTAATCATTTAACAATTTTTAATATTATTATTTTAACCACAGAGAAATCTGTGGTTTTTTTTATAAAATATTGGATTGTATAACTAAAATGAGATTTGCTAATGTTCTTTTGATATTATAAATGAGAATTGTCAAAAGTCAAACAACTCACTGAGAGTTATTTCAAGTCCTTTGCAGATTTCAAGTAGATAAAGATAGGTAGGATTAAATTCACCTGCTTCGACTTTGTGGATGGATTGCTGGTCTTTTAATATTATCAAACCAAGTTTTGCTTGCCACAATCCACGAGTCATTCTCAACTTATTAATACGCAACTACATACGTTTCAATTCACAACTATTAACCATAGTTTCTATTTCAAGTCAATTTGAGGATAATGGTTATTTTTTATAACATACAATAATTTGTTAATTGAAGTATTAAATTATGTTTGGGGAAACTTTAAAACCATACGTTAAATCATAGAATCTACACGGTAACTAACTGTTAATTTTTTAATAGAAATTATAATGTAGGTTTGGAATATAATATAAAATTTTATGGGAAAAATACCAATGTGTCCTAGTTGTGGTAATACCCGAAATGGAGACAAAGCAGTTTTAGATTAAGCAATTCTAAAATACATCACGAAAAAAATCATATAATTTACAAAGTTGAAAATGAAAACTATCATAAAACTTATCGCAATATTATTTTTATTGCAATCATGTATATCTAATTCTAAGAAAGAAAATGTAGTCAATACAATTGCTAAAAATGAAAGCAGATTTGATGCAGAAGAAGAACTCTCAAGCATAAATAAGAATATTATTGAAAAACTTGCCGATAGTGTTTCAAATAATAATTATAAATATTGGTTAAAAAATGGTAAGATAATTAAATTGAATGTTGTAGGAGGAGATGGTGAAGATTATATTACAGAAGAAGATTATTATTTTAAAGATAATAATAATGTTTTTGCATATCAAAAAAAGAAGATGGATTTTTCTAATGCAATAGACTATAAGGCATTAATTTATTTCAACGATTCAAAAGTAATTAAAGAAAATTATTGGATTAGTGATATAAAAACAATAAAAGATTCAGTTGAAAACAAATTGAAAAGAGTTGGACAAAAAATTCAAAATGAAATTATCCTTGATGAAGAGACAAATAAATCTAAAGGATTATTAACACTTTTATACTTGTCAAGACGATATGGTTTCGATTACCAAAATGTACAAAATAATAAAATAGGAAATGAAATTTCTGAAAATGATAATCTAAAAGCTTTCAATGAAATACAATTAACTTTAACAGATGCAACAATTAAAAAAGCTAAATTATATTTAGGAGAACCTGATAAAGAAGAATATGGTTTTGGTCATATATCTAAAGGTTTTGCGATATACTATAATAAAGTTGCAAATCAAAATGGCGAACCCAAACATCTTGTTTTGTTTCTAAGAATGGATGGACGACAGTGGGGAAATAACGCTAAAATCGAAGAAATATATAGTATCGATGATAATCAAAAAGCTTGCTTTGGAATTCATTGTATTATGATTAAAAATCAAGAAATATATACAAATGCACTTGATTTAGTATATGATAGGAATTATAAATCACTTTAACTAAAAAAACAATGAAAAACATTCTCTACACTCTAATAATTTGCATTTTACTTATTTCATGCAATAATGGTGTTTCCAAAGACCAATTAACTGCAAAAGTGAGAAATGATATTAACGTAGAACTTCAAAAAAGGGCATCTAATAATGGGCTTAGTCTCATAATAAACAGTTTTGACCTTTTACATAAAGGAGATAAAGAATATTCAGGTATTCTTAAAACTACAGAGGGCGGACAAGAATATACTTATCAAGTTGACGTAACAGTTGATGGAGATTCTTATATGTGGAAAATTGTAGAATAAAACCCCACCATATTCACAAACTATAAGTCACTATGCCATATAATGATTTAGTAAACGACTTGAAATATTATGAAAGCGTGAATTTTGGTTATAATTAAACTAAGAAAACAATTATTTATGAAATATATTATCCTTATTGCTTTATCTTTTTTTTCAAATTCTTTTTATTCACAAAATTATAAAACTAATTTTTCTAACCATGAAGTGAAGTCAAAAGAGACCATATATAGTGTGTCAAATATGTACAATTTAAGTGCTGAAGAATTAATTGAATTCAATCCAGTACTTAAAGAGAAAGGGATTCAGTTAGGTATGATTTTAAAAGTACCTACTATTAAAATCGAGGATGGAAACCAAGATAAAAAGGAAACTCCTAATAATGAAATTCAAACCGCTTTTAAATCAGATAATTTATATGAAACTAAATCGTATTACAAAGATGGTCAGATTCAATGTAAAGGAAAATATTTGAATGGTATAAGAATTAGCGAATGGATTTTATATTATCATAATGGACAAATAAATATTAAAGTAAATTATGGTGATAATGAAAAGGTTAATGAATACATTAAATATTATGAAAATGGTAAGATTGTAGATAAGAGAAGTTTTTTGACAGGAGAATGGATTTTATATTATGAAAACAATCAATTAAAATATAAAGGAAACTACAAAGATGGCAAACCTGTCGGAATCTGGATTACTTATTATGAAAATGGACAAATAAAAGAAAAGAGAGATTATTTAACTGAAGAATGGAATTCGTACTACGAAAGTGGTCAAATTCATGAAAGTGGAAAATACTTAAATAATAATTCTGATATATTTTATGATAATGGAAGAAGCAACGATATTGATAAATATATTAAGTATAGCAAAGGAACAAATGATAAAGGATGGTTTTCAATTAATAGATTAAAGTCAGATACAGAAAATTATAAAATTCAAGAATCTCAATTATCAAAAAACTACAGTGTCAACAAAGATGCTGATTTCTCAAGAGCAATAAAAGAGCATTATGTCAATGATGATAATTTTATAGTAGAAGGAATTAATTACATAGAAAGCGACATAAATATTAGTAATGGACGACGAGATGGGAGCTGGATTTCTTATTACGAAAAGGGACAAATTAAGGAAAAAGGAAAATATGTAAATGGAGAATTAATTGATGATTGGATTTCATATTATGAAAATGGTAAAATAAGAAGTAAGGGTAACTGCTCTAATGGAGAATGGTTTTCATATTCTGATGAAGGGAAAATTTGGGAAAAAGGTAAATTCGAAGATGGAAAACCAGCAGGCGAATGGATTTGGTATTTTGATAGTAAATTAATTAGTAGTGAAAGAAATTTTTCATCAGGTGAGCTGATTTCATATTATGATAATGGGCAAATTGAAGAAAAGATAAATTATTCTAATGGTGAATGGTTTTTTTATGATAAAAAAGGGAAAGTACTAGGAAAAGGAAAGTATGAAGGAGAAAAACCAGTTGGTGAATGGATTTTCAACCATGAAAATGGTAAAATTAAAACAAAAATTAACTATGAAACTAGTGAATATGTTGGTTATTATGAAAATGGAGATATTAAAGTAAAAATAAATTTGTCAACAGGGAAAATAATCTATTATTATGCTATAAGTGGAAAAATTAAAGGTGAGGAAAACTGCAAAACTGGCGAATCTATTAGTTATTTTGGTAATGGTCAAATTTATGAAAAAGGATTTTACAAAAATGGTAATAAGGAAGGAATTTGGACACAGTATGAGGAAAATGGGAGCGTTAAAGTGATAGAAAATTATAAAGTTGGTGAATTAATAAGTGATGATTACGATATAGATAGATTATCAAATACTTATGATAAGAATGGAGAATTAATTGAAAATCATAATGAAAATCAACTAGATGGAGAATGGATTAAATATTATGCGAATGGACAAATAGAGATAAAAGGATTTTATAAAAATAGAAAACGAGAAGGAGAGTGGTTATTTTATGATATGAATTACGAACGAATTGAAAACGTAAATAAAGCTGTCAATGGAAATCTTAAAATGTCAAATAATAGATTAAGTGCCAAACATAATTACAGAAATGGTATGCTTGACGGAGAGTGTATTTGGTATTATGATAATGGACAGATTAGAGAAAAAGAATATTATTTAAACGGTAAATTAGATTGTAGAGTAGAGTGATTATTAAAAAAAATCATTTTTGACTGTATAAACCATTTTCGTAAAAAGTTATGACAACATACATAGAGTAAACGATATTATGAATGATAAAATAAATAGATTAAACGATTTAATTGAATTATATAAATCAAATGCAATTACAAAAGATGAATATGAGCTTTTAAAGAAAGAATTATTTCTTGATACTAACGTAAGAGTAAATATTGATTCATTAGAATCTAAATCAGGGAATAAGGTTTCTGAGATAAATAAAAATCAAAACAATAATCAAAAAGAGACTTTTTATAATTCTAATAAAAGAATATTAAATCCCATTCTAATTGTTGTATGTATTGGTTTGTTTTATTTGCAATTACATAATAATAAGAGCCAAAAATCTGAAGAATTTAATTCTCCAACTGTTGATTCTGTTAGTAATTCAATTGAATCAACTTCTAATATTTGTTCAATTTGTGGTAAAGAATTTAATAATCGAGGTTACGAGGAAGTTTCAGAAGGAGTTTGGAAAGAGCTGGAAGAAGGAAATCAAGGTCTAATTTGCAGTCCTGCCTGTGGTAGAAAACACAATCAACAATTTAAGGATATTGCAAAAAAATATGGAGTTGATTTAGAAGATTCACAAACTAACTCTCCGAATAATAGCAATTACACTACTGATAAAGATGGCAATTTACATGAACCTAATGCTTGTCCTTTATGCAAAGGAAAGGGGTATGAACTGGGGCGAAACCTTGGTAATGGAGAAAGAGAAATGATAACTTGTCGTATTTGTAAAGGCACAGGCTCAAGATATAATTAATTATTATTACGGTAAAGAAAGCTATTAGTTAAAAACAAAAGATGGATAAATTAGAAAGTTTAAAAAAAATTAAAATATTTTTAGATGAAGGTTTAATTTCTGAAGAAGAGTTTCAAAAATTGAAATCTGACATTACTCAAGTTAAAGAATTAAATTCCGATACAATCGAAAAAAGAGCAGTATCAACAATTAAAACCATACCTAATTTGCATTCTAATAAAAAAGAATGCCCTAATTGTAAAATTTTATTGCCAATATATACTAAAAAATGTAGCACCTGTAATTATAATTTTATTTCAGACTCTTCATTAGAAATAAATAATACTTTTAAAGAAGTTCAACAATTTATTGATTTAAATGAATCTCAAAAAAATATTGCAGATAACCAAAAATCTAACAAAAGTTATTATATATTTTTTGGGACAATAATAATTTTAATTTTTGTTGGGTGGTACTATAACGATTTTAAAAATAAAAATATTTCAAACCAAAATGAAATAGATAGAATACAGCAAGATTCTATTTTAGCTGTTAAGTCAGAAGATTCAATAGCTGATGGACTAAATAAATACAAAACAAAAGTCTATCAAGATTCTATAAAAATGGCTACACAAGAAGATACTTCCTCAATTAATAATATTAATTTAGGTGAAAATGATATGGGTAGCAATATAAAATCAGCAGATGAACTTGAAGTAGCTGATAAAAAATTGAATACCCTATACAAACAAGTTATGTCAGTACTAGATGAATCTGAAAAAACAACTTTAAGAAATGAGCAGAGAAAATGGATAAAATATAGGGACATTTCTTGTGAAGAAGAGACAAAAGATATGAATGGCAGTCTCTATAATGCTTTTTTAAATAATTGCCTTACTGAGAAAACTGAAAAAAGAATTGAAGAATTAAATGAAATTCTTGAATCTAAAGAATAATATACCAAAATCAATGCAAATAAAAATATTCACTAACTAGCGGTAAAGTCTCACCTGAATTTAAATTAACAATATTACCAAAATCTATAGTTAGCTTGGAACAACCGGTTAAATTGACCACTCCATTCCAGTTTAAATTGACCACCATTT
>JBDTRA010000123.1:0-11541 GCA_039931915.1 Flavobacterium sp. | reverse complement strand
ACCATTTCCAAATTTGGCTGTCAGTCCGCTCAGTTTGTAAGGTGTTAAAAATAGTTGAAATAGTATCGGCAGTTTTAAAATCTGAAACTACATTTGTATTCACCTGACTCAAATCACTTTCGCTTCGTTTGTAATTGAAACTCACATTTTCTACCCAATTTTTTTTATCAAAAACACTATAATTCCCAGCTGTTTCAGGGAAATCATTAAAGGTTAATTTTACTTTATTATTCAATATCTGCTGAATTGGAATAAAAGAATCGTCATTTCCTTTTACTTCTAAAATCGCATCTTTCGTCAATAAAACATCTGTAAAATAAGGCTGATTATTGCCAATTGTCAATGCATTAACTCCGGTTTTCTGATTGTTCTGACCCATTTTATAAAAAAGAGGAACAATTAACGGTGATTGCTGAAAGTTTGAATTCGTAGTATTGATTGGTGCTGAGAAAATTGAAACCCTCGAAACAGGATTTTGGACCATTGTCAAAAATACACTTTGATCCTCATAAGATAAAACAGCTGGATATGGACTCGAAATATCAAAAGATTTAGCTGTTTTCGGATATTGGAAATTACTTATTTTATTCTCAAAAACGCCCGAAAATAAAGGATGGTCGAAGTTTATTTTGGTAATTAGTTTACTTGTGTTTTGGAGGTTTTTAAATTGAATTTTTCCAAAATTACCCAGAAATGAATTTAAATTTGTAACCGAAGTTTTTTCAGATGGAATGATTACCAGATTTCCTCCTTTTGACACAAATGCTTTTAAAGTTGTCTGCAAAGCCTGTGGCACTTCTTCCAATTCATTTAAAATAATAGTATTTTGTTTCTCTAAGCTATTGTAATCTAAACTGCTGATAGAATAATTGTTGAAATTGAATTCGGAGGATGTATAAATTCTCGATAAGAAATTACTTTTTTCAGGTTCGCCAATACTGATAACATTCGTTTTTTTAGCTTTTGAAATACTAAAATAAAGTTTGTTGTCATACGTCAGGCCATTGTCTTCAATCGTAACAAATCCATGAAAAGCTTCTTTTGGAATCGTAAAATTGATTTTCTTTTTCTTAGAATCAAAATTGATGATAGTTTTGGCAATTAGTTTATTTTGATTGTACAATGCCATCGAAATTGGTTTAAAATCTTCGCCGTAAGCAGATAAATTAACAGAGATTTCGTAAAAATTTTCTAAAGTCTGATTGATGTAAACACTGTCAATAGAAATATTATTTTTTTGCTCTGCTTCGGGAATTATGAAATATGGTTTGTCTTCTGTACTACTGTTTTTTACATCTTTCTCAGTCAGGCCAACTGCATCCGTAATAATAACAATGTCTTTTTTATGAGCAGATTTATGTGCTTTTATTTTCGCCATAATAGACGAAAGTTCAAAAGGAGTAGCGCTGTATTTTATGTTTTGAAGAGCACTTTTAGAAGATTTGATATCGGTATTCCAGTAATTTTCAGTATTGGTTAATAACGAAAATTGAGTATTTTCAGGAGTGTTTTCCAGTAGTTCCTGAACGGCACGTTTTAATAATTCGCCCTTTTTGCCTTTGGCCTGCATACTGAACGAGTTATCGAGAATAATATACATTTCGTTTGCAGCATTTTTACTGTCTTTTGCTTCAAAAAAAGGCTGTGCAAAAGCTACAATGATGCATGTAAGCAATAATAGACGAGTTGCTAATAATAATCTTTTTTTGATTTTAGAACTTTTACGGGTCTGAACAGCAAGTTCTTTCAGGAATCGGACGTTGGTGAAATAAGAAGTTTTAAAACGTCGTAATTGAAATAAATGAACCAAAATTGGAACAATCAATAAAAACAGAAAGTATAAAATTTCGGGTTGTTTAAAATGCATTCCGGCTTAGATTTACTTCACTACGTTTTATTTTTCGTGAAGAGGCTGTCAAAAATACAAATTTTTAGTTAAACCCTATAAGTAATATAAGAGTTTGTAAGCAAACCCTAATTAAATTGAATTTATACTTCCTACTATGCTTTAAAATACTAAAATATAGTTTGAATAATGTAACTTTTGAAAATTCATTTATAATATGAAAGTACCATTCGCAAGCAAATATTGAGTATTTTAGCTATTCAAAAAACAATGAAAAAACATCTGAAACAATGAAAAGAGTATATATTTTATTTTTTTTAATTATGGGTTTTACCACAGTACAAGCTCAAAATAAATTTAATTTATTGGTAGGAACTTATACAAATACTTGCCAGAGCAACGGAATATACGTTTACGAATTTAATGCGAATACAGGAGATTTTAAATTAAAAAATTCTTCGGAAAATGTTTTGAGTCCTAGTTATTTATCAGTTTCAGCAGATAATAAATTTATTTATGCTGTAAATGAAAACGGAACTCAAAGTACAGTAAGTGCTTTTGGTTATGATTCTAAATCAGGTACAATAAAGCTAATAAATAAAAATGATGCTTTGGGTGCTGATCCCTGTCATTTGATTAATGATAGCAAAAATGTAATTACGGCTAATTATTCAGGTGGAAATATTGCTGTATTTAAGAAAAATGCTGACGGAAGTATTACCGAAGGACAGCAATTAATTCAGCACGAAGGTAAAGGACCAAATGAAGCACGTCAGGAAAAAGCCCACGTGCACATGGTAGCTTTTTCTCCCGATAAAAAGTTTGTTTTAGCTAATGATTTAGGCTTGGATAAAGTTTTTATCTATAAATATAATCCAGGTGCAGCACATGAAGTTTTATCATTAAAAGGAAGTGTTGATGTTAAAAAAGGAAGTGGTCCAAGGCATTTAACTTTTAGCAAAGATGGAAAATTTGTGTATTTGCTGCAGGAATTAGACGGAACTTTAACAACTTTTGCTTACGATAAAACTGGAAGTTTAAAACTTTTAAACGAAATAAATATTATTCCCAAAGGATTTAAAGGAGCAAATAGTTCAGCAGCAATAAAAATTTCGCCTGATGGTAAATTTTTATATGTTTCTGACCGGGGTGATGTAAATTCGATTTCAGTATATAAAATCCTTAAAAATGGAAGTTTGGAATTGACAGAGCAAGTAAGTACTTCCGGAAAAGGACCAAGGGATTTCGCTATAGATCCGTCAGGGAATTATCTTTTAGCAGCGCATCAATATACGAATGATATTATTATTTTTAAAAGAGATAAAACTACTGGAAAGCTTACAGAAACAGGAAAACGAATCGAATTGTGTTCGCCTGTTGGATTGGTTTTTACGAAGATTTAAGTTTTAAAAAAAAGTTAAGAGGTACAAAGGTTCAAAGGTTTATTAAAAGCTTATAAGTTCAAAGGCTCAAAGATGTAAAGTTTCAAGTTATTCAACTTAATTCACCATCTTTGAGCCTTTCTGTTTTTAAACTCAGAACCTCAGTAGCCGCTCAGAGCCTTAAAAACTTTGAACCTTAAAAAAAACTATTTATTTTTATCTTTTCTCTTCTTATCTCTGGTCTTCAACATGTTTCGATTAACAGAACCATGCGTTTTTTTCTTGGTTACTCCAGGTCCGCCCAAATTGACTTTCTTGTTCTTTTTGCTTTTTTCCTGAAAAGCACCATCTCCTTCCAGTTTTTGTTTTTTCATCAAAAACTTAATCGGCTGTCTGTCCTTTTCCGGTTCAATCAGTTTGGATGAAACTTCTACTTCTTCAGGGAAAGCTTCAACGGCTAATTCGGTATTCATTAACACTTCGATAGCCACTTTTGATTCTTCTTCGCGAGGAGCAATAAGGCTAATAGCTGTTCCTGTGGCATCGGCACGACCCGTTCTACCAATACGGTGCATGTATAATTCCGGTAATTCCGGCATCTCAAAATTAATTACGTGGGTAATGTTTGAAATGTCCAAACCTCTTGCCATAATATCTGTGGTAATCAAACCTCTAAGATTTCCTTCCTGAAATGAAGCCATTGTGCTCAAACGATAATTTTGGGATTTATTAGAGTGAATAACACCAAACTGACCTTCAAAATCTTCTTCGATACGTTCATGAACCATATCCGATATCTTCTTGTTATTCACAAAAACCAGCACACGACTCATATCTTCGTTGGTTTGTAATAAGTGTTTAAGAAGATTAATTTTTGTATTGAAATTAGCAGCCTGATAGCTGATTTGTGTAATGTTTTCAAGCGGTGTTCCTGATGCTGATAAAGTAACTTCTTCAGGATAATCAAAATAATCATTCAAAATTGTATCTACTTCGTCAGTCATTGTCGCTGAAAATAAGATATTTTGACGTTTTTTTGGCATCATAGCCAAAATAGCTGTCAACTGAGTACGAAAACCTAAATTCAGCATTTCGTCAAATTCATCGATAACCAATTTTTGCATTTCTTCAAAACGAATCACATTATCCAATGTTAAATCCATTATTCTTCCCGGAGTTCCCACAAGAATATCGCAACCTTGATAAACAGTTGTTTTTTGCGTGTTGATGTTGACGCCACCAAAAATCCCAATGGTACGAACAGACATGTATTTGGTCAATTTCTCTACTTCTTCGACAACCTGAACGACAAGTTCACGAGTAGGAACAAGAATTACTATTTTTGGAGTATGTCCCGGAGTAAATTTGTATAATTTTAATAAAGGCAATAAATAGGCAAATGTTTTACCTGTACCTGTTTGTGCAATTCCCATCATATCCCTTCCAGACATAATCACAGAAAAAGATTTTTCCTGAATAGGAGTAGGAGTAACAAATCCTAATTCGTCGATTGCTTTTTGTACTGATTTTGGAAGATTGAATTTTTCGAACGTGCTCATTTGCATTTAATTTTTTGCAAAGATAGCATTAAATCCCCTTATAACAGAGAAATACTGAAGACATCGTTAATCAATCACTGCTTTATTTACTAAAATTTTACTTTTAAATACCTTTTGGTGCGTAATAATAATTCGCTCGGACTAAATGGTTTAGCGATAAAATCATCAACTCCTAATTTAAAAGCATCCGTAACGGTTCTTTCTTCTTCACCTAGAGAAGACAAGGCGATAACCGGAATGTCAGGGTGATTGCTTTTAATGAACTGTATGACTTCAAGGCCTGATTTCATTGGAAGCATAATATCTGTTAAGACCAAATCAGGCAATTCTTTTGGAATTCTTTCAATGGCATCTAACCCGTCTTTTGAAATTAAAAGTTCATAACCTTCTTTGGTAAATATGAATTTTAATATTTCAATAGTCATGTTGTCGTCCTCAATAATAAATATCCTTTTTCTGTCCATTGGAGTATTTTTAGGTATTTTTTATTTTTGCAGCAGCACTATTTCATCTACCATCAGCATTGGCTTTTTATTTTTTCTTTCCCGCCATGCCGGGACTTTTTGTTCAGGTATAAGAATAATCTTTATTTTGTCAAAATTACGAAAACTAATCTTGCTAAAATTATAATTTTCTATATTTAAATTATAATTCTCTGTTAATTCTTTATTTTTTTGTTCTTTAATGATTTCCCACTTTTGATTTCGCATGCCTTTTAAGATAATTTTAGATGGCAAAAATATCCAGTGCCTCTGATCTTCTAAGCATTGAAATTCTAACGTATTAAAATCAGTATTATTACAATCAATAATGAGTTCTGCATTCTGTCCATACCAGCCTGTCCAGTTAATATTAAAATCTTTGTATCCTTTTATTCCATCTTTCAGCCCATTCTCTTTTTTAGCATTATAATCAGATGATGGCTGAGTTACAAATTCATATTTCAAGTTTTCTCCTAAATGGTCTACAACATTATTTTTGGCTATATATTTCCATTGAGTCAGATATTCTTCGGGGGTTAAACCGCCTTCACTAAGCTCGTAAATTCCAAATTCAGTACAATTTTTTGTAAAATCCTCAACCCTGTTTTCCAAATTGTCTTTAACTGAAAAAGTCCCGTCTTTTTTTTGATACATTCCGTGGGGTTCTTTTCCGTAAAATTTTGCCTGCTCAAAAAACACATATTCCAGATCAAGACGTAATTTTTTAATTCTTTTTTTTATCTGGACATCTTCATCGGCACTATCTGCTTTAGAAAGTAAATCATCATACAACGCCATGTTTTCAGAAGATAAGAAATTATTTCGCTGCTCAACAGGATTGGAATAAATATCAAGATAAGTATTTTTTTCTTTTTGATTTTTAGTTAGATTTTCTAAATATTCCTGAATGTAGGGAGCTCCTTTTCCATAATAACCCCTTAAAAAATCTAAAGTTGTTTTTTTTACATCAAGAGCCGAATTCCATAATAATTTTGCTAAAACATACTCTCTTAATTCGCTAAAACTTCCGGGTACATCAGCATATCCCTGAGCAAAAACACCTTTTATTCCTATCGTATTTAAAAAGGTATAATTTGAAGAAAATGTGTGAAGGTTTGGGAAGGGTGACAGATAATTTGAAAACTCAACAGTATAATCCCAGAACATTACATTTTTGGAAATTTTTACCCATTTTTGAAGCGCATTTTTAATACTACTATTGTTGCCTTCGTTTAGAGCCTGACCACGATTCGCTTCAATTGGGCAAACTATTGGGTATAAATTGGAAGCCAATACTAAGTTTTGAGGAGGCTGATAGCTAAACAAATAGGCCAATGTTACAATTTTGGTTTTAGTGAATTGTTTGGCTATCCGATTTAAAAAATAATAATGCGCTCCCTGAGGTGAACCGTATTTTTGATTTAATTTTTGACAATCACTACATTCACAATACACTATATCATCATTATGGCTAACCGAAAAATAGGACGCATTTGGTTTTTCCTGAATCGCTTTGGCTATATTATTTTGCATTATTTTGAAAACCGTATCATTTGAATAGCAAATAGATTCACTACGTCGTTTATGATCGTAAAGAGCAAACATTTTTGGATTTTCCTTAAAATATTCTTTTACAGATACAAGTTGATCGAAAGTATGACCCCACAGACCAAATTCATCCTGAAACCAGTCTATTTTATGCCATTTTCTAAAAGCTGTGTCATAAACTCCGGGATATAGTAATCCCCTGAAATCAAAAGAAGGCTGTTCTTTTATTTTTTTATTTTTCGGATATTTTAAAACTTCAAATTTCGGATAATAAGTACACTCGGGCGTGAATTTTCGGATTTCCCAATATTCCAGTAAACTATAAACGGCATATTCTAAAAATAAGGAGGATGTTGCTTTTAAAGTTATTTTTTTGGTGTCTGAATCAATTTCAAAAAAATCTTTTCCTTCAGATTGGAAAATTTCCAGAACAATTCCGTTTTCTGGTTTATCTGTAGCAATTTCAAAAGAAGCAGGGCTAATTTTGTCTAAATTTTCCTTAAGGATTTTTGCTGCTGTCAAACATTGTGCATCCGTATAATTGATATGGGTATTCGATGCGGATTGTTGTAATATAATCTCGTTTTGCGACATCATTTTTGGGTTTAAAATGAAAAGTAATCCAAGTATAAAAATCCACTTTTGCATGGCTTAAAATTTATATTGCAAGGAAAGTGCTATTTCATATTCATTTTGTTTTTTGTCGGGTGAATACTCCTGATTATTGTACATAAACTGGAAGCCTGCAATATAGTTACTAAAAACTGTTTTACTTATTCCGGCTCCCATTCGATAAGAGCTAAGGTTTATTCTTTCACTATATAACCCGGCAGTATTATTATCGTCAGGAGAAGTTCCGTAGCCCAAAATTGCAAATAAATAATCGTATCTGGTGTCTAAATAATAACGGGAAGTAAAAGTAAATGCAGGGTTTGTTTTATCATCAGATTTTTGAATAAAAGAGCTCAGATTAAACCAAAATGATTTATAATAGGTACCAAATCCTAAAACCAGTGCAGGAAAATCTTCGGTATTGGTTTTGGTATATCGAAATCCTAAATTGGCTTCCCATTTTTTTAAAAAACTCATAAAATAGGTAGCTCCTAATCTATATTTGGGATAAACCCTGTCATTGCTGAAAGCAGCATTTAAAAACAAATAGTCTCTTTTTGTGGTAAAAATATAAGAAGAAAGCTCATATTGTATTCCGTTTACATCTTCTGCGGAATCAGATTTTCTGTTCATGGCATTCATATTTGCTATTAATGATCCCCAATTTCGGGTTCGGATATATTGTACCATATACTGATTCCATGGGCCATAACCATCCCGATTAAAGGAAGTGTGGGTATATTGCACGCCAATCCTGTCTTCTTTTATTTTACCGGAAAGTAAAATATACCGGTCTTTGAACGAAATGTTTTTAGGGTTTTCCTTAATCAATTGGGTCATTAATTCTAATTCAGCCTCTTCATTACCTTGTAATTCATAGATGTTTAATTTTTTTGTATCGTAATAAAGTTGGTTTTGTGGATAAAGAAGTTTTGCTTTTTCGATATCTCCTATTGCCGAATTGTATTCCTGATTGCTTATTTCTAAATTGATTAAATAATGGTAAGCGTCAGGATATTTATCACTTTTTGAAATTACTTTTCTATAATAAAACTTTGCACTGTCAGTCATTTGAATTCTTTCAAAGCTTCGTCCCAGCAATAAATAATAATCTACATAATCCGGGGCTATTTTTAATCCGGTTTTAGCTTTTTGAATTATTTCTAGTGTGTTTTTTTCTAATTTAAAATCAGAAATAAGTTGAACCAGTAAACTGTCGACATCTATTTTTTGAGCAATAGCAGGGCTGTTACTGACCAGTAAAAACAAGACGACGGATAAAATAAAAGAAGTTTTCATTTGATTTATGTTTTTTTAGGAGTAGCAAATCCTTTTCGGGTCATCACGCCCCAGCTTTGTTCTTTTTGATTAAAAAAATGCCAATACCCTTTTAATGAGGCATAAACACAAATAGGATGGTAAACAATAGGTTCTATGATTGCCATTAGCACCAAAATCATTAATTCTTTCGAACTGTCGTAATTTTTATATAAGATCTCATCTATAAATATGGATACCAGCGTAATTAATAAATAAAACAAATATATAGCCAGGGTTGCCCAAAACAGGAAATTCATATTGATAAATTGAAATATAATAGCAATTACAATGGTAATCAGCCCTATGACCTCAATAATAGGCACCATAAATTCGAACCAAAAGAAATAGGGCAGGATTAAAAATGCAGTTCTGCCATATTTTAATTTGAAAAACATGTTACGGTGTAAATATAAAGTTTGTATAAGCCCTCTTGCCCAGCGAACACGCTGTCTTAACAAAATTTCTTTTGTAGACGGAACTTCTGTCCAGCATAATGATTCGGGAATATATTTAATTAAGAATTTTTGATGGGTGTCATACATGTATTTCCGCATACGCGTAATGAGTTCCATGTCTTCACCAAGCGATTTATGCCAATAACCGCCTGCTTTTATGGCAATTTCTTTATCAAACATCCCTAATCCTCCGGAAACTAATAATAAGCCGTTTATTTTGCTCCAGGCCATCCTTCCAAATAAAAAGGCCCTTACATACTCTAATTCCTGAAATCGTGGATACCATTCTTTTGGGAAATGTACTTTGACCAGGAAACCTTCTTTTACTTCGCAAGAATTTGAAATTCTGATTCCGGCCCCGGTTGCAATAACTCTTTGGCTATGTTCCATAAAAGGTTTTGCCAGTTTTAAAATGGTTTCCTGTTTTAGAATACAATCCACATCAGTGCATAAAAACAAAGGGTAGTTTGATGAATTTATTCCTGCGTTTGAGGCATCGGCTTTACTTTTTCCGTTTTCTTTGTCGACGACCAATAATTTAGAGTAAATTGGGTTTGTTGATTTATAATGACCCCTGATTTTTTTTGTCGGGATATGTTCCTGATAATAAAAATTAACTTTTACCAGTTCGAATTCAGTTATGAGTTTCTCAAGAGTATCGTCCGTGCTTCCGTCATTTACAATTATAACTTCATATTTGGGATACGTTAAGGACAATAATGAGCGTACATTATATACAATATTTACACCCTCATTAAAAGCAGGGGCAACAACAGAAACTCCTATTAAATAATTTGATTTAAATAAAGTTTCTTCTTCTAAATATTTTTGAAATCGTAAATGTTTTAAAATAGCCGAATAGGATAAAATAGCAAGCATTATATAAAACAGAATATAAATTCCGGAAAATACCGAAATAAATATTTCATAAGCACTTATACAGGATTTTAAAATCTCTATTATCATACAATATAAATGTCGTTTATATGATTTAGCATACGGAGTGTATCGTTGTCGTCTAAACTTAATTTCTCTACCATTTTTTTATCAATACTGTTTAATGCATTTACGGCATACATTTTCAAGGTTTTATTAGTTTCATATAAAATTAATTGTTCTAAAAACACTACTGATTTTTCTCCGCCAATTACTTTTAAGCTCTTTAAAATTTCTTTTTTATTGTTATCATTATCATGTAAGTAGATAGAAATTAATCCCGTTTCCGCATTTTTAAAATATAATGCCCGACAAGCCAAAATAGCTTCCAATCTTAAAATATCATCTTCGGAATTTAATAATTCAATAATTTTTTCTTCCTGATTGGCATAATTGTAAAAAACCATTGCCTTAATACCTAACCGTACAACGGATTTATTTTCTGAAACTAACCATTCATCAATGTTTGTAGGCAATTTTATTTTTTTTATATGCAAGAGTTCCATTAATTTAATAATGTTTAACAACGAAATTTTTACCGGAATATTTGCAAGCCGCTCTAATTTGCCCTCAACCAAAGACAAATAGCAGGCATACGCGTTAGAACGAATAATTCGATCACGATGTGTTAAGTAAGGTTTTATTAATTTTTTGGCTGGTTTGAAATCGATATGCTGAAATTGATAAAACCCTTCACATTTTTGATAATACCTTAAGTCTGCAACCAATCGGGCAGAGTAAAAATGTAATTTCAGTTTTTTGTATAATGCTATAATTATTGGGCCTGATTCTCCTTTCAGGTTTTTTTTAAACCGGATCATTTCATTGATGACAATTTTCTTGCACCAGTTTTTATGTAATGGTATTTTACTTTTTAGTTTTGTAATTTTTTCTTCGATTTTCTCTTTATTGTTTTTTTCAAAAATTAAGGAAGCTAAAAACAGATAGGTATTTTGAATTACGAGCTGTTTTTTTTTATTGAAGTTATGCATAATTAAGCGCTTACTCCATATTAAAACAACCAGGATAACAAGGCAGATTAGAAGTGAGGGGACAAGATAAAATTTTAAAAACTCAAAAATCGTAATCATAAATACTAATTTGTAATTAAAGTACGATTTTTTTTCGGATTTGTTGTTAAAATCCTTCAAAAACACCTAAGCCGAATAATGCGAAGTCGTATTTTACAGGATCATTAGCGTCCATTTCCCGAAGTTTGAGGTCTAATTCAGCTAATGCTTTTCCATCATTTTGCTTTCGTGTAAGCAATCCTAATTTACGGGCTACATTGCCGGAATGAACATCGAGCGGGCAAGAAAGAACGGCTGGCGGAATGTTTTTCCAGATGCCCAAATCAACACCTTTTGTATCCTGTCGGATCATCCATCTCAGGTACATGTT
>JBDTRA010000122.1:0-12366 GCA_039931915.1 Flavobacterium sp. | reverse complement strand
ATTTTGATATGATCCTGCAAAATGCCGAAGGTGTAAAAAAACAAATCTACTTTACAAATCCTGATGTAGAACAAAATAATGCTATTTTAGATGAATTAGAATCATTCGCAAATGCAATTATTACCGATACTATACCAGTGGTAACACTTGAACAGGCAACTGATGCATTACGTGTAGCCTATCAGATTATTGATTGTTTCGATAAATAATTAAAATACAAACTCATTATCTTTAAGGTTTAAAGCTTGCTGAGAAGCAACTTTAAACCTTAAATTTTAAAATACAAATACAAAATTAAATGAAAACTATAGCTGTAATTGGTGCTGGAACAATGGGTAACGGAATTGCCCATACTTTTGCACAAAGTGGTTTTGTTGTAAAACTCATTGATGTTTCTGAAAAATCATTAGACAAAGGAATGGCAACTATTGCTGCTAATCTTGACAGAATGCTATCAAAAGGAACTATTACTCCCGAAGATGTAGCTAAAACTATCACGAATATTATTACATATACGGATATAAAAGATGGTGTTGTTGGAGTTGATTTAGTAGTGGAAGCTGCGACTGAGAATGTTGAATTAAAATTAAATATTTTCAAACAATTAAATGAAGCCTGCTCACACAATACAATTTTAGCAACCAATACTTCTTCAATTTCTATTACACAAATTGGAGCGGTCGTTGCACATCCGGAACGTGTTATCGGAATGCATTTTATGAATCCGGTGCCCATTATGAAACTGGTTGAAATCATCCGCGGGTATAATACGAGTGATGAAGTAACTAAAATCATCATGGATTTATCTGAAAAATTAGGTAAAACACCTGTTGAAGTAAACGATTATCCGGGTTTTGTAGCAAACAGAATTTTGATGCCTATGCTAAATGAGGCAATTGAAACGTTATACAATAAAGTTGCCGGAGTTTATGAAATTGATACTGTAATGAAATTAGGAATGGGACACCCAATGGGACCTCTTCAATTAGCTGATTTTATTGGCCTTGATGTTTGTCTGGCTATTTTGAATGTAATGTACGAAGGTTTCAAAAACCCAAAATATGCTCCTTGCCCATTGTTGGTAAATATGGTAAGAGCAGGAAAATTAGGCGTTAAATCCGGCGAAGGATTTTATGATTACAGTGAAAGTAAAAAGGCAGAGAAAATTTCTAAACAATTTATTCTTTCATAAAGAAAAAACATGTCAATAGCATCAAATTTAAATTCCATAAAGGTTTCATTGCCTTCAAACGTAACTTTAGTTGCAGTTTCTAAAACAAAACCCGTTTCAGACTTAATGGAAGCTTACGAAGCAGGTCAACGCATTTTTGGAGAAAACAAAATCCAGGAAATGACAGATAAGTACGAAGAAATGCCAAAAGATATTCAATGGCATATGATCGGTCATGTACAAACGAACAAAGTCAAATTTATGGCTCCGTTTGTAAGTTTGATTCATGGTGTTGACAGCTTAAAATTATTACAGGAAATCAATAAACAGGCATTAAAAAATAACAGGGTTATTGATTGTCTGCTTCAAATGCATATCGCCGAAGAAGAAACGAAATTTGGCCTTGACGAAAAAGAATTGAATTCACTTTTATCTTCAACTGAATTTAAAGAGATGAAAAATATCCGTATTTTAGGCCTAATGGGAATGGCGACTTTTACTGAAAATCAAAATCAGGTTAAAAAAGAATTTACCCATTTAAAATCTATTTTTGATTCGTTAAAAAAGGGTAAAGATTTACAGCAGTATAATTCTGCAATGAATAATTTTTCAACAATCTCAATGGGAATGTCCGGCGATTATCAACTCGCTATTGAATACGGAAGCACAATGGTAAGAATTGGAAGCAGCATTTTTGGAGGGCGATAACTTCAATGGCAAAAATCAATGGTAATTGCAAAAAACAATTTTAAAAAATAGAAATTAATTGATGGAAAAAATATTCAATTTTGAAGATAGACTAGTTCGCTTTGTAGGAGAATGTATTTTCTTTACAAGACAATTAGAAAAATTATTTGAAAACGAATATTATAAAAATCAATTAATTAGATCCTCCGGGAGTGCTTCATTAAATTTTGGAGAAGCACAAGGTACTATAACTGATAAAGATTTTATTTTTAAAGTTTCATTAGTTGTAAAAGAGTTAAAAGAATCCAGAAACTCATTAAAAATTTTAGATTACATTAAAGAAGGTGATAATGACAAAAGAAACAAACTTCTAATTGAAGTAGAACAACTTGTTGCAATTTCATCAAAAATGATAATAAATAAAAAATAATTCAATGACAATTGCAATCGCAATACCAAAAATTCAAGTTTAAAATATTGATTTTTGATATTGTAATTGAATTTTGACATTGAATTTTGACATTGAATATGTACGCAATACTAGATATAGAAACAACTGGAGGTCAGTTTAATGAAGAAGGAATTACTGAAATTGCCATTTATAAATTTGATGGTCATGAAGTAGTGGACCAATTCATCAGCCTTGTCAATCCTGAAATTCCGATTCAGCCCTTCGTGGTTAAATTAACCGGAATCAACAATGCTATGCTTAGTTCTGCACCCAAATTTTTTGAAGTTGCCAAACGGATCATAGAAATCACCTCTGATTGTATTATTGTAGCACACAACGCTTCATTCGACTATAGGATTCTCCGTACCGAATTCAGACGTTTAGGTTATAATTTTGAAGCCAAAACCCTTTGTACAGTTGAACTTGCAAAAAAACTTATTCCCGAACAGCAATCTTATAGTTTAGGAAAATTAGTCCGTGCACTCGGAATCCCTATGGCAGACCGACATCGCGCCAGTGGTGATGCAATAGCAACGACAAAGCTGTTTAAAATGCTTTTAGAAAAAGATTTGGAGAAAACAATCGTAAAAGATTTTATAAAATTCGAAATCGAAAAAGGAATTGCCCCAAAATTAATGGATCTTTTAGGGCAAATGCCTGCTAAAACAGGTACATATTACATTCATAACGAAATTGGTACGCTGATTTACATCGGCAAAAGCCAGAATATTCGAAAAAGGGTTAATCAGCATTTTACCGGAATTACTACAAAAAGTAAAAAAATCCAAGCCGAAGTTTTTACAATTACCTACGATGAAACCGGAAGTGAATTAATTGCGCTTTTAAAAGAAAGTGAAGAAATAAAAATTAACCGTCCAAGATATAATCGTTCACAGCGAAAAACAATTTTTCAATATGCTTTATATGCTGAGAAAGACACAAACGGTTATATTATTTTAAAGCTTGAAAAAGCTGATGGACGCAAAAAAGAGATTACTTCTTTTGCTACTTTGCAGGAAGGCAAAAATGCACTTTTCAAGTTTACAGCAAAATATAATTTGTGCCAAAAACTAACGGGTTTGTATTTGACCAAAAAAGAGTGTTTTCAATATAAACTAAAAGAATGCGACGGTGCCTGCCTTGGCGAAATTACTCCTGAAATCTATAACGCCAGAGTACAACAATTCATATCCGAAAATAGTTTCGACAACAAAAGCATGATTCTAATCGACAGAGGGAGAAATGTAAACGAGCGAAGCGCTGTCTTAATCGAAAACGGTGTTTATCAGGGATATGCGTATTTTGACCTGAATTACCAAATCATGAATATCGATATTCTAAAAAATATCCTGATCCCGATGCAAAACAATCGCGACGTAAAAAACATAATTCAAAATTACATCCGTAAAAGCAAATCATTAAAAATTCTTCATTTTTAAAATAACCTAATTTTGATTATCTTAATTGGTATGAGAGAAATTAAATCGAAATACGAGACTTTTAGAGAAAAAATCAAGATCATTCTTTACGGTACGAACACTGTTTTAGGAAGGCTTTTCGATTTAGTTTTACTGGGATTAATTTTATTGAGCGTTCTTTTGGTCATGATGGAAACCGTACAGGGAATCAACCAAAAATACCATTCCGAGCTCATGATCTGTGAATGGGTCATTACTGTTTTTTTTACCATCGAATATATTTTACGTATCATATCCATTCAAAAACCGGTCAAATATATTTTTAGTTTTTATGGCATTATCGATTTGCTGGCTGTATTACCAATGTATCTGTCACTATTTTTTCCAGGTGCAAGCATCTTATCAATTGTCAGGGCATTACGTTTCTTCAGACTCTTCAAAATACTGCACATTCCACAAATTTCACACCAATCCATACAACTTAAGGAAGCGATAGAAGCAAGCAAAGAAAAAATCCTGGTCTTTATCTATTTTGTACTTATCAGCACAGTAATAATTGGTTCCATAATGTACATGATCGAAGGCAAAGAAACAGGTTTTACAAGTATCCCAATTAGTATTTACTGGACTATAGTAACCTTGACAACAGTTGGTTACGGCGACATATCTCCCGGAACACCACTGGGACAATTCGTTGCTTCTTTGGTTATGATTTTAGGATACGGAATTATAGCCGTTCCAACCGGAATCGTAACAGCTGAATTTGCTAAAAAAAGCCTCAGAAACAATACCGTCAGTACAAAAAACGCCTGTCAGATATGCGGTTCACAACTTCATTTTGATAATGCAAAATACTGTCATGAATGCGGAAGCGAACTGCATACTAATTTATAAAGCTATTCCGGCTGTACATTGCAACTCCTCCTTATCTTTGTTGTTTTTTTAAGTCATAAAAGGAGCTTCTAAAGTCGCTCTTTTATTCCAAAAAAACTAACAAATATAAGTCCGGGGTTTCCATTTCCATCCGGGCTAAAAAAAATATGAAATACTTAATTACCATTGTCGGACCAACAGCCATAGGCAAAACAGCCCTGAGTATTGCTTTGGCACAACATTTTAAATGTGAAATCATTTCGTGTGACAGCCGTCAGTTTTTTAAAGAAATGACTATTGGCACTGCAGTTCCCAATCAGGAAGAATTACAATCGGCCACACATCATTTTATTCAAAACAAATCTATTTTCGAAAATTATACCGTTGGAGACTACGAAAAAGAAGCACTTCTTAAAATAGAAGCATTATTCCAAAATAGTGATTTTGTCATCCTAATTGGTGGCTCCGGATTATATGTAGATGCTGTTTTAAAAGGTTTCGATGAATTTCCGGAAATTGATCCTGCAATACGTTCCGAAGTGAATTCGAATTATGAAAAACTCGGAATTAATTATTTACAGGAACAATTAAAAAGCTTAGATCCTGATTATTATCAAAAGATAACAATAGAAAATCCGCAGACTTTACAAAACCCACAGCGAATGATGCGTTTTACAGAGGTTTGCATCGGAACCGGAAAACCCTATTCTTCCTTTTTAAATCAGAAGAAAAATAATCGAAACTTCACCCCTATCCTGATTGGCTTAGAAGCTGACAGGCAAGTGATTTACAATCGAATCAATCAGCGTGTCGATATAATGATCAAAGGAGGTTTACTTGACGAAGCCAAAAAACTTTATCCAAATAAAGCGTTAAACGCGCTTCAAACTGTCGGTTACAGAGAATTATTTAGTTATTTTGACAAAGAATTCACACTTGCTTTTGCAATTGAGGAAATCAAAAAAAACACACGTCGTTTTTCTAAGCGCCAATTGACTTGGTTTAAGCGAAATGAAAGTACTAAATGGTTTGATTATGCGACACCGAAAAATGAAATAATCGGTTACATTCAATCTAAAATCTAATATCATAAATCTAAAATTGAAAAATGCCTATATCGCCAAATTTTACATCCGTTTTAAGCAAAGACTGGGAAATTAATTTTACGCAATGTACTCCAAACGGATACTTGAAGTATACAGAATTATGCTATATTTTACAACTCACCGCAGCTGCACATTCTGAAATCGGAGGTATCAGTTTTTTAGATATGCAAGAATTCAATCAGGCTTGGGTTTTAAGCAGAATGCGTGTTGAAATTACCAATTTACCAAAATGGGGAGATACTGTAACAGTAAAAACCTGGATAAATAGTTTAGAAAATTCACGTTCTGTTCGTGCATTAGAAATGTATGTAAATAGCAAAAAAATAATAGGGTGTGAAACGTATTGGGCGGTTTTTAATACACAATTACGTCGTCCTGAAGCTTTGGCGTTACCTTATGAACATTTTGAATTATTCCCTGAAAACAGGGCTACAATAGAAGGATTCTCGAAAATAAACATCAATCACGAAAAAGAAGCTGTTTTTGAAAAAACGGTTTATCTATCAGATTTAGATATCGTCAATCATGTGAATAATGCAAAGTATCTGGAATGGTGCTTGGATCATGTTGACGAAAAACGAATCCTAAAACAACAGGTACAAAGCTTCGAAATGAATTTTATGAAAGAACTGTCATTAAAAGACAAAGTAATAATTCATGAAAGTGAAACTGAAGATAAATCGGCAGCTACTTTCAGTATTACCAAAGAAGACAAAACCTGTTTTGCACTACAGCTCAATTGGAAAAAACAGAAAGGTTGAAATTATTAGAACTTCCTGAACTGAATCCTAAAGTTTCCTGCTTAAAAAACTTTAATGAAAAATAAAAAATTAAACCTCTCTCCTGTTCCTGCAGTACTTTTATCCATTATTAGTGTGCAATGTGGTGCAGCAATTGCCAAAAGTCTTTTCCCTGCTATTGGTTCGGTAGGAACGACTTCTATCCGGATAGGGATTTCAGCCATAATATTACTTTTGGTGTATAGGCCCAATTTATTTCAGATTACGCCAAAACAATGGAAAATTGTAGTTCCGTATGGTTTGTCCTTGGGAGCGATGAATTTAATTTTTTATCTGGCTATTGAAAGAATTCCAATTGCATTGGCGGTTACTTTAGAATTCATCGGACCATTATTGGTCGCTATAATCGGATCCAGACGTTTGATTGATTATTGCTGGGTTTTGCTTGCAGCAGCAGGAATCATTTTGATTGCTCCCTGGTCAAATGAACGAATAAATCCGTTAGGTGTTTTGTTTGCTCTTATCGCAGGCGCACTTTGGGCAGCGTATATTGTTTTAGGTGGAAAAATTTCAAAAATCATGAATAGTGGTCAGGCTGTCTCTACCGGAATGCTCTTTGCAGCCGTCTTAATCCTACCGTTTAATTTTTACGAAACCGGGTTAGCAAATCTTACTCCAAAACTTTTTGGTATGGGTATAGCATTGGCACTTTTATCAAGTGCAATTCCGTTTACTCTCGAAATGAAAGCTTTGGGTCAGCTTCCTCCCCGCACTTTTAGTATATTAATGAGTTTAGAACCTGCAGCAGCTGCAATTTGTGCTTTTATATTCTTGCACGAAAATCTAACTTTTTATGAGGTATTAGCTGTTGTTTGTGTGGTTATTGCTTCGGCAGGATCTACTTTAACAGCGAAAAAATAAATATAAAACGGCTATAAATAAAAAAGTCCTGTACAAAATATACAGGACCTTTCTTGATTGTGGAATTTATATTTCAATTACATTTTTGGCAACAAAACTGTATCAACTACGTGAATTACACCATTTGACTGATTAACATCTGCAATTGTAACTTTAGATTTGTTACCACTCTCGTCGCTGATGTATAAATCCTTTCCGTCCATCCAGGCAGTTAGAGTTCCACCGCTCACTGTTTTAAGAGTTGCTTTTCCTTTACCCACTTTTATTGCTTTTGCAATATCAGAAGAATTCATTTTTCCGGCAACAACGTGATAGGTTAAAATAGTTTGCAAAGTTTTGATGTTTTCCGGTTTCAATAATGTCTCAACAGTTCCTGCAGGCAATTTGTCAAACGCAGCATTTGTTGGGGCAAAAACGGTGAGTGGTCCTTTACTTTGTAATGTTTCTACTAATCCTGCAGCTTTCACAGCAGCGACAAGTGTAGTATGATCTTTTGAGTTAACAGCATTTTCGACAATATTTTTATTTGGGTACATTGCTGCTCCGCCAACCATTACCGTTTTTTGAGCGAATGAAGTAAATCCAAATCCTAAGGCTAAAATTGCTGCTGCTAAAAATTTTCTAGTGTTCATAATGAATGTTTTTAAGTTATAAGCTCATTTACGCGATATTATTCGTTTTGGTTTTAAAGAAAAATCAGGAAAGAGGAAAAGAACAATAAAATGTCATTAAAAAATACTGTAAAGCAAGGCATTAGCAATTTCATTTATTTTTAAATATTTTTAAAACAAGAATCATTTTCGTGACTGTTTTATCATTACATTAGTAACAAATTCATTTATTATGCAAAATCTGCCGAAGAAAGTTAGAAGCAAAAAGCTACAAACAAGAGTTGATTTAACTGCAATGGTCAGTGTTTCTTTTTTGCTGATTATTTTTTTTATGGTTACCATTGAATTGGCAAAACCGAAAACGATGGATTTAAGTTTGCCATACTACGATGACGATACATGTGGATGGAGCGGTGGTTGTGGCGAAAATAGATCTGTGACAATTTTATTAGGTGATGATAATAAATTGGTAACATATACGGGAATTCTCGCTTCTCCGATTACTCTTCCAAAAGAAATGAATTATGGCAAAAAAGGAATTCGTAAAGAATTACTAAAGAGAAATAAAAGTATGCTTGAATATTCAGCACAATTAGGAAAACTCGGAAGAAGAATTACCGTAATTATAAAGCCAAGTAAAAAATCTAATTATGGAAACTTGGTTGATATTCTTGATGAAATGGCAATTTCAAAAATTAGCACTTATGTAATTGTAAATGATTTCACCCCTGAAGAAACAAAATTATTAGCTGTTAAATAAAATATCTTAAGCTATGCAAAACTTGCCAAAAAAAGTTAGAAGCAAAAAGTTAAAAACAGGAGTCGATTTGACTGCAATGGTTAGCGTTTCTTTTTTGCTGATTGTGTTTTTTATGGTTACAACTGAGTTGGCCAAACCTAAAATGATGGAATATGACTTTGGATACCGCGGAGGTTGTGGTCCTGAACTGGAATGTAATAAACCAGATGAAAATCGTATTTTAACCGTATTACTGGATGATAACAATAAAATGGTAACTTATATGGGTTTATTGTACTCTCCCATCCAAAATCCAAAGGAAGTACAATATGGTAAGAATGGAATTAGACAGGAATTATTAGAAAAAAACAGAAAAGTACTCGAATATTCAGCTGATAAAGGCAAACCTGGACGAGGAGTTACAGTAATCATTAAACCTAGCAAAAAATGCAACTACGGTAATTTAGTAGATATTCTGGACGAAATGAAAATAACTGGTATTAACTCTTATTCAATTGTAGATTATTATACGCCAGAAGAAACAAAATTGCTAGCGTCAAATAGTTCATTTTAAAAAAGATTGTCCAAAGCCCAGATAAAAGGAAAAATCCTTTTGTGTCAGGGTTAAGCAAAAAGATTGTCACATTGAGCGAAGTCGAAATACACACAAGTTCTCGACTTCCGCTCGAACTGACAAACGTGAAAAACTAAAAAATAAGCACAAAAAAGTCCCACATCACTGTGGGGCTTTCTATTCAAAGGACATTATTTTATTTCTTCATAAACTTCATACTCGAACTTCCTTTATCTGACTTTACTTTTATAAAGTATGTACCTGTTCTAAGTTTTGCAACATCAATATTCGAAACTAATTTTGCATTTGGAACAGCAATAACCAACTGACCTAAAATATCATAAATTGCTAATGATTGTATTTCTATAGCTTGTGTAGCGTTAATGTTTAAAACGTCGCTAGCAGGGTTTGGATACAAATCAAAATAATTAGAAAACTCAAAATCCGGAGTTCCTAAAGTCGTTTTAAATGTTGATGTAGCCATATTAGTAAGTATTGGGAAATTATAATCAAAATAGATATTAGCATCGTTAGTGAAAGTATCACCAACTTTTAATGTTGGCTTTGTTTTGATTTTAAAAGCAATATAACCATCATTAGTAGCATCATCAAAAGGAAGATTGATATTTTCGAATATAAATTCTACTTTGTTTCCTTCTGAAATTTTAGTTACAAAAGAATGACTTGAACTTGTTGGAATCAAAGTCGAAATATCAAATTTTGATAAATCGATAATATCTTTGACAACTACGTTTTCTGTGGGATAACTTCCGGTATTTTCAAAACGTATCATATAGTGTACATATTCGCCTATCAAATCGGATGTAATAACTGTACCTTCTAAACACGTTTTATCATTTGGATCATAAGAACCTACTACTGTTTGATTCAGTGTAAATAAATTGTCATGTGGAGTTTCATCTGTATTGGCTGATGTTATAGTTGCTATGTAAGCCAAAATATCCCCATTATTTACTGCTGGGGTTGCCGTTGGGGCATTCACTTTTACGGTAAAAGTAATTTCTCTGGATTCAAGTGGTCTCAGGTTCGCAAAACTCCACGATAAATCATTTGTTGTTTGAGCAGTTACAGCGGGATTTGACATAATAAAATCCAAAACAGCATCATTAAAACTTAAGTTTACTGAGCCTGATTGTGTTGTATTTCCTTTATTTTTATAAATAGCTTTATAAAATGCATCAAACCCTGGTCTGGCTGGAACAGTTTGTAAAACCACAACCTCTAAATCAGAATGTGAACCATTTGCAGTAATACAGAAATCCTGTGTTAATGGAGCAATTTGCGTTGGAAAAGTAACATTTACGGTAGCAGGAGAAATAGAAAAATAAGCTGGATTTTCTAAAATCGGAGTTATTGTATGAGTGCCGGCTGGAAAAGAAATAGAATAATTTCCATTTGCTCCAGCTATTATATTTGCTGAATTTGTGCCGTCTGATAAACTAAACTTTAAATTTGGCATACTTAAATCTAGAACATCACAGCCATTATTATCTGCATCAAGTTTATTACTTCCCTGAACTGTATAATACGTCCCAACAGGTTTAAAAGAACAATATGCATTTACATTACAATTTGTATAACCATATTGTGTAACCAAAGCCTGAACCTGATCCAGCTGGTTTTCATCTGCACAAACATACTGAAGATTAGGATTTGATGAGAACTTTAAATAGTCTTTTTCCGTACTGCCGTTTCTTATCAATAGTGAGGTAAGTTTGTTTTGAGAACAGTCAAGACGATTTAGGTTTTTTAAATCACTTAAATCCAAAGTATCAATCTCGTTATTAAAACACTCCAGATTTTCTAACTTTGTTAATCCGCTTACATCCAGCGATGCTAATTTATTATAACTGCATTTTAATCCTTTAAGATTAGTTAAACCATTTACATATAATTGCGGTAATGCATTATCACTGCAATTTATCCAAATCAGTTTTTGTAAACTGCCCAATTTTAATGAACCAATATTATTTCCATCACAATAAAGTTCTTCCAGATTGATTAGGTTACTCACATGTAAATCTATAATTTCATTAGAATAACAGCTTAAGTAAGTAAGTTTCGATAAAAGATCTACATTTAACTTTACCAATTGATTGTTCTGGCAGGACAAATATTTTAAATTATTTAATCCGGCTACATTAAACTCAGTTGATTTTAGCACATTGCCTTCACAACTCAAAGTCTCCAGATTTGTTAAACTACTGACATCTAATGCTGCCAACTGATTTCCTGAACAGCGTAACTTGGTAAGACTTGTTAATCCCTGCAAGTTCAATACAGTCAATTTATTATTCGTAGTCAAAATTTCAGTCAGGTTAACTGCTCCATTTAAGCTCAATGTGGTTAGTTTTGGGTTTCCAGTACATTGAACGTATTTTAAATTCGTTAATCCATCAGCAAGTATTGTGGTTAACTCCGGTAAATTTTCAATTTGCAAATTTTGTTTACTTTGAATATTAGAATACCTTAAATGAACCAGTTTCTTTAGGGTATTAAAATTAATATCCGTCATAATTGGATTATCACTGCAGTTTAAAAATTCAAGATTGATAAAACCCTCTAATCCTAGTAACGAAGTTATATTAGAGTTGCTAATATCTAAAAAAGTCGTATTTAACGCTTCGCTGATTTCAATTTCAGAATTGGAGTTGGTATTAACGGGAGATAACACCAACTTCATTTTAAGATTAGGATCCTGAAAGGCAATAAACTGTGCACTCAAATCGTTAAAAAAGCATAAAGCCAGAACCAAAAAGTAAATTTTCTTCATATAAATAGTTTTTTAAGCAAAAGTAGTTTTTTAAAATAATTGTACAATTTTTTTTACTAAATTATTTTATTTAAAACAAAAAAAGTCCCACATCACTGTGGGACTTTCTGTTTATAAAAAATCTAAGAATTATTTTTTCTCTGTTTTTTCCATTTTAGCTTTCAATGCAGCTAATACATCATTGTTATCACCTAAAGTCGCAGCTGGTGCGTTTGTAGATGCGTTAGATGAAGTATTTTCAGTTGCAGCTTTCACGTTTTTCTCTTCTTCTTCACGGAAGA
>JBDTRA010000121.1:0-13167 GCA_039931915.1 Flavobacterium sp. | reverse complement strand
GATCCCATAAATAAGCATCAAATGTTTTTATTAAAAATATAAAATCAGGGTTTTCACTAGTTGTTTTTACAACTTTAATCTTTGCGTTCATATAAAATATGTTATTCGGCTAAACTACATAAAAAAAGGAGAAATTTCAGTCAAATTATTTTTAAATCCTATTCTAAATATGTTTAAATTTAAACAAAAAAGATGAAATATATTTCTATTCTATTAATTGTAATATTGTTATACTCCTGTAGTCAAAAAGAAAAAAACAAAACCTTATCATTCACTGCAAAACAAACAGTCAATACGTTTGGAGAAAAATTATCCAATGCAGCAATAGCTATAATAGATCCATCGATAGATTATGACCCGAGATATTTTTCTATAAAATATCCAAACGGAGATATTCCCAAAAACAAAGGAGTTTGCACAGATGTCATCATCCGATGCTACAGAAAACTAAATATAGATTTGCAAAAAGAAGTACACGAGGATATGGTCGCTCACTTTTCTGAATATCCGAATTTAAAAAAATGGGGAATGACAAAGACCGACACTAATATAGATCACAGAAGAGTGCCAAATTTAGAAGTTTTCTTTGAAAGAAATGGTCAGAAACTAGCCGTAACAGAAGATGCTGCAACATACAAAACCGGCGAAATAGTGACTTGGATGATCAACGGAAAACTACCTCATATCGGCATTATTACCAATAAAAAGTCACCAGACGGAAAACGAAATCTAATAGTCCATAATGTCGGCGGAGGACAGGTCCTTGAAGATTGTCTATTTGATTATGAAATTGTTGGTCATTATAGTTATGAGAAATAATATCTGCCCATAACCACAAACTTGTCATTCTGTAGGAATCTATTCTTTAAAATGATAATTCCAGAATTCTAAATTAGGATTCATTGCCTTTATTAAATTTATTTTCTTTTCCCTTGAAAGGTTTTTAATTTCTTTTTCTCTTTCAATTGCTAATTGAATCCAACTAAATTTTTCATAATAAATCAAAAAATGCGAATTATACTTAGCTGTAAAACTATTCGGATTTAATTTATTTTCATGTTGTTGCAAGCGCAATTTCAAATTATTGGTTACACCGGTATATAAAACTGTTCTGTTTTTATTGGTTAAAACATAAACATAAAAAGTATAAATTCCTTCTGTGTATTCAATCATAGAAACGATGAATTAAAAATGTACTAAATAAAAGATTTATATGGAATGACAAACACTTAATTTTAAAAAACTTTCAACACAAATCTTTCACACAAGCTTGTCATTCCTTAGGGAATCTATTATTTATATTGTACTGAGTTGAGATTCCTACGGAATGACAAACTTTATGGTTAACTCTCTGTTTTATTCGATCAACCCTTTTACTTCATCAAAATTTAATCCTCCATAATTCCCTGAACTCATTAAAAGTAATGCTGAATTATCCAGGTTTAAATTAAAAAGATATTCTTTGAATTCAACCGGATTTGTATAAATAATTAAATCTTTTCTATTGAATGAACCAGCAATTTGCTCGTAAGTAACTTCTTCCAATTGTTTGATTTTTACTGCATCCGGCGAATAAAATACAACTGCAACATCTGCATATTCCAGAGCACCTTCATATTCTTTTAAGAATTCAGCATTTAAGCTACTGTACGTATGCAATTCTAAACACGCTACCAAAGTCCTGTTCGGATATTGTTCTTTTACAGCTTTAGTTGTTGCTGCTACCTTACTTGGCGAATGCGCAAAATCTTTATAGGCAACTTTACCTTTCCCTTCTGCAATTTTTTCAAGTCGTTTAGAAGCTCCTTTAAAACTCGCAATGGCTTCGTAAAAATCGGCTTCGTCAACACCCATATTCTGGCAAATCCATTTGGCTCCGGCTAAATTATTTAAATTATGCGCTCCAAAAACTTCAATGGGCATATCGCCTTCCGGGGTTTTCAATAAAGTAACACCATCGTTAACGGTATATTCAGGTGTATGATACGCTAATTTACGAATTGGATTTATCGCTGCTTCAGCTACACGCTTCACTTCAGGGTCATTTTCGTTGTAAACCAAAATACCCCCGTTCGTAATTTTACCGATAAAAATCTCAAATTGTTCTACGTAATTTTCATACGTCGGAAAAACATTGATATGATCCCAGGCAATTCCGGAAATCAACGCAATATTAGGTTGATACAAATGAAATTTTGGTCTTCTGTCAATTGGAGAAGATAAATATTCATCACCTTCCAGAACTATAAAATCATTTTCCTCGGTAAGATGAACCATAGTATCAAAACCTTCCAATTGAGCACCAACCATATAATCAACTTCAATATTATGATAATGCATAACGTGCAAAATCATAGAAGTAATAGTTGTTTTTCCATGAGAACCACCAATTACAACACGGGTTTTGTTTTTAGATTGTTCGTATAAAAATTCAGGATACGAATATATTTTTAAACCTAATTCCTGCGCTTTCAGTAATTCCGGATTATCAGCTTTTGCATGCATTCCTAAAATTATTGCGTCAAGATCGGCAGTGACTTTTTCAGGAAACCAGCCCAATTCAACCGGCAGAATTCCCTTTTTTTCTAATCTTGATTTTGATGGTTCAAAGATGGCATCGTCGCTTCCTGTAACCTGATATCCTTTGTTATGCAATGCTAATGCTAAATTATGCATGGCACTTCCGCCGATGGCGATGAAATGTGTTTTCATTTTAAATTTCAATTTTTTAAATGGCGTATTCTAACTTTTACTTAGAATTTCGCTTTTGAGATTTGGTTATGATGCCTCAAATTTTTGTTTTAATTCCCGGGCCTTTTTAGCGTCTTTTAATTTGTTCAAATATAAATTATATAATTTTTGAAATGTGATTTTTGATTTACCAATTTCATTTGCTTTTATATAATATTTTTCAGCTGTTGTATATCTATTAAAGTATTCTTCAATTTTACCTCTTGACAGATATCCATCAACAGCCGATAACTGCAATAATTCATTTGAATATGAAATCGCCTTAGATTCACTGCCACCAAAAATCCCAGGCAGATTCAGATAATATTCGACTAATCCCCAACGGGCCTGAATATGCTTCGGATTCAGTTTGATTGCTTTTTCGAATGATTCTTTCACTTCATCCACCATTCCTAAGGCCTTAAATTTATTTACTTCCGAAGCCCGCATTCCTAAAGCAGCTCCATATTTAAAGAAATAATTTGCTTCTGCAGGCTTTAATTCTTTCAGTTTTTTATAATATTGAACAGCTTCTTTCCAATATTTATTATGGGCAGCTATATCTCCTAAATATTCAATTGACTTCACATCTGAAGGTTTGGATTTTAAAACTTCTTCAAAAGCCATTTGTGCTTCATCAAACTTTTTTGCATGAAATAACTTTTCCCCTTTTTCGAAATTAGATTGGGGCCACATTAATAATGGCGTAAATAATAAAACGAATAGCAACTGTTTCATATTTCAAAAATAAGGAAATATAAAATGCATAATTTGCTTTTATATATAAATTAGTAATTTGTACGAAAATTATTTTAATACCTTCCCAACCTTTTCTTCAAAATTGCCATCTATAGATTAAAACTCTCTTATGAAAAATATAGTATTTGCACTCCTGTTACTTTCTTCTACTCTATTTGCGCAGCAAACAGATAAAAAATGGGACAAAGTTATTGCCTTTGAAAATGAAGGCAAAGTAAAATCTGCGAATGAAATAGTCACAGAAATTTATAAAAAGGCAGTTGTTGATAAAGATGAAGTACAAATGATAAAATGTTTTTTTTATCAATCAAAGTATTTGCAGGTTGTTGATGAAAATGCACAAACCAAAATTTTGAATAATCTCAAAAGTGAAATTAATCGTGTTTCTATTCCATCGAAAGCCATTTTGAATTTGGTTTATGCAAAATGCCTGAATGATTATTATAATCGAAATAATTACCAAGTTCAACGAAGAACTAATACAACCTTTCTTGATGAAGATTTTTTAACCTGGAGTGAAGTCAATTTTAAAAGTCAAATAGATTTGGCACTAAAAAAAACTTTAGAAAACGAAGCTGCCTTAAAAGTAACTTCGCTGGAACAATACGAAACAATCTTTGATTTTTCTACAGCAGAAAAATTAAAAAAAGAAACCTTATTTGATTATTTACTCAGAGAAAATATTGCTTTTTATAAACAAAGAGTTCACCAGTGGGAGTTTACAAAAAGTGATTTCACACCTTATACAAAAGAATTACTGGGAAAATCAGCCTATTTTATAAAAGTTAATTTCAATTTTGTTACTAACGAGGGTCTGCGTTCGGTTTTAGCTTTATATCAAAAACAGGAATCAAACAACCCAACGGGAGATAATCAGTTGGAACGCATGCAGTATTGCAAAAATACTTTACTTGAATCTGACGAGACTTATTTCCCGGCTTTAACCAATCTTCAAAAGGAAACAAAAGACGTCATTTTAATTCAAAAAATTCAGCTGGAGAAAGCTTTTGTTTTATCGCAAAAAGCTTCAAAAGAAATTCATCCGGATTACAACATTCGGTCAATTTCGTTATTGGATAGCATAATTTCTGTTAACAATCGATCAAACGCTTACAAGTTAGCGGTACAACACAAGGGTAATATTATTTCTAAATCACTTACTATTGAACTTCAAAAGTATATTTATTCAGATGAGAATGCGAGAGCATTCATTAGATACAAAAATGTTTCGCAATTAAAACTTTCATTTTATAAAATCAATCATAAACAGCTTTTAGATTTCAGCAATGCATATCTTAAAAAAGACACTTTAGCAACCGCTATTATTAAAAAACAGCAACCTGTTGCAACAGAAAATTATTCCATTGTAAATAAAAATGATTTTTTTGAATATACTACCGAGGTACTTTTACCACAACTAAAAACAGGTTCTTATTTGGTTTATTTCGAAAGTGATTCAGACACAAATGGTAAAAAAGCTTTTGCTTATGAAACCATTACTGCTTCAAACCTCTCGATTCTGGCTTCTCAAAACTCAAACGGAGAAACTTTTCAGGCACTTGACAGAAAAACCGGAAAACCATTAGAAAATGTGAGTATCAAATCGAAACATTTTAATCTGAAGACTGATAAAAATGGTATAGCAAAATATAATCGAAAAAAGGATTCTGACTACAATAATGACATTGAATTATCAACATTAAACGATTCTGTTTTAATTAAAAAAAACTACCTCAACTATATCAATGATTATTTAAAGAATGATGATTCTGATTCTAAAGGAAAAGTAGATTTTTATTTAGATCGTGCAATTTATCGTCCGGGACAAACGGTTTACTATAAAGGAATCGCAATTCAAAAAAATAAAAATAAAACAACTGTCGTTCCTAAAACAACATTTAAAATCATTGTCCAGGATGCTAATAGTAATGATTTTAAAGAATTTGATGTTGTTACGAATGAATTTGGTTCTTTTTCGGGAGAATTTATGCTGCCAAAAAGTGGTCTGACTGGCAATTTTTCAATTGAAGCTGAAGAACCTGAGAATTACAAAAATGATATTGATTATGATAAAAATAAAGAAGAACATCTCTTTTGGGACAATGTAGATTTTGAAAATTCAAGATTTGATTTTACAGTTGAAGAATATAAACGCCCTAAATTTGAAGTTACTTTTGACCCTAAAAAAGAGAGTTTTCAAATTAATCAATTGATTAAGGTAAAAGGGAGTGCCAAAGCTTTTGCAGGAAGCAATATTTCTGATGCTAAAGTCAAATACACTGTAACCCGATATACCAGCTATTTTAGAAATTATTATGGACAAGGGGAAGAAACTGAAACTTTGGCTACTGATGAAACCAAAACGGATGCTTCGGGAAAATTTAGTATTGACTTTACTGCAATTCCATCTAAAAACAGTAAAAAAGAGCAATTACCTGTTTTTAATTATCGAATAAATATTAGCGTTACTGACATCAACGGAGAAACTCATGATGCCGAAACCATTGTAAAAGTGGGGTATCACGACCTGCTTCTTGCAACTTCACTTCCCAATCAAATTAAAACCAAAGATAAAAACGAAATTATACTTACAAGTACCAACTTAAATGGAGAATTTTTAGCAACTAAAGGCGAAATTAAAATGTATTATGTCAATCCGTTTTCTAATAAATTCAAACCGAGAGTATGGCCCAATCCTGATTTTGAAACAATAAGCAAAGATAATTTTGAAAGACTATTTCCGTATGAACAAAACGAAAGAACAACAACTGATACTGCAACAGGAGCTTTAGTTTATTCCAAAAAAATTAACACCGAAAAAGACAAAAAAATTCTTTTAGATTTTATTTCTGATTATAAATCCGGGAATTACAAAGTTGTATTTTCTGCAAAAGACAGTTTTGAAAATGCCATTGAATCTTCAACTGATTTTCAAATTATACAAAGCAAAGACAAATTCAACACCAGTACCTTATTTACGATTAAGCAGGTCAATGAAGACCCTAAAAAAGATGGGGTTGTTATATTAAAAATAACTTCAGTCATTCCTGACCTTTATTTTTCTGTTACGGGCAACTACAACAACAAAGTCTTTCTTGAAGAAAATGTACATCTGAAAAATAATGAAAGTATCATTAAAATTCCCTTGGAGAAAGAGTTTGACAAGTATTTAAAAATAGGTTTTCAAAGTATTTTTGAAAATGCTGTTTTTAATGATGAAATAGATGTATTTCTAAAAAAAGAAGTTCCTAAAATGGAATTTAGTATCGAAACTTTTAGAAATAAATTACAACCTGGAAATAGCGAAAACTGGTCATTTAAATTAAAATCGACCAATACCACTAACGAGGCTGAAGTTTTGGCTTCCATGTATGACAGCTCATTAGACCAATTCACAACAAGGAACTGGAATAATTTGGGTTTTAGCGACTATTTTTATAATGGAAGCAATATTAAATCAGGTTTAGGCTTTGACAAAACATTTAGTTATCTTCAAAATTTAAACACTTCTAAAAAAAGGATAGAGCTAAATAATGAAACTGTAAATCTGATCTGGTTCGGGTTTGATTTTAATGCTTTATATAACGATAAAAGCAGTTTAGACGAAGTTGTAGTTGTTGGTTATGGCAAATCGAAAAGAAAAGATCTTACAGGAGCAATATCTTCAATATCGAGTGATGAGCTACTTGAAACAAAACCAGTAACATTCGATCAGGCTCTTCAAGGCAAAACTGCTGGTATTATGGTTTCTGGTCAGCCAGGAGGCGGGATAGGTGTGCAAATTCGTGGTCTGTCTTCTTTTGGTAATAGTTCACCATTGTATGTGATAGATGGGGTTATTATTGATGAAAGTAACGGTACGAATCCATTGGCAACTATTAATTCAGCAGATGTTTTGTCAATAGATGTTTTAAAAGATGAAAAAGCAACTGCTCTTTACGGAAGCAAAGGAGCAAATGGCGTTATTATTATTACAACTAAAAAAGCACTAGAAGCTTTAACACAAGTAAAAGCAAGAAAAAATTTATCTGAAACGGCTTTCTTTTTCCCAAATTTAAAAACAGACAGCAAAGGAAATGTAAGTTTTAATTTTACCTCTCCGGAAGCTTTAACTGCCTGGAAACTTCGTTTGTTAGCACACAATAAAGATGCCGTTTCCGGTTATTTAGAAAAAACGGTGGTCACACAAAAAGACCTGATGCTTCTGCCCAATTTCCCTCGTTTTTTAAGAGAGAAAGATACTATTGTGATTAGCACTAAGATTTCGAATATTACAAATGAAACCAAAACTGGAATCGCCATTCTGCAGTTTTTTGATGCAGCTACTATGCAGCCTATTGATGCTAAAATGCTCAATACTAATAATGTTAAAAACTTTAGTGTAGGTGCGCTCGGAAATACAACGGCGAGTTGGACGATTTCAATTCCTGAAGGTTTACAAGGTGTTCAATATAAAATCTTGGCTAAATCAGGTAATTTTTCTGACGGAGAAGAAAACATACTTCCGGTTTTGACGAATAATATGCTGGTGACAGAAAGTATTCCGATTTGGGTTCGGGAGAATACTACTAAAGCATATACGTTTGAGAATTTGAAAAATAATACTTCAACCTCTTTAAGAAACCATCAGTTTACATTAGAATACACATCAAATCCGTCCTGGATTGCAATTCAGTCTTTGCCTTATTTAATGGAATATGAACATGAATGTGCGGAACAGACTTTTGCAAGATTTTATGCAAATGCTTTAGCCTCAGAAATTATTTCAAGTAATCCGAAGATTGCGACTGTTTTTGAAGATTGGAGAAAAAACGGAAAACTAAATTCTAAGTTAGAAGAAAACGAAGAATTAAAATCGATGATCCTGGCCGAAACTCCCTGGCTGAATGATGCACAAAGTGAAGACGAAAAGAAGAAAAACTTAGCACTTTTATTCGATTTAGAAAAAATGAAAACTTCGCAGGAAGCTACTTTTCAAAAATTAAAACAGAAACAAAAAGTGTCCGGAGGATTTTCCTGGTTTGACGGAGGCAATGAAAGTGAATATATTACACGTCATATTCTGGCAGGTTTAGGTCATTTATCTAAATTGGATAAAACCAATGATAATCTTTCTAAAATTGATGAAATCGCTAAAACCGGAATTCCATATTTAGATGCTAAGTTTTTAGAATCGTATAGAATAAGAACCCAAAACTTAAAAGCAACTGACAAACTAATCTGGATTAATCCATATTCTGACTTACATTATTTATATACCAGAAGTTTTTATCTGGAGAAATATCCATTATCAGATACATTGAAAAAAGCATCCAAATTATATCTTGCATCGGCCAAAAAAGATTGGTTAACTTATTCGCTTTACGAAAAAGGCCTTGCAGCTTTGGCTTTAAATCGTTTTGGAGAAAGTGAATCGGCTAAGAAAATTATTGAAAGTCTGAAAGAAACAGCATCTAACAATGAAGATTGGGGAATGTACTGGATTGCCAATAAATCGGGCTGGTATTGGTATCAGGCTCCTATAGAAACTCAGGCATTATTAATTGAGGCTTTCGCCGAAGTGAACAATGATACCAAATCTGTAGATGCTATGAAAGTCTGGCTATTAAAAAACAAACAGACTAAAAACTGGCCAACCACAAAATCAACTACCGAAGCAGTATATGCTTTGTTGATGCAGGGAACAGATTGGCTGAGTGTAAAAGATAATACGGTTATTAAAATTGGAGAGGAAAAAATCTTAACTAAAAAATTAGCCGAAAACGAAAAAGAAGCTGAAACAGGGTACATCAAACTGAATTGGAAAGCTGATGAAATTAAAAAAGAAATGGCTTCGATAAGCATTCAGAACAAAACTAAAGTTCCGGGCTTTGGTGGTGTTTATTGGCAGTATTTTGAAGATCTGGATAAAATTAAAACTAATTCGGGAGCAGTTTTATCGGTTTCAAAAGAATTATATCTGAAGAAAAACACAATGAAAGGCGGTGAATTAGAAAGAATAACATCTAAAAACCCTTTAAAAACAGGAGAATTGGTAACAGTCCGATTGATTGTTACTTCTAAAGAAGATACTGAATATGTTCATTTAAAAGATATGCGAGCTTCCTGTTTTGAACCTGTAAATGTACTTTCAGAATATCAATATAAAGATGGGTTGGGCTATTATATGAGCACAAAAGATGCTGCAACTCATTTATTCTTTGATAAAATAAACAAAGGAACATATGTTATAGAATATGATATCCGTGTAAATAACAGCGGAGAATTCTCAAACGGAATTACGACTATAGAAAGCATGTATGCTCCGGAATTTTCAAGTCATACTAAAGGAATTAGGGTAAAAGTTAAATAACAATTACGCATAAAAAAACCTAACAGGTTTTAAAAATCTGTTAGGTTTACTTTTAAGAATTTATTCGATTATTTTATAATTGTCATTTCCTCAATGATATTTTTAGCTCCGGCGTATTTGTCAATAATCCAAAGTACATAACGAATGTCTACGTTGATTGTTCTTTGCAATTTAGGATCAAAAATAACATCCCCGGCCATTGCTTCAATATTACCGTCAAATGCAATACCAATTAATTCTCCTTTTCCGTTAAGAACCGGCGAACCGGAATTCCCTCCTGTGATATCATTATCGGTCAGGAAGTTTACCGGCATGTATCCTGCTTTATCAGCATATTGTCCAAAATCTTTAGCTTTGTTTAATTCTAACAATCTTGCCGGCAAATCAAATTCCTGATCTCCTGCTTTATACTTTTTTACCATACTTTCCATGGTTGTATAATTGTTGATTTTAGCATCGTTACGAGGATCTGCAGGCAAAGCACGAACTTTTCCGTAAGTCAATCTCAATGTTGAGTTTGCATCCGGATATTGAATTGCATTTAATTTAGATTCTCTTAAACCTTCAACCAATTCACGGTAAGCAATTGCAAAACCATCATCAGCTTTCGCCTGATCATCCGTTTTAGAACGATATTTTGTCAGTAAGTCATTAGAGATAATATACAAAGGATCGTGTGCAATTGCTAATGGTTTTGGATCAGCCATAAAGGCCAGCACTTTTTCTTTAGAAGTAAAATAACTTACTTCAGTTGCTTTTGTTACTTCTGCATTGAAATCACCTTTGTTCTCTGATTTCATTCTGATCATCATCGGAGATAAACCATATTCAGCTCCTTTTGAAGTATATAAATTTAATTGCGCCACTAAAACATCTTTTTCAAGCGGAGCATAGAATTCACCATAAATGTTATCAATCATTGCGTTGATCTTAGGTAACATTTCAGTTCTTTTAGCTTCATTCTCATTATAGTAAGCAATCAATGCATTTCCTAAATTTGCCGGTCCGGTCGCATAACCTGAAGTACGTAAAAGCTGCATTAAGTAATTATCATGACGCGCTTTTAAATTTGTTTCTCTGTAATAGTCATTAATAGTTGGAATTACATTTTCGTACTTCTCTTTATTAGCCGGTTTAGTTGCCCATTCGTAGAACTTATCTTCTTGTGCTGTTTTAGCATCTACAGTTCCTGCTTTAGTCAACGCATCGATCATACCCTGACGGTTTTTCCAGTAGTTTGCCGTCGAAGCATATTTAGAAGCGTACTGTAAACGAACAGTTGCATCTTTATCCATATACTTTTTCATTTGATCCATTCCGGTTTTTGCACCTTCAACCCAGGCTGGATATGCAAATTTTATGTTTTGCTCGATTCCGCTGGCAGGCATCCAACGGTTTGTTCTTCCCGGATAACCTAAAATCATGGCAAAATCATTTTCTTTTACCCCTTTTATACTTACAGGCAAATAATGTTTTGGCTGTAAAGGCACATTGTCTTTAGAATATACAGCTGGGTTTCCGTCCTTATCAGCATACACTCTGAACATAGAAAAATCCCCTGTTTGACGAGGCCACTCCCAGTTGTCTGTATCTCCACCAAATTTACCAACACTTTCCGGTGGTGTACCAACTAACCGTACATCTGTATAATCCTGGTAAACGAAATAATAGTATTCATTTCCCTGAAAGAAAGGACGAACAGAAACAGTATATTTTCCGCCTTCGTTATTTTCCTTTTCGATTAATGCCATTTCCTGTTGAATGATTTTGTTTCTTTCAGTTTCAGTCATTTTATCATTTACTTTTGATAAAATTCTTTTCGAAACATCATCCATACGCACGAAGAACCGAACATACAAAGATTTTGGTTTCATCTCGGCACTTTTTTCTTTTGCCCAAAAACCATCTTTTAAATAGTTTTGTTCAGAAGTAGAAAGCTCTGCAATAGCGCTGTAACCACAATGGTGATTTGTTAAGACCAAACCGTTTTTAGAAACGATTTCAGCTGTACAACCACCGTTAAACTGTACAATAGCATCTTTTAAACTATGGTGATTAATACTGTAAATTTCTTCGGCTGTTAATTGCAGGCCCATTTTTTCCATATCTCTATGGTTCAATCTTTCGATAAACATTAAGAACCACATTCCTTCGTCGGCTCTTACCGGAAATGCCATTAGGCACATCGTAAAAAATAAGATTATTTTTTTCATATAATAATTGAATTAGTCTTGCGAAGATAATTCATTTTCGCAATTATACCGCCCAACTGATTCTTAAAACGAAATATACAACTCGTTTTTTAGTCATATTTTACGAATTCTATATTTATAAAAACAGAAAAGGTGTCCTATTTCTAGAACACCTTTTAAAAAAAACTTATTATTTTTAATCGTTTAGCATTTTCCAAAGCTTATCTTTTAAATCTGTCAGACCTTGTTGGGCTACAGAAGAAATAAACATATAAGGAATATCTTTAAAAGCAACATCTAATTCAACTTTTAATTCGGCTTTAAGTTCATCATCAAGCATATCACATTTCGAGATAACCAAAAGACGTTCTTTATCCAGCATTTCAGGATTGTATTTTGTCAGTTCGTTAACCAAAATATCGTATTCTCCTTTAATGTCCGGCGTATCAACAGGTACTAAAAACAGTAACGTTGAATTACGCTCAATATGGCGAAGGAAATAATGTCCTAAACCTTTTCCTTCAGCTGCTCCTTCAATAATTCCGGGAATATCTGCAATTACAAACGATTGAAAATCTCTGTAAGCAACAATTCCTAAGTTTGGCTTTAATGTTGTAAACGGATAATCTGCTATTTTTGGTTTTGCAGAAGTCAAAACAGACAATAAAGTTGATTTTCCTGCATTCGGAAAACCTACCAGACCTACATCTGCCAAAACTTTAAGTTCCAGAATAACATCCATTTCTACTCCCGGTAAACCTGGCTGAGCATATCTTGGAGTCTGATTCGTAGAACTTCTAAAGTGCCAGTTTCCTAAACCACCCTTTCCTCCTTTGCAAAGAATTCTTTTTTCACCATCATCTGTAATTTCGAATAAGGTTTCACCGGTTTCTTTATCTTTTACAACAGTTCCCAACGGAACTTCGATGTATTTATCTTCACCATCGGCACCGGTACTTCTATCCCCGCTTCCGTCACCACCATAACCTGCCTTAATATGACGGGCAAATTTTAAGTGAAACAATGTCCACAGACCTTTATTTCCAACTAAATATACGTGTCCGCCCCGACCACCATCGCCTCCGTCCGGGCCTCCTTTTTCAATAAATTTCTCTCTATGTAAATGTGTAGATC
>JBDTRA010000120.1:0-13252 GCA_039931915.1 Flavobacterium sp. | reverse complement strand
TTTAGAACTAAACAAGCCTTCGGCTAAGTTTATCCTGAGCGAAGCCGAATGGGCTAAGGATGACACTTGTGTTAGTTACAAAATCTGTGTTTATGTCAGGCTGAGCGGAGTCGAAGCCCGTTCCTATAATTCAGCACAATCAAAAAAAACTTTAGAACTAAACAAGCCTTCGACTAAGTTTATCCTGAGCGAAGCCGAATGGGCTCAGGATGACACTTGAGTTCCATCTGAAAATTTCATAAGCGAACCTGTCGACGGTATTCAGCCGGAGTATAATTAAATTTGGCCCTAAAGCACTTTCCGAAATACTTAAGGTCATTAAAACCTACTTCGAAACATATTTCTTTTATCAGTAAATCTTCTTTTTTAATAAGTTCAGCAGCCTCGTTTAATCGCATGTCACGAATAAACACAACGGGGGAAACTCCTGAAATGTTTTTAAGTTTATTAAAGAAACTGGCACGTGACATACACATTAATTTCCCTAATTCATCAACAGAAAAATCTGATTTAGACATATTTTCCTTTACTAATTTAATCACCTGAAACATGAATTTATGATCCTTAGTTGAAATTTGCAAAGATTCGTCTTCAGAAATTTCAGTAATATCCCCTTTAGAATACAAAAGCTGAAGGCGCAAACGCTGTTCTAAAACATTCTTTACCCTCGCCCTTAAAAAACTCACATTAAACGGCTTGGTTATATAATCATCAGCCCCATATTCCATTCCTTCCAATTTACTTTCAATTGCAGTTTTTGCACTAAGTAAAATCACCGGAATGTGACTGGTTGCAAAGTTATTCCGAATTAATTTCAGCATTTCAATACCATCCATTTGAGGCATCATGATATCACTGATAATAAAATCGGGCGATAAACTCGCGGCCTTCAAATGTCCTTCAATACCATTTTCGGCAACATAAATTGTATAATTATTTTCTAAAACAGAAACGATAAATCCTCGTAATTCGGGATCATCCTCTACAATCAAACCCACTGGCATTTCTCTTATAACTTCTTCAAATGATTCCGGAGCAGGTTTTTTTTCAAATTTCGTATCATCAGTCAAATATGCATTAGATTCCTCAAATAAAATATCCACATCTTCATTAAAATGTTTATACCCTTTTATGAAACAAATTTGAAAACAGCTTCCTTTGCCAGGTGTGCTTTCCACCAAAATATTGGCACCGTGTTTATCTGCCAGATCCTTTACAATAGAAAGGCCTATTCCTGTACTGGGGTTAAATGGATTTTCGTTATAGTTTGAAAAACGTATAAACAATCGTTTTTGAAGTATAGGACTAATACCTGGTCCATTATCGCTAACTTTTAGAAAAATCTGTTTTTCGAATTCCTCGATATTCACCTGAACCACATCTCCTTTATGACAATATTTAAAAGCATTTGAAAGCAGATTTACCAGAATTTTATCAAGGCTATCCGGATCAGCCCATACATATGGATTTGAAACACTAACATTTAGTTTCAGTTGTATATTACGCTGCAAACTCATTTCACTGAAACTTTCACATATTTTAGCTGCAAACTCACCTAAATTTATTTCGCTAACGATCAGTTTCCTGTCCTGAATTCTTCTTAAATCTAAAATCTGATTAACCAAATTCAATAACTTATTACTGTTTTTTTCAATAACTTTGAGTTGGGATTTTACCGAATCTTTTATATCGTTATCCGAGAGCATTATCTCCAAAGGGGCAGTAATCATTGTAAGAGGAGTCCGAATTTCATGCGAAATATCGGTAAAGAACTTCAATTTTAATTCACCCATTTGTTTCTGCAGCTTCACATCATTACGCAGTTTTAAGATAGTTGCAATCGCACGTCGGACCACTAAAAATAAACCAATAGCTAATAACAGATATATAAAGTAAGCCAGATTAGTTCCCCAAATTGAAGGACGAATAGTAATTTTAATTCGCCTTTCATTATCTGCCCATAAATTATGACCGTTTGTTGAGGATACAATAAGAGTATATTTTCCACGATCTAAATTCGTATAATTAATCGACTGCCCTCCTTTAAGGTAATTCCATTGGTTATCAACTCCTTCCAGCTTATAGCGATAAACGATGTTCTCGTTTTTAATATAATCCAAAGCTGAAATTTGAACCCTGAAAAAATTCTGATTATGTTCCAGCGTAACTTCTTTAAGTAAATCCGGATTTCCGGGAGTTTCAGGATTTATTTCGTGTAATTGTTTATCATTAACTGAAAATCCGGATATCGCCAAATAGGGCTTAAATTTGAAAAGTTTAATTGCTTCGGGTTTCAAATAAATAACTCCATTTGAATATCCCAAAACAATTTCACCATTGGCAAGTCGGCATTTTGTACCTTCTGAAAATATTTCGGTCCCAATAATAGATTTAAGCTCAGGAAACGTTTCGGCGCTATTTTTTTCAGGATCAAACCGAACAACCTGATCATCCCCCACAAGCCAGATTTTGCCTGCTTTATCCTCTTGCATTGCCACAACGCCTTCAATAGGAAAAGCAATAGTTTCGTTCCAAATGGATTTGACTTTTAACCGGCCCTGCTTATCTAAATCGGCTATAATGAGGCCTTTTCCATTCGTTGCCAATGCTAATCGGTTATTAGAAGTCACCAGAATATCTAAAATATCATTGCCAGAAACCTGAGAATATTCTTTAAACTGTATCTTACCTGCCAATTGATTTTCTCCAGAAAAAGAAAACAACTTATAAGACGAAATAAAAAACAGTTTGTGGTCTTTATCTTCAACTATTGAACGAACTTTATCAGCCGTTTTTATTTGATAATTTTTTAATTCGTTCTTATAATTAATAAAACGAAATCCATTATTCGATTCGCGGATGAGATTGATCCCTCCCCCCCAGGTCGCCAGATAAATCTGACCGTTAGATGCCTGAAAAATTTTATAAATATTATCGGAGGCAATACTATAATTATCCTTCTCATCATACTTATAATGGACTGCCTTATATTTAAATGGCTGCCCATCAGGAATCAGGCAAAATAACCCATTCCCTCGTGTCCCGATCCATATTCTGCCATGAGTATCCTGCATCATACTGTAAATATCTGCGCCCCATCCCGGATTACTTGCAGATAACGTTCCATCTGCACCTAACAATCCTATTTTCTTTTTTTGAGAATCGAAAAGTGCAATTTTTTCAGAGCGGCCGGCAACCCAAAGATTACCTTTATTGTCAGTCATCAGGCTTCGAACGTTATGTTTTTGGCGATTACCCGAGTCAAAATTTAATGTTGAAAAATTACTGTTGTTAAAAGTTATCAGATCCAGTCCTTGTTTATAAGAGCAAAACCATAGATTTCCCAATTTGTCAAAGGTGGCTGTATGCATCACATCAGACATCGTTTCTTTTGATTCTTTTATGCATTGCATTATAGAACATAATTTGTTCTGTTTTTCATCCCAATAAGCAAATGAGCCCTTACTCGATTGAATCCAAACTGTTCCGTCAGGAGAAGTAATCAGGAAACTTTTCCGCTCAACACCAGCGGTAGCAGGATCACCTGAATCAACTTTAATCTGCTTTAACTTTCCGGTAATTATATCAAATTGATAAACACTTGCCGAAGTCTCAAACCAAAACTGACGCGAACTGGTCAATCCTAAATAATTAATTTTCCCGTCAGGAAAAGCTGCTAATGTTTTGCTATTATAAAGATCCAGTTTACCTGTTTTTATGTCATAAATACAAAAGCCCTGCCCTTCTGTTAGTATCAGTACTTTGCTATTAGCTACAAGCTTTATTTGAAGGATATTTTCTTTTATACCCAGCTCAAAGTCAAAAAAGGTGCTTGAATTTTTAGTATAACGTGTAAGCTTGCCTTTGGCTCCTCCAAACCATATATCGTCTTTCGTTTCAATAACAGAATTAAACGAATAAGGGTTTCCGGAGTGTCCGGTCATATTTAAAAAGAAGTATTCCGGTTTGGTACTCCATTTATTTAGTCGACAGATACCGGTGTCTGTCAAAAACCAGGTTGTTCCCAAAGTGTCTTCAAAAACATCCCGAACTTTGCCCGAATGTTTTGATGGATCAAAAGCAATATGTCGGGTTTGCTTATCAATTTCAAAAGCAATCAGGTAGTTTTTATTTTCAGGAAACAGCCATACTCTTCCGGATGACATCACTTTGAACTTTTTAAAGGCGATATTGGAAGATTTAGCAGGTTTTCCCTCAATTGGATAATGAAATTTTAACTGATGGGTGTCGAAATAATAAATGTCATTTTTTTCAGACTGAATCCAAATCCTTCCATTTCTATCAAGTTTAAATTTAGATACCCGATTCGATAATAAGTTAAATGAGGCACTTTGCTCTACCCTGAAATTTTGAAAAATGCTTCCATCATAACGAATCAGACCATTAAAAGTTCCCAGCCAGATAAATCCCTTTCTATCTTGTTGAATACCAAGAACACGTGATTGGCTTAATTTGCCATCGTGCGAGAAATGAGTTAAAATACCGGATGGCTGAGACGTACAAACAGTACAAAGCAAATAAAGAAAAACTATAAGTATATTTTGTTTCAAAATTTATATTTTTATCAGCTTAAAGCAAAGACAAAAATATCAAAATTCTTTTACGAACCTAAAATCACCCCTGTCAGTAGCTAAATACCACCCCTTAAATAGTATTTTGTACCCTTTTCCTCTATTAAACAAAATTTAAAAAACTTTATCGAAAGCTTTACAGCATCCTTTAAATAGCAATTTATCCCAAACAGAAAAATATAAACTTTTAATTTTGCAATTATGAAAGTAATGAAAATCCATAATCTTTTAGATTAAAAAAATTATTACCCAAAAAACTATAACCTAAATATTTTCAAGAAAACCCAATGAGAAAAGTATATCATTTCGTGTTTATGTTGAACTTTCTGGCACTAAACACTTTCGCTCAAAATAACTTTGCGTTTAATAATCCGAATTTACCCATTGAACAACGTGTCGATGATCTCGTATCCAGAATGTCCATAGATGAAAAAATCAGTCAATTAATGGATTCATCTCCTGCCATCGAACGTCTTGGCGTACCGGAATACAATTGGTGGAATGAATCGTTACATGGTGTTGCGCGTGCAGGTTATGCAACTGTTTTTCCTCAATCTATCTCAATCGCATCATCCTGGGACCGTCAGTTAATTTTCGATGTCGCAAGTGTTATTTCCGATGAAGCCCGTGCCAAACATCACGAATATTTGAGACGAGGACAACACGGAATGTATCAGGGATTAACGTTCTGGTCTCCCAATGTCAATATTTTTCGTGATCCGCGTTGGGGCCGCGGACACGAAACTTATGGCGAGGATCCTTATCTTACCGGTCAATTAGGACTTAAATATGTTACAGGTCTACAGGGTACCGATGAAAAATACTTTAAAGTCATTGCTACTGCTAAACATTATGCTGTTCACTCGGGGCCTGAACCCTCACGTCATCTTTTTAATGCTGAAACCAGTGATATTGATCTTTACGAAACGTATCTTCCTGCATTTCGTACTTTGGTAAAAGAAGGACATGTTTATTCTGTAATGGGAGCTTATAATCGTTTTAGAGGTGAATCTGCCAGCGCAAGCCCATTCCTATTCAATATTCTTCGAAATGATTGGGGATTTAAAGGTTATATTGTATCAGATTGTGGTGCTGTGACGGATATTTGGAAATACCACAAAATTACCGGTGATGCCGCAACAGCTTCAGCTTTGGCTGTAAAAACAGGATTAGATTTGGAGTGTGGGAGCAGTTTTAAATCCTTAAAAGAAGCTCTTGACCGTAAATTACTTACTGAAGCAGATATTGATATTACTATAAAACGTTTGTTTACAGCACGTTTTAAATTAGGCATGTTTGACCCTGCAGAGATTGTGCCTTACGCCCAAATTCCTTATTCGGTAAACAACAACTCAGCTCACAACTCGCTGGCCCGTACAGCTTCTCAAAAAAGTATTGTTCTTTTAAAAAACCAGAATCATACACTTCCACTTTCCAAAGCTATCAAAACAGTTGCCGTAATAGGACCAAATGCTGATGATGTGCAGTCGTTATGGGGAAATTACAGCGGTGTCCCCAGCAACCCGGTAACCGTGCTAAAAGGTATTCAAAACAAACTTGAGCCTAATGCCAAAGTACTGTATGCTAAAGGAACAGATCTTGCTAAAGGTATTCCGGCAATGAACGTTATTCCGTCTGTATATCTTCAAAACGAAAACGGAACACAAGGTTTGACAGGTGAATACTTTGATAATACGGAATGGGAAGGCAAACCGCTTTTTACACGTACAGATGATACTATAGATTTTGATTGGGATATCGATACTCCTGATCCTCGTATGAAAATAGGCAACTATAGTGTGAGATGGACTGGTTATATTGTGGCACCAAAAACTGGAATTTATAATATTTCTGAATGGTCAAAACCTTTTATGACTATCGAAATTGAAACAGGGAAAACATCAGGTGGCAAAAACAACCATCATCCCCGAATCCGTACACAGAAAATTGAATTAGAAGCCGGAAAAAAATACAAAATAGAAGTTAAATACCAGAACTTCTATGGTGATGCAATAGCACAGCTTTTATGGGCAGAACCAGAAGAAGGCTTATTAAAAGAAGCTGTTCAAATTGCCAGTCAGGCTGATGCTGTAATTCTGGTATTGGGATTAAATGAACGTCTGGAAGGTGAAGAAATGAAAGTCGAAGCAGATGGTTTTGAAGGTGGAGATCGTACCAGCCTTAACTTACCGGCTAATCAGGAAGAACTGATGAAAGCAATGGCAGCAACCGGAAAACCAGTCATCTTAGTTTTAATAAACGGAAGTGCGCTCTCTATAAATTGGGCAAATGATAATCTTCCGGCAATTCTAACTGCAGGATATCCGGGACAACAGGGCGGTAATGCAATTGCTGATGTACTTTTTGGCGACTACAATCCTGCCGGGAGATTACCAGTTACTTACTATAAATCTGTAGATCAGCTTCCGGCTTTCGAAAACTATGATATGAAAGGCCGTACGTATCGCTATTTTGATAAGAAACCGCTGTACCCTTTTGGATTTGGCTTAAGCTATACAAAATTTAAATACAGCAACCTGCGATTACCTGTAAATAGTACTGCTGAAAAAGATTTTGAAGTATTGGTTGACGTAATGAATATCGGTGAACGTGACGGAGACGAAGTTGTTGAATTGTATCTAAAAGATGAAAAGGCCTCTACTCCACGTCCAATAGTACAATTAGAGGGTTTTGAACGCATTAATCTAAAAAAAGGAGAGACAAAAACAGTTCGTTTTACCATCAACCCAAGACAGCTATCCTTAATAAATAAAAAAAATCAACGTGTAGTAGAACCGGGATGGTTTACTATCTCAGTGGGAGGAAAGCAGCCTGATGGTTCTGATGATACACAAAATGGACGATTTGAGATAATTGGTAAAACAATAGTATTAGAAAAATAAATTATTTTTTATCCATTAATATTGGTAAACAGTTACCAATTTCAGCATTCGGAAAGAAAATAATAAACCATTTTAAAAAAATTAATAACCAACAAGCTGTGTCCTCAAACAAGATGCAAAATGTCATTAATTTTATAATTTATTCGGCAATAAGTTTTAAAAGAAGTACGTTTACAAGTAAATTTAATTTTTAATTATACTAAATGGGATACTCAAAAAATTACACTGTAGAAGACGGGCACATAGATATACAAGGCATTATGGATGGCTTATACTATCCTTTTTATATGGAAGAATGCCGCCATGATTTTATTAGGGAAGTCTTAGGATTTGACTTTGTACAGCAAGCAGAAAATGGTGTATTTATGGTTTTATCCGAATACAGTATTAAGTTTATCCGATCTCTTAAAAAAGATGATAATTTTGATGTTACTTGTGCTGTATATACTGATGCTCAAGGTCTCCCAAGACTGCATTTTAAACAGTCCATGATAAAAAACGGAAAAATAATGGCTTCAGCAGTATTTACGGGAACCTGTATTCCTGCAACTGGAGGCAGACCTTATTTACCTGAAGAGATGAAAGCAAATCTTACTGATGCACCGGCATTAGAGATATAATAAGTTTCCTTTTGTATAAGTACTTGTGGTGAATAATCAAACTATTCACCACAAATAATCTTAGGCTAAATTTTGTGCATTGCTATATTTCTAAAATTAGAAGACCAGAACATTTTAAAATTCATTAATTATGAATTTCCTTCCAAACGATTCCCAATTTTTCACTATTATTTTTTCTTATCTTATTTGCTAAAAGTATATTATCTGATAGTTTTTGCCCATAAGACGGAATCATTTCTTTAATTTTTACCTGCCATTTTTGGGTCTTCAATTCATTTTTATAGCATTTTTCTATTACTTTCAGCATAATTGAAACTGAAGTGGAAGCCCCGGGTGATGCGCCAAGCAAGGCAGCAACGCTACCATCTGAAGCAGTAACAACCTCGGTTCCAAATTGCAATATTCCGCCTTGGGTAGTTTCATCTATTTTTATTACCTGAACTCGTTGACCGGCGACCTTAAGATCCCAATCTTCCATTTTGGCTTTTGGAAAATATTCCCTAAGTGCGGCTAACCGCTGTTCAGGCGTTAACACAACTTGTTCTGCCAGATATTTTGTAAGCGGAATATTGTCCAGCCCGGCTTCTAACATAGGTCGGATATTATAAAAATTGAAAGATTCCGGTAAATCAGCCCATGTGCCGTTTTTAAGGAATTTAGGTGAAAAACCTGCGAAAGGTCCAAATAAAAGTTCCTTTTTTTTATTGATAATTCGTGTATCAAGATGCGGAACTGACATGGGAGGCGAACCTACGGAAGCTTTTCCATATACTTTAGCCTGATGCTGCGCTATTATTTCAGGATTATTGCAAACCAGCCACTCCCCGCTTACAGGAAATCCGCCGTAACCTTTTGCTTCCGGTATATGAGTTTTTTCAAGAAGAGGAAGTGTAGCTCCGCCAGCCCCAATAAAAACAAACCTGGCATTGATCGTTTTGTTTACTTTGTTTTTTAAATCTTTGATACATACCTTCCAGGTACCATCATTATTTCTTTTTAAATCCGTAACCTCATGATTTAGTTCCAATTTCATTTTACCGGATTTTACCAGATTTGAAGCCAATTCGCTGGTCAGTGATCCATAATTTACATCTGTACCAATATCAATTTTAGTCGCAGCTACTTTTTGAGATGGATCACGTCCGTCCATTACCAATGGAATCCAATTCCTGATTTGTTTTTGGTCATCAGAAAATTCCATTCCTGTAAACAACGGTTCTTTCTGAAGTGCCAAATATCTTTTTTTCAGATATTTGACATTATCTTCCCCTGTAACAAAACTCATATGAGGCGTTGGATTAATAAATGATCGTGGAGGTCCTATTTTACGTTCAGATACTAAATAAGACCAGAATTCTTTTGAGATTTCAAAAGATTCATTAATCTCAACAGCTTTATGCGTATCAATGGTACCATTACTGAGTTCTGGCGTATAATTCAGTTCACAAAGTGCAGAGTGACCTGTTCCTGCATTATTCCATGCTGATGAACTTTCCTTACCAACAGCATCGAGTCTCTCATAAGTGACAATAGACAATTTAGGATCAAGCTCACTGAGCATATTGGCCAGAGTTACACTCATAATTCCGCCGCCAACCAAAACCACATCTACAGTTTCTTCAGGGTCACTTTTTTTCTCAGTACAGGATCCCAGTGTCAGGATCCATAGCAAAAAAATTACTCGTTTTTTCATTTGTAACTGATTTCAATTAAAATCGTTATAATTTTCGAAATCGAAAACAAAAACAAAAAAACAATTAATCCTGCCAAAAAACTAAAAGCCGGCAAGATCCAGGCTCCAATTCCATGCGGAGTCAATAAAAGATACAGCGTCCCTATTAAAGAACCTATCCCTATTAAATAAGAGAGGAACAAAAATACTGATGCTAATATTTTTAGTGTTTTTTGTTGTTTCAAAATATCATTAGAAGCCATAATTATCTAGTATAAATTATTAATAATAAACCACTCAATCTATCTTAAAGATATAAAAAACATTCCTGGTTTACTAAAACAATCTATATTTACATAAGGCTGCAACTATTAGCTTGTAAAACCAAAATCAAATTTTTGCATTAATTAAAATTTGAAATAGAAATGCTATTTATTTCCGCTCGTCTTTTTTGAATTTTTATTAGCTGCAGTACTCTCGTCTATTTGCGCTTCTGTGGGTGAATAGGTAGCACCATCCTTAGTACTCTCATCCGGACCGCTTCCTGTGCCTGTACCTTTTGTAACATTATTTCCTGAATTTGTACCTCCTGAGCTTGTGCTTCCAGCACTTGTATTTCCTGTACCGGTATTTCCCATGCTTCCAGTTCTACCAGTGCCATTTGTATTTCCATTATTTATATTTGCTGAATCAATTGCATTGCCGATACTATCAAGGGGTTTGTCTTGTGTGAACCTCATCATTGTATCCATCCTGATTATTTTTACATGAAAATAATAGCCCGGTGAACGCTGCAAGAAATACGATTTTAGATTTAAAAAGTACTTTCATGATAATATTGTTGTTAGTTATTCTTAATTAAAGGCAATTGAAATGCTTTTTTACATATCAATTTTTATTAGTAATTGATTATGAAACACAATGTTATATTGTTTCAGCACAAATTTTAAAAAACAACAATACTATTTTTTACAAAAAACACTTTTAAAATTATATGATTACCACTTTAATGAGTCTGTTTATTATCTCAAGTAAAGAAAGAATCAATAGTAAAGAATCTAAATAATTAAGGAATTTTGCAGCTATAATTATTTTTAAGCAACTGAAAAAATTAAGATACAGGCGAACAATTAGTATTTCAGGCAATTGTAGAGCGGTACTCAGAAGGTGAAAGTGCAGTACGTCTTTTAAAGAAAGTACTAAAAGAAGAAACTGTGCCGAATTCTAATTCAGCTATGTCAAGAATGGTTGCCTCAAGTTTCTCTAACTGTTTGTCGAAGCACTTCCGCTGCTCCCTGCTCCGCCGCTATTGTCGTTTTTGGTTGTATCATAACCTTCCTCGTCTGTGCGTGCATCCTCGCGCTCCTCATCCCAATCTCCTTTATTGGCATTTTCGCTCGGCAAATCGCCATTTTTCTCAGATCGGGTTACCGGTGGAAGTTTCTCGTCTTTGTCGGTGTTGTTGTTCAAATTTCCCATCACTATACTCTTTAAATTAATGAATATGTAAATTACATTATAAGCCATTTTTTTTATTATAAGAAAATCTGATTTTGTTATCAAATTTACATGTCACCAACATTCACAACACTATGAGTATGTTAAGCTGTTTTACGAGAATCATACTTCCCTCCTTTTGATAATTAATTAGGCTATAAAGACAATAAATCCAATAATTAAATGTTATACAAACAGTGTTTATGTATTGAGTTTTAATGAGAATTTATATTAATAATATTTAAGGAGTATGAAAAGGATTTTGTTTTTAATGATTATAGTTGGTGTTTCCTTACATGGAAATGCACAGGATGAGCTGAATAATAAATTTACTCCGATTCCCCCAAAAAATATAGAGGATAAAAAAGAAGTTGTTCCTCCAAAAGAAGTTGCGCCAAAAGTCGACCCGCCAGCTATTGTGCAAAAGCCGGATCCTTTGCAGATAAATCCTGAGGAACTTTTCAGGGATAGCAATCTCTATAAAAAAGAAGCGAATATCGAAGGCATATTTTATAGACGAAATCAATATTTAGGAGGTTTTAAAACGAAATCATTTACTTCAACAATTCGCTATCGGGATGCTGCTTTTGTAGATGGAGATAAGATAAAAGTATACTTAAATGATAAAATAATTGAACCCGAAGTTAGTCTGGTAGGAGAATTTAAAGAATTCAAAATAAAACTAACAGAAGGTATTAACAAAATTGATTTTGAAGCCCTGAACGAAGGATCTGCTTCTCCTAATACAGCCGAATTTCAGGTGTATGATGATAAAGGAGCCGTTATTGAAGCAAGCCAATGGAATGTTGGTACAGGATATAAAGCTGCTATTATATTATTTAAGGAATAAATCAGGACTTTAGATTTTTCCTACTTCTTCATAAAGCTTTTTTGTGTATAAATCTAAAGACGTTTACCAGTGGAAAGCGTTATCAATTTCAATCACTCATTTGATGATTTTTACAGTGATAATTCAAACTAAAAGTAAAAATTAGTTCATATTATTGAAATAAGTTGTCGTTTCCTCTATCAGGGAATGCATTAAGGCTGTAGCCTTTGTATGTCTTAAAATGGGTTCAATTTGTCCGCCCCAAAACAATATCACGTCCCATTTTTGCTGATCCAGCGCAGCTTTTCGCAATGATGACATAAAGACTGCCTGTAACGGAAAGGGATCGGTTATGTACAAAGGGTCTTATTAATCATAATATATTGAAAATTTTAATAGCTGATAAGATAAATAAAGTGTAAAATAGTAATGCTTTTCTAAATATGCTTTCTTATAATGATAAATATGAATCAAAAAAATAAGCCTTCCGGCAGCTATAATGTCCTGTTGCTTATAATTATATAATTAAAAAATTCAATTTTATAAACAAAACAAGCATTCATTTTTTAACTTTATATTCAATTTAGCACGATACAAAAGGATCTACATCGAGTGTTAGCAAAAGAACAGATATAAAACAAATCAATCTCTGTAAAAAAAGACTCAAGAAAAAAACTACTGTTTAAAAAGAGTTCTTTTAAAATATAATTTAAAAAATCAGAAAGTTATGGTAGAGAAAAATTATGATCCGGATAACGAAAATTGCCCGGAAAAAGACACAATAGAAAATCTTCAAAGTTTAAAATCAAATTCTGAAAAAAATAAAAATACCCAAACTGTTGAAGAATTTATAGATGATAGTCCAAATCGGGTTCCTAATAAAAATAATTCGAATACTCCGGATTCAAATTATCATCAAAAGAAAGAATCAGATCAGTAAATGAAGAAATTACAGAACACAAAAAAGGTATATGTTTCAAAACATATGCCTTTTGTTATTTTAAATAACATCCTGAACAACAAAACTTTCCATTAAATTAAGTTACAACGTTTTTTATTAGGAGCTGTTCCTGCTGTCCTTCCAAATCTTTTGTGCCGAACCCCGGCACAAAAGGATTTTCCCTCCCATCAGGGCTAGG
>JBDTRA010000119.1:0-13279 GCA_039931915.1 Flavobacterium sp. | reverse complement strand
TGGCATAAGTCAATCTTTGTGCCAATATAAAAAACCAAAGTAAATTGTCAGTTTTCTTGTCTGCACGCCAAAAATCATCTGACAACATGACATTTTAAAAACCTGACAAACGTGGCAAGCCAGCACTTTACATGTCATTTTCGGGAGCTGATCCTGCTGTTCATTACAATCTTTTATGGCGAACACCGCCACAAAAGGATTTTCATTTCTATCAGGGCTAAGACTTCACGATAACAAGAAAAGTTATTCCTGCAAATAATATTAAAATTAATTACATTCGTTGAAAAATATAATTTATGGAAGAGAAATACCCTTTTATGCTTGAAAGAATACAATCAATTTTAATTGACTCTGTTTTAATAGTAGCCTGCATGATCATTTTCTCAGATATTCTATCCGGCTTCAAAAATGTACCAGATTGGTTCAGAGCCATTTTACTTATATCTTTATTTCTGTATGAGCCAATAGCTACAACTTTTGGAGGCACAATAGGTAATAATGTAAAAGGAATCAGGGTTAGAAAAGACTCTGACGATACGAAACAAATCAATATTCTTCAGGCGCTGATCAGGTATTTCTTTAAATTGCTATTTGGTTGGCTTTCATTTATTACCATCTTTTTTAATTCAAAAAAAAGAGCTATTCATGACATACTTAGCGGAACTGTGATGATAAAAGTGTAAGATTAATTTCCAACTATTACAAAAACAGATAAAAATAAAATAACAATGAATACAGCATTTGAAAACAACTTTGACGAATTTGAAAAACCATTAATTATCCGCAGAAAATTATTGCCATGGTGGATCAAGACATTCTGTTGGATATTTATGATTATGAGTGTTGGTGCAATTGTGGCATTAATTATAAGTCCTTTTATTTCAAACTTTCAATTATCAATTTATGGTTTCGAAACCAATACGCCCCTTTCAGGAGTTGGAGTCTTTATTATTGCAATTTTAATTTTCAAAGGATTTGCTGCATACTCACTATGGTTTGAAAAACAAAATACCATGACAATTGGAAAAATAGATGCCGTTGGCGGAATTATTATTTGTGTAGCCTCTATGTTTATAATTCCGTTTATATCTGAATCCGGGTCTTCTCATTTTGATTTGAGACTGGAAATTTTGCTCCTTATTCCTTACTATCTAAAGCTAAATAAAATTGAATATGAGTGGGACAATTTAGAAAGTCTGTAAATTTTGATTTAAAAAAAACAACTAAATTAGTATCTCAAAAAGTATATTCATTTAATAAAACTGATAATGAGAAATAGCATTGCAATTTATGGAGCCTATGGACACACCGGAAAATTTATTGTATCTGAACTTTACCGCCAAGGATATAAAAACCTCATTCTTTCAGGAAGAGATCACGAGAAGCTAATGGCTTTAAACGAAGAATATCCTGATTTAGAAATAAAAACTGCAGACATTAATGATTCCGAAACATTAGACAGTGCCTTTTTTGATTCAAAAATTATTATAAACTGTGCCGGACCTTATTTAGACACAGCAGAACCTGTAATTGAATCTGCCTTGCGATTAGGAAGCCATTATATTGATCTGAGTGCCGAACAAAAAGCGGTATTAGATGTATTCGAACAGTTTTCTGAACAGGCAGAACGCGATAAAATCCTGGTAATCCCTGCCGCTGCATTCTACGGAGGATTAGCTGATTTATTGAGCACAGCATTAACTCAGGACTGGAATCATATTGATGAAATAAACGTTTACATCGGGCTTGATTCCTGGCATCCTACAAAAGGAACACGATTAACCGGAGATCGAAACCATTATAAAAGATTAACTTTCAAAGACAACCGTTTACAAGAACTTGAATCAGGTTCTCCAAAAGAATGGGATTTTAAAAATCCAATCGGAATTAAGGAAGTTGTAGCTTTACCACTTTCGGAAATCATTACTATTTCCCGTCATTTAAATGTAAATACTGTTAATACTTATCTTAGTCAAAACTCTTTAACCGACCTTAGAAATAAAGATACTCCAGAGCCAAAACCTATTGATAATAAAAACAGATCTTCTCAACAATTTTGTGTAGAAGCCGAAGCAACAAAAGGAAATACAAAGAGAACAATTACAGCTCAGGGTCAGGACATATACGCTGTTACCGCTCCTCTGGTTGTAGAAGCCATAAATAGAATAGTATCGGGAAGAGTAAAGAAAACTGGCGTAACTACAATGGGTGAGGTATTTGATGCTGCTGATTTTTTACAATCCTTAAATAACGATGATATTATAATCTCAACTATACAAGAATCTGAACTAAATTAATTTTAATAATGACAAAATCTATTTTACTTTTAAAATCCTTATTCATATTATGTTCTTTATTACTTATTTCATGTTCTGACAAGCCTAAAAAGCAAGATGAAAAAATGGAAGAACCTTTAACTGTTTCAGGCAAAAACACCACAGCAGTTTTTAAATGGGAAAATGAATTATGCCTGTTTACCGGAACTTACAATCCTGAGAAATATTCAAAAGAAATATTGGAGAACACTCATGAATTATGGTTCCTGCCTTCCGGCTTATCTACAGATGCTTCACCTCATGATGCAGATAAAATTGAAAAACTAAGCATTGATGAACTGACTGCAGAATACAATGAGAAAAAAGCATCTTTGAATCGTAAAATAGTCGAAACTCCTTTTTGGAATAAAATAAAAACGGAACGCTTACTGGAACTTCAGGATGAATATGAACTGAAAAAGCTTTCAATAGAATCTTATAAAAATCCATCTCTGTTAATCAATTCCAGATTCTCAAAAAATTGTTCTGAATATGCCGAAGTATTAGCTTCAAATGATTCAGTTGCACTTTTAAAAGCCTGGAATATTTTGGCTGAAAAGCAAAAAAAGAATAATGGAAGTCCTGAAAATTTTATGAAAACACATCTCGAAAAATTTAACTCACCGGACAGGGTGCAATATGCAAAAATAGAATTGAAAACATACGGCTGGTGGAATTGTGCAATTGGAGAAATTCGCAGCGTTGAAGATGACGGTAAAATGGAAAAAGAATTCAACAAGCTGTTCATCAATATAAAATCAGTTTGTGACGAGCCTTAATATTTAAATAACAAAACTAAATTCATTAGCTATACTTTAACTTTCACAACTATTGCTTTCTGGTTTTTATTTGTAATTTCGGTTTTCAAAAAAAGGCTGCTTTTCTGAGAAAATAATTTCGAGATAACAGTCTGAATAAACATTAATACAAACAAAAATGGTTTCATTTATTAAAGAAATATCTTTTCGCTGGTCAGATCTTGATCCAAACTTTCACGTTAGACATAGTGCCTATTATGATTTTGGCGCACAGCATCGTATCGAGATCCTGGAGCAGTTAGGTTTAACATTAAGAGTAATGCAGACTCAAGGCTTTGGGCCCGTTTTATTCAGGGAAGAATGCGTTTTTAGAAAAGAATTAAAGCTTGCTGATAAAATATTTATCCACACTAAAACATCCAAAATGAAAGCCGATGCTTCGCGCTGGTCAATCATTCATGAATTCAGAAGAGAAGATGATACCCTTTGTGCTGTCATTACGGTAGATGGTGCCTGGATGGATACCAAACTTCGGAAACTGGCTTCTCCAACTCCGGAAATTGCGATTGAAGCTTTAAGTATTTTTCCTAAAAGTGATGATTTTGTCGGACTTTAAAATAAAATCCGTTTACTTATAAACTGAAAGACCGCTACAAATGAATGTAACGGTCTTTTTTAATTATCAATAGTTTGCTTTTATTCTGCTACTATCTTAAAATTGCTGTTTAAATTTTCTCCGGAAACATTTAATATATAAAGTCCTGATATATTTTTCTTTGCAATATTCATGGAAAAACCTCCATTTCCATCAGAAGCAATCTTTTCTTTAATAATTATTTTACCTGTTATATCACTTAAAGTTGCTGTAACATAGGGGTGGTTATAATTTGGAACCGTAATGAAAATTTGATCTTTTACAGGATTAGGATAAACACTAACATTATTTTTGTTTTGATTGAATTTTTCATTGTTTAATGTCGCTTCCGTGTATGCTGCAAGCACTTCCTGAGCTGTTAAGGCATAATTAAACATTTTAAGTTCGTCAAATAATCCTTTATAGAGTGCGGGAGTATTAGTTGCTGCTTTAAACTCTAATTCACCAATATTTCCAATTACAAAATCGCTTGCCTCCCCAATCCCGGTAACTGCAGTTTCATCAAGCTCAGATGAAAGAACCCCATCTGTAAATATTCTTATTTTATGAGCGATAACATCTCTCATTATAACTACATTCACCCAGTTTCCTGTAAAAAATTTGGCGGCACTTGTTGTAACTTCTTTTTTAGTTACATCATCATCAATAGCAAAACGCAACAAACCTCCCTTAACTTCTACATCAAAACGCTTACCTGTTGCACCGGTTACAGCATTTTTTGTAATTGAGCCTTTGCATAATACATATATACTCGTTGTCGAAGAACCTGGCAATAAAGCCGGTGCTGCTTTCATCCAAAATGAAACCGTAAAAGAATGCTTATCAAATAATATATGATCCTGATTTGGAATACTCGCCATATACATACTACTGGACGATGTTGCTAAATCCAAAGCATTATCCTTCTTTCCTGCTACCCTTACATTCGCATTATCATAAGCAACATCCAATACACCATGATTAGTATAATTAGTAAGATCGGTAATCTGCTCTCCTTCTGATGCTGCTTCCTTAAACGGCCAATGACCTACAAGGCTTGGCGTCAGAGCGCGAAAACTCCATACATCTCCTGTTGCAATTCCTTTAGCATTAGAAGCATCAATTCTCCAATAATAATTTGTTGCAGGACTTAAACCGGTAACCTGATAAGAGGGGCTGGCTGAATAAGCAACATCGGTTAACTTAGTTAAGTTCAAGGCATCTGTACCAAAATATACCGAATACGTTACCGTATTTAAACTGCCGCTCCATTTCAGGATTAAATTACCATTTGTCAGCTCTGCATTATTAAGTCCTGAAGCAGGAGTTGGATTAATTGCTTTTGTTGGTGCCGATGGAATTGGCGGTGTGGTCAATGATTCTGTTTCGTACACTGATGATGCTGTGCTGTTTTTTGCCTTAATACGGTAATAATATTTGGTATTTGGAAGCAAACCTGTGTCATTATAGCTTGAAACATTTGCACCAAGCAGACTGATTTCTGTAAAATCAGTACCATTAACAGAACGTTCCACCACATAATTATCTTCATTTGCAGCACCGTCAATCCAGTTAACAGTTAAAGAGCTGGATGGCGGAACTTCGTTAGAAACCACATTCGTGAAATTGATATTCGATGGCGGAATAATAAAATCCGACGGAGTTTCATTTGTCAGTCCGTTTATATACACTTCAATATTTAGATAAGGTGCATTTGACGTACTTACTGCTAAAGCATCCGCAACATTTTTATTCAAACCATTGGTGTCTTCCCAAGTGTCCGGCATACCATCATTATCCGTATCCTGAGGAGCCGGAGCACCATAAACATGTCCTGCGCCACCATTGATGAAGCCAAACTTTGTCGTTAAATCGGTTTGAACATACACGTACGTAGCAGTTGTTCCTTTAGAGGAGAGATCAGAAATCATTAAATTTTCTACCTGATCACGTCTTGGGTAAGAAGCTCCAACACTTGCTACGATTTTATTATAAGCATCCTCGGCAGACAGCGTCGTATTTTTCATTGGATAATCATATGGCATTGAGAGAATTGATGCAGCATCTTCAGTTGGATATCCCGTTAAATCAGCAGGTACGAGAGTTCCATTTAATATACCATCCTTATTATTATCAAAATAGTTGCCCGAACCGTATAAAAAGAAATTAGCATTTCCTCTGTTAAAAGGTGTAGAAACTGTACTGCTTGTATTTGGTCCGCCAATAAAATAATTATTGATAATATTAACATCTGAACTTCCTGCAGAATCGCCACCCATAATATAAGCATCTCCGGATTCAGTATGCCCGTACGTATTTCCGTAATTTCCCCAATTATAAACAACATTGTTTACAAACTCATTTATACCTTTTATTTTATTGTTACGTGTTTTGTTACAGATATATAAATTCCCAATTAAACTTATCTTGCCTCCGGATGGCTGCATTAACCCTCCGGCAGAATGATTATGGCGATGTAATCCCTGCCCTATTATCGAATTCTGAATGGTGATATTATCAGGACTCAAGCCTTTACTATCCCAGTTTATGGAAAAAACTTCATCTGTCCCCCAGGTAAATGTCATATGGTCAAAAATCATGTTTGCCCCATTTGACAAACCTGATGCGTCCTGATTTTGAGCAGTGCCTCCATAACGAATTCGAAGATATCTGGCAATGGTATTACTTGCTCCGGAAAATGTTACTCTTGGTCCTAAAAACACAATCCCTTCTCCTGTTGCAGTTTGTCCGGCAATAGTTGTATTAGCTGCTACTACAATTTGAGTCTGCAAGTTAACAATACCTCCTACCCTGAAAATTACAAATCTGCCTTCCTGACTTACGGCATCGCGAAATGACCCCGGCCCGTTGTCATTTAAATTGGTTACTAAATAAATTTGTGGGTTTGCAGCACCTCTTGCACCTGTTGTATACCTGCCAAAACCGGCAGCTTCAGGAAATGCCAATGTCTGGGAATTTAAATCACCAAAGCAGGCAATTAGCCCGCAAATCATAAAAAATTTAAGCGCATGCTTAAATGTTAGAGTTCTTTTCATAAAAATTGGTTATAAGTTAGTATTACCGAATTTACTTATAAGCTAAAAAGAGACTGTCCTGTCGTATCCTGTTTTATTTTATTTTACTAATTATCAAAAGATTATACAGTTTAGATTACAGAAATATTTTTTCCAATTAAAAACGATAATTTTGTTTTACTACACTCATTTGTGAAATCATGAAAAATTCAAAAATTATCCCCATACAAACATCACATCTTTTTTCTGTATTAGACGAATTGCTGATTGAACTTTTGAAATCATTGACAGAAGAAGAATGGAACGTACAAACAATTGCTAAAAAATGGACAGTAAAGGATATTGCTTCTCATTTACTTGATGGAAATTTAAGGGGCTTATCCATTTCAAGAGATCATTTTTTTTTGGAGAAAAACCTGAAAATATTAATTCCTACAGAGATTTGGTTGATTTTTTGAACCAATTAAATATGACATGGACCAACGCCACTAAAAGACTGAGTCCAACTGTTTTAATAGATTTATTAGAAACAACAGGAAAACAATATTCAGAACATCTTCAAACATTAAATGTTTTTGAGCGTGCTGTATTTTCAGTTGCATGGGCAGGAGAAGAAACTTCGCTAAATTGGTTTCATATTGCCCGTGAATACACAGAAAAATTTCTGCATCAGCAACAAATTAGAAATGTTGTTGGAAAACAGGCGCTCCTTACAAAAACTTTATTTTATCCGTTCATTAATACTTTCATGCAGGCTCTTCCGCATGTTTACAAAAATATATCAGCCAAAGAAGGCACGATTGTAACCTTAATTGTAAATACTGAAATTGGAGGTCAATGGAATATCATCAAAGAAGAAAAGCATTGGCGGTTTGTTGAATCGTTTGACACAGCACCAGCTTCAATCATAAAAATTGACCCTGATGATGCGTGGATGTTATTCTCAAAAGGAATGACCCCTTATGAAGCAAAACAAAAAGCAGAGATTCTTGGCGACAAAGAACTGGCTGAAATCGCTTTAAACATTGTTGCCGTAATGGCGTAATTCAAATAAATCTTTTCTGATAATTTTAAGACTTTAATTTTTGGTTTTAAAATGGTAAGCTTTAATTTTATTATAATTCCGAATTAATACTAATTCAAGATGAAAAAAATAAAATTAATAATGCTTTTACTTCCTTTTCTATGCTTTTCACAGCAGGAAAATATAAAAGCTCTCGATATCAATTTAAGTAATTACGAATATCCTTTTCCTGTACGGCTTTTAGAATTAAACAATCAGCGTCAGGTTTTAAAAATGGCATATATGGATATTAAGCCTGATAATTACAATAACAAAAATATTGTTTTACTGCACGGTAAAAATTTCAACGGAGCATACTGGGAAAGCACTATAAAAGCCTTGACTAAAGAAGGTTTTCGGGTTATTGTGCCGGATCAGATAGGTTTTGGAAAGTCATCAAAGCCGGATAACTTTCAATATACATTTCAGCAATTTGCAGAGAATACCAAAAAATTACTCGATCATTTAGGAATTAAAAAAACTACGATTTTAGGGCATTCTATGGGCGGAATGCTAGCCACAAGATTTGCCTTGATGTATCCTGAAACTACTGAAAAATTAGTACTTGAAAATCCAATCGGTCTGGAAGACTGGAAACTGGTTGTTCCTTACAAAACCGTAGACTGGTGGTATGATGGCGAATTAAAACAAAATTACGAAGCCATAAAAAAATATCAAATGGAAAATTATTATGACGGAAAATGGAATGCTGATTTTCAAAAATGGGCTGAACTTGCCGCTGGCTGGACAAAGGCACCGAATTATAACAAAGTCGCCTGGAACTCGGCTCTTATGTATGATATGATTTTTACACAGCCAGTTTTATATGAATTTAAAAATATCAAAAGTCCAACGCTTTTAATTATTGGAACAAGAGATAAAACAGCCTTGGGAAAACAATTGGTTTCTGAAGAAGTCAAAAAAACCATGGGAAATTATGCTGAACTGGGAAAGAAAACCCAAAAAACAATTCCGAATTCAAAATTAGTCGAAGTTGCCAACACCGGACATTTACCACATATTGAATCTTTTGATCAATTTATAAAACCATTAATTGTATTTTTGAAACAATAAAAACTTTAACCTAAAAACCAATCGTATGTTTACAATAGAACAAATAAAAGAAGCTCATGCCAAAGTAAAAAGTGGTGCCGATTTCCCCAATTATATACAAGACTTAATCATTTTAGGCGTAAAAGGTTACGATACTTTTGTTCATGACGGTCATATCGAATATTATGGAGTAAACAACTACAGTGTTATCTCCGAAGAAAAATACAATCTAATAGAAATTGCCAAATCAGCCAATAAAGAACGATTTATCGAATTTTTAGTGATGCATCAGGATGGTCAGACCGATTATTTAACATTTTGCAATCATTCTGCGCAATGCGGTATAGCTAAATGGAGAGTTGATATTATAGAGATGACATGTACGTATTTTGATCTGGAAGGAAATGAAATTTTGATAGAAAAAATTCCGGGTTAATAAAAATAAATGTTCCGTTAATTTTGAATGGATTTCTTTTCAGATGAAATTTCAAAAGTAAATTTATAAAGTATGTCAGATAAACTTTCTCCAATTATAAATCCTGAAGAATTATTAAACCTAAAGGATTCAGCTGAAATTATTTTAATTGATGCCAGAGCCGGAATTAATGCCGAAGAAAATTACAAAAGCGAACATTTAAAAGGAGCACAATATGTCGATTTAAACAAAGATTTGGCAACAGTAGAAACTGATCCTGCAAACGGCGGAAGACACCCTTTACCCTCTTTTGCAAAGTTTTCTGAAGTACTTTCAAAAATTGGAATTCAGCCTTCAAGTCACATTATTATCTATGATGATAAAAACGGATCGAATGCCGCAGCACGTTTTTGGTGGATGTTACGTGCCATTGGACATGAAAAAGTACAGGTTTTAAACGGAGGTTTGCAGGCCGCAATAAAAACAGGCTTTCCGATAAGCTCAGAAACTGAAAATTTTGACACAACAGGAAAATATCCGGTTTCAGAGTGGAAATTAGGCTTAGCCGATATCAAAGAAGTCGAAAAAGCCAGAAATAATAACGAAGATATAGTAATTGATGTAAGGGATAAAAATCGTTTTGATGGTCTCACGGAACCTCTTGACCTTATTGCCGGTCATATTCCTGGCGCTGTTAACATGCCATTTAGCGAAAATTTAAATAAAGACGGGTTTTACCATTCTCCGGAAAAATTATCTGCAAAATATTCCGGGATAATTGGGGATAAAAATCCTGAAAACATTATTGTTCATTGCGGGTCCGGCGTTACAGCCTGCCATACTTTATTAGCAATGGATTATGCCGGAATTCCGATTCCAAAATTATACGTAGGTTCATGGAGCGAATGGTCACGCAATGATTTGCCGATGGCTACTAAAGAAACAAATTAGAAATTTTAAAATATAAAAACATAAAATGCAACATTGGGACATTCTTTTATCCAATCAGGTAAATAAAAAAAAATATATAGATTCCTTACTTTCAGGAGAAGCCAAAGAAGAGTTATCCTTTTTAAACCACCAGAAAGGAATCCTTTTTTCGGATATTACCATCGAAAAATTCATCGAAAAAGAATACCAATACGATATCGTTGAAGCCTCTCCGGACTCCCACAGACAATTAAGAACTTTTTCATCAGGCGAACGCAAAAAAGAATTTTTAAAATATTGCATCAATCAAAACCCTGATTTCATCATATTTGATAATCCTTTCGATCATTTGGATCAGGCTTCACGTATAACCCTGGCTCAATCATTAGAAAAACTAACAGAGAATACTGCCATTATCCAATTAGTAAACCGTGTTACAGATGTACTTGATTTTGTTCCCAATAAAGCACAGATTCAGGACAATTCATTTCAACTGCATCCGATTTCAAAAAACGAAAATCATTTTAAAACCTTAGAAACTTCATCAATTCCAAAAGCATTGGAAAATCATACCTTCCATGAAAATGTATTGATAAAAATGGATAAGGTTTCGGTAAGTTATGAGGATAGAAAAATTATAGATGAGATCTCATGGACTATAAAACAAGGTGAATTCTGGCAATTAATTGGCCCAAATGGTTCCGGGAAAAGCACTATTTTATCATTAATAACCGGCGATAATCCAAAAGGATTCGGGCAGGATTTGTTTTTGTTTGGAAGAAAAAAAGGAAGTGGAGAAAGTGTCTGGGATATCAAAAAGCAAATTGGGATTTTTGCCACTTCTATGACCGATTTGTTTCAGAAAAGCCACACTTTAGAGCAAATGATTCTTTCGGGATTCTTCGATTCTATTGGATTATATACCGAGCCAACAACTTTACAAAAGCAAATTGTTACGCAATGGCTTGAAGTAATCGAAATGAGCGCTTTAAAAAACAAACGTTTTATTGATCTTTCGATTGGGCAACAAAGAATCGCTTTAATTGTCCGCGCAGTATTAAAACACCCGCCATTACTAATTTTGGATGAGCCTGTTGAAGGACTTGACGATGAAAATGTTAATCTGGTTATTCAGCTTATAAATACGATTAAGGAAGAAACCAATGTCAGCATTTTGTATGTTTCACATCGCATAGAACCGGGTCTCGCTCCAACTTCTATTTTTGAACTTATTCCTTCAGCGACAGGATCAATTGGAAAAATAAAATAATTTTTAACACATAGAATCATAGCTCTTCTTTGTGGTTATAGACGTTTCACTTGTTCAAATACACATAGCTATGTGTGAAAACTAGTTTTCTAAAATCTTTTTTTTTAAAATTTCAACCTATATTTCTATGTGTTAAAAAATTATTCACAAGAATAGAAGTACTAAAAAAAATGTCCCATAAATATTAAATTATTTTGGGGTATTTTTTATCAATTTTTATCTTCTAACAAAGGAACGAATCGAAATTCTCCAAACTCATGTTTTTCGAATTGTGTTTCGCTTTTTCGGATTAATAAAGTCATAATCTGAACATCTTCCCCAAGCGGAATTACAAGCCTTCCGCCTATTTTTAGCTGTGCCATCAAGGGTTTAGGAATTATGGGTGCACCAGCCGTCACAATAATACTGTCAAACGGGGCATAACTTGGCAAACCTTTGTAACCATCTCCAAAAGATAAATGTTTAGGACGAATGTTTAATTTAGGAAACAAATTCGATGTTTGCTTAAAGAGTTCTTTTTGTCTTTCTACACTGTAAACTTTAGCGCCCAGCATACACAAAACTGCTGTCTGATAGCCGGAACCTGTACCAATTTCCAGAATTTTATGTTCCTTTTTTACTTCTAATAACTGTGATTGAAAAGCAACTGTGTAAGGCTGCGAAATAGTCTGACCCGCTCCTATCGGGAAAGCCTTGTCCTGATAAGCATAATCTTCAAAACTTGAATTTAAAAAAAGGTGTCTTGGGATTTTTTTTATCGCATCCAGAACAGCTTTATCAGTAATTCCTTTTTGCTCCAAAGTGTTTACTAATTGATTACGAAGTCCTTGATGTTTGGCAGTATCTTTCAAAATGGATTTATTTTATTTTGGTAAAATTAAGAAACTAAATAGTAAAACAAATATTGATTTTTAATTATTAAATCGCTAAATCTTTAATGCATTAACTTTTACTTTCAACAAATAAATTATATTTTTGTTTAAAATACATTCTCATGTTAAAAGTAGGAGTTTTAGGTGCTGGTCATCTTGGTAAAATACATTTACGTTTATTACAACAATCTGACAAGTACGAATTAGTTGGATTTTATGACGAAAATCAGGAAAATGCCGAAAGAATTTCAAAAGAATTTGGCTATACAAACTTCAGCACTATTGCCAAATTAATCCATGCCGTTGATGTGATCGATATTGTAACCCCAACACTTTCGCACTACAAATGTGCTAAAGTGGCGATCAAATCAGGAAAACATATCTTTATAGAAAAACCAATTGCCAATACGGTAGAAGAAGCTGAGGAAATTATTGCTTTATCAAAAGAATATAACGTAAAAGGTCAGGTAGGCCATGTGGAGCGATTTAACCCTGCATTTATCGCTACAAAAAACATGATCGAAAATCCAATGTTTATAGAAACACATCGTTTAGCCGAGTTTAACCCTCGCGGTACTGATGTTCCTGTGGTTTTAGATTTGATGATTCACGATATTGATGCAATTTTAAGCGTCGTAAAATCAAAAGTAAAAAATATCAATGCCAGTGGAGTTTCAGTGATTAGCGACACTCCGGATATTGCCAATGCCCGAATTGAATTCGAAAATGGCTGTGTGGCTAATTTAACAGCCAGCAGGATTTCGATGAAAAACATGCGTAAGACACGTTTTTTTCAAAAAGACGCTTATATTTCTGTTGACTTTTTAGAGAAAAAATGTGAAGTAGTCCGAATGAAAGACGCTCCGGAAATACCAGGCGATTTTGATATGATCCTGCAAAATGCCGAAGGTGTAAAAAAACAAATCTACTTTAC
>JBDTRA010000118.1:0-13327 GCA_039931915.1 Flavobacterium sp. | reverse complement strand
GGTACTTGACCAGTTTGTATTACCTTCAGTATTATTTGACAGTCTGTAATCTCCCACTTCCATTAAAGGCTGATATTTTCCGTCAAAACCAACAATAAGGTATAGGTAAGCAGTGTAAGGGCCTCCTGCACCTCCATTGGCATGTATCAAAGTGAAGGCATATTGATCTTCACCAATTTCTACAAGTTTCAAAGCAGGTACATTTGCGAAAGCACCAAAGGCGGCAATTGCGGGTTGATAAGACTTCATTTCCCATACATTTCCATTTTTTGAAAATTTGGCTAATCCTAAAAGGCCTCCGCTAAAACGTCCGGTTTGTGAACCATCCGCATCATAAACAGAATGATTAAAAACCAACATTTTGAATTCATTTCCTTTAGAATCTGTATAATTAATTGTAGTATCAAGTCTGGTAGCAACACCTTCTGTATATGGAAACAACTGATCCCCTTCAACACCATTAACATCAGTATAGGCAGTCGGTTTGCAAGTTTTGCATTTCCAGCTCATAAAAATATTGCGATGAGACATTTTGTATAGCTTTCCGGGGAATAACTTTTGCATTGTTTTGATTCCATCCAGAGGATCGGTTATTTTCAATGTTCGTTTGGTATTTAAAATAGTGTCGTTAACATTTTTCAATTGCACAATATCGTCTTGTGCTACGCAAACAGAAGTAAAGATCAGGCAAAAAATAACAGATTGAATCAGGCGCATATATTAAAATTTAAAGTAAAACCGACACGAATTTACAAAGAAACTTTTAATATGAACTTATATCACTTATATGGTTTTAAAAATCACAAAAATTAAATTAACACAATATTAATTAGTATTCTTTTGAATTATCCTTAAATGAAATAAATTTGTACTTCAAACAAAAACTTCAAATGAAAAACTTTAAAATCAAGCCAAAACTAGTTGCTTTTTTTGCACTAGGAATTGGATTTTTGACATTATCATGGGGAATCGTTGGTCACGAACGCATAAATAAAGCTGCTGTTATGGCTTTACCTCAACCACTGCAAGTATTTTTTTATAACCATATTGATTTTATTACACAGGAAGCTTCTGTTCCGGACATCCGTAAATATGCTTTAAAATACAAAGACGAGAACCCAAGACATTATATCGATCTGGAAAATTTCGGGTCAATTGATAGTCTGCCAAAAACACTTGAGGAAACAACCAAAAAATATGATTCCAAATTCCTGAACGATAACGGAATTTTACCTTGGTATATCGAAGATATGATGATAAAATTAACCAAAGCTTTCAAAGATAAAAACAGAGCTGAAATTCTGTTTCTTGCAGCTGATTTAGGTCATTATATTGGTGATGCACATATGCCGTTGCATACATCTGCAAACCACGACGGACAATTGAGCGATCAAAAGGGAATCCATTCACTTTGGGAAAGCAGGTTGCCGGAGTTATTTGCAAAAAATTATAAATTGAATGTACCGGAAGCACATTATTATGAAGATGTCCATAAAGCAATCTGGGACATGATTAAAGATACACACAGTTTAGTGGAGCCTTTATTGACGGTTGATAAAAAACTAAGAACGTCGACTCCTGAAAATCAGGTTTTTGTAGTTGATGCGGAAGGAAAAATCATTAAAAATAAATACAATTCGGCTAAATTTTCAGATGAATATGCTGCAAAATTGCACACTGAACTTAACGGAATGGTTGAAAATCAAATGAAAAAAGCAATCACTGCAACAGCAAGTTTTTGGTATACAGCCTGGGTAAATGCGGGTAAACCTGATTTGGGTGATTTAGATGCTTCAGAATTGACTAAACGTAACAGTAAAGCTTTAAAACAAGACACAAAATTGTATAAAAAAGGAAACCTCTTCGGAATGCAGAATCAAAATGATTAGATTGTTGTAACTTCTGAAAAAAAATACAGATTATTTTAAAAATCCCGATTACATTAAGTGATCGGGATTTTTGTTTTTTAAGCAAAATATTGAACTTCATTTTACTTAAAAAAAAATGCTTAATAACCTCTAAGTCTAATTTAATAATATCTTAAGGTGGTTTACATAAGGGCATTTATTGATATAAATATATTTGCATTATGAAAATTACTATACAGAAAATAGCTTTAGTCCTTCTATTATCAACTATAAGCCAAATATCTTTTTGCCAAAAAAAAGGAACAATAAAGGGAACAATTTCAGGTGAAAAAATACCTTTAGGATATGTTGATGTCATTTTGAAAAACATACAAGATTCAACAAAAGTGGTAAATCATAAAGTAACTGATAGCCTGGGAAATTTCACAATGGACTCAATAGTTACGGGGAATTATGAATTACAGTTTAATTTAATTGGTTATAAAACAACTTATCAAAAAGTAAACGTTCCTGAGTCAAATAATTCTGTTTCATTAGGTACAATTGTTTTGCATAGTGACACTAATTTATTGAATAGTGTCGTGGTTACATCTCAAAAAAAACTCATTCAAAAAACAGCTGAAGGATTTATTTTTAATGCAAGTTCAAATATTTCTCAAACTGGCGGAACAGCAACCGATATGCTGAAAAGTGTTCCGACAGTCGTTGTTGATGCTGATGGAGCAATTTCTATGCGAGGAAAAATACCTTTGATCCTGATTAATGGAAAAAATTCGACTATTACAAATATGGATCAAATTGCGGGAACAAGTATTGAAAGCATTGAAGTAATTAATAATCCTACTGCAAAATATGATGCCAATGCTGAAAGCGGTGTCATTAATATTAAGCTTAAAAAAAACAATCAGAGTGGTATAAACGGAGCTATAGCCCTGGGTGGTGGTTTTGGAGCTAAAGGCAGATTTAATAGTTCGGCACTTTTGAATCATAAAACTGATAAATGGAATTTTGGTTTGAGCTATGATAATCGCTTTGCAGGGAGAACTAAAGAAATAAAAGGAAGCAGGACCAATTATTTTATTGAAGATGAACATAATATTGAACAAAACAGGAATGATGAGCGAACGGAGCAGTTACAGAACCTAAAATTCAATATTGATTTCTCACCCAACGAAAAAAATAATTTTTCTTTTGAGGTTATAGGAAATATGGAAGGTCAGAATAATGATGAGACGTTAAAGACTTTGGTAAAAACGGAAAATAATAGTTTTTTTTCAAACAATACCAGACATTCTCTGGAACTGGAACGTTCAAAAGTGGCAGAATTTGCACTTAATTACGATCGAAAATTTTCAGATGAAAGAAAAAGCCTGACTGCAAGTATCACTTCATCCCTCAACAGAGATCATGAAAATACAGATATTGATACTTATAATTATAATGAAAGTAATGCCCAGATAGGTGATGTTTTTTTACAAAGAACACACAATTATGAAAATGGAAATGTGTCAAATGCTATTTTTGATTATTCTTTTCCTGTCTTTGAAAAATCAATTATTGAAACGGGATACAAAGGAACTTTTCGGTTTTTTAATTCTGATTTTGAAAGTGCAGATAATAGTAATGGCGAATATATTGTTAATACGGCATCGAGCAATATTTTTAAATTTCATGAACAAATAAATGCCGTTTATGGAATGTTTAATTCTTTTATTGGTAATTCTGAAGTTTCAAAATGGAAATATAATTTAGGCATTCGTGCAGAACAAGTTTCAAATGATGGAAAAATACAAAAGAGTAGTGATAGTTTTTCAAATAATTATCTAAAATTATTTCCTTCAGCCTCTTTACAATATAATTTGAAAACGGATGAATTTATTAAATTCGCATATAGCAAGCGTATTAATCGCCCTCAATTAGGTCAGCTTAATCCATTTACAGATATTACTGATGCGTTGAATCCTCATAGTGGAAATCCCTATTTAAAACCTGAAATAATCAATATCGCAGAGGCAAATTATAATAAAGAATGGTCTAAATATTCTTTTTCTATGAATGCTTTTTATAGAAATGCAACAAATACCATCAAACAATATTCAGAGCTTCAGGATAATGGCTCTGTATTATTATCACCAAAGAATTTTGGAAAAACTATCACTTATGGATTAGAATCTATTTTTAGTCTTAAGACAAACAGTTTTTATGATGCAAATATTAGTTTAACCGCTTTTCAACAAAATATAGACGGATCAAATGTAGCTGATGATGTTACAAGTAAAGCCTTTAACTGGTATGGAAAGATCATAAATAATTTTGTACCATGGTTAGGAGGATAAATTCAAGTAATTGGAAATTATAATTCGGCATTGGCAACTCCACAAGGAGAAAGAATCGCTCTTTATAATGTTGATATGGGTTTTCAGCAAAAATTAGGTTCCGGAAATGCACGTTTAGGTTTAGTTGTTACCGATATATTTAATACACTAAAAAGCGGCTATATAAACAACACTTACAATTTTACAAACAATAGAACTTCAAAATCAGACACGCGTGCTTTGATGGTCACATTTGCTTATACTTTTAAATCGGCGTTCAGGGAAAAATTATTAGAAAACCAGTTTACTCCTGAGTATTGATTTTTTATTCGTAATAAATAAACCCGTTAGGTGAATTCAAAATAGGTGTCAGGCGGAGTCGAAGCCCTTTCCCTGTAAAAAGCCTTCGATTCCGCTCAGGATAACAATGATTTCTGGAAGTATAAGATGTTTTAACACAACTTAAAATACTTTTACAAAAAACAAAACTTATTGTTGACAAACTTCTGAATACGCTTCGCACTCGAAGAGACGTGTGCCGAGAATCGTTTTTTAATGAAATTTTTCTTGTTCTCGATACTTTCTATCGAAAATCACTCAAACTGACGAAAAAATTATCATCAAAAACTAGTTTCACCCAACGGGTTGATTGTAAATAGGAGTTTTACTTCTGATATTTCTTTTGTTTGAGCATATCAGACGCTGTTTGATAAAACGAAACAGTTTCATTTACCAAATCAGTCCTTTCTGTTTTTAATGGTTTTTCATCATAATGAATCTGATATTCCGGAGCAATACCTTTTTTCGGATTCAAAACCAATTCAAATTGCCTTACTTGTTGTTTAGGCGATAAAATGGTTAAAACATTATCTTTTATAAAACCTAAATCCTCATAAGTAGCGATAAAAGCTCTTGGTTTATAATCCGGTTTTAAAACATCCTGACCAAAAAACTTACTCTGATAATTGAAATGCAACAACCCGAAAAGAGTTGGCATAAGATCAATCTGTGACATTAGCTTTGTGCATTTTTCAAGTTTGATTCCCGGGCTGTAAATAAAAGCCGGAATTCTGTATTTATCCATTGGTAATTCTGTTTTTCCTGCGCTTGATGCACAATGATCTGCAACAATTACAAAAATAGTATTGGCAAACCAAGGTTGTTTGCTGGCCATTTCAAAGAATTTTCTTAACGAATAATCAGTATATTTTACTCCGCCATCACGTGATTTTATATCGCCGGGAATATCAATTTTATTATTAGGGTAAGTAAAAGGCCTGTGATTGCTTACGGTCATAATATGGTTAAAGAAAGGTTTGTTTTCTTTAGCTTCAGCATTCATAACCTTTATGGCCTTATTATACATATCTTCATCACACACTCCCCAAACATTAGAAAATGTTATTTCATCAGGTGTAAAGCTTGATTTATCAACGATTTGGTATCCATTTCCCGAATAAAAATCCTGCATATTATCAAAAAAAGCATCACCGCCATACATAAATTTTATGTTGTACCCTTTTTGGTTGAAAATAGCACCGGTAGAAAATTTGTTTTTATTGTCTTCTCGTTTTACAACGCTCTCTCCCGCTGTTGGGGGCAGACATAAAGTTACAGCTTCAAGTCCGCGAACAGTACGGTTTCCTGCGGCATATAAATTAGTAAACTGAAGACTTTTTTGTGATAAACTATCTAAAAAAGGAGTAATGTTTTGATTGTTCCCGTACGCTTTCATGAATTCGGCACTATAGCTTTCAATAGTAATTAATACTACATTTTTATGATTTTCGGCTGAATCACTTTCAATTTTTCTAATTGTAGTTTCCCCTGAAATATCAGGAAATTGTTGTTTTAAAATTGAAAAAGCTTTTTCGTTTGGAATTGTTTTGTAGAATTTAAAATAATCCAGGTCACTATTTTTAAAAGCTAAGTAAAATTTGTATAATCCGTTAGATTGTAATTCGTTGACAAAAACATTTTTAGAATTTTCTGTTTTAGCCAAAGTCGGGATTGCAATCAAAGAAACTAAAAACAAACTGATATAAATTCCGGAAATTTTAAGTTTTGTTTTAAAATTTGGAATCTCATCTATATAATTTCGTGATTTTTTCAGAATGAAATAAGTAACGATCCCGGTTACCAAAAATAAGGCCGTGAAGATTGGAATCACAGGATAAGACTGCATGATATTTCCGATAACTTCATTGGTGTAAATGAGATAATTGACAGCTATAAAATTATATTTTACACCAAATTCATTCCAAAAGAAATATTCGCTTATTGCATTTTGAAGTATCAATAACACATATAAAAAGATCACAAAAGCAAACAACCAAAATCTGATTTTATTTCTCAATTTCGGAACAAATAAGAGTATCGCAAATAAAACAGTTTTGATTCCGATGAAAATAAGTACTATCCTCGGTAATGCACCTCCGTATTCGTCTAAAATACTTTTGCCGGAAGCAACATACAGAAATAAAGTGATAAAAGCGCCCAGAATAATATATCCGGACGGTTTATTATATTTGGAATTCGAGATAAAAATCAAATAAAGCCATAAAAATATACTGGCAATTACAAAAACAAAAAAATCTGATAATAAGCCTAAACTAAAAATTTTCAGGCTCTCAATAAGACTAAATGAACTTTGTGTTATTGGGTGAAAATATAAAACAATCCGCAATATAAAACTGATAATAAAATAGAATATGGCAAGATTGTAAAATGGGGAAAGCTTCTTGGAAAATATCATGTATTTTTTTGTGTAAAATTAATTTCGATTGATTAATTCCAGATTAATATGAACTATTTACTTTCTTAGTACAGTCTTAATATTTGCTTAAGATGGCCGCGTTTTTTATTGTTATGCCTTAAGCATTTGCGCAACACAAAATATTTATCTTTGACAGAGAAAATGTAATTATAAATATATAAATAAAATCTTAATAAAGAGAAAATGCATATTTTAATAGTCGAAGATGAGTTAGGAATTGTTCAGTTTTTGAAACAGGGTCTGGAGGAAGAAGGATATCAGATAACTACCGCCAATGATGGTTTAGTAGGTTTTGAATTAACTCAAAACCAGCAATTTGATTTAATTTTGTTAGATTGGATGCTGCCTAAGATTAATGGTTTGGATTTATGTAAAGCCATTAGAATTAAAAACCGTACAACTCCAATTATTTTTTTGACAGCAAAGGATACCGTTCAGGAAACAATTGAAGGCTTAAAAGCCGGAGCTAATGATTATATTAAAAAGCCTTTTAGTTTTGAAGAATTAACAGAACGTATTAAAGTTCATTTCAGATATCAAAAAGATTCGAAAATTCTGTCATTAGGAACAATTAAAATTGATCTGTCAAAATATATTGTTTTAAAAAATGATGAAGAAATTTCACTTACACAAAGAGAGTTTGAATTGTTATCGTATTTAATTCAGAATAAAGGAAAAGTATGCACCCGGAACCAGATTCTAAAAGATGTTTGGGAGATAAATTTTGAATATGACAGTGGCGTTATTGATGTTTTTATAAACGCCATCAGAAAAAAACTGAATTTAAAGATTGAAGAAGATTATATAAAAACAATCCGTGGTGTAGGATACATTGCTAACGATTAAACAATGATACAGCTTTCTTTTAAAAACAGAATCGCCTTAAATTATATTATTACGACCGGATTGTTAATTCTGGTTGTTTTTTTTACACTTTATACCATAGTAAAACACGCTGTTTATAGTCATATTGATAATGATATTAATGTCGAAGTTCAGAATCATCTTAATGAAATTAAGATCGTAAATAATGCTGTAATCCTTGTTGATAAAGAAGAATGGAATGAACGGGAACATAATACAGTAGATGTTAATCCGGTATTTGTTCAGTTTTTAAATCAAAACAAAAAAATAACCGAAAAATCACCAAACCTTAAAGATGAAGTTCTGGTGTTTGATGATAGTGTTGAAAATTTTAAATTATTTGACACCAAAATTGGGAATAACAGGATTCGGCAAATTCAAGTCCCTATTATTATCAAATCTAAAAAAATAGCATATTTAATTATTGCAATGTCGTTAAGCGATTCCAGATTGGTACTTGATAATTTGTTTGATATTATGTGCATGGCCTTTCCTGTCATTTTATTACTATTGTTTTTTATTGCCCGTTTTTTTGCGGGACGAAGTATAAAACCTATAAATGCAATTATTGGCACATCCGGAATGATTACGAAAGATAATTTAAAATCACGGATTCCATTACCTAAAAAGCATGACGAATTATATACACTTTCTGAAACGATAAACAATTTATTAAACCGTATTGAAGATGCAATAGAACGCGAAAAACAGTTTACCTCTGATGCTTCCCATGAACTGAGAACACCTTTAACCGTTATTAAGGGTACTCTCGAAGTATTGATTCGAAAACCCAGGGATAATAAGGAATATGAAGAAAAAATAAATTATTGTATTAATGAAGTAGACCACTTAAATATGTTGGTTGACCAACTTCTTTTACTGGCCCGTTTCGATAATCAGAAACAAAATATTTTGCCTGAATCTATTTATTTAAATGCCCTTATTTTGGATGTTCTGACTTTAAAGTCAGATAAAATAAAAAATAAAAATATTACTGTAAAACTAGATGTTCAGGATGATTATTATATCAATTCAGATAATTATCTGGTGGTAACAATTCTTAGGAATATTATTTCGAATGCTATTAAATACACACCTGCCGACGGTGAGGTATCTGTTTCTCTTTCCAGACAAGATGGTGTAATAATTTGTAAAATTTCAGATAACGGAATCGGAATTGCAAATGAAGACCTGGAGACAGTTTTCAATCCCTTTTTCAGATCAAACCCATCAGATCATCCTGAAATAAAAGGAACAGGATTAGGATTGTCTATTGTAAAACGTTTAACAGAATTGCTTCATATTACATTTCATATAGAAAGTGCAATTGGTAAAGGAACCACTGTGATTTTAGGATTTAATGAAAAAAATGAAATAGTATCGTAAACGTAGTCAAGCCCTTTCAGAGTAAAAAGCCTTCGGCTCTGCTCAGGATGCCAATGATTCCTAAAGTATAAATACGTTTCACGAATTCTAAAAATCTATTAAAAATATCCCTGAAGCTTTTTTTTAACAATAAACTATCGTTAAGTTAAATTAAAAATTGCTTTTTTATGAAATTAACTAGTATATTTGCAACCGAAATCAAAGAATAAAAAAACAACCAATAATGTTTATAAATCAATTACATCATCATCATTTCCATAATTGCTCTCAAGCGATGTGTTAATGATATGGATGTAAATCATCATATTTTAAAACCCGTTTGAGTACATCAAACGGGTTTTTTATTACCTATTCTTTGTACTCAAATTATTAATTAAACAACAAAAAAGAAAAATGAGTACTTTAAAAATTGCAATTCAAAAATCAGGTCGTTTAAACGAAGACAGCATTCAAATTCTAAAAGATTGTGGTATTTCAATCAACAACGGAAACGATCAGTTAAAAGCAGAAGCTTCCAATTTTCCTTTAGAAGTTTTATATTTGAGAAATTCAGATATTCCACAATATTTAATTGACGGAGTGGTAGATCTTGCTATTGTTGGAGATAATTTATTGGTTGAAAAAGGAAAGCATATCGAAGTAATCCAGAAACTTGGATTCTCAAAATGTAAAGTTTCGGTTGCTGTTCCAAAGACTTTTGAGTATAATTCTATTCAGGATCTGGCAGGTTTACGCGTTGCAACATCATATCCAAATACAGTAACAGAATATTTTGGTTCATTTGGTTTAACGGTTGATATTCACCAAATCTCCGGATCGGTAGAAATTGCACCTAATATTGGTCTTGCCGATGCAATTGTAGATATTGTTTCAAGCGGAAGCACCTTGTTCAAAAACAATTTGAAAGAAGTAGAAGTGATTCTGAAAAGCGAAGCAGTTTTGGCTGTTTCACCAAAAGTTTCCCCGGAAATTCAAAAACACATCGACACTTTAAAATTTAGAATCCAATCCGTTTTAAGAGCCCGAAGTTCAAAATACATTTTGATGAACGTACCAAACGAAAAAATTGATGAAATTGGCAGAATATTACCGGTTTTACGTAGTTTGACTGTTTTGCCACTGGCTCAGGAAGGCTGGAGCAGTGTTCATTCGGTAATTGACAAAGACACTTTTTGGGATGTTATAGATCAATTAAAAGGAGCAGGAGCCGAAGGGATCCTGGTTTGCCCAATTGAGAAAATGGTTCTTTAGGACTTCGTCCGCTTTAGGCTTTAGGCAAACGCTTTAAGCCAAAAAAACACAAAGTTAATAAAGCTTATAGCCTACAGCTTATAGCATAAAGTATAAAAACAATGAATAAAATAGATAATCCAAAATCAGATACCTGGTCAGAAATATTAAAAAGACCAACCAAGACTATCGATGATATCGAAGTTACGGTTAAGGAAATTTTTAAGGAAGTACAGAAAAAAGGGGATGAGGCAGTTGCAAAATATACTTCTATTTTTGATGGAATTGTTTTAGATAATTACCAAGTTTCATCAGAAGAAATTGAAGAAGGCATTAATTTGGTTTCAAGTGAATTGAAAGATGCGATTCAGTTGGCGAAAAGCAATATTTATAAATTTCATACTGCTCAGAAAACAGAAAGAATTTCAGTTGAAACAATTGAAGGTGTAAACTGCTGGCAGGAAAAAAGACCGATTCAGAAAATTGGTTTATATATTCCCGGCGGAACGGCACCGTTATTTTCAACAGTTTTAATGTTGGCTGTTCCTGCTGAAATTGCGGGCTGTAAAGAAATTGTTTTGTGTTCGCCTCCTGATAAAACAGGAAAAATAAATCCGGCAATATTATACGCTGCTAATTTATGCGGTGTAAACAAAATATTGAAGGTTGGCGGAATTCAGGCTATTGCCGGAATGACATTTGGAACACAATCAATCCCGAAAGTGTATAAAATTTTTGGACCCGGAAACCAATTTGTAACCGTGGCAAAACAATTGGCAACACAATTTGGTGTTGCAATCGATATGCCGGCCGGGCCTTCAGAATTGTTGGTTGTGGCTGACGATACAGCTGTTCCTGAATTTGTAGCATCAGACTTATTATCTCAGGCAGAACACGGAACAGATAGTCAGGTAATTTTAGTTTCGACTTCAAAAAAACTGATTGATGCAGTTGAAAAAGAAATTCAGATTCAGATTGAGGAACTTCCAAGAAAAGCTATTGCAAAAAAAGCTATCGCCAATTCAAAATTAATTTATGTTAAGACTGATGCAATTGCATTAGATTTAATTAATGAATATGGCCCGGAGCATTTTATTATCTGCTCAGAATTTGATGATTTTTATTGTAATGGCGTATTGAATGCAGGATCGGTTTTTATAGGGAACTACACACCGGAAAGTGCAGGAGATTATGCTTCAGGAACAAATCATACCTTGCCAACAAATGGATATGCGAAGAATTACAGCGGAGTCAATCTGGATAGCTTTATGAAGTCAATGACGTTTCAGAAAATAACAGAAACCGGAATTCAGAATATCGGACGTGCCATTGAAATTATGGCTGAAGCCGAAGGTTTACAGGCACATAAAAATGCTGTTACGCTTAGATTAAAGAGTATAGAGTAAAGAATATAGAACAAAGAATATCGAAAATTTTATAGATAAGAAGAGAAATCTATTCTCTATATTCTATTTTCTATATTCCAAAAATTAAGACGATGAAATTCGATATAAACACCATAACACGTGAAAACGTAAAAACATTAAAACCATATTCTTCTGCGCGTGATGAGTTTGAAGATTTTGATACTGCCGAAATGATTTTTCTGGATGCCAATGAAAATCCTTTTCAGAATGGCGTAAATCGTTATCCGGATCCACAGCAGAATTCGGTTAAAGCAATTTTGGCAAAGAATAATAACGTAAAACCAAATCAGATTTTATTAGGAAACGGAAGTGATGAGGTTTTAGATTTACTTTTCAGGGCTTTTTGTGAGCCAAAAACGGATAATATTATTTCATTACCGCCAACGTACGGAATGTACGGGGTTTTGGCTAATATTAATGCAGTAGAGAACAGAGAGATTTTGCTTTCATCCGATTTTCAGCCACAGGTTGAAAAGATTTTGGATGCTGTTGATGACAATACTAAAATCATCTTTTTATGTTCGCCGAATAATCCAACAGGAAATTCTTTTTCGGATGAAAGCGTAGTTAAATTGCTTCAGAACTTTAAGGGTCTGGTTGTAATTGATGAAGCGTATATTGACTTTTCGGAGAAGGAAAGCTGGCTGACTGAGATAGATGAATATCCAAATTTGGTGATTACCCAAACACTTTCAAAAGCATATGGTTTAGCTGGAATCCGATTGGGAATTTGTTATGGTTCTGAAGCGGTGATTTCAGTTTTAAACAAAATAAAACCACCTTATAACGTAAATGAATTGACTCAGCAAAGAGCGATTGAACGTTTGAAGGATTCAGAAAAAATAAAACAGGAGATAGCTTCCATCATTGAACAAAGAGGGGAATTACTAAAAGTTTTGGCAGATATTGATTTTGTTGAAAAAGTTCATCCTACCGAAGCTAATTTTGTGCTGGTAAAAGTTGATGATGCCAATAAAAGATACAATGAATTAATTGCAAAAGGAATTGTAATTCGTAACAGAACAACTCAGCCATTGTGTGAAAATTGTTTACGGTTTACGATTGGAATCCCGGAGGAAAATGCAATTTTGATTAAAGAATTGAAGTCCCTGTAATGAAATTTAACTGCGAATTACGCAAGGAATACAAAATTTTAAAAATATTTTTTCACGCAGATCTGGCAGATTAAAGCAGATTTGATTTGTAATTATAAATAATCCGCGTGAAATATAATTTGGATAAATTTTGAAATTGAATTAAAAAATAAAAATATCTCGAAAACCGTTTTGCGTGAGGGATAGAGGCGGTATCTCCCGATTTAGGAAAATAAGGTTTTTTAACCGTAGTTTTGTTAATCGGGAATATAGCCGAAAACCCGACCCGGAGGGACACGCCCAAAATATAATTAAAATATGAAAAAAGTACTTTTTATCGATCGTGACGGAACGATTGTTTTAGAAC
>JBDTRA010000117.1:0-13370 GCA_039931915.1 Flavobacterium sp. | reverse complement strand
AAAGAAGTCCCAAAAAGATTAACTTATCCAATTAACGAACAAACAGTTAACGGTGATAATTGGACAGCAGCATCTGCAGCTATTGGCGGTGACAAATTGAAAACTCATGTTTTCTGGGATCCTAATTTATAACCTATTCCCTAATAAATATATCAAACCACTCTGTTCATTTAGAGTGGTTTTTTTATATAAATATTAATATTACCTATTATTTGCACCATGGAAAAAGAACATCAAATATTTGGAATCAGAGCCATTATAGAGCAATTCAGGCAGGAAAGGAAGTAGACAAAGTATTTATACAAAAAGAAATATCTGGCGAATTAATGAAAGATTAATGAAGGTTAACTTATCCCATTAACGAACAAACAGTTAACGGTGACAATTGGCAAGCAGGATCTGCGGCCACTATTGGAGGTGACAAATTGAAAAGTCATATCTTTTGGGATGTTAACTAATTCTCCCCATCACTAAACCACTCTCACTACTTTCAGTGCAGAGGTTTGTTTTACGAAGCCGTCTCAAAAACAAAACAAGTTCTTGAGAATTGAATATTTGAGACCAATCCTCCGATAGGAGCCCAAATAAAAAATAGAAAAAGAGGCTATTTTACTAGTTGTGATACAGCCTCTTTTTATTTCATTCGAGAACGAAATTTGAATTATCATCCCATCTTTTTTCTTGTGATGCTCTAAATATTCATTTACCTTTTCATCAGTTATATTTCATGTACTCCCAACTACATAACCACTTGATCAAAAATGTTGTCCCCAATATTTAGCTTGAAGTTCTGAAAATTCCATCTGTAACTTTCTTGATGTTCTTCCTTTAAACTTTTTACAATTGTATTAACATTTTGCTTGGGAAAATATTCTATATGCATGTGAATATGATCAGAACTAACAACTCCTTTCAAAATTTCGATACCTTCTGCTTCACATATTTGTATCAAAAGTTCGTGACAACACTTTTGAATATCTCCTTTCAAAACTTTAAAACGATATTTTGTAACCCAAACAACATGACACGTTAGCCTGCTAAATGTGTGAGAACCCTTTCTTAAATCTGTACTCATAAAACAAAAGTAAAGATTTTTCGCATTACTAAAAGTATTGCAATAAATTGCAAGGTTTTAAACCTATATCTGAGACCAATAAATTTCTTAAAACCATCAGTTTAGCTGGTGATTTTTTTGTTTTATTTAGCTCGAAATTACTATTTTAAAAAAATAAAACCTTTCTAGAGAAACAAGTTTATTACAAACAAAGAACACTGTTTAGAATGTTGATTTATTCAGTAAAAATTAGCGTATATGGTATCCAAAAAAAGTGCAATAAAAAATCTGAAATTCAAACAATATTAACAGCCTAATGAAAAATTTATAGCTGTTTGTCATATTACTAAAAGTTACAAATAACTATTTATTATAGAAATAAGAATAATAAACAAAAACATTATGTTAATATTATTTACAAAAAACATGTTTCTATTAAAATTAACACATTACAAAAGCAAAAAAATAGTTTTTAAATAGGAATTTTAACTAATAATTAAGATTTTTGTTACACTAATTCAAAACATTTAAAAATGAAACTAAAGTTCAATGGATTCTTAGTACTTTTATTAGTACTTATAGCGCAAGTCACTTTTGCGCAGGAAAGAGTTGTTTCAGGAATTGTTTCTGATAATTCAGGAATGCCTCTACCAGGCGTAACGGTGTCAGTTAAAGGAGCAAAAACAGCAACTCAAACAGATTTTGATGGGAAATTTTCTATCAAAGTTACGTCAACAAACATTTTGGTCTTCAGCTACATTGGAATGAAAACCCAAGAAATAGCAGCAAGCGCAACAACAATTGTTGTTAAACTAAAAGATGACTCAGTCGAATTAGAGGGCGTAGTAGTCACTACAGCCATCGGTATCAAACGCGAGAAAAAATCCCTAGGTTATGCATCCGCAACGCTTAATTCAGATCAACTAACCAAATCATCTCAAGGAAATATCGCTGATGCTTTAAAAGGTAAAGTAGCTGGTGTAATTGTTTCGAGCGCTTCTACTGACCCAGGCGCTTCATCAGGGGTAATTATTAGAGGATTCAGTAGTTTATACGGTAACAACCAACCACTTTATGTAATAGATGGCATACCTATTAATAACGGATCTACTTATTCTGACAGCTTAAGTGGAGGATATGATTTTGGTCGTGGGTCAGGAGATATTAATCCGGAAGATATAGAATCGATGTCAATCTTAAAAGGTGGTGCTGCAACAGCACTTTACGGATCAAGAGGCGCTAGTGGAGTTATTTTAATAACTACTAAAAAAGGTAAATCTGGAAAGATGGATATTAGCTTCGCAAACGCAACTTCTTTTACAGAAATACTAAGAACACCAAAATATCAAGATCAATTTGGACAAGGCTGGAATGGACAACACGTACTTATAGAAAATGGTTCTTGGGGACCTAAATTTGATGGTGTAGTTAAACCATGGGGCCACGTTGTTGACAATTCTCAAAAGATCAAACCTTACTCTTTTCAGAAAGATCAGCTAGAGCACTTTTTCGATACTGGAACAAATGCTTTAAACTCTCTTTCAATTTCTGGAGGAACTGGTGATACATCTGTTAGGTTATCTTACTCAAATTCACAACAAGATGGTATTATGCCAACTGATGCAGATCAATTTGAGAGAAATACTTTAGGTATTTCAGGAACATCTAAAGTGAACAAACTTACCATCACTGGTAGTTTGAATTATGTTAATACTGGAGGTAGTGCAGTTGCGACAGGACAAGGACTAACTGTAATGAATGACTTAATGCAAATTCCAACAGATCTTCCTATCACTGAATTCAAAGATTATAAGAATAAATTCAATAATGTATCAAATTATTATACTCCATACGGTATAACAAATCCATATTTTACTTTAAATGAAAATGGGTCAAAATATGCTAAGGACAGAGTTTATGGATCTGTTGAATTAAAGTATGAAACTAACAAATGGTCAAACTTTATATACCGTTTTGGAATAGATCAATCTAGCGAAAGTATAGCAATTTGGGAGGAAAGAGTTGATGCAGATCCTGGAAGTCCAAATGACGGATCATCAAGTGAATCGCCAGGTTCATATGGTGAATCAAAAACTCTAACAAAACAAATAAATCACGAGTTTTTATATAATTTAGACTTCACTCTTAATACAGATCTTACATTACAAAGTTCATTTGGTTTCAATATGAACCAAAGAACAGGAAGCACAATTTCTGGAAGCGTAGGAAGTCAAGACATTGCAGGTTTTCACTCATTTGATAATTCTACAGAAACTGCAGTAGCGTCTTCCAGCAAAAGTGAAAGAAAACTATATGGTGTTTACAATAGTACTACAGTAAGTTATAAAAACCAATTATTCTTAACAACAAATTTACGTAATGACTGGTATTCAACCTTACCTGCAGAAAACCGTTCTGTTTTATACGGTGGAGTAAATTTGAGTTGGGCTTTTACAGATACTTTTCCAGCAATTAAAAATGTGATAAACTTTGGTAAATTAAGAGCAAATTACGGAGAAACAGGAGTTGATACAAATCCATATCAAGTTCAATCAGTATATGCAAAAGGGTCTGTTGGTCTGGGATTCGGAAATTTAACCTATCCATTTAACGGAGTAAATGGTTATGAAGTTGGTAATAGAGCCGCTAACCCAGATTTAAAACCAGAAAGAAGAAAAGAATATGAATTTGGTATTGAAGCATCTTTCTTTAAAAACTTTATTAATATTGATCTTTCTTATTATGACTCTAAAGTTGTAAACCAAATCATTCCTTTAGCTTTAGCTTCTACAACTGGATACACAACGCAAATAGCGAATGTAGGAACTATTTCAAATAAAGGTTTTGAAGGATTAGTAACTTTTAATTGGATTAAACCTAAAAGTACAGGTTTCGGATGGTCGACAACTGTTAACTACGCCACAAACAATTCGAACTTAGAAGAATTAGATCCGAGGTTAGGGCAACTTGCTTTAGGCGGAACAACTTCAATTGCATTAGTTGCAAAAAAAGGTCAACCTTTAAGCTTAATCCAAGGATCTGTTCCGGAAAGAGACCCTCAAGGAAATATAGTAGTTGACATAAACGGTATTCCAATTGCATCTCCTGAAAAACAAATATATGGGGATACTCAGTATGATTATACAATGGGTATTGGCAATACTGTTAGCTATAAAAACTTTACATTAGATTTTTCTTTTGACATCCGTCAAGGTGGTTTAATGTTCTCTAGAACTGCAGACATCACACGTTTTACTGGCAACTCTATTACAACAACATACAACGACAGACAACCTTTTGTTGTTCCCGGATCAGTTACTAAAGCTACAGCTACTGATGGAACAGTTACTTATACTCCTAATACAACGGCAGTAGATATTGAACATCAAGATGACTATTATACTTCTGATGCTTTAGCAAGAGAAACAGTAATTGACAAATCTTTTATAAAATTAAGAGAAGTAGTATTAGGATATGAATTTCCTAAAAAACTTTTAGGAAATGCTCCTATTCAATCTTTATCTTTCTCAGTAATTGGAAGAAACTTGTTCTTATGGACACCAAAAAGCAATCAATATATTGATCCCGAGACATCTACTTTTGGGACAGATTTGTCAGGTCAATTTGGAGAGTTTAGTGCAAATCCTTCAACAAGAAGTCTAGGTTTTAGCATAAAAGCAAATTTTTAATAAAAAAATAATATGAAAAATATATCAACAATACTAACCTTAATCTTTTCCATAGGAGTTTTTACTTCTTGTGAGGGAGATTTAGATGTAAATACGGATCCTAATAGTCCAGGACAAATCAATGCTGGATTAGCACTTGCATCAGCGGAAGCTTCTATAATAGCAATGACTGGTGGAGAATTAGCAAACCTAGGAGGGTTTTATGCACAATATCATACACAATCTCCAAGTGCTGGCCAATATGATGTCATTGACCAATATAATCTAAATACAGCATTTGCCAACAGACCTTGGGATGAACTTTATTCTGGCGGCCTAAATGACTTACAATTTGTTTTAACTGATGCAGCTAAAAACAATAATACAGGACAAATACTGATCGCTACTTTATTACAGGCTTATACCTTTCAGGTTATAACAGATCTTTTTGGTGATGTCCCATACACTGAAGCCTTAGCGGGTGTAGGGAACTTCAACCCTAAAGCAACTCCTCAAGAGGAAATCTACAAAGATTTATTAGTGAAGATTGATGCCGCTGTAGCTGCTTATAATGCAAACCCAGTAGCTTCTGGTTTTGGAACGCAAGATGTAATCTATGGTGGTAATGAAAGCAACTGGATCAAATTTGCAAATACATTAAAGCTGAAAATTTACATCCATATGGCATATACACCACTTGCAAATCCGACAGCAGTTCAAGCCCTTTTGGCAGAAAACAATTTTATTACAAGTAATGCCAAATTTGGAATATTTACTACTCAGACTTCTCAACGTAATCCTTTTTATGAAACTAATCTTTCTTCTTCACCTGGTTTAGGAGATATTAACCACATTGCGAGTAACACTTTATTACAATTTTACATTCTAAATAATGACCCTCGCCTAAACGCTGTATACAGACCTACAGCAGCTGGTGCTTATCTGGGCCTAAATCAAGGTGATGGTGAAAATTTCACCAATACAGCGCTTGCTTATGCAAGACCAAAAATTACCGAGACAACTCCAGTATACTTACTAACCGTAGCAGAAAGTAACTTCTTGCAAGCAGAAGCTTTAATCAGATATTCCGGACAAGCCGGAGCTAAAGCAAAATACGACTTGGGAGTTCAAAATTCTTTCGCAACTTATGGCTTGCCAATTGCAGGAGCGGCACTTTTAACTGGAGCTACAGGACCTTATGCTTTTGTCACTGGATTACCAACCGAGCAAGCTGTAAGACAAGTAATAATACAGAAATGGGCTGCTTTAGCAAATGTAAACAACGTTGAAGCTTACATTGAAACTATAAGAACTAAATTTCCTGAAGTTGTACCTTTTGGAACTCAAAATTACGCTATAGGAAACAGAATACCTTCCCGTACTTCTATTTTGTCTGGTACTACAATTCCAAGCGTTTTATTTTATCCTCAAAGCGAAATTGATAAAAATACAAGTATCAAACAAAGAACATCTATCACTCAAAAAGTATGGTGGGATCAGAAAAACTAATATAATACGTTAAGTATATGAAAAATTTAAAAAAACTCAGAGTCTTAGGAATTTCAGTGCTAATATTAGCAATGTTTTCTTGCAGTCTTGACCCAGTAATAGGATCTAAAGTTACTAACTTTCCCGTAATGTCTTTAATAGGTCCTGAAACTGTATTTGTTCCTTTGGGAACTACTTATAATGACCCGGGAATTATAGCAACAGAAAGTGGTGCGTCTATTGCTTACACATCCAAAAGTACTGGAAAGTACCGTAATGCAACAACGTTGAATACCAACATTGCAGATGAGTATGTTCAAACTTATACTGCAGTAAATAAAGATGGTTTCTCAAACAGCATTACTAGAAAAGTAATCGTATATAAAACAGGAGATTTAGTAAACAGCATTGAAGGTGTTTACATATCGACTGTAAGACGAAATGGCTCATTGTTATCTGCTTCTCAGGGAAGTTCAGTGGATATGAAATATGTTTATATCTGGAAGAACGCTGACGGTACCTTCGAAATATCAGATGCTTTTGGCGGATGGTACGATATAGGCCGAAAAATTGGTTTAGCATCAGCTACTCAGGGTGGAACTATTACTGGTAACATTCCGACTAACGCTTTCACTTTCCCCGGAAACCCACTAACTAATGTTTATTTTGGAGGTGTTGCTGCCTTAACTGCCGTTACAGTAAATCCTACAACAAAAACTGTGATAGTTAATTGTGATTGGGATGCAGGACCATATAAATTTGTATCGACTTTAACTCAAGTTCAACTTTAATCGCAACAAACATGACATCAACAAAAAATAGTATCACTAAAATTCTTTTTGGAATTTTTACGATGACAGCTCTAGCTTCTTGCGAAAACGATGGCTATGACGAATATAAAGCAGAAACAACTCCTTCAATTGAAATGAATGGAGAATGGTATATTGATATCAGTGATGCCAACGGAGTAATAGCACAACATGCAAAGCATGTTACATATGACACAAATAATGGTGACAATACTATGTGGATCAATGACAACAAAACTGGCTATTGGATGAAAGGAAAACTTAACGTTGAGCCGAAAACACTTACATTTAGTGCAACAAATGAACCTAACATAATAGACTCAGGAACTTTCACAGTTACTGAAGGTAAAATCTTAAAAGGTGTTGCTCATTCAAGAGCAGGAAACGTTACAGATAGTATCTATTTCAAAGGTGAATTTAGCTATGACCCAGGTCATATTCTCATTTTTGCTGGTCACAAAAGAACTGGATTCTTAGAAGATAATTACTAAGACTTCATAACTTGTTTAATAAAACCACTCTGTTCAATCAGAGTGGTTTTTTTTTATATAAACATTATACCTATATTTGCACCATGGAAAAAGAACATCAAATATTTGGAATTAGAGCCATTATAGAAGCGATTCAGGCAGGAAAAGAAGTAGATAAAGTATTTATACAAAAAGAGATTTCCGGAGAATTAATGAAAGATTTAATGAAGGTGATGAAACGTGCCAACATAAACTTCTCGTATGTTCCTGTAGAAAAGTTAAATCGCCTGACTCCAAATAATCATCAGGGTGCCGTAGCAACGATTTCGCCAATTGGTTTTATTGATTTGGAACATTTAGTTGAATCAACAATTGAATCCGGAGCAAAACCATTATTCTTAATATTAGATCAGATTTCTGATGCCCGGAATTTTGGTGCTATCATCAGAACTGCTGAATGTACAGGCGTAAATGGAATCATTGTTCAAAAAGCCGGTTCTGCTCCTGTAAACGGAGATACTGTTAAAACATCAGCTGGTGCCGTTTTTAATGTTCCTATTTGTAAAGTCGAACATATTAAAGATGCCATATTTTATCTTCAGGGATCTGGAATCAAAACTGTTGCTGCAACCGAAAAAACAGAACAAAACATTTATGATATCACATTAAACGAGCCGGTGGCAATTATAATGGGTTCTGAAGATCGTGGAATAAACCCTTCGGTTCTTAAGATAGTAGATGAAAAAGCAAAACTTCCAATGTTCGGAACAATTGGATCTTTGAATGTTTCTGTTGCTTGTGGTGCTTTTTTATATGAAGCAGTTCGCCAAAGGACTTAATTATATAAAACGTTTAGACAGGAAATAAATAATTTGTCATTTATACAAATCTTTTTTTTATTCGCCTTCAAAAATAAGATTTAAAAAAATACTGGTTTTCATGACAATGCTAAACATTTTGTCATGAAACAAACAGTATACAATCTTCATATCAGATGAATAATGAAGATATTATATTCAAAACAACAAAATCAACTATAACATTTCATTGTTTTTGTCTGTTTTACGAATTGTATAATTAACCTGAACATCAGAATTAAAATAAGTAGAAAAATCTTCAATTTCTTCATCTGCCACTTCAGTATTTACAAAATTACCGGCTTCATCAAAGTGCTTCATAAAAGCATCATCTTGCGGATTGAAATCAGGCTTTTGCCAATCATAAACAATTGGTTTAGCATAATCCGGTGTTTTATAAAAAAGAGTAAGTATAAATCCGGTAATAAAACCGGCCAAATGTCCTTCCCACGAAATGGTATTGTCAACTTCCGGGAAAACATACCAAATCATTCCGCCATAAAGTAAAACAACAGAAAACGAAAGCGCTACTAAGCGATAATACCCTGTTTGTATCCCTTTAAAAAAGATAAAGCTTACTAAAACATAAATCAATCCACTAGCCCCGATATGATAATTTTCACGACCGATAATCCAAGTAATTAAACCTGAAAATAAAATTCCATAACCTATAACTGCAATAGTTTGTTTTGGATAAAAAAATTGCAAAGCAGCCAGTAATACTAAGAGCGGAATAGAGTTATTATACAAATGGCTGATGTTTTCATGGATAAAAGGACTAAAAACAACTCCTTGTAAACCTGAAAAATCACGTGGATATATTCCGTTTTGATAAAAATCAAAATCAAAACGAATTTGAAACCAATACACTACCCACAGAAAAAGAACAAAAAATACCGGAAGTCCAATAACAGCATTTGAGAATTTAAAATGATCGTCGTTCATAAGTATAAGAATCGGTTCGACAGATAATCATCAAAAAACTATCCAAATAAAATTTACTGATAATTTGTCAGCTAACAGAAAATATTCTTAGATACGGTTTTAGCCCTGATGGAAGCGACATCCTTTTTATCCGCCTTTTTGCGGATAAAAAGATACAGCGAACAGCAGGAAATAGCTCCTGAAAATTATAAAATTAAAATTGAAAATGGTAATTTTACAAAATGGAAGCACCTTTAGCAGAGCGTATTCGCCCACAAAAACTAGAAGACTACATTAGTCAAAGTCACTTGGTTGGACCAAACGGATCACTGACGCAACAAATTTCGAAAGGAATTATTCCGTCATTAATATTCTGGGGTCCACCAGGGACAGGAAAAACAACTTTAGCACAAATTATTGCACAGGAATCAAAACGTCCTTTTTATATCCTGAGTGCGATAAATTCTGGCGTAAAAGATATCCGTGATGTAATTGAAAAGGCTAAGCAAAGTGGCGGTTTGTTTACTACCAAAAATCCAATTTTGTTTATTGATGAAATTCACCGATTCAGCAAATCACAACAAGATTCCCTTTTGGCAGCCGTCGAAAAAGGTTGGATTACCCTTATTGGTGCTACGACTGAAAATCCAAGTTTTGAAGTTATTCCTGCATTATTATCACGCTGTCAGGTTTATATTTTGAATGCTTTCAGTAAAAATGATCTGGAAAATTTATTAAATCGTGCCATAAAGACTGATATTGAATTAGCTTCAAAAAATATAGTCCTGAAGGAAACTGAAGCACTATTAAGACTTTCCGGCGGCGATGGCAGAAAACTATTGAATATATTTGAACTTGTGGTAAATGCTTCTTCAAGCGATGAAATTATTATTACTAATGACCGCGTTTTAGAATTGGTTCAGCAAAACACTGTTTTGTATGACAAAACAGGAGAACAACATTATGATATTGTTTCGGCTTTCATCAAATCTATTAGAGGCAGTGATCCTAATGGAGCTGTATACTGGCTGGCCAGAATGGTAGAAGGTGGTGAGGATGTAAAATTCATTGCACGCAGGATGCTGATTCTATCAAGTGAAGATATTGGAAATGCAAATCCTACTGCTTTTATTATGGCGAATAATACGTTTCAGGCTGTATCGACTATTGGTTATCCGGAAAGCAGAATCATATTAAGTCAATGTGCCATCTATCTGGCAACTTCTCCTAAAAGCAATGCCTCGTATATGGCCATTGGAAGTGCGCAACAATTGGTAAAACAAACCGGCGACTTACCTGTTCCTATTCACTTACGAAATGCACCAACCAAACTCATGAAGGAATTAGGTTATGGTGATGAATATAAGTATTCGCACGATTATGCCAATAATTTTGCTGACCAGGAATTTTTACCGGAAGCAATAAAAGAAACGGTTCTTTATAATCCGGGAAACAATTCCCGAGAGAACAGCAACCGCGAATTTTTAAAGAACCGCTGGAAAGATAAATATGGTTATTAAACTATATTTTATATTTAGAATTTAACTGATACTTTTTCTGATATCAATTTATCATTTTGGTAATATTCAAAAAACCATTGATTGTCTTTTGCATTTAAAGATCCCTGAATACCATCTTTTATTGCAATGAAAGAATCAGGTCGGGAAGTTTTTAGCAATTTCATAACCACTTTTGGTGTTTTGTCAATTAATTGATATCCATTTTCTGTTGGTTGCGCATACAGTAAATTCGGGTCAGAAACATCAGCTACAGGAGCAGCGATAACAGTTGCTGCTACTACAGGAGTTGTTGTTGTTACGGCAGCTGTTGAAATTTTTGAAGAAGTAACATTTGTTTTGCCATTGTATTTATACTTTAGCTTATATATAGACATAAATGCCAAATCTAAACATTCTCTGTAAGCGGTATCATACTCTTTATCTTTACTTTTACCTACTTCGGAAGTATAAATCACTTTACCAAAGCAGTCTTTAAACTCAACAAAAAGCTTTGTAACCAAAAAACCATTATCTTTTTTTACATCTGCATATAAAAGTTCACACCTGTCCAGATATTCAGCCGGAAGTTGGTCATTTTCATAAAAAGCCTGAAAACCGGCTTTTATCAAATTTGATTTCGTCATTGTTGATAATCTGTACGGATTAATACCTTTAGAAAAATCAAATTTTATAGGTACAATAACGGCTTTATAATCGTTGACCGATTGAGAAAAACCCAGAGCAGAAATAAAAAGTGTTATCAAAAAAAGTTTAATTTTCATAATTATAAATATTTTTTAAGTTCTAGTAAATGATTTATTTGTTTAATGTTTTCAGGTGTTTCAATTTTTTTATCATTAAAAAAAATAGCATCCAGACCAGCATTCAATGCTCCGTTAACATCCGCATCCAAACAATCGCCAATCATCAGGCAATTTTCTTTTGATGCCTGAGCCGAACGGACAGCATAATCAAAGATAATACTATTTGGTTTTTTTACGCCTGCCAATTCAGAATTTGTAATAGTGCTAAAATACCCGGAAAGAGCCGCATTATTTATCTTTTTGTCTTGCACATTTGCAAAACCATTTGTAATGATATGCAATTTATACTTTGGTTTCAGGTATTCCAAAACTTCAATTGCTCCGTCAAAAAGATGATTGTTATCTGTTAGAAATTCTATATAATCATTAGCAATCTGATTTATATCATGATCTGAAATAACTATATTCAAAGCATCGAAAGAAAACTTCAGTCTGTTATAACGTAATTCCAGATGTGTAATTTTATCGTTTTGATATAATTTCCAGCAGGCCTGGTTTATAGGAATGTACTTTTCAATAAAATCATTACAATTAATTTCAGGAAATTTATCCTTAAAAATTCGATTAAATGCCATTTCAGAATTTTTATCAAAATCCCAAAGTGTATGATCTAAATCGAAAAAAACATCTGTAATATTGGTATTCATAATCTAAAAAATTCCTTTATCTACAAAACTATAATATTTTGTTTCAGTAATAATCAAATGATCTAAAACTTTAACATCTAAACTTTCTCCTGCCAGCTTCAATTTTTTTGTAATCTGTTTATCAGCCTCACTTGGGGTCAAATTTCCTGAAGGATGGTTATGACACAAAATCAAGCCTGTAGCGCCACTTTCAAGTGCTAATTTAAAAACCAAACGTACATCGACAATAGTACCCGTGATTCCACCTTTACTCAATTGTGTTTTAGAAATCACTTTATTAGAATTATTCAGAAAAAGCACCCAAAATTCTTCATGTGCCAGCTCGCCAATAATAGGCTGCATAACTTCAAAAACCATTTTACTGGAAGTAATTTTTACCAATTCAACCGCATCTTCGGCTCTTCGGCGACGGCCTAATTCCAGAGCTGCAATAATTGCAATAGCTTTTGCCTCCCCTATTCCTTTAAAATTCATCAATTGCGAAATTGACATTTTTCCTAATGAATTTAGACTATCTGCACCAGCCAAAATACGTTTGCTTAAATCAACCGCAGATTCGTTTCTGCTTCCGGAACTAATTAAAATTGCGATCAACTCTGCATCACTCAAGGCACTTTTACCTTTAAGCATCAATTTTTCACGAGGTCTGTCGTCTTCTGACCAGTTTGTAATAGGAAAATGTGTTAGTTCCATTGCCATAAAATTTAAATAATAGATTTGCTCATACAGACACTATTCGACAGACCGACATAAGGTTCGTAATTATTTACGATTGCAAACCCAGCTTTCTGATACAAATTAATAGCTTCAATTTGTTTGTGTAGAGTTTCTAAAATCAAAAATTCGAAGCCTTGGTTTTTTACTTCAGCTTCTAATTCTTTAATCACTAACTGAGCCAGCCCAAATCCTCTTGCTTCGGGTAAAACAAACATACGTTTCAGTTCAGCCGATTCTTTATTATATTTTTTGAAACAACCACAGGCAACAGGTTTTTCGTCTAAATAGACAATAAAAACATTTGCGTTAAACTCAATTAAATTGTTACCCCAATAATCCTTTTTTAATTCCGGATAACGATCCCATAAATAAGCATCAAATGTTTTTATTAAAAATATAAAATCAGGGTTTTC
>JBDTRA010000116.1:0-13698 GCA_039931915.1 Flavobacterium sp. | reverse complement strand
GGCATACTCATATAAGTGACTATCTTGCATTTTGAGCTTGATTTACAAAGATTTCTGAATGATTCAATCTGGTTTGCAAAAACTGGAGATACACATTTCGCAGTGCTTCGGGCGTTTCATCGGTATCTTCCCATTGCAGCCATTCCAGTGGAATCGTATTTACAATTTCTTCTAATGTTTTCGGAGTTAACAATGCTTTAAATTCAGCATCAACTTCTTTTAAAAGTGTAGCCTGTGGCAGTAAAACATGATCTTTTATCAATGCAAACGGGCTTTTGGCATGCTGTTCCCAATTGTTCCAGGAATGATGAAAATACAAACATGCTCCGTGATCGATCAGCCATAACTCTTTATGCCAGATCAGCATATTGGTATTTTTGAATGTACGATCGACATTAGTGATATACGCATCCAGCCAAACAATCTGCGAAGCTAATTTAGCATCAACAGTAGTAACAACAGGATCAAAAGTGATTGCGCCGGACAAAAAATGAAGTGCTAAGTTAAGTCCCTGACTCCCCTGAAGCAAATCCTGAATCTCTTCATCGGCTTCAGTTCTTCCAAAAGCTTCATCCAGATTCGCAAAAACCAATTCAGGAAGCTGCAATTTTAAAGCTTTGGCAATTTGGCCGCCAACTAACTCGGCAATTAAAGCTTTTACACCATGACCGGCACCTTTAAATTTTAAGACATATTTAAAATCATCATCGGCTTCAGCCAAAGCAGGTAAAGAACCTCCCTCGCGCAAAGGCGTAATATAACGCGTAACATTTACCTCTCTTAGATCGAAATTGTTTTTCATATATGCAAAATATATTTCATAAGCAGTATTAATTCAAATACAAACTTACTCATTTAGATGGTTAGATTTTTTACACTTCTTAGATTTCTGGATTCAAGATTCCCACAAATTACGAGTATTGTATGACTATAAGTATCAAAAAATACCCCCTAAAAGTTAGATAACTATTTAGGGGGCTTAATTATATTCTTTACTCTTTACTCTTTACTCTTTATTCTTTATTCTTTACTCTTTATTCTTTACTCTTTATTCTTTACTCTTTACTCTTTACTCCTCTTCATCTTCAACATGATGTGATTTCGAGTAATTACGCCATTTTTCAAGACAATCCTGAAAATCCTGAGGTAATTCCGTATCAAAACGCATCATTTCTTTCGTATTTGGATGAACAAAACCAAGCGTTTTAGCATGCAGTGCCTGACGTGGTAATGCTTTAAAACAATTCTCTATAAACTGTTTGTATTTGGTAAACGTAGTCCCTTTCAAAATCAAATGACCACCATAGCGCTCATCATTAAACAATGGATGACCAATGTGTTTCAGGTGCGCACGAATCTGGTGTGTTCTTCCGGTTTCCAATCTGCAGGAAATCAGCGTTACATAACCAAAACGTTCCAAAACCTTATAATGTGTAATCGCAGGCTTCCCTATTTCAGGATCAGCAAAGACTGCCATTTGCATGCGGTCTTTCAAATGTCTTGCAAGGTTTCCCTCAATTGTTCCTTCTTCTTCGGCAACATTTCCCCAAACAAGGGCAATATACTCACGCTCAGAAGTTTTTGCTTCAAACTGTTTCGCTAAATGCGTCATTGCCGCTTCTGTTTTGGCAATCACCAAAAGTCCGGATGTATCTTTATCAATTCTATGAACCAATCCCGGGCGTTCACTGCTGTTCATAGGCAGGTTATCAAAATGATGAGCCAAAGCATTTACCAGAGTTCCGGTATAATTTCCGTGACCAGGGTGCACAACCATTCCCGGTTCTTTATTTATCAGCAGCAAAGCATCGTCTTCATACACAATATTCAACGGAAGATCTTCCGGCAGAATATGGTTTTCAAACGGCGGATGCGATAACATTACCGTAATAATATCAAAAGGTTTTACTTTATAATTTGATTTTACCGGAATATCATTTACAAAAATATTCCCTTCACTCGCAGCATTCTGAATTTTATTCCGGGTTGCATTCGGAATCATATTCATCAAATATTTGTCAATTCGCAAAAGTGCCTGACCTTTAGGTACATCAAACCTGAAATGTTCGAATAATTCGTCTTCCAGATCTAAATTTTCATTATTATTGTTCATCTTGTGGGGTTTCAGTAGTTGGCGCAGCTATACTGTCTGTCGCCTGACTGTCATCTACATAAGTTGCTTTTCCGTCTCCCAAAACCAAATCGATTTTAGAAGCTTTCAGCACACGGTCACCTACTTTTAAGTTTCTGCCTTTATAACGCATCTCCAAAACCATATCTTTTCCTAAGTTAGGGATATAAGTAATCGTTCCTTCCTCAAGCCCTAAAGCTTTCAAAGTCGGAACAGCTTCACGATACGTTTTCTCGATTATATCCGGTATTTTTACAGATGAAAATCCCGAAGCATTAATTTTAATATATATTTTTCTGCCTACTTTCACTTTCGTTCCCGGCAACGGATCCTGCTCCACAACGCTGTATTTCGGAAATTCACTTCGGTAATCAACACTATCCAAAAGCACATAATCCAGGTCTAATTCGTCCAGCTTCTCCTCTACCTGCTCTTCGGTAAGTTTAGATAAATTCGGAACAGTAATTTCATGTCCGTGATCAGTTGTAAACGTCAACCAATGCATAAACAAATAACCCAAAACTGCAATAATAGCAGCCGCACCTAATACTTGCAAAAAAAATACACGGCTTGTTAAATACTTACGTAAACTCATAAATTTATTTTTAGTTGTGGCAAAGATAAAGCTATTTCGTTTCAAAAAAAATGATAATTTTGTTTAAAACAAGAAAGCTTTCAATACCCGGTATCAGAAGGAGCTGTTTCCTGCTGTCCGGCTATATCTTTTACGGTCTCGTAACAAAACGAGACCATAAAAGGATGTCGCTCCCATCAGGGCTAGGGCTTTAGCTTTCATAAGAAGATTTTTTTTATTATTGTTCATAATCGTGTCAGACTGAGCGGAGTCGAAGTCACATATGCTGAATCACTTTGCGGGACTTCGACTCCGCTCAGTCTGACAAGCAAAACGAAAAAAAATTAGTAAAAATTAGTGCAATTCGTGGCAAATAAACAAAATAAACAATAAACATATAAACATTAAAAAATGAAGAACATAGCCATTATCATGGGCGGATATTCAAGCGAATATAAAATTTCTCTTATCAGCGGAAACGTCGTACACCAATACCTTGACAAAACAAAATACACAGGTTTCCGTATTCATATTTTCAAAGAAAAATGGGTTTATGTAGACGAAAATGATGCTGAATTTCCAATTGATAAAAATGATTTTTCCGTAACAGTAAACGGGCAAAAAATTACTTTCGACTGTGTTTTCAATGCCATCCACGGAACTCCCGGTGAAGACGGATTAATGCAGGCTTATTTCGAATTGTTAGATATTCCGCAATCGTCCTGCGATTATTACCAATCGGCACTTACATTCAATAAACGTGATTTATTATCGGTTTTAAAACCATACGGAATCAAAACGGCAATTTCGTATTACCTAAATAAAGGAGATGTGATCAATACCGACGAAATTGTGAAAAAAGTAGGCTTGCCATGTTTTGTAAAACCAAACAAAGCAGGTTCAAGCTTCGGAATCTCAAAAGTAAAAACTGCTGCCGAATTACCAATCGCCATTGAAGTTGCCTATAAAGAAGACAACGAAATCATCATCGAAAGTTTCCTTGACGGAACCGAGGTTTCTGTTGGCGTAATCAATTATAAAGGTGAAATCAAAGTTTTGCCAATCACCGAAATTGTATCTGACAATGATTTCTTTGATTACGAAGCCAAATACGAAGGAAAATCACAAGAAATAACACCGGCAAGAATTTCAGATGAACTAACACAAAAAGTTGGGGAAACAGCCAAACGTGCATACGAAGTTTTAAAAATGAAAGGTTTCTCAAGAAGCGAATTCATTATCGTAGACAACGAACCGTATATGCTGGAAATGAATACCATTCCAGGATTAACAACAGAAAGTTTGATTCCGCAACAAGCGAAAGCAGCGGGGATTTCTCTCGAAGATTTGTTTACAAATGCTATTGAGCTGGCTTTGCAATAAGTGTTAAGATACTAAGGTGCTAAGTTTCTAAGATCTTAGCACCTTATTTTTTAGTTTAATAGTATTAAATTTAGTAGAAAAAACACAATATTTGTCATTTCGACGAAGGAGGAATCTCCGCGATAAAATTCTGCAAAGATTGAAATACTTTGCAGAGCTTCTTACGGAGATTCCTCCTTCGTCGGAATGACAAAAAAAAAGAAAATTCAGGTTTCAGATTGAAAAAACTCCGAAGCTTAGCAACTGATAACCTCAGTAACTTTAAAAAAAATGAAAGAAATCTTTGAATGGAATAGAATATTTTACAATGGTTTACCGGAGATTTTTATACTGGAAGTCATATTTCGCTCAACAGTAATGTTCACTATTTTATTGCTGACACTAAAATTGGCAGGAAAACGCGGTGTAAAACAATTATCAATTTTCGAGACTGTTATTATTATAGCTTTAGGATCAGCCGCCGGAGATCCAATGTTTTATGAAGACGTGGGACTTGTTCCTGCTGCAATCGTTTTTTTTGTAATCATTATTTTATATCGTTCCGTAACCTGGCTTACCGGAAAAAGTAAAAAGTTTGAAGAATTCATTGAAGGAAAAACCGAATGCCTGATAAAAGAAGGAAAGTTTTCTGTTACTACTTTTAAAAAAGAAAGTCTGGCACAGGATGAATTTTTCTCTGAGCTTCGCGTAAAATCCGTTGAACATTTGGGACAGGTCAAACATGCATTTATAGAACCAAGTGGAGAAGTGAGTATATTTTATTATGAAGACGACAAAGTAGGATACGGATTACCGATACTCCCGGCTTTATTCAATGAAAAAAGTAAAAACATTCCAACAGACGGTACTTATTCCTGTACTTTTTGCGGACATACCGAAAAACAAAAAGCAGGAACTGCAAAATGTAAAGTCTGCCAAAAAGAAGAATGGGTCGCTTCTATAAATACCCTGAGGATAACTTAGAACTAACAAAAATGAGAAAAGCCATATTCCCGAATCTTTTGACCAATTACCTTTATGCCCAAAGATATTTATCAAACGCGGGATTTCCCTGGAAAATTTATTTACTAATGCCATTGAGATGGTGCTAAACAATTAAAATTAAATGATATTTTACGGAACAAAATCAACTGCAATTAAAAATGGAGTAATTAGAAATGTTGCCTGCCCACATTGCCAAACAAATACGGTAATGAATTATACTGTGTATGGAAGATATGCACACCTTTACTGGATTCCGTTTTTCCCGATTGGGAAGCAACAAATATTAGAATGCAATCATTGCAAATCGACTTATGAATTAAAAAATTTGCCTGAAGTTATTAAACAAAAATTTCATAAAGAGCAAGAACAAAATCCTGTAAAAACACCAATAACACATTTTACTCTTTTAATTATAATTGGACTAGGTATTGCATTTGGCTTTTTTTCCAGCTTAAAAAGCAATTCTGACAGTAAAGATTTTTCAGAAAACCCGAAAGTTGGGGATGTCTTTTTCGAAACAACAAGTACTGGAAAATACTCCACTTCGAGGGTTACAAAAGTAACGAAAGACAGTGTTTTTGTTTTAGTAAATAATATGGAAATTGAACAAAAATCAAGTGTTGATAAAATAAATATTGACAGCAATTTTACAACTGTTAAAGATAGTTATAGCCGAAAACAAATCATAGATTTCTATAAAGATGGAAAAACAATTTATGAAATTCAACGAAAATAATGAAAAAAGCCATATTTCCGGGATCATTTGATCCTATAACATTAGGTCACGAAGATATCATCAAAAGAGGAATTTCTTTATTTGATGAGATTGTAATTGCAATTGGTGTCAACGCCGAAAAAAAATACATGTTTTCGCTGGAAGAAAGAAAACATTTTATTGAAGAAACGTTCAAAGATGAGCCAAAAATATCTGTAATCACTTACGAAGGTTTAACAATAGATTTATGCCATAAATTAAAAGCCAATTTCATTTTAAGAGGTTTACGTAACCCGGCAGATTTCGAATTTGAGAAAGCCATAGCACATACTAATAGACGTTTGTCTAAAATAGAAACGATTTTTTTACTTACCGCTGCCCAAACCTCCTTTATAAGTTCCAGCATTGTTCGTGATGTATTGCGAAATGGCGGTAAATATGAAATGTTAGTTCCGGATGCAGTGAGGGTTAAGAAATAATCACGAAAGTCATTGCTAGGAACGAAGCAAACACATTTATTAAATCACAATCTGCATAAATATATTATTGAACATGGCAATCGATATGAGATTGCTTCGTTCCTCGCAAAAGACAAAACAAAAAGAAACCAAATATAAATTTGTAATCATCCGGATTAAAAGTAATTTCGGCCTTTCAAAAAACAAAACAATAAAATGAGCATAGAAAGAGAATTAAGCAAACGCAGCGGATCGAAATGTGAACTTTGCGGGGCAACAGAAAACTTAAAAGTATATACTGTTTTGCCAACAAAAAACGGTGGAATCGATGAAAGTGTATTTGCGTGCAATACTTGTATTGATCAAATTGAAAATCCGGATAATGTAGATTTAAATCACTGGAGAGCTCTTAATGACAGTATGTGGAACGAAAATACTGCGGTACAGGTTGTAGCCTGGAGAATGTTAAGCCGTATCCGTGCTGCAGGCTGGCCACAGGAATTATTGGATATGATGTATCTGGACGAAGACACACTTGCATGGGCCCAGGCAACAGGCGAAGGAGAAGATGATGAAAATAAAATCATTCATCGTGACAGTAATGGAGTAATTTTAGAACACGGGGATTCTGTGGTTTTAATCAAGGATTTAAAAGTAAAAGGATCAAGCATGGTTGCCAAACAGGGAACTGCAGTACGTAACATCCGTTTAGACCACGAAAATGCTGAATACATTGAAGGAAAAGTTGATGGCCAGCAAATTGTAATTATCACTCAATATGTGAAGAAAATATAAGTTTCCAGTCTCAGTTACAGTTTTCAGCACTAAACTGAAAACTGTATGACTAAAAATCGTAAACCAAAAACGGCTATTCAAATTGAATAGCCGTTTTTATATTTCTTATTTTGAAATAATAAATTATTTTTGGAATAATTTATTGATTTGTTCTTTTACCAATGGTTCAGAAACGCTGTTTGTAGCAGAATCCCTGTCTTTGCTTGAAACCATAAATTGAACAGTAGCTTTATCCGGAACAACATTTCCTGTATAATGCAACCAGATATAATTATTAGGCAATTCTAATTTAATATCATATAAAGGAGTTGCAGTAAAACCACCTACGATAATATTATAAAGATTAGTATAATCATTATCAAGGTTTTTGAACGAAAACTTTCTTAAATTAGAAGTGTCATCATCATTCAAAATACTAGTATAATACACTGTATATTCATCTCCAATTTTTTGAATATAATTGTTATTTACTTTTCCTAACTTTTCTACAGGCACAGTTTCTAAAACTTTAATTTGTGCAAAAGAGGCAAAACTACAGAACAAAATGGCAAGGGTAATAATCTTTTTCATAATGATTTTGGGGTTAATTTTTTAACTAATACAATATTCGCCGAAATTAATAAAAATTAGCACTAAAATCATTATTTTATAAATATTAAATTGAAATTTTTGTTTACCATAACTTCATTTTAAAAAATAAAAAACACAACTTTTTAATAATCAACCTATTAATACCAGTATTGCATAAAAATTAATTAAAAAAAAATAATTATAAGACTGAAAAAACTTTATTCAATGATCGCAAAAATCTAAATTTTACAATCAATAATAAGAAATTACTTCTCCTCTTCCTTCTTAATTACTTTTCTGGCGACTTCAATTTTAAACTTCTTCCCTTTCATTTTCTCCTCTTTAATATTTTTAAGTAAATCCTGTACCTTATTATATTTCACGGCAGCAAACGAAATAAAATCTTTTACCTCAATCAGACCTAAATCTCCTTTTTCAAGTTTTCCTTTTTGGGAAAAGAATCCCACAATATCAATTTTATTCAGTTTTGTTTTCTTTCCCCCACTAATATAAATAGTCTGGTATTCTGGCGGCTTGGGCAAAGTAGTTGTATTTTCTACATTTAAAACATCCATTCCGTAATCGATATAATCAAGCTTTTTTTCACTTTCGTGAATGATGATATATGCCGTTCCTGAGGCCTGCATACGTGCAGTACGCCCATTTCTATGGGTAAATTCATCTTCTTTTAAAGGTAGATGGTAATGAATTACATGTTTCATTTCAGGAATATCCAATCCGCGGGCAGCCAAATCTGTTGTAATTAAATAACTTACACTTCCATTTCTAAACTGAATCAATGCACGCTCACGTTCGTCCTGATCCATTCCGCCATGATAATACACCGAATAAATCCCTTTTTCGTTTAAAGTATCGCTGATACGCTCTGCGGCATCACGATGGTTACAGAAAATAATAGCCGATTGTGATTTCAGGGAACAAATCAAATTGAATAAACTTTCTAATTTATCTTTTGCTGGAGAAACAACCATTTTCATCGAAAGATTTGCTTTTTCTTCTTCCTCCGGAATAAAATCTAAAATCGTTGGATTAATCACTCTGGTATATTTCGGAATCTCAATATCTGAAGTTGCCGAAACCAAAACCCGTTTGTTCAGTTTCGATAACTTCCCGATAATAAATGACATTTGTTCATGAAAGCCTAATTGAAGTGATTTATCAAATTCATCCAGAATTAAGGTCTGAATTTTATCTAAACGAAAAGTTCCTCTGTCAATATGATCAGCAATTCTTCCCGGAGTCCCGATTAAAACTGCTGGAGGATTACTTAAATTTTTAATTTCTGTATCAATAGAATGGCCTCCGTAGCAAATATTTACTTTATAATCGGTACCCATTTTTTTCCAAACCTGCTCAATTTGCAATCCCAATTCACGGGAAGGAACCAAAATTAAACATTGAACCGAAAGAATTTCAGGCTGCAGCAATTCTAAAACCGGCAATAAAAAAGCCAGTGTTTTTCCAGAACCTGTCGGAGAAAGCAATAAAACATTATTATCATTAAGGATTGCGTCCTGAGCAACTTCCTGCATTTCATTCAGGCTTTCAATACCTAAATTTAAAAGTATATTATTGGAATGGTGTTTCTTATTCATTTTGCAAAAGTAAGTAAATTAGACTTGAGATTGTTAGATTTTTAGATTATCAGCAAATTATAAAATTAATTTGACTTCCTGATAATTGTTGCAGCTTTGAGGTTTTGCGGGCTTTACGGTAAAATCTACATCCACTTTTAATGGCATTTCGAAACTGAAACCTGGAACTTGAATTCTTTTTAAAACAAACTGAAATTATCTATATTTGAATCACGTTTTAAAAACCAAAACATGAAATTCTTTCTTCTGCCACTCCTACTCTTTTCGATTGTTGCTTTTTCCCAAAACAATAAAAAATACGACACTTTTTTCGAAAAAGGAAACGGAAATCAAGCGGCAGATTATCAGGAAACCATAAATTATTACACACTTTTGGCACACGATTTTCCGACTATCCAAATGCTGGAAATGGGTTTGACAGATTCCGGATATCCCTTGCATATGATTACTTTTAATCCGGATGCAGCATTTGATTTTAATAAAATACAGAAAAACAAAGCCATACTTCTAATAAATAACGGAATCCATGCAGGCGAACCTGATGGAATTGATGCAACGATGCAATTGTTCAGGGATTTAGCTTTAGGTAAAATTAAAGCGCCAAAAAATACGGTTATTGTAACGATTCCTGTTTATAATATTGGCGGTGCTTTAAATCGAAATTCGACAACAAGAGCCAATCAGGATGGTCCGGAAATTTACGGCTTTAGGGGAAATGCTAGAAACTATGATCTGAATAGAGATTTAATAAAATCTGACACTCGAAACACAAAGAGTTTTGTTGAAATTTTTCAGAAAATAAATGCTGATGTTTTTATTGACAATCATGTGAGCAACGGCTCTGATTATCAATACAAACTGACCTACATTATGACACAGCACAACAAGTTAGGAACTGTTCTCGGTGATTTTATGAATACCGAAATGATACCTTTTTTGGTAAAGGATTTGCAGAAAAAGAAAATCGAAACTACACCTTATGTAGATTCTTTTAAGGATACACCAGATAAAGGTTTTGGGCAGTTTTCAGATAGTCCCAGATATACTACGGGTTATACTTCGTTGTTTAACACGATTGGTTTTGTAGTTGAAACACATATGCTGAAAAAATATGCCGAACGTGTAAAAGTGACTTACGAATACATGAAATCAACTATTGCTTTTATGGATACCAATTATCTAAAAATCAAACAGCTTCGATTAAAAAACGAGGAACAATACAAACCTAAAAAATCATACACTTTAAAATGGGAAATGGACAGTACTAAAACCACTGCTTTTTCCTTTTTAGGATATGAGGCGGGTTACAAAAAAAGTGAAGCAACTACAGGAAATCGTTTATTTTATGACCGAAGCAAGCCGTATAAAAAAGATGTTCCCTATATCAAAGAATTCAAATCGGTTAAGGAAGTTACGATTCCGATAGCTTATATAGTTCCAAGAGGTTTTTGGAATATTATTGATCTTTTAAAAAACAACGGAATCACCTATTCTCAACTAAAAAATGATACTATTATTGAAGTTGAAAGTTATAAAATTGCAGATTTTAAAACAGTTTCATCAGCGTACGAAGGCCATTATTTACATCAAAATACGACTGTAACTTCTAAAATTGTAAAAGTTGCTTTCGCGAAAGGCGATTATTTTGTTCCGACAAATCAAAAAGGGATAAAATATTTATTGGAAGCTTTTGAACCAGAAGGTGTTGATTCTTTTTTTAACTGGAATTTCTTTGATACCATTTTACAGCAAAAAGAGCATTATTCAGATTATGTTTTTGAAGATACTGCCGCGAAACTTTTAAAAGAAAATCCAACATTAAAAGCCGAATTAGAATCTAAAAAACAGACTGATACTGAATTTGCTAAAAATCCAGAAGTTCAATTAGACTGGATTTACAAACATTCGGTTTATTATGAAAAGGCGCATTTGCAATATCCTGTTTATAGATTGCTTTAGTTTTAACTGTAAAGAGTTGGCGAATTATATTAAACATTTGAAAAGTTTAAACGATTAATTTAAAACGAAATCATAAAAATTACCGCTCAATTATGAAGAAACTTTTATTGACTTTTTTGATTTTGCTTTTTGCAAATTTATTATCTGGACAAAAATTAATTTCAGGTGAATATGATTCCGGAATGAAACTTTCGTATAATCCATCTTCTAATATCCTTACTGGTTATTTTGAAAGTTACACCGGTTTAGATGAAGAAACACAAAATCCTAAGTTTTCTTGTGTTTTTTATATCGAAGGTAAAGTAACAGGAAAGAAATTCTCAATTAAAACATATTATCCAGAAGACAAGAAAGATGATATGATTTCAGGTACAATTGAAATAATAGATAATAAAACAATAAAAATAAGTCTTCCTGAAGAGCATGGAGGTTGCTGGAACGTACAACATTTTGCCGATAAACCCGAAGAATTTGGTTTAGAGAAAAAAACAACCTGGACGCAAATTAGATATATAGACAATCCAAAATCTTATTTTTATAAAGATCAATCAAATACCAATCGAACAAAAATATATTTACTTAAAGGTGATATTATTTGTGTTGATAAAATCGAAAATGGGAAAGCATTTTGTACCTACTTTGGAAAAAAAATGACGAAAGGCTGGATAAACATAAGCGATCTGAATAAAGTATAATTGTGAAATAAAATTTAATTCAAATATAAATTACCGAGCTGGCGTGAGCGCAATGTCATTAACTTAAGCTTTGTTTTTCTCTCAAAGACGCAAAAAACGCAAAGTTTTAAACCGACTTCTTTGCGCTTTTGCGTCTTTGAGAGAACTATATTTATAAAAATATGGCAAGAAATCCTTAACTTAATGACATTGGGCGCGAGCGTCCCGCTCAACAAGACAACCTGAAACAAACTTTTGAAACCGAATGTCGCGTGAGGGATAAAAGCAAGCTACCGAAGTAGCGCGGATAGCCCGACAGCATTTAAGAAAAGACCCAATGAACGTAAAGTTAATTGGGTCTTTTTTTGAATGGTGGCACGTCATCATTATATTCAATGTCAAAAATCAATTCAAATTTTGAGGGATTTAATTTTGTCCCTTTCATTGACATTGCAATCGATTTTTGACATTGATATTGAAAATTAATTTACTCTTCTACCATGATTTTATTCTCCTCTTCGAATAATAATTTGATGTTTTCGTAAGAGTTTTTTAAAGCATCTTTGATTTGTTCCGGGTTTAACCACGCTACTTTTTCGATGCCTTCTTCTATTTGTCCGTGTGGAGTTCCTTCAAAATCAGACTGCATTTCGAACCAGTGTGTGATTTTAAGTTTGTATTTTCCGTTGCGTTTAAAAACGTGATACGTTTTTTGAAGTTTATCAATAATACTAAGTTTTCCAACGCCTGTCTCCTCTTCCACTTCACGCATGGCGGTGTCTTCTATTTCTTCCCCTTTTTCGATTCCGCCTTTAGGCAAATCCCATTTTCCGTTTCTGAAAATAAATAAAACCTCTCCTTTTTTGTTGTAAACCAAGCCGCCTCCTGCTTTATTTACCGGGATTTTAGCTTTTAAAGTCTTCATAATCTCCTTTTCATCAGGATGATACAAATAAGCTTTCTGAATTTTATTTTGAAACATTTTGACAATAAGATGCTCAATATCAATACTCTCCAAGAGAAATAATTGAAAATCGGTCTCTCTTGAGATTTGATTTGTCAAAAAAAGTGGTTTGTCGTTCACAAAAACTTTATACATTTGTACTATGATTTTTAATAAAGATACAGCCGAAAAAACAGCCGAATTGCTTTTGCAAATAAATGCAATTAAATTGAATCCAGAAAATCCTTTTACATGGGCTTCAGGATGGAAATCGCCTATTTATTGCGATAATAGGTTAATTCTTTCTTTTCCGCTCATCCGAAATTACGTTCGTGATGAATTTTCGAAGAATATAGAAAAACAATTTGGGAAACCAGATGTCATTGCCGGAGTTGCTACCGGAGCTATAGGAATTGGTATCTTAGTAGCCGAAAGCCTTGGATTACCTTTTGTATATGTACGTCCTGAACCAAAAAAACACGGAAGACAAAATCAGGTAGAAGGCTTTTTGCAAAAAGGCCAGAACGTGGTGGTGGTTGAAGATTTAATAAGTACCGGAAACAGTAGTTTGATGGCCGTAGAGGCTTTACGCAATGAAGGTGCCAATATTAAAGGAATGGCGGCAATTTTTACTTATGGTTTTAATGTAGCCGAAGAGAACTTTAAAAATGCTAATATCGATTTGTACACGCTAAGTAATTATGATAACTTATTGGATTTAGCGGTTCAAAAACAATATATCAGCGAAGATCAGCAGTCTACTTTACAGGAATGGAACACGAGTCCGTCAACTTGGGGACAAGAATAATTTTAGATTTTAATAAACAAACGAAATAAAAAGATGAACTTAGAAAGTCCAAAAGTTACTGTTCAGAAATCAGCTCAAGATTTATTTG
>JBDTRA010000115.1:0-13773 GCA_039931915.1 Flavobacterium sp. | reverse complement strand
ATATTCAAACTGATTTTTTTAGTGAAAGACTTTCAAGAATTACTCGTTATTTTGATATGCTGACCAACTCTTTCAGTATTATGGAAAACGGAATGGAAGTGGATCAATACATGAAGTTCAGAAATACCTTAACCCCTGCAAGTGGTTTTCAGAGTGCACAATACAGATTAATTGAATTTGCTTCGACAGATGTTATTAATCTCACGGATAGGAGATATAAAGCTGATTTTGATGAGAATACTGATTTAGAAACAAGTTTTGAACACTTATATTGGCAGGCTGCCGGGAAAGATTATCAAACAGGTCAGAAATCGTATTTATTGGAGGAATTTGAAAAAAAATACAAAGATCAGTTTTTACGACAAATATCAGATTTTAAGACTAAAAATATTTGGCAAAAATTTACGCAATTGCCTGAGCAGGACCAACAAAATCCTGATTTGGTTAAGGCTATGCGTCATTACGATTATACAGTAAATATTACCTGGGTAATGCAGCATTTAAATACAGCCATAAAATATATTCTGGAAAGTGGAAAAGGAAATGGTGAAGCTACGGGTGGAAGTGACTGGCAAAAATATATGCATCCAAAATACCAAAGACGCATCTTTTTTCCTAAATTGTGGACCGAAGAAGAATTGTCCAATTGGGGAAACGAAACTACCGTTTAATTTCCCGGTAAAAAAAAATAAAAGTTTGAAAAAAGCAATCGTAATTTTAATAGTATTGTTTTCAATATTTTCATGTAAAAAAACGGAAGAAAAAGTTGAAACCAAAATTGTCAAACCAAAAACTAAAAAAGTAGAATTTGGCTTTAATTACGCTGATTTTAATGTTGTTCAGGATACTGTAAAAAAAGGAGATTCTTTCGGGTCAATAATCCAAAGTCAAAATATTGGGAACAAACAGGTTTATGATATTGTCAATCAGGTAAAAGATTCTTTCAATGTAAGGACTATTCGATACAACAAACCTTATACGATTCTTAGGTCAAAAAATAAAACCAATAAACTTCAGGTCTTTATTTATCAGCCTGATGCACTTACTTATTATGTTGTAGATTTTAGGGATAGTCTGGCAACGGCATATAAAAAAGTAAAGCCGGTTACGTTAAAACGAAAAATAATAGGAGGCGTTTTAAAAAGCTCACTTTCCGAAACTTTAGGGAATAATAGTGTTGAAGCAGCGCTTGCCAACAGGATTACCAAAGTATTTTCATGGTCTATCGATTTCTTTAAACTTAAAAAAGGGGATCGCTACGGATTAATTTTTACTGAGCGATTTATAAATGGTAAAACTTATGATGGTGTTGAAGATCTGGAAGCCGCATTTTTTGAATACAAGGGAAAAATTGTATACGCTTTTCCATTCGAGAAAGATACATTATCCGGCAAAATAGAATATTATGATGAAGAAGGGAAAACGTTGAAAAACTTTTTTTTAAAGACACCGATTAAATTCAGCCGAATCACATCGAGATTTACAATGAACAGATTTCATCCTGTACAGCATACCTGGAAAGCGCACAAAGGAACTGATTATGCTGCGCCAACCGGAACACCAATTTCTACTACCGCTTCGGGAGTTGTAGAAGCAACAGGATATACGGCAGGAAACGGAAACTTTGTAAAAGTAAAACACAACAGCACCTATTCTACGCAATATTTACATATGTCCAGAATTTTGGTTCGTCGAGGACAGCGTGTTACCCAGGGACAGAAAATAGGATTAGTAGGCAGTACAGGATTAGCCTCGGGGCCACATGTTTGTTATCGTTTCTGGAAAAACGGCATTCAGGTAGATGCTCTTCGTCTCAATTTGCCAACCGGTGAATCTTTAACCGGTAATGATAAAAATCGTTTTGAAAAGCAAATGGAACCTTTAAAAAGGGAATTGGATAGTATTGGGAATTTGTAGAATTATTCTAATTACAACGATTTCTTTAATAACTTCTTGTTACATAATTGGCATTCAGTAAGCTATTAAAACTAATTTCAGTATTTTTGCTTTTTATAACCACTTTTTCAATTAAACAACAAAATGGCTTTAAACACAACAAACCCAACCGGGACTGAAGCGTGGAAAAAACTGCAAAACCACTATAACGCAATTCACGAAACTACGATACAGGAATTATTTCAACAGGACAACGCCCGTGTTGAAAAATTTAATTTACAATGGAATGACTTTTTAGTAGATTATTCTAAAAATAATATTAGTCAGGAAACTATTTCTCTTTTATTAGATTTGGCAAATGCGATTGGGTTAAAAAATGCAATTGCTGATTATTTTGGCGGCGCAATCATTAATCAGACTGAAAACAGAGCTGTACTTCATACTGCTTTACGCGCTCCGGAATCTGGAATTATAAAAGTGGATGGCGAGAATGTAATTCCCGAAGTTTACGAAGTAAAAAACAAAATTAAAAGCTTTACACACGAAGTTATTTCCGGACAAAGAAAAGGATTTACCGGAAAAGCTTTTACTGATGTTGTAAATATTGGTATTGGAGGTTCTGATCTTGGACCTGTAATGGCTGTTGAAGCATTGCAATTTTACAAAAATCACTTAAACCTACATTTTGTTTCGAATGTAGATGGTGATCACGTAAACGAAGTAATCAAAAAATTAAATCCTGAAACAACTCTTTTTCTGATTGTTTCCAAAACATTTACCACTCAGGAAACATTAACCAATTCTGAAACTATAAAAGAATGGTTTTTGAAATCTGCAGCACAGGAAGATATTGCAAAGCATTTTGTAGCCGTTTCAACTAATATCCAAAAAGTAACCGAATTCGGAATTAATCCTGACAACGTTTTTCCTATGTGGGATTGGGTTGGAGGAAGATTTTCATTATGGAGTGCTGTCGGTTTAAGCATTGCGTTAGCTATTGGTTTTGATAATTATAATGAGTTATTGAAAGGGGCTAATGAAATGGATGAACATTTTAAATCAGCTGAGTTTGATCAAAATATCCCTGTGACCTTAGCTCTATTGAGTGTTTGGTACAATAATTTTTTTGGAGCTGAAAGTGAAGCTTTAATTCCATATACTCAGTATTTACAAAAATTAGCTCCTTACTTACAACAGGCAACTATGGAAAGTAACGGGAAAAGTGTGGGACGAGACGGAAAACCTGTAAACTACCAAACCGGAACTATTATCTGGGGAGAACCGGGAACAAATTCACAGCATGCATTTTTTCAATTGATTCACCAGGGGACAAAATTAATTCCGACAGATTTTATCGGGTTTGTAAAACCATTATACGGAAATGAGGATCATCACGATAAGTTAATGTCAAACTTTTTTGCACAGACAGAAGCTTTGATGAACGGAAAAACAGCAGCTCAGGTTCAGGCTGAATTTGATAAACAGGGACTTTCTGCTGAAAAAGCTTCTTATTTATTGCCTTTTAAAGTTTTTACCGGGAACAAGCCAACCAATACAATTTTGATTCAGAAACTGACTCCGAAAAGTTTAGGATCTTTAATAGCGTTGTACGAACACAAGATTTTTGTTCAGGGAATTATCTGGAATATCTTTAGCTACGATCAATGGGGAGTAGAATTAGGAAAGCAGTTAGCCAACTCTATTTTAGAAGAGATAAATACAAAAACGGTAAAAAGTCACGATAGTTCAACTTCATTTTTATTAAATCATTTTTTAAAAAATAAATAAAATTCACTTTTTTCCGAAAAACTGTTTGGAAAGAAATAATCATGGGAAACTAAAACAGTTCATATCTTATTTATAAATCTTCCAAGGCACAACAATTGCGCCTTGGAAGAAAATTAGCTTATAATATTTGTTCTACGGATTTCTTATATTAGTTACCATATCTGGCCTCCAGTTATAACTTTTCCCAGATGGGTTAAAGTTACCATTAGAGTAATTTCCATTATACCAACCGTTCCATCCCCAATTCATATATAAATATCCATTGGTGCTTATTAATTGGGACATTACTTCACCTGGTGTATTGGGATCCGGCACACATTCATAATATTGTATCTCGCCAACGCCATCAACCACCCAACAATGTCCTCCTTTGGATCCAAAAATTAAGAAATCTGCTTTTTCAGAACCGCATAAAATAACTGGTCTGCCATAAGCAATTTCATTTTTTACTGTTCCATAATTGTAATTACCAAAATTAGCTGGTTGATAACCCAAATTACTAAAGGTTCTTACAATATTATGGCGATCAGTACCAGAACTGTTACATCCATAATTCATATCTAAATTGTATGAATATCCTAAATCGCGCATTAATCTAGAAGTTTCATACGTTCCTCCATAATTGTACATCTGACTCCAATTATATGTTGATGGATATTCATGATATTTCATTACTTGAGCCACCGCAGTAGCAACACAACCTGTGTATGGGCGACCATTAGATGTGGTGGTGCAACTCATAGCTGGAATTAAATCATTATAACCCTCTCCCTGTCCCCATTGGGTTTGGATCAACGGACCTACGTTATAGGTCACAGTAGTCCTAGCATCTCCATTATTACAGTCACCTTCATAAGTGTAATCAGTATAAGAAGGAACTCGTCCTTTATTTGTATTTGTCGTTAACCTTGAAGAGTTACTGCTGTATAATATATTTACATGATTGGAACTTAACCAAACTTTTTTCAAATCTGCACTTTGTGCTTTTTTTTCTGTCCTTATTTCTTTTAGTGATTGATCCATGTATTTCATCCATGTTATTAATCCCTCTGGCAAATCGGAAGTTTCTGTTGGAAAAGAATTTTTGTCCGAATAAGCTAGTATTGGTGATACCCTATTGTCTCCTGAAACAATTACAAATCCGTTGTTTTCATAATTAATTATATACATCGATGGATTTTGCTGTCCTGTTTTTATTGGAAAAGCCTTTTTTATTTTTCTTTTTCCAAATAATTTTCCATTAACATTCGCTAACGGAGGAGATTGAGCTTCTGCAATCAGAGTAGCTTCCTCAATTGAAACGTAATTTGTATCCGCATTTTTCATTGTCAATTCTTCCGAATTTTGGCATGCATAAACACAAAAAATAATACTTAAGCAAATGTAATTAACATATTTATTCATATTAAAAAGTTTAAAATTTTTCTTAAAATTATATTATTTATTATGAATTTCGCTATATTTTTAATTTAATAATCTAAATTTAATATCCAATGTTGTGAAAAAATCACAAATTAAATATATAGTTTTTACTTCATTCACTTTATAATTTAAAAATAAAATAATCAAACTTAATCTGAAAAAGAGAGAATAAACACTAGATAGGGTATGTTTAGAAAATGCAAACTATTTAATCGGAACGTGCGCATATCACAAAAAGTAAGTATCATATAATTTGATTTTTAAATATTTAGTCAAAAAAAATTCTCAAAATATGAAAATTTAAAACTGCTTTCTGATTTTTAAAACTGCTGAAAGTAAATACAACTACTTTATTGTGTAGATTATTATATTTTTAACAAAATTGATATACCAAAATTCAAAAAAACATTATTTTAGGTATTGAAAAAGGAAAAATTCATTTTAATATGCAACAGAATAGACAAAACTTGTTTTTCTTAACATTTTGATAACATTATCTGATTAATTTGTTATAATTTTGCCAAAAACAATAAACTAACAAATAAATGAAGACAATGAAAAATTGGTTACTCACAGGGCTATTGTTCATGATAGTTTCAACCGTATTTTCTCAAGGTAAGGTTACTGGTACTATTACTGACGGCACAGGTTCCTTGCCGGGAGCAAACGTAGTGATTAAAGGATCTACGACAGCTACTTCTACAGACTTTGATGGTAAATTTACTCTTAATGCATCAACTAGTACAGGAGAAATCGTTATTTCTTTTTTAGGTTATCAAAGCCAAACTGTAAAATTTTCAGTATCTAATGGATCTACTACTAATTTAGGAACAATCGTCTTAGCTTCTAACTCAAACGAACTAAGCGAAATTTTAGTAAAAAGTACAACAGTGGATATTGCAAAAGACAGAAAAACTCCTGTTGCAGTATCGACTATTAAGGCTACTGAAATTCAGGAAAAATTAGGTTCTCAGGAATTCCCAGAAATTCTAAAAAATACACCTTCAGTTTACACCTCTAAATCAGGTGGTGGATTTGGAGATTCAAGAATCAACATCCGTGGTTTTGATCAAAAAAATATTGCCGTTATGATCAATGGTATGCCGGTTAATGATATGGAAGGCGGAACTGTTTACTGGAGTAACTGGGCTGGGCTCTCAGATGTAACTTCTGCAATGCAAGTTCAAAGAGGTTTAGGGTCTTCAAAATTAGCTATCGCTTCTGTTGGGGGAACTATAAATATCTTAACTAAAGCTTCTGATTTAAAACAAGGAGGTACAGTAGGTACTTCTTTAGGAAATGACAATTACTTTAAATCAAACGTTGCTTACAACACAGGAAAATTAGACAGCGGATTCTCTGCATCTGTATTGTACAGCCACACTCAGGGTGATGGTTATGTAGACGGAACAAATTTTAACGGAGACAATTACTATATCGGTCTTGGTTATGCTACAAAAAACAACAAACATGATTTCCAATTGACTGTAACTGGTGCTCCACAATGGCATGATCAAAGATCAACTTTCATTACAATCGCACAGTATCAAAAATATGGTTCTGTTGATGATCCAAACATTAAATATAACTCTGACTGGGGATATAAAAATGGAGAATCATTTAACATGGTAAGAAATTACTACCACAAACCAGTAATTTCATTAAACTGGGATTATAAAATTAATGAAACTTCAAAATTATCAACCGTAGCTTACGTTTCTTTCGGACGTGGAGGAGGTTCTAGAGGTGCAGGTGGTATTAGAGGTTTTAATTATGCAAATAATGCATTTAGAACTGCAGACGGCTTAGTTGATTTTGATAAAATAGTTGCTTATAATTCAGGTCAAACTGTGAACATTAACGGGACTAACTATACGCGTACAACTAATGGTACAAGTGGTCAATTCCAAAACAGTTCGAGTACTGGAAATTTAACAAATTCAACAACGGGTATTTCTCAAATTTCATCAGTGAACTCACATAATTGGTATGGTGCAATTGTGAACTTTAACAAAAAGTTTTCAGATCATTTAACTTGGGATCTTGGTGTCGATGTTAGAGGTTACAAAGGTATCCACTACCAAAACATCAACAATTTATTAGGAGCAAATGCTTACATTGACAACTTTGATGTAAACAATCCTAATAGAGTATTAACACAAACAAATTCAACTTACCCAGCTTGGAACGTCTTCAAAAGCACGGATGATGAGAAAAAAATCAACTTCTATAATGATGGAGATGTAAGATGGTACGGAGGTTTTACTCAACTAGAATACTCTAATGACCACTTAACAGTTTTTGTACAAGGAGCTCTTTCTCAGCAAGGATTTAAAAGAGTTGATTATTTTAAATACTTAGCTTCTAATGCATTATCAAGTACAGATTACGAAAACATTCTTGGTGGTAATGTAAAAGGCGGTGCGAACTACAATATTAACGAGCAACACAATGTTTATTTTAACACAGGGTATTACTCAAAACAACCATTCTTTAATGCTGTTTATCCAAACAATGCTTCATTAGTAAATGGGAATTTAACTAACGAAAAAATCTTCGGTTTAGAAGCTGGATACGGTTTCCGTTCCAGAGTCTTTACTGCTAACGTAAACATTTACCGTACATCCTGGAAAGACAGATATCAAAGATCAAACGATAATGACGTAACAAACCCGGGAGGTTATTATGACTACACAGGAATTACTGAAATCCACTCAGGTTTAGAGTTTGATGGTAAAGCCAGAGTTACAGATAAACTTAATATTACAGGAATGTTCTCTATTGGGGACTGGAAATATGAGGGAACAAGTACAAGTAATCGTTATGACTCCGGAAACAATCCAGTTGGCGGAGGAACTACTACAATTCTTTTCCTTGATGGTGTAAAAGTTGGTGATGCTGCACAATTAACAGCTGCTTTAGGAGCTTCATACGAAATATTAACGCGTTTTAGTATTGATGCAAACTATAATTATAATGATAAATTATATGCTGCAATTTCTCCAGGAAACTTTACAAAGGAAGATAACAGAGGATCTTTAGAATTACCTTCTTTTGGCTTAGTTGATGCCGGTTTATCTTACAAATGGTTAGTTGGAAAAACCAAAAATAATTCAGTTGGTTTCAGATTAAACGTAAACAACGTTTTTGACACAGTTTACATTGCAGAAGCAAAAACAAACATATTTACAGCTGACGTACCAACTCAGCCAACATACAAAGGTATTGCTACCAACAATCAAGTATACTTCGGTTTCGGTAGAACATGGAACTTTAGTTTACGTTACGACTTCTAATATTTAGAATCTAAATAAATACCAAAAAAACGGCATTGACTTTTAGTTTAATGCCGTTTTTTTATAACCTTTTTTGCTATATTTGTTTCAATCAAAAAAATAATTTATGTACCATTTTATTCAAAAACTCCACTCCGGATGGGCTTATTTGGCATTATTAGTTTTATTAATCGCTGTTATAAATGCTATTCTTGGTTTTACTTCTAAAAAAGAATTTACTGCTAAAGACCGAAAAATCGCTTTATTCGCCTTGATCGGAACACATACACAATTGTTAATCGGATTGGTTCTTTATTTTGTATCTCCGCTTGGAAAAGAAGCTTTTGGACAAATGTCTAATGCTGAACTAAGGCTTACTTCATTAGAGCATCCGCTAATTAATATAATTGCTATTACTTTAATTACTATAGGCTGGTCAAAACATAAAAAACTAATCAATAGCGAAGCAAAATTCAAAACATTTGCTATTTTCTACGGATTAGGGTTACTACTTATCTTAAGTAGGATACCATGGAACCTATGGTTCTAAAAACACCAAAATAAGCCCTGTTACGGGGCTTTTTTTATCTCGGCATATTATTTGTACAAACTCCCCAAGTCTGAAAAAAAATAACTTATGAGGAATAAAAAAAATCTTTTGCTCTCTATTCTTTCGGTAACTTTACTAAGCTGCTTTACTTATGTGATGAGTCAGAGTAAACCAATTGAAGGTAAACCTGCTCAGGATACTGTAAAAACAGAAAAACCAAAATTCTTAAATCCCCTTGAAACAGATTCTATTTTTAGTGTTAAGGGTTTAAAATTAAAACTTTATAAAAAATCAGCCCATGCTTCTTACTATCATGATCGTTTTAATGGTAGAAAAACAGCTGACGGAAGCAGATTTAATAACAATAAATATACTGCAGCCCACAAAAAACTGCCTTTTGGGACTAAAGTAAAAGTAACAAACGAAGCTAATGGGAAGTTTGTTATCGTCAGAATAACGGACAGAGGTCCTTTTGTAAAAACAAGAGAAATAGATTTATCCAAAAGAGCCTTCATGGAAATTACCAAAAGCAAAGGCGCAGGAGCAATGACTGTTACAATAGAAAGAATAATGAATTAAAAAAATCCGAAAGTTCTAAACAAACTTTCGGATACTCATTATAATTCCGGTATGTATTCCTTCATGATAATTATTAAAATCCAAGGCACCTTCTATATTTCGAAGTGTAAAACCTAAACTTGTTGTATACTCATTATAGTTTAAGAAGATTTTATCCGAATAATCTTTTTCTGTCTGGTGCACTGTTTCTGAAAGCAATCTTCTGATTTCGTTAACTTCAGCCTGTGAAACATCTCCTTCAGGTTTGGTTCCTTTTCTGTATTTTCCAATAAATTCATCAGAAGCCATTGTTGGCAGGCCTGATAATTTATAAACCAATACTTGCTGGGATGACACGCAATGCCCAATATTCCAAATCAAATTGTTACTAAAACCTTCAGGAATTTTGTTTAACTGTTCTAATGAATGACTGTCTAAAATCTTCAAAAGAATTTCCCTAATGGTTTTCTGTACTTCAAAAACTGAATTCATAATTTTATTTTTTTTGATAAATTTAGGCAATTTTAAATTTTAAATGAATTTTCTTTGTAGTGAAAAAATTATAAAAATTATGAATAAAATATACTACTTAGCGTCTTGCGATACCTGCCGTAAAATTATTAAAAGCTTACCGAAAGATAATAATCTGGCTTTTCATGATATTAAACAAAATCCAATAACGCCAGCAGAGTTAGAAGAAATGTATCAGCTTTCCGGAAGCTACGAAGCTTTATTCAGCAAAAAAGCGCAATTATACAAATCAATGGATTTAAAAAACAAATCGCTGACTGAAGACGATTTTAAAAAATACATCCTGGAGCATTATACTTTTTTGAGCCGTCCCGTTTTTATTATTGATGGCAAAATTTTCATCGGAAACAGCCAGCAAAATATACTGCAGGTTATGAAAGCTTTAGAATAATTTGAAATGATTACTGTGAACAGTGTACTGAATACTTTTTAGTATCTTTGCGCCTTTATACTCAATTATATGATACAATCGATGACCGGTTTCGGTAAAGCTTCCCTGCAATTACCAACTAAAAAAATTACTGTAGAAGTAAAATCTTTAAATAGTAAAGGTTTAGATTTAAATGTTAGGATGCCGTCACTTTATCGCGAAATGGAATTGGGTTTGCGTACTTTAATTTCAACCAGACTGGAAAGAGGGAAGGTTGATTTTGCGATTTACATCGAAAGTACTTCTGAACAAACTTCGACAAAAGTAAATGTTCCTGTTGTAAAAAATTATATTGCTCAATTGAGAGAAGTATATCCCGATGCTGATGAAACGGAACTAATGAAAATGGCTGTTCGTATGCCGGACACCATGAAAACAGAACGCGAGGAAATTGATGAAAACGATTGGGATCAGATTCAGGTTATAATTGAGGAAGCTTTGGTAAACATCCTAAGTTTCAGAAGAGACGAAGGTGAATCTCTTGAGAAAGAATTCAATCTGAGAATCGGAAATATCCGTCAATACATGAATGATGCTTTGGCACTAGATCCGGAACGTGTGGAGGCTATAAAAGAGCGTTTACAAACTGCTATTTCTGAATTGAAAGTAAATGTAGATGAAAACCGTTTCGAGCAGGAGTTGATTTATTATTTGGAAAAGCTTGATATTACCGAAGAGAAAGTCCGTTTGACAAATCATTTAGATTACTTTTTAGAAACAATAGAAGGAACTGAAGCAAATGGTAGAAAATTAGGTTTTATCACTCAGGAAATGGGTCGGGAAATCAATACTATGGGTTCAAAATCTAATCATGCTCAAATGCAGAAATTAGTGGTCATGATGAAAGATGAATTAGAGAAGATTAAAGAACAGGTTTTGAATGTTTTGTAAAGGCATTAAGCTATAGGCAGAAAACGAAACGAATAAAAGCTTAAGGCGTATTGCCTAAAGCCTAAAGCATACAATAAATGAACAAAGGAAAATTAATTGTTTTTTCGGCACCTTCAGGATCGGGAAAAACAACGATAGTGAGACATTTACTTGCGCAGAAAGATTTGAATTTAGAGTTTTCGATCTCAGCGGCATCACGTGAACCACGTGGGGAAGAAGTTAACGGAAAAGATTATTATTTTATTTCGTTGCCAGAATTCAAAAAACATATCAAAGCCGAAGATTTCCTGGAATGGGAAGAAGTATACCGTGATAATTTCTACGGAACTTTAAAATCGGAAATCGAAAGAATCTGGGCTTTGGGGAAAAATGTCATTTTTGATATTGATGTAGCAGGAGGATTGCGTATCAAACACAAATTTCCGCAACAGACATTAGCTGTTTTCGTGAAACCGCCAAGTGTAGATGAATTGAAACGCAGATTAAAAGAGCGCTCTACCGAAAGCGAAGACAAAATTAATATGCGAATTGCAAAAGCTTCAGTAGAATTAGCAACTGCACCACAATTTGATGTGATAATCAAAAATTATGATTTGCCTTTAGCTTTGGAAGAAGCACATCAGTTGGTGAAGAATTTTGTTTTGAAGTAGTAATTTAGTCCCTAGTTTTTAGTCCTTAGACTGAGAAGTAAAAATTAACTTTAAATTTATATGGGCGGAATTAAATCGTACAAAGAATTACTTATCTGGCAAAAAGGAATAAAAATAGTTGTTTTGGTTTATAAACTTACAAGGAGTTTTCCGAAAGAAGAAATATATGCCCTAACGAGCCAATTAAAAAGAGCAAGCGTATCCGTTCCTTCAAATATTGCAGAAGGTTTTGGACGTCAGACGGATAAATCATTCAATCATTTTTTGAATATTTCCAGAGGCTCTTTAAATGAAATCGAAACGCAACTGATTATAGCAAAAGAATTAGATTTTATTTCTGATGATATTTTATTCAATGAAATCATGTTTTTAATTGAAGAAGAAAGCAAAATGATAAATGCTTTCTCAAAAAATTTAAAAGACTAATTAGCGTTTAACTTATAAAAAGACTAAGGACTAACCACTAATAAACTAAGGACTTAAATGAAGATAGGCCTCTATTTCGGAACATACAACCCCATTCATGTCGGTCATTTAATTATTGCCAATCACATGGCAGAGTTTGCCGGTCTGGATCAGGTTTGGATGGTCGTTACACCTCATAATCCATTGAAAAAGAAAGCTACTTTACTTGATGATCATCATCGTCTGCAGATGGTGTATCTGGCAACTGAGGGTTTTCCAAAAATAAAGCCTTCGGATATTGAGTTTAAACTGATACAGCCCAATTATACAGTAAATACACTGGTTCATTTACAGGAAAAATATCCAAATCATGAATTTTCACTGATTATGGGCGAAGATAATTTGAAAACGCTTCATAAATGGAAAAACTACGAAGTGCTTTTAGATAATCATGATATTTATGTTTACCCACGCATTTCAGAAGAACCGGAAAATATAGCATTAAAATCGCATCCTAAAGTTCATATTATTGATGCGCCAGTGGTAGAGATATCCTCTACATTTATTCGGAACAATATCAAAAACGGAAAAAATATCCAGCCACTTCTGCCTTCAAAAGTCTGGGAATATATTGATCATAATAATTTTTATAAGAAATAACAATTCATTTATACACAATCTTGTCATTGCGAGGAACGAAGCAACCTCATTTGCTATATCAACACTGCAGGACCGGATTAAAATCCATCCCTACAATATAATCTATTCCTACGGAACGCTATTGAAAAAATTCCGTAGGAATGATTTTTTTGTCTTCAACGGATTAAAATTCGTGAAGACAAAAAAGCCTGAATTTCATCAATTCAGGCTTTTGAGTTTTATAGTGCCACAACACTTATGTGATTTTTTACTCTTATTTTGATCTCACTTAATGACTGATCAATCAAAAGTTTCCCGTCTCTGAAAACTTCTTTAAGTTCTCCTTTTTGTTCTTCTTCCCATGAAACATTATCAGTTAAATGATATACGCCATCAACTAAATCAATTTTCATTAATCCTTTAGCTGATTTTTTAGTTCCGTCATCTGTAATTGGATCTTTGAAGATCGCTCTTCCTTCACCATCAACTTCACCATAAGTGGCTTTCATGGCAAATCCGAAAGTATCTCTTGTATTGTATTGGTAAGTGAAAGATCCGATTCCTAAAACAACGTTGGTAGAGGCAAAACCTTTTGTTTTTAAACGTTCGCATATCTGGGTAGCTCTTGCAACTGTGATACTGTCGCCGTAAATGGCTCCAATTTGAGGCACAAGCTCTTTATGTCCTTTTGCATTAACAGAACCTCCAAAAACATCCCAAAGCAGTTCAATTACACCT
>JBDTRA010000114.1:0-13918 GCA_039931915.1 Flavobacterium sp. | reverse complement strand
CCAGGCTCTACGAAGTGTTCATCAAAAACCGCTGCGCGAACGTCTCCGACTTCGCGCAATTTTTTTAATATCCATATAAATCACAAACCTAATAAAAGTCTCCTGACTTTAAACCAATTTGCCCTTAAAGCAAACCATAAAATTTAAAATCGTATTTTCGTTTCAAAACCTATCGATTGAAAATGACAAAATTTCTGTTTCTAATACTTCTACTCTCACAAAATCCTTTTTCACAATCTTATGAAAACAACGCTAAATGTGTAAGAACAAAGAATCTATCAGAACAACAGGTTAAATCAATTTCCTTTCTCCAAAAGCTCTCAAATCAAGCTTATTTCTTTTAAAGACAGAACTGATATTATCTTTAATTTCACTTATAAAAAAATGCCATATACAGTGAAGGATATAAAATGTTATATGCCCAGAAATACTGTTTTATTTCTGGATGCTGACAATAGAATAATTGCGTATTTAGAACTTGTTTTAGTTGTAAGCATTTCAGATCTAGCGATAAAAGATTTAGCATAGGTGAATATTGTGGCACAAAGTATGATATGCTTAAATCTATATTTGAAAACAATAGTATTAAATATAGCATTTCTGAAATTGAATAATTTTGTTCTCTAAACGTTACAAATTACTCACGTATGGAAAAAGCCCAACACCAAATAAAAAGAAAAACTGGCTTAAAATAATTTTTGAAAATTTATTAGATTTTATTCTAATGTCAAGATAATAATGTCCTACCAGGAAAATTAACTCGTTTTAAATAGCAACTTAATTATAAAAAAAAGAGAATATGAAAAAAATCCTAATCACCTTTACTCTACTTTTCAGTTTAGTAAGCTTTGGGCAAACTATTAATGGAGTTGCAATTAAAGATTTAGATGTACAATATTTACAAATTATTGGAACTTCAAAATTTATGTCGTCTAAACTTAATATTAGAATAGACATTGGACAAAGAACAAAACTTATATCAAGCAACGGTGATGCGGCAGGTATAAAAGATGCGAATGGAGAAGTGTTAATCTTTAATTCAATTATTGATGCTTTAAATTTTATGTCTGCAAACGGCTATGAGCTTGTAACCTCAAATATTCTGGCTGAACAAGGAGAAAATGTTTATTACTATTTGATGCAAAAAAGGAAATAAAAATCATCTTTTTCTAAACAAAACCCTAAGAGCCCCAGTTGACCCCAAAGCCCATAAAATTAAAACAGGCTGAAAGAACAACCGAATCAATCGGGCTTGATTAGTGTTCATTCCCAGAGCGTCTGTTCCGTTTAGATATTGGGCGATATTGCCAGGGAAAACCAATACGTAAAATACCGCAAGCGCAATCCCTATTTGTACTTTACAACGGGTTAGGAAAATTAGCGTCAAACCTATTGCCAATTCTACAATTCCGGATAGTATCACCACAAGATCTTTATCTATTGGAACCCAATTCGGAACCTGTGCCTGAAAATCGGTTCGCTGAAAAGTAAAATGACCTATTGCTGCCGTTATCATAAAGATTCCTAAAAGTATTCTGAAGAAATTTTGAGTTTTGATGGTAGTAGTATTTTCCATTTGTTAGTATTATTTACGATTGTTCCTTCTCAAAATTACATAATCAGGACTAAAATACTTTGCAAATTTCTAATGGTATTGTTGTGTAATATCCATGCGGTTTTATCTAAGCAATATTCTCCAGCCCACTTGGAAATGGCCTGTAAGCATAATAGTGCAAAACCTCTTCAATAGCTATTTTCAAAGCTTCATTTATTCGCAGCAGGTGAACGCCCATTCTAAGATCAATTTGGGCTAATCTCATATAATAATCGGTAAAAATGGGAATGTTTGTTCCCCTGTTGATTACTACTTCTGCTTTGTTAAAGTTGTCGTGCTGTTCTTCTTTTATGATTTTGCAGGTAGCTAAACGTAGTTTCCCAAATTTATCGTTGTTTGCAGCATAACCAAAAAGGCGGCATATTAAACCTCGATAACGGTAATTGCTGCAACTTCCTTTATGATATTCCAAAACGGAAAGTGAACGGTATAAAAAGCAATTTTTAGAAGAAGTGCTGCTTAATTCTTTTAAGGTTTCTTCGGCTTTGCCATTCAAAAATAAATGAAATGCCCAAGGTAAAAATTCTAAAGGCGAAGCGTCGATGTTGGGTGTAGAACAGCATTTGCCACAACCAGCGTTGCAAAACAAATGTGTCTCTGATTGGAAAGTCGTAATTTCAATTTCTAGACGATCAAACAATGCTTCAACCTGCCTAACCTTCTCTTCTATCGACATTTGTTTTTCTGTAAGGTAGGCTAATCGAAATGGCTCACGCTACTCTATGCTTTTTTTGTGAATAGTTTGGCATCAGGGGAAAACCAAATTCAAATCTCTAAAAAACAATAAAATCCTGATCGTGTGGATTTGCAATTCATGCCCGCAACGATGAACAAATACTATGTATATTGAAACTTGATCTATGGAAGACATTTATAGGTTCTTTGTTGGTAAAACCAGCCAAAAAATCTCCCAACTTTCGCGTTTTTTTAATGTCATAAGAAATCATTATCTTTCAAAAAGTTTTGATTAGATTATCGTTAACAATTTTTGTAAAAAACTTAAGGAGTAAAAACGCCAAATATTGGTTGATTTTTATAGATTTGTAAAATCTATACATTACCACAATCACTTGGGAAACAATTATAAAATCTAAAGACAATGAAATCTATTTCTTCAATATTTTTATTTTTAATCTTTGTTTGTTCAACTTCTTACGCACAATTGAGTTCAGATCAAATATTCGAGAGCTTTAAACAGGGAGAACGTACAAACTGCTCATCGATTGCTTTTATTAAGGCAGCTTTAAATATTTACGGATTAGACAATCTTTTTACAGCCGAAAAAACAGCCGACAGTTTATATATCATAACATTAAAAAACCATGCCGCATTTAAACTGAAAAATGATGAACTGAATAAGGCTGAATTTTCTGCCGGTTTTGTATTTATCAAAACTAATGAGGAAAGCAAAAAAATAAAAGACTACGCAATTTTGACATATGCTGTGATGGCAAAATACAAACAAATTATTGACAGGGAGTCAACTTTTGAAAAAGCATTAGAGGATCTGGAAGATGGTGAAGTATATACCCCAACCATTTACAAATATTTAGGTTTCGAAAAAGGGAAACAAATAGAACCGTTAAAGCGACTATCCGGAAGTGAAAATAGTGGCGTTGTGGCATGGTCATCAGCACATGCCGTTTTTGTTTCTGAAGAATATATGGATTATTATGGCAACAAAAAAAACATATGGGGGAAGTATCCGGGGCGTTTTAGAATAATTAATACGGAACCGCTACCGAAAATGGTAGAAAAACCAGACAACGCAGATAATGCCGATTTGTAATTGCAGATTTTATTTTGAAAACACAGCGCAAATGTCTCCTGACTTTGCGCTTTTTTTTGCGTAATACTGTCATGACTTGCGAAGAAGAAATTACATTTTGTACCTTTGCAGCTCTGCGCCTAAAAATTTAAACGCTACAAAATAAAGTCCCCTATGACACGAGAAAATTATATTCCCTTTCACAAGGAATTCTTACTCGAACAGCAAATAGCCGCTTTTTCTGAAGACCAAAAAAAGGTTGATGATTTTAAAAAGCTATTTGATATCGTCGAACATTATTTTCATTATGAAGCCTTTAACCTCAACCGTAACCTGAAAAAGAATTATGCTTTATTCGATCCGGATCTGAGTCCTAAAGAGCGTGAAGTATTTATTGGTAAAAGTGATTTTTCGGTTTTTAAAGAAACGCTTCTTACTGTTTTAAAACAGGGCAATTATACCCGTATTGACCAGGGAACTTTAGATAAAGCTTTTAAGGAATCGGATTTAATCGGTTTAAAACTTGCGATAGATTTTAATGCATTCAAAGATTATGAATTGTATGTTCGCGGCAGCCATAAAGCGAAAGAAACGGTAACTAAATTTATTTTCTGGAAGAAAGAAATAGACGTAGAATACTATGACCGCGTTATGATTTATCTCAATTATAGCGAAGCTGATTACCTTAAGGAGAAAAAAGTCAAATTAGGAAAATTACCCATTGATCCGGGATCTATTGGTTTAAAAATCTTTAAGCGTGTACCTAAAAAAGATCTCGAAACGATATTTCCAAATGCTGTTCCGAGAATGTCCACTACAGATAAATTATTATTTTGGGTGCCGGGAATAGGCGGTGGAATTTCATTGTTAAGTACTAAGGTAATTCCGGCTTTGATTGGCATGTATGGTGCGTATCAATCCCGTGAAGCAATTGATTTATTAAACAGCAAAGCTTCGCTAAACCAAGGCTTAATTGCGCTTGGAATTTTATGTGCTTACCTGTTTCGCCAGTACAGCAATTTTATCAATAAGAAAATCAAGTATGGAAAAATGCTTTCTGACAGCCTTTACTTTAAAAATCTCGGAAACAACAGCGGTGCCTTTTATTCGCTGTTAAACTCTTCTGAGGAAGAAGTGCTGAAAGAAACCATTCTGGCTTATACCTTTTTACATCGAAGCGAAAATCCGTTAACCGCTTCAGAACTTGATTCACAAATTGAATCCTGGTTTAAAACAGAGCTGAACACAGCACTTGATTTTGATGTAAAAGATGCTTTACTCAAATTAAAAAACATCGGTCTTGGTATAGAAATAAATGGAAAATGGGAAGTTATTTCCCTTGAAAAAGCCATAATTAAGATTGATGAATTATGGGATACTGTTTTTGAGTATAATCAAAAATAATTTTATATTTCTTAAATTTTCTTAAAAGAATCTTTTTTTTAAACTGTTCAAAATCATAAAACATTTGCGCAGTTTTTTGTTTTGTATAAATTCTTAAATTATAAAAAAAAGAGGATTTTAGCAAAAAAACTGCTCATTTCTGACCAAATATATTATTTAAGTAAGAATTTTTTCATTTAAAAATTACTCACATCAAAATTCATTAAATTTTATTTAACAAAAAAATACAAATTTCACACAAAAATATTAAAAATATTGTGTTTAATTTATTTTTACAGTAAAATCCTGCTATTATAAAAAAACGAAGCGTTTTGACCAATTTACGTACCGTTTGTCGATTTAATTCGTAATATTGACCATACAAAAGCAAAGTGTTTTATAGCCTGATTACATTGATAATTTGTTTTTTACCCATTAAAAATAAATTTTATCTCTGTTTTTAATTATTTTAAAAGAATAATTCCAAAGTGATTAAGAATTTTGTTTTTTAAACTAAAAATTATTCAGATCATGACAAAAAAAACACTTCTTTATGTGTGGATTTCAATACTGTTTGGTGCTATTGTTATTTTCTTTTTAATGCACCAATTCCAGTAAAAACAAAAAGAGAGCACAATGCCCTCTTTCTTCAATTATATTAAATCGTCTGGAGATATTATTCGCTTTCGACTTCTATAAAATCTTCTGTTGTTTCTCCTGCCGCAACTATTTCAGGTTTTGAAGCCTTAAGCACATTGAATCTTTCCAGCTGTTCCAAATCTCCTTCTTCTCCACTAAAATAAGGAAAAACATCCATTATCGGAGATTCCGAAATAGCAGGTATTGTATAGTCACCCATTGTGTTTTTCATGACAGTAATGGTATTGTCATACGCTTCTTTTACATCATTGGCCTGCACTAACAGGTACATATTTGTCTTTCTTTCTTTACCGCTTTCTTCGTCAAAAGCTATTAATGAAACTTTTGATTTAAACCAGCGATCTGCATTTTCAAAAGGATGAATCTCGGCATAATTCGCCACTTTGATGTTTGTGATCTTAAATTCTTCACTAACATACGCAGCCATTTCTTCATTAATCCTGCTTTCTGCTTCTGTATACGATATAGCATCAACCAAATAAGGTTCTGTCGTCACCTTTTGTGATCCAATATCATCTGTTTTTCTATATTTTACTTTGCATTCGTACCAAATTGCGCTCATCTTTATATTTTTTTAAGGATGCCAAAGATAGATTTTAAAGAAAATAAAATGGGCAATCCGAAAAAATAGATATTCACAATTTCAAAAATTTAGAATCACCGTTAACTATTGCAAAAAAATCCAAAATATTTAATAGCTTTGTTAGACACCTAAATCGTAAAAAATGAGAACTTTAGAACAATGGTTTGAAGAATATGCTGTTAGTCATCAGAACCCAAGAAATAAGGCAATACATTATGTGTGTGTTCCGGCGATCTTTTTTTCTATTGTCGGTTTGCTAATGAGTATTCCGAGTGGAATAATAACCAATACCTTAAAATTGAATTCTCCCATAATCGAAAATTGGGCTGTTGTTGTATTACTCTTTGTACTTGTTTTTTACATTCGGTTATCAATTGCCATGGCACTTAAAATAGCGATTTTTTCGGCGATTTGCCTGATTGTTAACTATTATATCGGACAGGTTTTTCCGTTATGGATTTTCTCTATTGGTGTTTTTGTCATTGCATGGATCGGGCAATTCTACGGACATAATATTGAAGGCAAAAAACCTTCATTCTTAAAAGATCTTCAATTTTTAATGATTGGTCCGGCCTGGGTTGCAGAAAATTTGTTTTCGAGAAAATAATCCTGGTTTCAATACAAACAAATCATTCATTTTAGATAGTAGCAATACCTATGAAAATAAATAGTCTGGAGGTTAAAATTGAAAGTTATGATATTTATACCTATAGAAGGATTCGGCGGGCTATTGGATATTTGGGAATTAGTTTGCCGCTATTTTTGGTAGGTCTGTCTTTGATTTCTTTTTTTCGGACACCGGTCCAGCCTTCCATAAGTCATTACTATTACACCAATCTGAGAGAAGTTTTTACGGGAACCATATGTGCCGTGGGCTTATTTTTAATCCGATATAAGGGTCATGGCAATGCTTCTTTTTGGAAAAACGATAATCTGCTTACCAATGTCGCCGGAATTATGGCATTGGGTGTTGCCTTGATTCCTACGAATCCCGGGAAACCTTCAGATAAAATTTATACGCTGATTCCGTATACCGAACAGTGGCTGGGCTGGCTTCATTATGGATTAGCTGCTTCTTTATTTTTAATACTTGCTTTATTAGCGATCAATGTTTTTACGATTAGCCAGGAAAATGAAACCAGAGCTCCAAAAAGCATGCTGAACGAAAATAACATTTACAGGTTCTGTGGGTATGCAATATTGGTGTTTGTAATTATGGTGCCTGTAGCGGGACAATTAAAACTGTTTCCTTATTCGACTTTGGTTTTTGAAGCACTTTCGCTTATTGCTTTTGGAAGTGCCTGGTTAATCAAAGGGCGTGCATTAGGAGACAAAGGCGTAATTGGTCAGAAACTATATCAGGAAAATAATCCGATTGATACGGAAAAAGTTTTTGAGGAATAATAAATCTCTGGGTGTAACTCAAATTAGGTGTCAGGCAGGGCGAAGTCGAAGCCCTTCCATGTTAAAAGCCTTCAACTAAGTTTACCCTGAGCGAAACCGAATGGACCTAATTATTTTTCTTCTGAATCCCGGAACCCTAGCCCAGACAGGAACGGCATCCTTTTGTGGTCTCGTTTTTTTCTAACGAGACCACAAAAGATACAGTGGATGGCTGGAAACAGCTCCTAAAAAAACTCTTAATTCCTGAAACCAAAAAGAAACCCCTCTCAGAGATTTTACTCTTTAAGGGGTATCTAATACTAAACCATTATACTATCTAAAGATCAATTCCCAGCGAAAATTGCCAAACCCGATTTTGAGCTTTGTTATTGTCATCATACAAATCCCCTAAACCTAAATGATAACGTACTCCAAAACTAATCCCTGAATTGGTTTTAATACCTGCTCCAAAGTTCATTCCCCAGTCAAAATTGTTTGGATCGTACTCTTGTGTACTGCTAAACAATCCCTCGTATTCTTCTTTATGGGAAATCGCCAATCCTACTTGCGGTCCCACTTCCAAAAAGAAATTTTTAGAAGGATAGGCTTTAAACATTATTGGTAAATTAATATAATCCAGCTTTTGGGTGAAGGTTCCGCTGCTGTTTTTAATTTCATATCCTTGTTGAGAATACAGTAATTCCGGTTGGATAGAGAAACTTTCACTGACAAAAGACTCTCCGTAAACACCAACATGAAAACCATGTCGCTGTCCTGTTTCCCCGCTTCCATCATAATTGACTGCTGCTAAATTATAACCTCCTTTTATCCCTCCGTTAGATTTATGTGTTATACTGTCCTGAGCATTCATTACTGACAAGGCACCAAAAAACAAAATTATTGCGGTATAGATTTCTTTTTTCATCTCTGTTATTATTTAATATTCTAATTATACTTTTTATTTTCCTCCATTTGCTTTAAGATCAGCCAAACATTGTGCGTCCAGCTTTGGTGCTGTTCCTCCGGAAACCATATTGGCTATTCCGCTGTCTGATTCTGCTGACCAGTACATGAGGCAACTTTCTACATTACAATGTTTTGAATGTTCTGTATCCTCGTGATTACTCTGTAATTTAGCGCCCAGATTAGTCAGTCCAAGAATGTGTCCGAACTCATGTGTGATAACCGTAGTCTCCAACAAACTTCTGGCGGGCTGAAATGGAGTACTGCTTAATCCCTGAACGGTTTTTTCATAAATTACAAAAGAAGTATTTCTATAAGCGGTACCCAAAACTTTAGCAGAACTGGTATTTTCGGCAGATTCCCCATCCGCAAAAAAAGCCCAAACAGCAATTTGATCTGAGGTGTTGTATTTTGTCCTGTTGGCATCCTCAATAGCTATAATTTCCTGGTTGGTAAAAGCTGCTTTCCCCGGTGAGGCAATAGCTCTTTTAACGACACTAATTCCTTTTGACTTATTAACCCTCTCGTTAAGAAAGGAAACAAAATTATTTATCGCAGCTGTCGAAGGTTCATATCCATCTACATAAACCACTTCAATAACCATACTTTTAAAAGTATCATCTGCCAGTAAATCATGAGATGAACTTCCTGTCACCTTTTTATTAGAAGTTAAACTTCCATTTAAAGCAGCTTCATCATCCTGTCTGGAACAAGATAGCATTAAGACAAGAATCAAACTCAGAGCCGGAATTATTTTTTTCATTTTTTTCTTTTTAATTCTTTACATAAATTTTAAACAAAAGCATCTAAAAATAGATAACTTTTGCTTAAAACTTACTGAACTCAAACAATTTATATTTGTTTTAATACTAAAGTCAATGCAGCATTTGTTGTGCTTTGCAATGTAATTGTGCTCGCTGTAAAACTTGTTACCTTCCAATTATTGTTTAGCAGGTTAAATGTTGTACTGCCTGTAAATTTTAATTCTACCAGTACATCCAACTGTGAACTTACAGCATATGTTCCGTTTACAGTAGTGTTTAAGGTATTTACTGCTTTAACACTTAGATTGTTCGCAAAATCTATTGTGTAATCCTTATAATTATTAGCCGTCTCAACGCCGGCATTCACGAATGAATTAACTTTAAACATACCATTAACCAGTATCGTATTTAATTTATTTACGTTTTCAGCAGCCGCTTCCATTGTTGCCTTAGTTTTAAGGGATGCAGTAATTGCTGCCTGGAATTCAGTATCACTTGAAACTGTTACTTTCGATTCGTCAATAAGTGTTACAGATATTGGATATTTTACCGAAAATAATTCTGTACTGCTTAAATTAGAGATATAGGTATATAATTGTTGTTCAGATGTTATAACAACACTTCCTGTCTGTTGCAAACTTACGTCATAAGTCAAAATAGTAATTGGGAAGGTTATATTCAAGGATGAAATTGCATTTTGTCCAGAAGACTGAGCGGTGCCACATGCGTTAATGATGGCATTATATTCTGTTTGATTAGCAACGGTTACCTCAGTATAATTACTTAATCTTACTTTTAATGGAAATTGAAAAACAACGGTATCCTGATCATCATTAAATTCTCCCAGAATAGAAATAACCTGTTGGTAATCTAATTGGCTTAAAAGAGAAACCTTAGTACCATTTACAGTAGCAGTAGACGGAAACAAAACAGAAGAACAAGAATTCCCATCTAAAAAATCGTCAACCGAACCATCAAACATAGAGGTACGTTTAAGATTGTTTGCTGTAGTTGAATTAGCATTATTTGTATTTGGGTTTTCACCCTGCACATTGTCTTCTTCACTTTGGCATGATGTAAATCCTAATATTGACAACAATGCGATTCCGGTAATGATTCTTAACTTTTTCATAATTTTAAATTTTTAATGTTTTTTATATCTTTCTGAGCGACTTTTGTACGCCTTTGTATCAGTAAGACAACCAACATTATTTTTACCCCACCCTTGATATAAAAAAAATATTTATTTACTTGTTTATGATTCAAAATAGATGTCATCCTGAGTCCGTTCGTCTTCGCTCAGGATAAACTTAGTCGAAGGCTTTTACTTCGAAAGGGCTTCGACTCCGCTCAGCCTGACAATCATTTATTGTTTATGACTACTTCTCTTTTTATAATATTATAATCACGTAAAAAATATCCCCAAATTTATCTTTTCCAATCCAAAGTGCAAATACTATTTATTTAAAAAACGAAAGTTACTTTACTTTATATTTTTTAAATAGTAAGCCAACACCCTTATTAAAAAATATTTTACATTTACAATCTACTTAAAAATGAATGAATCCTAATGGACGACGATAAAAATAAACTTTGCGAAGAAAGTCACTTTAATCAATTCTACCTCAAGAATGTGCAATCGGCTACGAACTTTGCTTATTATAAGTGTGGCGATAGTGATGCTGCTTTAGATTTAGTTCAGGATGCCTTTACAAAAATATGGGAGAATTGTTCTAAAATTGATTTCACTAAAGTTAAAACCTATTTACTTACAACGGTAAATAACTTGTTTCTGAACACTATAAAACATCAGAAGGTTGTTTTGTCTTACGCCAAAGAAACACCTAATCTTGATATTACCAATCAAAGCCCTGAATACTTATTAGAAGAAGAAGAGTTCAGGGAAAAACTTCAAAATGCTATTGCTTCTTTAACTGAAGCACAGCGTGAAGTATTTTTGATGAATAGAATTGATGGCAAAAAATACAGGGAAATTGCCGAATTACTTGACATTTCTCAAAAAGCTGTAGAAAAAAGAATGTCCGGTGCTTTAAAGACTTTAAAAGCACAGATCGAAAATATATAAATAATTGATTCCTAGTAGGGAAATTTAAAACTGAGTTGTCTTACTGCTATAGAAGTTCAAAATGAAAAACGAAAAAGAAATATTAAAATGGTTAAACGGCGAGCTCTCAGGTCAGGAAATTGAGGATTTAAAAAAATCCGAAGGAACAGACACATTCGAGAAAATCGCTCATTACGCTTCACATTTGGAAACCCCAAAAGTAGATGCGCAGGCTACATTAGCCCAATTTAAAGCCAGAAATAAATCTAAAAAGGAACCTAAGGTGAGAACCTTGAACTTTAAAAGTTTTTATAGGGTTGCCGCAATATTAGTTGTATTACTGACCAGTGCCTACTTCTTATTTTATAACACTGCAACTACTTTTGAAACCCAAATTGCCCAAACTAAAACATTCCACCTTCCTGATGAATCGGAAGTTTTATTGAATGCCGCTTCAAAAATAACTTTTAACGAAAGAAAATGGGCCGAACAAAGAGATTTGACTTTAGAAGGAGAAGCTTATTTTCAGGTAAAAAAAGGAAAAACTTTTAGTGTAAATACAGCCGACGGTGTAGTTAAGGTATTAGGAACTCATTTTAATGTAAAACAACGCAAAAACTATTTTGAAGTAAGTTGCTTTGAAGGTTTGGTAAGCGTAACACACAACAATAAAACAATAAAATTACCGCCGGGGAAAACATTCAGGCTCATCAATAATCAGATTGAAGCTGTTCCTGATTTCAATACCCAAAATCCTTCCTGGATGCAACAGGAATCCAGTTTTGACCGCATTCCTTTAAATCAGGTAATAGCAGAATTCGAACGACAATATGACCTGAAAATTAAAACAGAAGATATTGATACCTCCAAATTATTTACAGGAAGTTTCACCCATACCAATAAAAACATAGCATTGGAAGCGATTACTATTCCACTTAAACTTAGTTACAAAATAGAAGGTAAAACTGTTATACTTTACAACTATGGAGTACAATAAATGGATACTTTATTTACTGTTAGGCATAGGAAGTTTAAGTTATGGCCAAAAAGGAAATAATAAAATTCCACTAACCCAAATTATAACCGCGATCGAGCAACAGTTTGACGTAAAATTTTCGTACGCAGTCGAAGATGTTTCCTCTATTGTAATCGAAAAACCGGCAACTACACTTACGCTGAAAGAAACTATCGACTACCTGAACTCTAAAGTCCTTTTAAATTTTAAAGCTTTAAATGACCGCTATGTAACCGTTTCTGTTCTTGATAAAACTATTCCTGTTTGTGGCTTTGTGTACTCTGATGACGGCAAAATTCCTTTGGACGGAGCTAATATAATTGTTGACGGGCGCAAATTAATCACCAATAAAAAAGGAATTTTCAATATAACTGACGTTCCGGTCAATAGTATAATTTCTATTTCCTATTTGGGCTATGAGCCAAAACAATTTACGGCTAATGAGCTATTTGCCACACAAAACAACTGCAAAGAAATACTGCTTAAAACGAGCAATGAAGAGCTCAACCAGATATTAATAAAGGTGTATTTAACTACCGGTTTACAAAAATACCTCGATGGAAGTACTGTTTTAAACACAAAGAAATTTGGAATTTTACCCGGATTAATTGAGCCTGATATCCTGCAATCCGTTCAGGTATTGCCCGGAGTGGAGAGCACCAATGAAAGCATCGCCAACATCAATGTCAGAGGCGGCACAAACGACCAGAACCTGATGATCTGGGACAATATAAAAATGTACCATTCGGGTCATTTCTTCGGGCTGATATCCGCCTATAATCCCAATATAACCAACAAGGTAATTGTTACCAAAAACGGAACCAGTGCCGAATATAGCGAGGGTGTTTCCAGTACCATTAATATGTTTACCAATGATAAAATAAATAATACTTTTTCGGGTGGTGCAGGTATAAACTTAATTAGTTCCGATGCTTTTTTGTCGATTCCAATAGCTAAAAATCTACAAATCGATATCTCGGGAAGACGCTCCATAACAGATCTTTTCAATACACCTACATTTAGCAACTATTATAAAAGAAGTTTTCAGGATAGCGAAATCAATGCGGACAGCCATCAAAACAATATCAATTCTGATTTTTACTTTTATGATTATACTGCCAAAATCCTTTTTGACCTTAACGAAAAACACCAGTTCAGGGCAAATATAATAGGTATAAACAATTCTTTGGATTATACGGAATACAATTCAGGTTCCAATACTGCAGAAACCAAATCAAGTATGCTTTCGCAAAAAAATATTGGATATGGCGGTAATTGGAAAGCACAATGGAATACTAAATTCAGTACGTACTTTATCACCTATCTTTCCAAATACAATATCGATGCTACCGATTACAGGATGGAAACAGACCAACGATTAACAGAGGCGAATGAAGTTTTAGAAACAGGAACAAAACTAAACGCTAATTATAAAGCTACGCCATATTTAAACCTGTTAGCAGGATATCAATTCAACGAAACGGGAATGCTTAACCAGACTACCGTCAGCGCTCCATTTTACGCAAGCACCAAGAAAGATGTACTGCGTAATCAGGGGTTATTTACAGAAGCAGAATACCATAAAAACAATACTTATTTGAGAATTGGTGTACGCCTGAATTATTTTCAGAAGTTTGGAAAATTATTGGCAGAGCCCCGCATAAACATCAGACAACAATTAACCAATCAGTTTGCTCTAAAAATAGAAGGGGAATTTAA
>JBDTRA010000113.1:0-13937 GCA_039931915.1 Flavobacterium sp. | reverse complement strand
GAGGAAATGTCAAAATAAAACAAGAAATTTGTAGTCTTAAGAATTTTCGATGACCCCTATAGAGCTTTTAAAATTTATGCTTCCTGATTCCTGTCAAATATAGTAACACAAAGAATTAATGGAATCCTGAAGCACGAATTTGACTGGCAATGCCAATTAATGATCTATATGCGCTACATTTATATATGGATTCTAAATTAATGCCTTCCAATACAAAATTATATAATGATTTATCTAAAAATTTGTATTGTTTTTTTTTAAATGTGATATTCCTTAAGTTCATAATCCTATACTAGACTTTCGTAATAACTTTCCGTTTTCATTTTCTTTGAATTTCGGAACAAAAACGATTTTTTTTGGTTTTTCGTATTTGTCTAAAATATCAAAAAAGTCATTCGGAAAATCTCTTTTTTCTCCTTCAATAACCAAAATTAATTTTTCTCCTAAAATAGAATCCGGAATTCCGGTAACAAAAAAACGTGTGTTTATTTTTTCAATCAGCTTAGCTTCAATTTGCTCCGGAATTAATTTTACACCGCCACTATTAATTATATTGTCAATTCTTCCTAAAAAGGTAAATTGATTTTCTCCTATAATCTTAACCAAATCATTTGTAATAATCGGTTTTTCTGAAATTGTTGGAACTTTAATCATTAAACAATCCCTATTATCTGTGGTGATTTTTACATTTGGTAAAACCGAGAAAAAATTCTCCCCAACTTTTTTAGCAGCAATGTGCGTAATGGTTTCGGTCATACCATAAGTTTCATAAATTTCAGTTTTTAATGGCAGGAGCTTCTCTTCAAGTGAAGAATCAATTTTGGCTCCGCCAATAATTAATTTTTTGACATTTTTTAAATCTTTGATAGAATTTTGAACTTGCAGTGGAACCATAGCAACAAAATCATATTGGATTGTGTTTAATGCTAACGGTTCTGTACTTGGCTCGACAACATTCAAGTCCAGACCCAAAATGAAACTTCGAACCAACATCATTTTTCCAGCTATAAATTTTACGGGTAAACAAAGTAAAGCTTTATCACCAGGTTGTAAGTTAAAAAAATCTCCGGTAGCTAATGCAGATTGGATCATGGCTCGTTTTTGTAATCGAACGACTTTAGGGAGCCCGGTAGTTCCGGAAGTCGTCATTTCGATATAATCTTTACTGTCGAACCAATCCAATAAAAACTCGCCAATAGCCTGTTCATTAGAATTACCTTCTTTAATATAGCTATACGCTACACGACACAAATCATTTGCATTTAAATGATAGCCATTTATTTTAAAATAATTGTGTACATTTTTATGCGTTAACTGGATCATAACTGAATTAATTTAGAATCTTTTGTAATATTTATATCACCTGTTAATCTTTCTTTCCAATTGTTCCAATTGTATTTTTTACTAAAAATAAAAAGCAAAATGGGATAAATTATTACAACAGGTAAAATAACATCAAAGCCTGCAGAAGGTTCAGATTTATCTATAAAAAGGGAATGGGTTTGAAAAACAGACCAATCAGAGGTTATTAATAACGCACCAATGAGGTTATTGGCAGCATGAAAGCCAAGCGCCAATTCAATTCCTTCATCCATTAATGTTATAATTCCTAAAAACAGACCTGTGCCAATATAATAAATCATAATAATATTGCCCATTTTAGTAACTTCTGGATTAAACCAATGCATTGAACCAAAAATCAGGGAAGTCATTAACAGTGGAAACCATTTATTTTTAGCCAAATTGGCAAATCCCTGCATTAAATAACTCCTGAAAACATATTCTTCAGTACTGGTTTGTATTGGGATTAGTGTTATTCCGATAAGTACTAAAATCAAAAAGGGGATTAGTTTGAAATTCCAAATGAAATTTTCCGGAGATTTAAAATAAACATATAGAAAACTCATTATTGAAAATGCAGACCATAGTAAAAATGAAAACAAAATACGTTTTACATCTATCTTTTTTCTGGATGTTGTAACTGATAAAAAACTTTGATTATGTAATTTAGTCACAACATAATAAACTCCCGTAAGAGCAAAAACAAATGAAATCATAATCAAAAACAAAGTCAAATTGGGCTCAAACATTTTCATTAGCATCTCATCGTTTCCAGGATAAGATTTTTTATTGAAAAAAGTTTCAAATAAAACAACTGCCGAAAGCGGAATTTGGCCAACAAATGAAGCAATAAAAATTAGTACAGATCCTAAAAGGTATTTCCAAAATTTATTTTCGGGTTTAATTCCTTGTTCTAAAAACATGTATTAAAAATTTAAAATTAGAATTCAGTTTAATAAGTAAATCTTATTTTTGGTATTGCTAAAATACTTTTTTTTAGTCCAATTATTTTATAGCAACTCAAAAAATTAAAATGATAAAAATTTACCATAATCCACGTTGTGGAAAATCAAGAAGCTGTCTGGCTTTTTTAGACGAATCCGATCAGGAATACGAAATCATTCCATATCTTACAGAATCACTAACATTTGATGAGTTGAAAGAATTGCTTGAAAAATTAAATTTACAGCCTATTGAATTAATAAGGACTAAAGAGAAAATTTGGATCGAAAATTATAAAGAAAAAGCCTTGAATGATATTCAAATAATTCAGGCAATGATTGATAATCCTATTTTAATTGAACGACCAATTGTGGTAAAAGACGGGAAAGCTATCATTGGTCGTGACCTTAATAAAGTAGCTTCTTTTTTAGATTGATTATAAAAAATTCTGTTAACGTTTTTTTGTGATTTCTGTTATTAAACCAAAAGCTACATTTGCGGTCTAAAAGGAAAAGAAACCAAAAATAATGAAAAAATTAAAATTTGCTGTATTAATTGTATTTCTTCTTTCAGGATTATACAACTATGCACAACAAGCACCTTCAAGTCAAAACAAAGTAAAAGTTACCGGAAAAGTTTTAGAGAAAGTATCGAAACAGCCACTCGAGTATGCAACTATATCTATTACAGCACCCAATGATACTAAAGTAATTACAGGCGGAATTACAAATCCAAAAGGTGAATTTGATTTAGCTGTTCCTCCGGGAACTTATGATATTAAGGTCGAATTTATTTCATTTAAAGCAACTGAATTCAAACAAAAAAATATTTCTGCAGATACTAATTTAGGAGTTGTAAACTTATCTGAGGATGCGGCACAATTAAACGAGGTTGTTGTCCGTGCCGAAAAATCAACAGTAGAAATAAAACTGGATAAAAAAGTGTATAATGTTGGTCAGGATATGATGGTAAAGGGAGGAACTGTAAGCGATGTTCTGGATAATGTACCTTCAGTTTCTGTTGATACAGAAGGAAATGTAAGTTTAAGAGGAAGTGATAATATCCGAATTTTAATTGACGGAAGGCCTTCAAATGCTATAAACGTCGCAGAAGCTTTACGCCAGCTTCCGGCGGATGCTATTGATAAAGTAGAAGTTATTACCAATCCATCTGCCCGTTATGATGCAGAAGGAGGATCGGGATTAATTAATATTATTCTTAAAAAAGGGAAAAATCAAGGTTTTAACGGAACTTTTATTGCTTCAACCGGAATCCCTGAAACATATGGTTTAAGTGCAAACCTGAATTATAAGACCGAAAAATTAAATTACTTTACGACTGCGGGATATAATTACAGAACCAATGAAGGTGGTGGTAAAACTTATTCTCAATACTTTAATGAAGACGGCACAACCAAAAGTTTTTTAAATGAAGACCGTGATACAAAAAGAACTTCAGACGGATTTAATGGAAGAGCCGGTGTAGAATGGACGATAACCCCAACGACTTTCTGGACTAATGCGATCAATTATCAAAAGAGCTCAGGCAATACCAGAGATTTAATCAATTACAATAATTATGATGCAGCGCATGCTTTTACTGGATCTTCATTCCGATTAAATAATGGAGATACCGGAAGTGAAGACGTTGAATTTACTTCAAATTTAATCAAAAACTTCAACAATAAAGGCCACAAACTTACCGCAGATTTATCGATTTCAGAAGATAATGATGATAGCAATAGCATTATTACAGCATCATCACCTAATTCCAACAATACATTAAACAATCAGGTTCAAAGGCAAGTTCAGTTACAGGCTGATTATGTTCTTCCATTAGGTGAAGGAAGCCAGTTTGAAGCAGGATATAAAGGAAGTTTTGGAAACTTGAACAATGAATATTATGTTACTGATGGTGCAGGCGCAAAAAATGAAAACTTATCGAATACTTTAGAATATAAAGAAAATATAAACGCATTTTATTCACAATATGGTTTCAAAGTAAATAAATTTTCATATTTATTTGGATTGCGTTGGGAAGACACCAATATTCAGGTTAATTTACTGGATAATAATGATTTCAATACTAAAAAATACAATAACTTATTTCCAAGTGCTTTTGTGAGTTATGAAATCTCAGACCAAAGTAATTTCACTGTAAGTTACAGTAAACGTCTAACAAGACCAAGAGGACGTTTCATGAATCCGGCAACCAATTACTCCAGTAATATAAATATCTTTCAGGGAAATCCGGATTTAAATCCATCTTTGACTGATAAATATGATATCGGATATATTAAACGCTGGGATAAAGTGACTTTTAATACTTCGGCTTATTTTGAAGATACCAAAAATGTTTTCAGTTTTGTAAGATCTCCTACAGGTGAAGAAGTAAATGGAGTTCCGGTTATTTTGAGCCGACCGATTAACTTAGGAAAAGAACAAAAATTTGGTTTTGAATTCACCCTAAATTATTCACCGTATAAATGGTGGAGACTGAACAGTAATTTCAATTTTTATAATGTGAAAACAACCGGAGAAAACAGTTATACTGATTTTGCAACTGGTGAAGTTGTAGTTCAGAATCTTGACAATCAGGCCAATTCCTGGTTTGCCAGAATCAGTTCAAAAGTCACTCTGCCATACAAAATAGACTGGCAATTAAGTTCTGTGTACAATGGTGAACAAAAAACAGCACAGGGTAAAAACCTGGGCCAGTTTAGTATGAATACTGCTTTAAGCAAAGATGTTTTAAAAGACAAAGGAACGATAGCTTTCAATATAAGTGATGTTTTCAACTCAAGAATCATGAGATCGTATACTAATCTTGAAAACCAGACATCTTACGGCGAAATGCAATTCCGTAAACGTCAATTCAATTTGTCGTTTACCTATCGTTTTAACAAAGCTAAAAGTGAAAGAGAAAAGAATACCGCTCCTAAAAATGAAGGAAATGATGGTGGTGGAGAATTCCCTGGATAATCATCAAACAGCATAAAAAAAAGGACTCGTAATACGGGTCCTTTTTTTATGAAATCAATTTAAAATTAAATTGATTGTTCTTGCTTTTTCTTTGCTCTTTTCTCTTTGATCATTTCCCAGCTAGCACCCGTAACCCAATAAGATACGAAACCAACTAAGAAAAACATCAACCAAAACCCTATAGTTAGTATGGTCAAGAAAAGTAAAAAACCTAAGTACTGTGAAAATTCAAACATGTTTTCCGGAATTTTTGAATGTAAGCACAAATGTATGTTTTATATTTTTCCTTAGCAATAAAAACGAAATCAATTTTTATAAAATCACAATAATCCGTATATTTAAACTCATTTTAAATAATGATTTTTTATCTAACATAATTCATTTTATTGAACCCTTTCAAAGTGAATAAGATGCATGTTTTTTAGGAGCTATTTCCCGCTATTCGATGCAATCTTTTATATTTTAAAGAAAAATATAAAAGGATTTCCACTACTATCGGGGCTAGGCATTTATTTTCAAAATAAATTTCAAAATCAAAATAAAAAATCCGTTTTTGATTAGCATTTTTACGAAGTAAATCCGAATTATCCGCGTTCAATTTGCCATTGCATTTTAGAGATTACATTTTATAAACAAAATTATATATACAAATGAAATACAGAATAGAAAAAGACACCATGGGACAAGTTCAGGTCCCAGCCGATAAATATTGGGGCGCACAAACAGAACGTTCAAGAAATAATTTCAAAATCGGTCCGTCGGCATCCATGCCAAAAGAAATTATAGAAGGTTTTGCTTATTTAAAAAAAGCGGCAGCTTATGCCAACCATGATTTAGGCGTTTTACCAATCGAAAAAAGAGATGCGATTGCAGTGGTTTGCGACGAAATCTTAGCAGGAAAACTAGATGATCAGTTTCCTTTGGTAATCTGGCAGACAGGTTCCGGTACCCAAAGCAACATGAATGTAAACGAAGTAATTGCTAACCGTGCACAAGTTTTAAAGGGTTTTGAAATTGGCGAAGGCGAACAATTCATAAAAGCCAATGATGATGTCAATAAATCTCAATCATCAAATGATACTTTTCCAACTGGAATGCATATTGCAGCTTATAAAATGGTTGTAGAAACTACAATTCCGGGTATCGAAAAATTAAGGGATACACTTCATACGAAAGCTGTGGCATATAAAGATGTCGTAAAAATTGGCCGCACACACCTTATGGATGCAACGCCGCTTACCTTAGGACAGGAAATTTCAGGTTACGCTGCGCAATTAACTTATGGATTAAAAGCATTAAAAAATACCCTGGCTCATTTATCTGAAATTGCTTTAGGAGGAACTGCAGTAGGAACGGGGCTTAATACTCCAAAAGGGTATGACGTAAAAGTTGCCGAATACATTGCAAAATTCACTAATCATCCTTTTGTAACTGCTGAGAATAAATTTGAAGCTTTGGCAGCACATGATGCTATTGTAGAAACGCACGGAGCATTAAAACAATTGGCTGTTTCTTTAAATAAAATTGCAAATGATATCAGAATGCTGGCTTCAGGACCCCGTTCAGGAATTGGCGAAATTCATATTCCGGAAAATGAACCCGGATCTTCAATCATGCCCGGAAAAGTAAACCCGACACAGTGCGAAGCTTTGACAATGGTTTGTGCCCAGGTTATCGGAAATGATATGGCAATTTCTATAGGAGGGATGCAGGGACATTATGAATTGAATGTTTTTAAACCTGTTATGGCTGCTAATTTCCTTCAGTCAGCTCATTTATTAGGTGATGCCTGTATTTCATTTGATGAGCATTGTGCGCAGGGAATTGAACCCAACCACAAACGTATCAAAGAATTAGTAGACAATTCATTGATGTTGGTTACGGCTTTAAACACTAAAATAGGGTATTATAAAGCAGCAGAAATTGCACAAACGGCTCACAAAAACGGAACGACTCTTAAAGAAGAAGCTGTTCGTTTAGGGTATGTAACACCCGAGGATTTTGATGCGTGGGTTAAACCTGAAGAAATGGTTTAGTTTCATTATTAATACCTCTTGATGTATTAAAAAAATTACGCTCATTTTTAAATGAGCGTAATTTATATTAATTGAATCCTTTTTGAAAAACGGTATCGGCATTTTTAGCATTTTTTGAAGGTGAAATTTCACGACATTTATCATTTTCTATTTCAGGATTCCAATCTCCTTCAAGACTGGCAGCTGTTGTGGTATTGGCAGCAAATATTTTCTCTTTTGTATACTCTGAAGCTTCTTTTTTACTCAGTTGATGAGTCCAGAGCAAACGATTTTTCGGGTTATAACCTGGGCCAAAACAATTGTATTCTGCATAATAAGTCGTTTCCCAATTTTTAAAAGCTTTGTGTTCAGGGTCTTTTGACCAAATAGCCCAGCCATCAGCTATAATGTGCGAGCCTTCGTAGGAATTTAAAACAACTACATTGGCACCAGCGCCCCAAGGTCTTCCTAATGATGTAGTAATTGAATTATTGCCATTATAATTCAAAAACACACAATCTTTAAATACGAATCCATATTTGTTTTTCCCCACATCCTGGTTGCCGGCAGTAATATGTGAACCTTTTATGCTGTTGATAAAGCAATTTTCAAACAAAGAGATTCCAGAGCCAAAAATAAAATCAGTAGTTCCTTCAATAATACAATCTTTTATATAAGTTCTGGTGTTGCTTTTAAGATAGAAAGTATCCTGAAAGCCCATTATTTTACAGAGATGGAAAATGGCCCTGTCTCCATTAACCATCAAAGCTACTGCTTGTCCTCCTTTTTTATATTGGGGTAATTGACTGTCAATGGTGTTTTCGAAAGTAATATTTTCGGCTGTAAAATCATCGGCCTGAATCAATACGCTAAAAGATTTACTGGTTCCGCCAGCAATTTCAGCATAATCATCAAAAGTAAGAACAGTAGTTTTATAAGATTCTCCTATTAAGGTCACTTTTTTGTTTTTGACCAATTTTAATTTTTCTTTATAAATACCTGGTTTTACTAAAATTACAGTGGGTTTTGAACTATTTTCCGTGACAGCATCAAAGGCTTCCTGCACTTTGGTGTATTTACCGCTTCCGTCTGCTGCTACAATAATGTCATACTGAGTTTTATCTTTTTGAGCGTATAGCGAGCTGTTAAAAACAAATAAACAGAGATAAAAAACCAGAGATGTTTTTTTCATTATTAGTTTTAATATAAATGAGTTTAAAATAAAATTTCCAAGATGTGTTCAGTTATCATATACTAACATCTTGGAAATTTATAAAAAAAGTTGAAAATTTAATTAAGAGGCAATATTGTTTTTTACTTTATGTCCAAATACACCAAAATAAAGAATAATCAGAAAACACACTAAAGGGATAATATATCCTGCCTGAATATCATCGTGCTTCATATCGATTAATGTTCCCATACCATAAGGAAGTATAGCTCCACCTACGATAGACATTACTAGCCAGGATGAGCCTGTTTCTGTATTTGATTTTAAACCTACTAATCCCAAAGAGAAAATAGTAGGAAACATGATAGACATAAAAAAGCCTAATCCTCCCAATGCGTAAATAACAGTGATACCCGATCCGTAAATAGCTACTAAACAAAGTAAAACGCTTATCACACAGTAGATAGAAAGTAGTATGTAATCTTTAACAAATTTTAAAAAGAAGGTACCACTAAATCTACCTGTCATAAACAGTAATCCATATATACCAAGGTAATAAGCGGCTGTTTTTTCATCCAATCCAGCTTCTTTTTGAGCTATTCGAACAAAAAAACTGGTTACACAAACTTGTGCTCCTACATAAAAAAACTGTGCTACGACCGCCCAACTCAGATGTGAAAATTTTAAAACAGAGAAAAAACCAGGTTTAACTTCGTTCTCGGTTTGCTTTTGTTTCATCGAAGGGAGATGCATAAAATAAAATAAAATAGCTACCAAAACCAATACGCTTCCTAAAATGATATAAGGCAATTTTACAGATGCTGCTTCTTCTAATAAATAAGCTGCTTTGGTAGCTTCAGGCATTGCAGCCATTTGTTCTGGAGTATGATTAACTCCAGACAGTATAAAAATACCTCCCAAAACAGGACCTAACATTGCAGCTAAACCATTAAATGAAGCAGCCAGATTCAATCTTGTGGAAGATGATTCTGCTGGCCCTAAAATAGCTGCGTACGGATTAGCACTGGTTTCTAAAATAGTTAAGCCGCAACCAATTACAAATAAGGCAAATAAGAACAATTCATAAGTTCTGGTATTGGCAGCAGGTACAAAAAGGAATGCTCCAATTGCAAAAACTAATAATCCGGAGATAATACTGTTTTTATAGCCAAATCGCTTAATCAGCATTCCCGCAGGAATTGCCATAACAAAATAAGCAAAATAGATAGCTGTATCAATCAAAGTTGATTGTCTGTTGTTAAGCTGGCAGGCTTTTTTTAAATGCGGAATCAAAATCCCGTCGAGACCATGCGCCATTCCCCAAAGGAAAAATAAGCTGGTAATTAAGATAAAAGGTAACAGATATTTATTTCCTGTTCCTTGTTCTGTTGGGACTTCATGTTGATCGCCAGTTTGGTTGGTTACTTGCATAGTTAGGTTTTTTGTTTTAAGGTTATTTCTTTTTTACTAATAATAGATGATCGCAAACCAATACGACTTCACCTCTTTGATTGATAATTTCTACATGTTCGGTCACAGTACCCATATCTGGCTTTTTGGCTTCTCCTTTTTCTGAAATTGTAATTTCAGAATGAATCGTATCGCCAATGTGAACAGGTTTTACAAAACGCATACGATCATATCCTTTAGAAAAAGCCTCAGGATTTATTTCAGATGCTGTCAAACCGATACCAATGCTAAAGACCATCGTTCCATGCGCAATCCGCTGCCCAAAAGGCTGTGTTTTGCACCATTCTTCATCCATATGATGTGGAAAAAAATCGCCAGTATGTCCGGCGTGAACGACAAAGTCCGTTTCGGTTATGGTTCTGCCCAAAGTTACTCTTTTTTCATTGAGTTGGTAATCTTCAAAAAAAGTGGATTTAAAATACATATTTTATTTTTTAAGTTCTTAGTGATTAGCCAGATGCTAATTATTCATCACTATATTATATAATTTTTTTGGGCGTTTTAACACGCTTTCCGCTGTATCTTTTTTGGCTGAAAAAGCCAAAAAAGGATGCCGCTTCAATCGTTAACGCAGACAATTGTTGTTAAAATCCATTTAATGGAATTGCTCCTTTTTCATTACTAATGTAACAAGCTTCAACTACTTTCATGGTATCCAGAACATCCTGAACACTGGCTAATAATTTTAAATCAGAACCTTCCTTAAAACGCATCAAATTAGACATCGTGCCAATAAAAGCTTCCGGAAACCAGGAACCTTCCAGTTCTATTTTTTCCCATTCATATTTCCCATCTTTTTCTATTGCCACTTCAAATTCATCCGGTAAACCGTCAGGATAATTCATCAATAAGCCCATTTTGGCTTTAATGGCTCCTTTAGTTCCTTCCCATTTGATGTAGCTTTCTTCATGTTTCGGACCAAAATGATGGTCGTGATTCGTGTTGATAGCCACACGCATTGAATCTCCATAATCTAAAATAATCGAAGAACGGCAAGATGATAATTTCTTCAAAGGATGATTGGTCGTTTTAGCATATACTCCTTTTGGATTTCCCAAAAACGAGCGAATGCAGTCAATGTAATGTACACTGTGAAAAAGAATTTCCAACCTAGGGTGTTCCTTAATCAGCGGAAACAATTCCCAAGGCGTATTCACAGTCACTTTAACTTCTAAATCATACAAATCGCCAATAATTCCCTGATTTATTATATATCGCGCTGCACTCACAAAAGAGGCAAAACGCAACTGAAAATTAATGGCAGCAACTAATTTTTTCCTTTCGCAAACTGCTACAATTTCTTTGGCTTGCGCTAAATCATTCCCCATTGGTTTTTGAATCAGCACAGCGGCACCGTCAGGTAATTGTTCTAATATTTCGATATATTGATCAGGCAATACAGTAATGTCATAAACAGCATTTGACGGCGCATATTCCACAGCTTCGGCCACGTTTTTAAAAACATTCGGAATACCAAATTGTTTTGCCATATCGTGAGCCTTAGAAATCGTTCTGTTTGTAATACCAAAAACAGTGAAACCCGCCATTTCATAAGCCGGTAAATGCGCATCTTTTACAATGCCACTCGCGCCAATAATAATAATCGGCTGCTTTGTTTCGGGCAATAAGGGTTTATATGGAATATTCATCTTAAATGATTTTTTGAATAATATTTTGAGTTTCTTCTAATAGTTTTTTAGATGGGACGTCACTATTTAATGCATTCAAAACCATTTTGTCAATCGCCTCGGCAACTTTTGGCCAAACGGGAGTCTGAGGTAATGTTAAAGCATTTTCGTGAAGCATTTCTAATTTGTGATAAAACGGAATCGTAGTATTGATTTTGGCATCATTCCATGTTGATTTCCGACAGCCAATTCCTCCTTCATTGGTCAACAATTTATCACTTTCAACAGTGGTAGCAAATCTCAGAAAATCATAAGCCAATTTTTGATGTTTACTTCCTGTTCCAATCGTATACAGCCAATAAACATTCAAAGAGGCTGTTTTATGGTTTTCGTCATGGGGAAGTTCTGTAATATCGACTTTGCCTTTTACTTTTGATTCTTCAATAACTTCACACATGGAGGCAAATCCAAACCAATTGATTGCCATTGCAGCCTGCCCTTCGGCGAAAGCCATACCTGCTTCAACAGAACCAAATTCTTTCGATTTCGGATGAACAGCATTCGTGTTATTGACTATTTTTCTATAATAATCTAAAGCTTCAACTGCTACGGGATGATTTATATTTATTTGATTCTGCGGATTTAATAACGAACCACCACGTGTCCATAATTGCAGGCAAAAATCAAAAACCATATTGTGTCCGTCAGGATAATTGGCAAAGACACAACCGTATAGATTTTGTTCCGGGCGATTAAAAAATTCAGCTATCTGAGTAAATTCCTCCCAGGTTTTAGGAGAATGCAATTCATAACCGTATTGGTTTTTGAAATTTTCTTTTTCGGTTAAATCGTCAAATAAATCTTTTCTAAAAATCAAACATTCGGGGCCATCATGAAAAGGAAGTCCGTAAGTTCCGTTGTTGATCTGCTGTAAATGCAGCAAAGACTGGTGCCATCCTTCGGGATAATCCTGTGGTGGATTTTGATTAATGAATGAAGTTAAATCAAGAACGGCTTTTTCATTCGCAGCATCAAAAATCCAGTCGGTATTGATGTGTGCGATATCCCAGTTTCCGTTTATTAGTCCTTTATTGGTAATGGTTTCTTCATACAAATCGTGCAATTCCAATGGAATCATTTCGGCTTCAACGGAGATGTTATTTTTTAGGCAAAACAAATCCCATAGCTTTTGCAGCGTACTTTCAAAAGGGTCGAATTTTCTAACAGCGATTCTTAATTTTTCCATTAGTATTCTATAAATTCCTTAATAATTCGCTCGTTGTCCTGCCCTAATTTTGGAGAGCCTTTACTGGAAGTAAAAATTTCTCCATCTATTTTAATGGGACATCGGGTGGTTTTATACGCATAACTATCTGCCATTTCAACTTTCTGTGTGAAATCTAAAACCTGAAATCCTTCTTCGGCAAAAAGCTGTTTGTAGTTCAAAACCTTTGCACACCAAATATCAGCAGGTTCTAAAATATCCAGCCAAAATTGGGTATCCTGAGTTTGTAAATGGGAGGCCAGAATATTTTTGATTTCATCTCTCAATTTAAATTTATTTTCAGGAAACTGCAGTAATTCATCACATTTTAACAATGAAGCCAAAACAGGAATTGATCCCATTGCCAAAGCCAGATAACCATTCTTTGTTTTGTAAATTCCATAAGGCGCACCTAAATAAGCATGCGCATTGTTGGATTTTGTTCGGACAGGTAATTCACCGCCATCGTTAAAATAGGTTGTAATAGTTTCGAATTGAAAATCAAAAGCAGATTCCAGCATGCTTACCTGAACCATTGCTCCAATATTATGAGTTGCTTTTCTGTACAAGGCTGCCAGAATTCCTTGTGCCAAATGCGCTCCCGCCAACATATCTACAATCGATAATCCCATTGGAACTGGCCCATCTTCCTGATTTCCGCTCAGCCAGGTTAAAGCTGTTAAAGATTGTAATAATAAATCCTGTCCCGGTAAATCTTTTAATTCAGATTTAGTGCCATAGCCCGAAATTTCAGCATAGATTATATTTGGATTGATTTTTTTTACGTCGTCATAACTTAAACCTACGCGCTCCATCACACCGGGTCTGAAATTATGCATTACTACATCGGCTTTAGCCAGTAATTTTTTTAATTTTTCGAGTTCATCGGCTTGTTTGAAATCGATAGCAAATGATTCTTTGTTTCTGTTGATAGTATGAAAAACGGAAGATTCTCCATTCATAATCAAATCAGAAGTATATAAAGTCCTGCAGATATCTCCGGTTCCCGGTTTCTCAATTTTTATAACGCGAGCGCCTAAATCAGCCAATCGCAAACTCGCTGACGGACCTTGTCTCGTCCTGAAATAAGTTTACATATTTATACTTAATCCTGAAATAGATTTA
>JBDTRA010000112.1:0-14015 GCA_039931915.1 Flavobacterium sp. | reverse complement strand
ATTTTAACCTATAACGGTTTCGTAAATGAGAATATAACACATAAATAAGAAAATCGGGTTGTACAAAATAACAGGGTATTCAAGTAATTTAGCATCAGAGAATTAGAACTATTAATTTAAAAACTAATGTTATGAAAAAGATTTTAAAATTAAGTTTAGTATGTGGGGTGTTATTCACAGGAATGAGTACTTACGCAATTGATGGGAATGAAGATTTTAATCTTCATGTATTGAAAAAAGGAAATGGAAAGCTGATCACTTTTGCTCTAAACAAAGTGACAAAAGCAAAATTAGCAATCTATGACAAAGACGGCACTTTAATTTATTTTGAAAGCGCTTCCGGTAAAGACGGAATTTTGCGAACTTTTAGTTTAGAAGAATTTCCTGAAGGAACTTATTTCTTAGAAGCTGAAGACAATGTGAAAAAAGTGAGACATGAAATTACTATTACTGATGACACAACAGTATTGTCAACAAAAGCAGTTTCATCAATTTACAAAGCAGGTTTCTCTGCTGAAAATACAAACGTAGCGGTACGCTAAGGGTATACTTTTTACAGTATAAAAAATGGTCGATAGTTAGAAAATTTAAAACTTAATTGTTTTTTTGAAAACAGCTCATTGTGGTTATTGAGCTGTTTTTTTATGCTTTTTCTTTTTTTGAAAAATAACGATTTGACTACACTCTGATGCAACTAAAAAGGAACTATTATAGTTATAAAAAGATCAATTTATCAATAACACAATTTTAAATAATTGTAACCGAATTAACATAAACACTTAAAATAATTTAAATTTTAACCTATATCGGTTTCGTAAATGAGAATATAACATATAAATCAGCAAATAGAGTTGTGTGTAGAATTTTAATATTGAAGTAATTTAGCACTATAGAATTAGAACAATAATTAAAAACTAAAGTCATGAAAAAGATGTTAAAATTAAGTTTAGTATGTGCAGTGCTTTTCACAGGAATAAGCAGTTATGCAATTGACGGGAATGAAGATTTTACTCTTCATGTAATAAAAGGAAATGGTAAGGCCGTTACTTTTGCATTAAACAATGTAAAAAAAGCAAATTTATCTATTTATGATAAAGACGGTACACTTATTTATTCTGAAAATGCTTCCGGTAAAGATGGAATTTTGAGAACTTTTAGCTTTGAGGAATTTCCAAAAGGAACTTATTTCCTGGAAATAGAAGACAGTGTAAAAACTACAAAACATGAAATTACTATTACTGATGATACAACAGTGCTATCAAAAAAAGCTGTTTCATTAGTTTACAAAGCAGGTTTTTCTGCTAAAAATGCAAGCGTAGCGGTACGCTAAAAATCATACTCACATTAAGTATAAAAATGGTTAGATAGTAAAAAATTTAAACTTAATTGTTTTTGAAAACAGCTCATTGTGGTTATTGAGCTGTTTTTTTTATTTTCTGTTTTTTCAAATAAATTATTATAAATTAAATTTTTTCCGACAAAAATTACGAGTAATAACCAATATTAGCGAATAGGTTTTCAGATTCGTAATCTGATAGAAAACTTTAAAAAATAATAATCAAATTAACAAAAACACCTACTATAATTCAAATTTTAACCTATATCGGTTTCGTAAATGAGAATATAGCACATAAATTGGAAAACAGAGTTGTGCGTTTAACGCTATTGCTGAAGTAATTTAGCAGTATAAAATCGGAACAATAATCTAAAAAATATAATCATGAAAAAGATGTTAAAATTAAGTTTAGTATGTGCAGTGCTTTTCACAGGAATAAGTTCTTATGCAGTTGACGGGAATGGAGATTTTGCTCTTCATGTAATTAAAGGAAACGGTAAGGCAGTTACTTTTGCATTAAACAATGTAAAAAAAGCACACTTAGCTATTTATGATAAAGACGGAAACTTAATTTATTCTGAAAATGCTTCAGGTAAAGAGGGAATCCTAAAAACTTTCAGCTTTGAGGAATTTCCGGAAGGAACTTACTTTCTTGAGATAGAAGACAGTATAAAAACTACAAAACATGAAATCACTATTACTGGTGACAATACAATATTATCGTCAAAGGCAGTTTCATCAGTTTATAAAGCAGGTTTTTCTGCTAAAAATACAAGCGTAGTAGTACGCTAATAAGTTATACTCGCATACAGTATAAAATGAGGTTAGATAGTTAGTAAAGTTTAAAACTTAATTGTTTTCAAAACAGCTCTTGGTGGTTCTCGAGCTGTTTTTTTTTATTTTTGCCCCCAAATCAAAAGACAGCTATAGAAAAGCTGTCTTTTTAGTTTTTAAAATAATACAAAAATGCATCCGGTCAACCTTAAGTCTGCCAAATGCGTTTATAAATTATTAGAATCAAATCTACATATTCCTCCTATACTGCCCGCCCACTTCAAACAAAGCCGAAGTAATCTGACCTAGAGAACAAACCTTTGTAGCTTCCATTAAATGATCGAATAAGTTTTCGTTTTTAATGGCCGCTTCCTGGAGTTTATTTAGATGCTCGTTTACTTTTGCTTCGTGAAATTGATGTAGATTATCCAGCATCGTGATTTGATATTGTTTTTCTTCTTCGGTAGCGCGGATTACTTCTGCCGGAATCACTGTTGGCGAACCTTTTGAACTCAGGAAAGTATTTACACCTATAATCGGGAAATCGCCGTTGTGTTTTAAGGTTTCGTAATACAAACTTTCTTCCTGAATTTTAGAACGCTGGTACATTGTTTCCATCGCGCCAAGAACTCCGCCACGCTCTGTAATACGATCAAATTCCTGTAAAACAGCAGCTTCAACTAAATCCGTAAGTTCTTCGATGATAAATGAACCCTGAATTGGGTTTTCGTTTTTCGCCAGGCCTAATTCTTTATTGATAATCAACTGAATCGCCATGGCACGACGAACCGATTCTTCGGTTGGCGTTGTAATCGCTTCATCGTACGCATTCGTATGCAATGAATTACAGTTGTCGTAAATCGCATATAAAGCTTGTAAAGTTGTTCGGATATCATTAAAATCAATTTCCTGGGCGTGCAATGAACGTCCGGAAGTCTGAATATGATATTTCAACATCTGCGCTCTTTCGTTGGCTCCATACTTATTTTTCATGGCTTTCGCCCAAATTTTACGCGCCACACGGCCAATTACCGAATATTCCGGATCAACACCGTTGGAGAAAAAGAATGATAAATTGGGCCCGAAATCGTTAATACTCATGCCACGGCTCAAATAATATTCCACATAAGTGAAACCATTTGAAAGCGTGAAAGCCAATTGCGTAATTGGGTTTGCTCCAGCCTCTGCAATATGATATCCTGAAATCGAAACCGAATAAAAATTACGGACGTTTTTGGTAATAAAATATTCCTGAACGTCGCCCATTAATCGTAAAGCAAATTCTGTTGAGAAAATACAAGTATTTTGCGCCTGATCTTCTTTTAAAATATCGGCCTGAACCGTTCCACGGACTTGTGACAGCGTTCTGGTTTTTATTTCGTTATAAACGTCCAAAAGTAAAACCTGATCTCCGGTAACGCCCAAAAGTATTAATCCTAAACCATTGTTTCCTTCCGGTAAATCGCCTTGGTATTTAGGACGTTCAGTACCTTTTGCTGTATATATTTTGGTTATTTTGGCTTCGACTTCTTTTTCTAAGTCATTGGTTTTGATGTAATATTCACATTGCTGATCGATCGCCGCATTCATAAAAAAGCCTAACAGCATTGGCGCCGGCCCGTTGATCGTCATACTTACCGAAGTTAAAGCATGAACCAAATCGAAACCGGAATACAGTTTTTTAGCATCATCTAAACAACAAATCGAAACTCCCGCATTCCCGATTTTTCCATAAATATCAGGACGTAAATCAGGATCATTTCCGTATAAAGTCACGCTGTCAAAAGCGGTTGAAAGTCTTTTTGCCGGCAATCCTGCACTTACATAATGAAAACGTTTATTGGTTCTTTCCGGTCCGCCCTCACCCGCAAACATTCTTGACGGATCTTCACCTTCACGCTTAAACGGATATAGTCCTGACGCAAAAGGAAATTCGCCTGGAACATTTTCCTGTAAATTCCAACGTAAAATATCGCCCCAGGCTTCATATTTAGGTAAAGCAATTTTCGGAATCTGAATATGTGACAAACTCTCGGTATGTGTCGCAATTTTAATTTCTTTATCACGAACTTTAAAAGTATAAACCGGATTTTTGTATTTGTTTACTTTTTCGTCCCAATTCAGGATAATTTCCCAATTGTACGGATCTAAGTCCATTTTTACTTTATCAAACTGATTCAGTAAAAGGTTTAAGAAGATTCTGTTTTCGTCATGCTCCTGAATTCCGCTTGGAAGAACAGTTGCATCGTCGATTCCTGCTTTATTAATCTGTGGAATTTTACCTGAAACCGATTCAATAGTTTTGAAAATTCCGTATAATTTTTGCGCTACTTTTTGCTGTGAAAGTGCGCTTTCATCATAACTTCTGTTATTCTCGGCTATTTCAGATAAATAACGCGTTCTATGAGGCGGAATCACGAAGATTTTTTCGCTCATTTCACGTGTAATTTCAAAGGTAGAATGAAGATCTGAATCGGTTTTTTCGACGATTTTATCCATAATTGCTTTGTAAAGCGTGTTCATTCCCGGATCGTTAAACTGAGAAGCAATTGTTCCGAAAACGGGCATGTCGTCAGGATTTTTATCCCAAAGATTATGATTGCGCTGGTATTGTTTTTTTACATCACGAATTGCATCTAAAGCACCCCTTTTGTCGAATTTATTCAATGCTACCAAATCAGCAAAATCAAGCATGTCGATTTTCTCCAATTGTGTTGCAGCACCAAATTCAGGTGTCATAACGTATAAAGAAACATCAGAATGATCCATAATTTCGGTATCCGATTGTCCGATTCCGGAAGTCTCCAGAATAATCAGATCGTATTTTGCAGCTTTTAAAACCTGAATCGCTTCGGCTACATATTTGGACAAAGCCAAATTTGACTGGCGTGTTGCCAGCGAACGCATATACACACGAGGATTATTTATGGCATTCATACGTATTCTGTCACCTAATAGTGCTCCTCCTGTTTTTCTTTTTGATGGATCGACAGAAATTAATCCGATTGTTTTATTAGGAAAATCAATTAAAAATCGGCGAACCAATTCATCTACCAGAGATGATTTTCCTGCCCCACCGGTTCCGGTAATTCCTAAAACAGGAATTTTAGAATTAGCGTTATCCTGATGAATCTGATCAAAAACAGGTTTTGCAATTTCAGGAAAATTCTCTGCAGCAGAAATCAAACGTGCAATTGCTGTTGGATTTTTACTTTCGATATGATCGATTTCTCCATTTAGTTTATCTCCGATAGGAAAATCGGATTGTTCAACCAAATCGTTAATCATCCCTTGCAGCCCCATCGAGCGGCCATCATCCGGAGCGTAAATTCGGGTAATACCATATTCCTGTAATTCTGAAATTTCGCCTGGCAGAATTACTCCCCCGCCACCGCCAAAAATCTTGATATGCCCTGCTCCTTTTTCATGGAGCAAATCATGCATATATTTAAAGTATTCATTGTGTCCGCCCTGATACGATGTCATGGCTATAGCATTTGCATCTTCCTGAATAGCGGTATTCACCACTTCTTCAACACTGCGATCATGACCCAGATGAATCACTTCAACCCCGGTTGACTGAATAATACGGCGCATGATATTAATGGCCGCATCGTGTCCGTCAAAGAGTGAAGCAGCAGTAACAATTCTTACTTTATTTTTAGGAATATATGGTTTTTGTTGTTCCATTTTATGAATATGATAATTTTAAAGGGGCAATTTACAAAATATTTTAATATTTGATCATACCTGTAGCTTTATGTTAACAAAAAAAGAATTGTTTTTGCAAACAGACTGGTTCCTATCATTCAAATATTTTTTTGATAATAAGACTAAAAGGAATTTACAATAAAATTATTATGTTTTAAGTATGGAAAGAAGTTTTTTATACTTAAATATAAAGAGTAATCAGAAGAAAATTAATACCAAAGTTTGGTGTAATTATTTTTCAACACACTTCGACTTCGCTCAGTGCAGGCTAGAAACATAGATTTTGCAAACTCAAAAGCAGGTGTTTCACTTATTTAAAATACACATAGCCCGCTTTGATCATCATTTTATGAATTACACCCAACGAGTTTAATACCCTTTTTAGTTCAAATTCTCCATTTTAAAGTTTAAAAACTCTTTTTTATTTTAGATAAAAATTCATGGGATACTCCCAGATAAGAAGATAAATTTTTATTGTTTATTTTTTGAGTTTTTTGAGGATATTTTTTTACAAATTCAATATACCTTTGTTTAGAAGTTTTGTTTAAGACGTCTAAAAGCCTTTCCTGTATTGCAATGTTAGCTCTTTCGACCATTAAAATATGAAAGTGGATCAATTTGGGAACTTGTTTGAATAACAACATTTTCTTCGATTTATTAATCACTAATACTTCACTGTCCTCAATTGCTTTTATATTATATTTTGTTAGTTTTTGATAATAAAAACTTTCTAAATCACACAGCCATTGATTCTCAAATGAAAAAAAAATAACACTTTCAGTTCCATTTTCATTTAAAATATATGTTTTAAAAGCTCCTTTCAAAATAAAACCTTCATAAGAATTATTAGAATCCTGAATTTGTAAAAATTCATTTTTCTTTAATTTAATAAATTCAGTTTTGCTAACAATACACCCCCACTCTTCATCAGTCAGGGAAATTTTTCTTTCTATATTTTGTCTTAGTGCTTCGTACATGTTTTTTAATTTTCTAAAATGAGATTTCTGGACAATTTAAATAATGTAATCGATTACGCAAAAATATAAAAATTATGTTATGTTTAAAATAAATAAACATAAAAAATTAAATATTCAAATTAATTAAGGTATTATTGAACTTGTTCAATAATTTTATGAAAATTAACAAACATCTTTGCAATGCTATAAAAATTAGTATTAACCACAAAAAAACTAACAATGAATTTTAAAACCAAACTGACTATTTTTTTATTTACAATTATTTTAGGCTTTTCAAGCTGCAATACAGATGATGTTACTTCAGGACAAAATACTGAAAATGCTGTTCTATCATCAACAGAAAATGTTTCTACTTCAAAAGTAGGAGTTTGCTCTGAAGTTCCGGGATGGGCATCACAAAACGGTGGAACAACCGGAGGAGGAACTGCAACTGAAAAAGCAGTAAACACTTATGCTTTATTAAAAGCAGCTATTGAAGACGCTTCTGTAAAAGTTATAAGAGTTTCAGGTACTATTACTATACCTTCAGGCGGAAGAATATCTTTTCAGGATCAAACCGGAAAAACATTATATGGTACGAGCGGTGCAAAATTAGTATCTAATGATCAAACTAAAGCGAACTCAGGTATTATATATGTAAAAAGATGTAAAAACATCATCATTAGAAACCTGATTTTTGAAGGACCGGGAGCCTATGATACTGATGGTTGGGATAACGCAACTTTAGATGACTGTCAAAATGTATGGGTTGATCACTGTGAATCAAGAGATGGTGTTGACGGAAATTTTGATGTTAAAAACAAATCAGATTATATTACTTTTTCTTATACCAAATTCAGTTATTTGAAAACTCCAAAAGCCGGAGGTTCAGGAGGTACGGATGACCATAGATTTTCAAATTTAATTGGTTCAAGCGATAGCGCTACTGGTGACCGCGGAACATTCAGAATTACATTTGCACGTTGCTGGTGGGCTCCTGGTTGTAGAGAAAGAATGCCAAGAGTTAGATTTGGAAAGGTACATATCATAAACTGTTATTTCAACAGTACTGTGAGTAATAAATGTATTGCAGCAGGTTTTGAAGCTAATATCCGTGTAGAAAAAAATTCATTTGAAAATGTAAAAACCCCTATTGATTTAATGACAGGTCTTACAGCAGTATCAGCTATAGACAACTTATTTTCTGGTACTTCAGGTAATCAGGTTGGAAAAAATACGGCATTTACACCTCCATACACTATTGTAACACTTGATAAAACTGCTGTTAAGGCAAATATTTTAGCTGGAGCAGGAGCAACATTTGCAGGTAATACTTGTGGTTCGTTCTAATCAAAAAATATTTTTTTTTTACAGAAAAGCTATCCTATTTGGATGGCTTTTTTGTTATCTGTCAATTTTTAATATTTCTTTTCATTTTTTAACCTTAGGTATTCGAAAAACTAAAACTTCTAATATAGCCCTGATGGCAACGATATCCTGCGCTTTTTCTGCGCAGATTTAGTGAACAGCGGGACAAAAGTTAATTATGAAACAAAATGTTTGTGCTTCTTAAATAAAATTGTGGCTTTGTTTTTGAATAAGTAGTATTTTTGAACTCATAAACCCTCAATTAAGATGAAATCTATTTTAGTATTTATGTTGGCACTTTCGCTGGCATCATGTGCACAAGTGCAACAGACTTTGAATCAATTACCCCAATTATCTTCGCAGATTCCAAGCCTTGGCGGTGTTGATATTGCCTCCGGATTAAAAGAAGCCCTGAACAAAGGAATTACACAACAAGTAAGTAAACTGACTGCTGTTGATGGTTTTTATAAAAACGAAGCGGTAAAAATTTTAATGCCTGCAGAATTACAAAAAGTAGATGCTACTTTACGAAAAGTGGGCCTTAGCTCATTGGCGGATGAAGGCGTTAAAATGCTCAACCGTGCTGCTGAAGATGCGGTAAAAGAAGCAACTCCAATTTTTGTTTCGGCAGTTAGGAATATGTCTTTTACAGATGCTAAAAACATTTTGTTAGGAAATGACAGTGCTGCAACAGGTTACCTGCAAAACAGTACAACCACTGCCTTGTACGGAAAATTTAATCCGGTGATCAAGAGTTCATTTGAAAAAGTGGGTGCTGATGTGGTCTGGACAAAAATCATTACAAAATATAATATGATTCCGTTAGTAAAAAAAGTAAATCCTGATCTGACAGATTACACTACTACACAAGCTTTGTCAGGTGTTTTTAAAATGATTGCTGTGGAAGAAAAAGAGATTCGTAACAACATCAGTGCAAGAACCACTCCTCTGTTAAAAAGCGTTTTTGCCATGCAGGACAGAAAATAATTTATTGTTTAACTGCTTAATCGTTTATTTGTTTAATCGGATTTGGCAACTAAACATTTAAAGGATTAACCAATAAACGATTAAAAAACATAACGATTAACGAATAAACCAAAATGCAAAAAATAACCATTCTGATTCACTGCAAAGATCAAAAAGGAATAATTGCCGCAGTAACCACTTTTATTGCAAAAGTTGAAGGAAACATTACTTATATTGATCAACACGTTGATGTTGAGCAAAATGTATTTTTTATGCGATTAGAATGTGAGTTAACAAATTATAAAATTACTATTGAAGGTTTAAAAGCAGATTTTGACCAGACAATTGCAGCAGATTTTAATATGTCATGGGATTTGTACAATCAGGAGCAAAAACCAAAAATGGCATTGTTTGTTTCTAAATATGATCATTGTCTTTTTGATATTTTAGGAAGATACAGTGCAGGGGAATTAAATGTTGAAATTCCGGTTATTGTCAGTAATCATAATGATTTAAGATCAATTGCAGAACGTTTTGATATTCCGTTTCATTGTATTCCTTTTACGAAAGACAATAAAGAAGAAGGTGAAGCCAAACAAATTGAATTGCTGAAAAGGTTTCAAATCAATTTTATTGTTCTGGCTCGTTATATGCAAATTATCACACCGGGTTTGATTTCACTTTATGAAAATAAAATTATCAATATCCACCATTCTTTTTTACCGGCTTTTCCTGGTGCAAAACCGTACCATTCGGCTTTTAAAAGAGGCGTAAAAATTATTGGTGCAACCAGTCATTATGTTACCGAAGAATTAGATGAAGGCCCGATTATAGAGCAGGATATTGCTCGTGTTTCTCACATTCACTCCGTTGATGATTTTATTATGAAAGGGCGTGATTTGGAACGTATAGTTCTCGCAAGGGCAATAAAACTCCATGCTGAACGCAAAACTATGGTTTACAGTAATAAAACAGTAGTTTTTTCTTAATACTTATTTTAAACCATATAAGAAATCGAAGTTCATTTAAAGTTTAATGTTCAAAATATATTGTTTAGAACCGAATTATTTTAGATGTAACATCATTTTTACCAAAACAAAAAAGCAGTTCAAATGAACTGCTTTTTTTTATATCTGAACAAAATCTTATTTTCCTTTTCTTCTTTTTCGTTCTGCTTTTATCATTGACAATTCGCGGCTGGTTTGTCCGGCAACCGAAGTATTTTCTTCAGCACGGCGAATCAGGTAGGGCATCACATCTTTTACAGGTCCGAAAGGTAAATATTTGGCAACATTATAACCGTGTTCGGCTAAATTGTAACTGATATTATCACTCATACCATATAATTGTCCGAACCAAATTCGGTTATCATTTTTGGCTATACCTTTTTGTTCCATCATTTCCATCAATATATACGAACTCAATTCATTGTGAGTTCCTGCAAAAATTGACATTATATCTAAATGGTCTAACATATAATGTACGGCTGCATCATAATTTTCATCTGTTGCTTCTTTAGAAACACAAATTGGCGAAACATAATTTTTCTCTTCTGCTCTTTTGTTTTCTTTTTCCATGTATGCACCACGAACCAATTTCATTCCGATAAAAAAGCCTTCATTTTTAGCAATTTCATGGATCTTTTTAAGATAATCCAGACGATCCCAACGATACATTTGCAAAGTGTTGAAAACAATCGCTTTTTCTTTATTGTATTTGCGCATCATATCGGTAACGAGATCATCTGCTGCATCCTGCATCCAACTTTCTTCACCATCAATCAGTAAAGCCACATCTTTTTTATGTGCTTCATTGCAAACCTGGTCAAAACGAGCTACAACCCTGTCCCATTCTTCTTGTTCTGCCGGAGTCAAAGCTTGTTTTTCTCCTAATTTTTCATACAATTCAAAACGTCCAAAACCTGTTGGTTTGAAAACTGCAAACGGAATTGCCAGACGTTCTTTAGCAAATTCGATGGTTTTCAATGTCATTTCTAAAGCAGCATCAAACTGCTCTTCTTCTTCTTTTCCTTCAACTGAATAATCCAAAACAGACGAAACGCCTTTGGTAAACATTTTGTCAACTACTGTAATACAATCGTCTTCGTTTACTCCTCCACAAAAATGGTCGAAAACGGTAGCACGAATTAATCCTTCAACAGGAAGGTTTGCTTTTAAGGCAAAATTGGTAACAGCTGTTCCTATCCTCACCAGGGGTTCACTGTCAATCATTTTAAAAAGAAAATAAGCTCTATCAAGTTCCGTATCGCTTTTTAACGAAAATGCAACCTGAGTATTGTCGAATATTTTTTCCATTAAATCTAGTTTTTGGGCAAAGATAAAGAGTGTTTTGAATATTATTTAACAAAAGGAGGATATTTTAAAAAATTCATAACATTATTATATCGATTCAAAATTAATCTGGTGAAGTTTCCGTCAAAAAAAATTAAAAGAAAAAATTCACAGCTTAAAAATCAAATAAATTTATTTTCAATGATTATAAAAACTCATTTTTAAAACAAATTTGAATCAGGATTTGAATATTATTTAGTTAAAAATGCCTTATTTTGCCGATTCAATTAACCGAAGAATTATGCAATCTATTCAAGCAAATAATTATTTAGTACATTTTAACCAAAATGCATACGAAGCATTAAACAATCATTTAAAAGAAAACAAATATTCTAATTTGTTTATTATAGTTGACAATGAAACAAATGAGCATTGTTTACCTAAATTTTTGCCTTTACTTGAAACCGATTTAACTATCGAAATTATAGAATTTGAATCCGGCGAAGCCAATAAAAATATAGAAACCTGTATTCAAATCTGGAATGTGCTTACCGAACTTGGAGCCGACAGAAAATCGTTGGTGATTAATCTTGGCGGTGGTGTCGTAACGGATCTTGGCGGGTTTGTAGCTTCAACCTTTAAACGTGGAGTCGATTTTATCCATATTCCAACTACCTTATTATCTATGGTAGATGCTTCTGTAGGAGGTAAAACCGGAGTAGATTTAGGAAATCTTAAGAACCAGATTGGTGTTATTAATGTTCCACAAATGGTTTTAATTGACACTCAATACCTTGAAACTTTACCACAAAGCGAAATGCGTTCAGGTCTTGCCGAAATGTTAAAACACGGTTTGATATACGATGCTTCATACTGGAAACAGTTTTTGAATCTAAAAGCAATTGATTATGCTGATTTTGATGAATTGATTTATCGTTCAGTTGAAATTAAAAATGAGATTGTAATGCAGGATCCAACAGAAAAAAATATCCGTAAAGCTTTAAATTTCGGTCATACTTTAGGCCATGCCATCGAAAGTTACTTTTTAGAGAGCGAAACCAAAAAAACATTACTGCATGGTGAAGCCATTGCTGTCGGAATGATTTTGGAAAGTTATATTTCTTTACATAAAAACCTTATTACAGCTGCAGAATATGCTGAAATAAAAAATGCAATTCAGGGTATTTATGATGATGTGAAATTTGAAGAAAATGACATCGATCCGATACTGGAATTACTTATTCATGACAAAAAAAATGAGTACGGTTTAATACAATTTGCCCTGATCGAAGGAATCGGAAAAATAAAAATTAATCAATTGGTTGAAAATAAATTGATTCTGGATGCGTTTGAGGATTATAAGTCTTAAACTTTTTTTAATCAAAAGGATTGCTTTAGGTATATATTATTTTTTACATTTGCCAAGATGAAAACAAACAATAAACAAAGACATTTTAGTTCTTACAGAAACCGTCTCAATAGTTCCTTATTAAGGATGTTGAATCGTTTTTATAACAGCAAAAGTCCTTTTTGTTTTGATGTTTTTTTATGCTCAAAGGCAGAAAATGAAAAACTGGAAATTGTATTTGCCAATATCAGGGTTTGAATTTTAGATTTAGAGTCGTTTACTAAATTAAAAATACATCCTAATATTGAAAACTAAATGAATACAAAATACTCAGACTTAATCAATCAAACCTATTATTTCCCACAAGAGGAATTCAAATTAAACAAAGACAACTTACACTTTCATAATATCGATTTAATGAAATTGGTTGAGCAATATGGTACACCGTTAAAATTTACCTATTTGCCACAGATTTCTGAAAATATCAACAAGGCAAAAGCCTGGTTCAGAAAATCGATGGAAAAAAACAAATACGAAGCAAAATATTATTATTGTTATTGCACAAAAAGCTCTCATTTTGAATACATTATGAATGAAGCTTTCAAAAACAATATACATGTTGAGACTTCATCAGCTTTTGACATCAATATTGTTGAAAATTTGTTGGAAAACGGTAAAATCAACAAAAGCACTTATGTCATTTGTAATGGTTTCAAAAGAGATGAATACATAAGCAATATTGCAAGATTAATCAATAACGGACATAAAAATACAATTCCGATTATTGATAACTATGAAGAACTTGATTTGCTTCAGGCAGAAATAAAAGGGAAATTTAAAATCGGAATCCGTATTGCTGCCGAGGAAGAGCCTAAATTTGAATTTTATACCTCTAGATTAGGTATTGGATATAAAAATATCGTTTCCTTCTACAAAAAACAAATTCAGGAAAATGATAAATTAGAGCTTAAAATGCTTCACTTTTTTATCAATACCGGAATTAATGATACAGCATATTACTGGAACGAATTGGTAAAATGTATCAAAGTTTACATTGCACTTAAAAAAGAATGTCCCAGCCTTGATGGTTTGAACATCGGAGGCGGTTTCCCGATTAAAAACTCACTTGCTTTTGAATATGATTATCAATATATGATTGATGAAATTATCAATCAGATTAAAATTGCATGTGATGAAGCCGAAGTTGATGTTCCGAATATTTTTACTGAATTTGGATCGTTTACAGTAGGTGAAAGCGGTGGCGC
>JBDTRA010000111.1:0-14475 GCA_039931915.1 Flavobacterium sp. | reverse complement strand
GAAATCTTTGTAAATCAAGCTCAAAATGCAAGATAGTCACTTATATGAGTATGCCGTAATTCGCGTAGTACCCAGAGTGGAGCGCGAAGAATTCCTGAATATTGGAATTATTTTGTTTTGTAAAAAAGCCAAATTTATAAAAGTATTGTCCCATATTGACGATGCAAAAATAGAAGCTCTTTCAAATGATTTCGATATCGAGCAATTGCATTGTAATATAACAGCACTTAAAAAAATTGCAACCGGGGACAAAGATGGCGGGCCGATTGGAGAAATGGATATTCCGTCACGATTTCGATGGCTGACTGCTATCCGCAGTTCTGCGATTCAAACCTCAAGACCGCATTCCGGACTTTGTCAGGATTTAGAAAAAACAATTCAGCGATTATTTGAAGAGTTGGTTTTGTAGATTTTAAATATATATGTTATTGAAGAAATATTCTGGTAGTTTCTTTGTATCTCTGTGCCTTTGCCTGAAAACTCCATTCGAAGGGTAAAAAACGAGTTTTACGTAAACCTTTTAGTGATTTGGCGGTTAAAAATTGAAACCTGAAACCTGAAACCTGAAACCGAAAAAACAGCTTTATATCTTTTTCTCCAAAAATATAAACTCTAACGGTTCTTCTGAAACCGTAACATGAATATGGCTTTCAGGAAAGGCTTCTCTTTCGCCTGTGTCAACATAATCGTGGCGTTTATACCAGGCAATAAGCTCTTCACGGACTGAAATTACCGTCATAATAATCGAAGATAAACCTAATGATTTAGCATGATTTTCAGCTTCAGCCAACATTTTTTTACCAATACCGCTGTTTTGCAATTCAGGCGAAACGGTCAACATTCCTAAATACAATTGATGTTCTTTCTCTATCAACAAAACTGAACCAATGATTTTATCATTCTCAGTAAATTTCAGAATCGTATTTTTAGGATCCTGAATTGTTTGAGTCAATTCTTCTTCGGTAGTTCTTTTTCCTTCTAAAATGTCAGCTTCTGTTGTCCAGCCTTTTTTTGATGATTCTCCTCTGTATGCCGAATTGATTAATAGGTTTAATGCAGGAATATCTGCTAATGTTGCTTTTGTAATCATGGGTATTTATTATGCTAATAGTTTTCAAAGATAAAAATAACAAATATACAGGCAACGGTTATTTATCATCTACTGCTTTTTTGACTTTCGCTTCAGGGTAATAAAATTTTAGTATTTATTAATGATCTCAGTTTGATAGTTAAAAAATTGATTCACAAATAATAAATCCCACAAAATAGCTTATAAATAAATCTGTGAATTGCCTCCAGCTTCAGCTGGGGGTAAATTAAGTAAAGATAATTGGCTTTAGCCGAAAAGCGCATACGCATACGTTTAGCCAGTTTGCTATATTTAAATTACAATCCTCCAGCTTCAGCTGGAGGCAACTCAAAACCTTCTCTTAATAATCGAACTCAGATTAATAATTGAATTTTTTATCCGTTAAGGTTTTCATAAAAGCAATAAGTTGTTTTTTCTCCTGATCTGTTAATTTCAATTTATCCTCGGGTAAGGTTTGATTTTCTAATGGAAAACCTAAACCTTTTCCTCCTCCTTCGTTATAAAAATCGATAACTTCTTCAAGGGTTTTAAAAACGCCATTGTGCATGTAAGGAGCTGTCAATGCTATATTTCGTATGGTCGGTGTTTTGAAAGAGTTCTTATGAATCGCTGCTTTTGTTAATTCATATTTACCTAAATCAGCATCTAATTGATTGTACTTATCAGGTACGCCGAGTACTTCACTTTCAGATTTTGTGAAATTAGGAGGGACGGTCCCGTTGGTTAACGGAATAAAATGGCAAGTGGCACATTTGGCTTTACCGGCAAATAAATTAAAACCTGCTTTTTCTTCAGTGGTAAAGGAGGTTTCATTACGCATATAACCATCAAATTTAGAATCATAAGAACTCAAAGACCGAATGTAAGAACCCAAGGCATTTTTTATGGCAAAGGCATCAATTGCTGCATTTGGAAATGCCGTTTGGAATTTGGCCATGTATGCTTTGTTTTTCTTTAATGCTTCGGCTGATTTTTCTAAAGATCCGTGCATTTCATTTTCATTGGTGATAACAGCTACTGCCTGATCTTCAAGATAACTCACCCGTGAATCAGAGAAAAAAGCACGCTGAAAAGCAATATTAGAAAGAGTAGGGGTATTTCTTTTGATTAAAGATTTGCCGTCTATAGTTGTTGCTTTTTCCAAACCGTCTGTAAAGGCTTTATCTGTATGATGACAGGAAGCACAAGAACGCGTATTGGTTCCGGACAAAATAGGGTCGTTAAATAATTCTTTTCCTAATTTTATTTTTTCCGGAGTGGTTTTGTAATCCGGAAATCCGGAGAAAGCTTCTGGATCAAAAGCTTCTTTATCAAAAAGCGTTTGTGCTGTTGTTGTGAGTCCTCTCACTTCTTTCAGAAACGGAATCTGTAGTTTTATTTGAGCCTGATATAAGCTTTTACTCAATGGATTGGTAATTTCTCTGATAAAATAAGCCCTGTCAAAGGAATTGAAATCCTGATGCTGCTGTAAATACTTTTTACCTTTTTCTATTATGGACAATGAGGTTTGTAACTCCTTTATTTCGGATTGTGAGGCGTAAATTTTACAATAAGATGCAATACTTTCCAGTGATGCTGCCGTTTCCGGAATGGAATTTTGTGCAACCGGCGAATCAAAACCGGTAATTCCTAAAGTGACAATTCTAAAAACTTCCAATCTCATAGCATCAAAAATATGAGAATCGGTTAAAGTATTCGTTTGCGAAACGAGTTCTAAGCGATTCAAATTCGCTTTAAGAATTCCCAATTGATTTAAAAGTTCCGATTTGTCTTTTTTATTGTATTTCGGAAAAATAAATTCTTCTATAACCTGAAATCCTTCCGGAGGAACTGTTATGCCTTCATCTGCTTCATATTCATCTAAAGCGGGACCATTTATGGCTTTTGATACAGTTGGAAAATAATATTCACTTAAAATTTCAACCTTTTTGTATGCTTCGTGTGATTTTAGAAACTGCTGTTGGATTTGATTTGAAGGAACTTCCTTCTGAATAAGATGTTCCAGCTGAATAACTTCTTTTTTCAAAAAAGCAATATCACTTTTAAACAAATTATTGGTCAGTTCTACGGTTGTTTTAGGGCCAGTACAGGAAAATAAGAATAAAAATAAGGGGATAAGAAAAAGTTTTTTCATTTAAAAAAGAGCTTGATTATAAAAAAGCAAAAACCACGATCCTTAATAGAACCGTGGACTTTGTAAATTAATAAAGTAATTTATCTGGCTAATCCTTTGATAACTACAATTTGACTCGCTTGTTTTTCAGAAGTACGAAGTGTGCCTCCATCAACACCTTTGTATTTGTCTCCCGTCCAGGTGTGAGGCTGTACGCTTAATAAAAAAGTATCTTCGATGCCCAATTGTTCCGAAACATCAATTAAGGCACCATATTCCCAGGATCCAAAAGCAGATGTTCCGCCTACATTGTATTTGGCTGCATCAGCCGCTGTACGCCGGTGGTCTAATTCAACAACCACTTTTAGTTGTTTTTTAGCAATGTCATATTGATAAATGTAAGCATCATGTGTTTCGTCTCCATAACCATTTGCATCTTCCTGAACGTAAACATAATTTTTTGTCACACAAATATTATCCGGATCTTGAAATTTTCCTGCAATTCCTGTACGGTCATCTCCGTCAAGAACAACTTCCAGGTTACCAATTAATGGATTTGATTTATCTAAATTCAATTTATAAACCCTGCCGTATTTAGTTCTTGAAGCATCAGCATTTGTTCCTGAAAAAGGTTGTCCGGTTACATTAAAATAAAGCTCACGATCGGCATCATTTCCACCTTTTCGGTAATCTAAATCTTCAACCCTTCCAAATTTAATGGCTTTCAGCGTATTTACAGAAGCATTAATTTGAGCTCCGGTTAAAGTAGTATGATTGTCAATTTTTACAAAAGTAATAGGGTAGGTTTGCCCCGTAACCATATCTTTCTCTTTTTGGTTATCGTCATTTCTTTTCATCATATACAAGGAACCATTTTCTAAGTCACCCACAGCATTGGATACATACATAAAAAGTTGCCCGCCATAAGTTCCTGAATCGTCATCGCCAATAACAATAACTGTTTTTCCTGAATAAGCAGATTTACGCAAAGGCAAAGCATTTTCGGCACTTAACCTCCCTAATCCTGATAATTCTTTTGTTACAGATGCTCCTCCCACATTTGCATAAGGATTTACACCATGCGTGCGGGATTCTTCGCCGGATTCCCCACAAGTTAAATACAAAGGACCAAAACCGTGTTCCAAAGGTGTTGCCATAGTAGCACCGCACAATCTCCAGGTTCCTCCGTTAGAGTTTAACAGATATTCTCCTTTTACCGGTTTGAATGTTTTGTCTAAAGTAATTCTTGAAACTGCAAAATTGTCTTCGTTGTTGACTAAAAAGGTAAAAGTTCCATCTGTATTTTTTAATAAACCGGAACCATCTGCAGAACCTCCAAAAACATAATTTGGACTTTCCGGTAAAACATCATCTGAAGTAAGCAGCGAAAATAATTCCAGGTTTTCAAAACCAGCTTGTTTTTTTAGTAATACAGGTGTTACTGATTGGTTACTCAAAACAACAGCTGTCTTGGTGCTTGTACCAGTATCAGATTTATCATTATTATCGCAGGAAATCAATGTTGCAAAAAACAACAATGGTAAAATAGTTTTTTTCATTTTGGTTTAGTTTTAATTTTTTTTACAAAGAAATGCACAACATTTAAACTTAAAATGAATTGTATATTACCAAATGAATACTATTGACAGCGACTGTTTGTTAGAAAAAACAATTAATTTACATGCTAACATTCTCATAATAAATGCCTAATCCTGAATTAACTTTAAAAAAATAAACCCCGTTTAAATTGCTTTAAACGAGGCTGGAATGCGTGTTTTAACCATGTGTATAACTTCTGGAAATCATTGTTATCCTGAGTCCGTTTGGCTTCGCTCAGGATAAACTTAGTCGAAGGTTTTTTAGGTGGAAGGGCTTCGACTCCGATCAGCCTGACACCTAATATTTAATAATCTTTATAATAAATCTAAACTTTTAACGAACCTCGAAAACCTCTTGCGGCATAGTAAGATTCAGCTCCGTTATGATATACGAAGACGGTTCCGTAGCGGAAATCAGAAAAAAGTGCTCCGCCAAGTTTTCTTATGTCAGGCGGTGTTGCAATCCAGCTTGATGTTTTTAAATCAAAATTTCCAAGTTTTTGTAATTCCCGATATTGTTCAGCTGTTAAAAGTTCAATTCCCATTTCAGAAGCCATATTAAGAGCGCTGCCTGCGGGTTTATGTTCCTTTCTGGATTCGAGTGCTTTGTGGTCGTAACAAATACTTCTGCGTCCTTTTGGACTCTCTGCTGCACAATCATAAAAAATGTATTCTTCTGTTTCTTTATCGTATGCTACAACATCCGGTTCGCCTCCCGTTATTTCCATTTCATTGAGCGACCAAAGCTTTGCAGAATTTGCTTCCAGTTTTACCTGTACTTTTGACCATTCAAGATCGATATGACGGTTCCTGTTTTTCTCAAAACGGGTTTTCAAAGTGTTTAAGAGTGCGGTCGATTCTTCTGCTGACAATTCTTTTTTATTACTTTTCATGATTACTGATTTTTGTTTAAGATTTACGGATTTGTCAATCATCTAATCCTTTTCCGTTGAGAATTTGAGGGATGCTTTTTTCGATTCTTGATTCCCGTGTTTTCGATTGTTTAGGTGCCGAAAAATGCAGTAAATACCCTCTTTGTCTGCCTGGCGTTAAAGCATGAAAAGCAGTTTTTAATTCGGTATCTTCGTTTAGTTTAACCTGAAATTCCTCGGGAACAGTAAATTCTTTTGTTTTTTTTAGTTCCACTTTCAAACCGGCTTTTTCGACTTCAACAGCTTCATGAATATAAGTTTTTAAGACAGGTTCCAAATCAATAATTTCCTGAATATCGGTAAACCGAATCTGGCGGGCCGATTGTACATTCTCTGTTTGCTGTACTAAAATGCCGTTGGTATCATTTAGCAAAGCACCTTTAAAAAACAAAAGCGCACAATATTCTTTAAATACATGTATTAAAACAATATTGCTTTTCTGGAAAGTGTAACACGGAACACGCCATTTTAGCTCTTCATTAAGCTGACAGTCAAGAACGATTGTTCTTAATTTCTCAATCTCTTTCTGCCACTTTTCGGTTTTGCTAAAATAAAAATCGACTTTCGGATTCATCGTTATTCTTTTAAGGATTAACTGAAATTACTTTTCGATTGGCAGGTCTGTAATACCAGGAGAGTATTGTCAGGACTAATAATAAAGCAGGCCCAAAAAGCGCTTTAGCGTCATCTCCGTTAATTAAATGAGAAAAAAGTGCTCCCGACATGGCAAAGAAAAACCCTGCATAGGCCCATTCTTTTAATAGAGGAAATTTAGGAATAAGGATTGCTATAACTCCTAAAATTTTCCAAACTCCCAGTAAGGTCATTAAATAAAGAGGATAGCCTAAATTGGAGAAGTTTTTAACCTCTTCATCCATTTTAATTAATTGTACTACAGCAGTTGACAGCATTCCCAGTGCAAGCCACAACGTAGCAACCCAATAGATAATCTTGTTTCGCTTTGTCATAATGTATTATTTTAATTGATTTACTATATTTTCTAATCGGTTATGAGCCATGTTAATACCTTGTGCAAAAGGTAATTTCAGCATTTGCTCCCTGTCATATACAGACCTGTATACGATATGCATATTGAGCCTGCTGGTAGTATCAGTAAGTTTTTCGAATTCTAAAAACTCAAGCTGAACAGGAAAAGGGGTATTTTCCATTTCAAATGTTCTCACAATTTTTTGGTTCAGAACAAACTCATGAATAACCCCATTGGCTTTAAATACAACATTGCCCTGAGGATCGGTTGTCTCAAATTGCCAGCTGCCGTGGTTTTTATTTTCAAGTTTAAGGACTTTCGTACCCATCCATTGTTCAACAATCTCAGGTTCGATATAGGCTTTAAACAGTAATTCTAAAGGAAGATCAAATTCCCTTGTAATCATCAAATCCTGTTTGCCGTCTTCTGCATTTATTTTTGTTTTTAGTTCCATATATTTTTGTTAAATAATTATTGAATGTATTTTTTCATTACCGACTCCAGTTTATTAAACTTATCATCCCACATTTTGCGGAATGGTTCTATAAAATCTGCTATTTCTTTCATTTTTTGTGGGTTTAAGTGATAGTAAATTTCCCTGCCGTTTTGTTCTTGTCTGAGTAATTCACACTCCGTAAGTATTTGCAGGTGTTTTGAAACGGTTGGTCTTGAAGTTTCAAAGTTTGAAGCTATTGTACCGGCCGTCATTGATTGTGTGGTAACCAATAAAAGGATTGCCCTTCTTGTTGGGTCTGATATGGCCTGAAATACGTCTCGTCTTAAATTCATTGTGTCGTTATTTGACTACAAATATATATGAAGTTATTTGACTACGCAATTTTTTTTGTGATTTTTTTTTTGAAAATTAGGTTTCAAAGATTTGTTTGGGATAAATTTGGTTCAGTAAATTCAGCTATTTATTTACGAAGCAGAAAGTAATTGAAATTTAAATAAATGTAAGGAATTGTCTAAAAAATTATTGAAATTTGTAGTCAATCAAAACGAATCGAATTATTTATGGGAAGAATTCATTTATTAGAATTTGAAGACCAAAAATGGCTTCCGGAATTTATTAGAAATTATATGACCGATTTTCTGCAATTTCTGTCCAATAAAACAGGAATGTATAAAGGTATAATTCCAATTATCGAGAAAGGTTTGAAAGAAAGCAATACCAACCAGATAATAGATTTAGGATCGGGCGGAGGAGGCGGATTGATCTGGCTAAACAAGGAGCTCAGAAAAAATAACCCCGGTCTTAAAATACTGCTGACGGATTATTTCCCAAATATTCCGGCATTTGAACATACACAAAAGCAGGCTGATAATTTCGAATTTATAAAAACACCCATTGATGCCAGGAACGCTCCCGATAACCTAAACGGACTTCGAACCCAGTTTCTGTCTTTGCATCATTTTAAACCCAAAGAAGCCCAGCAAATTCTCCAAAACGCTGTTGATACCAATAGTTCGATCGCTATTTTTGAAGGTCAGGAAAGAAGCCTTCAAAGTATTTTGGCTATGATCTTTTCGCCGATTAGTGTTTTACTGACAACTCCATTTATTAGGCCGTTTCAAATTGGCAGAATTATTTTTACCTATCTTATTCCGATTGTTCCCATTTTGATTTTGTGGGATGGCGTAGTTTCTTCTTTCCGAACCTATTCTGTTGACGAAATGAATGTACTGGTTTCTAATTTAAATAATAAAGAAAATTTTAATTGGGAAGTTGCTAAAGTAAAATCCGGACTTACTAAGATTTTGTATCTTTTGGGGACTAAGAAGTAAAAAAAAATTAAATTAAGAATTTGAATGTGAAAACTAAAAGCAATACTTGAATTATAATGATATTGTTTGATTGCACAAAATCAGTATTCTTTTTATGATAAATAAAGGTAAATATTAAAAGCTAAGGGTAAGGCCAGAAGTAAGAATAGGTATAAAAAATAAATTAGGTTTGACTTAATTGATAAAATCTTATAAGACGAATAAACAAAAGAGCAATAAGCAAATTCTAAAATGATAATTTTAGTAAAGCTTTTTGATTTTATTCTTATTTTATCTAATTCATCCATAAATGTAGATTTATTATATGTCATAATCTCAAAGAATTTTCCTGTCGTCTCGCTCGTGAACGTAAAGAAAGACAGCACTTAACTATGTGATTTAGACGGCTGGTAAGAAACCGCTTCGGTATTGCATCCGGCACGATTGGAAAAAACTGCGCAGAGTCCGATTTTGAGTACCACCATTACCTTGAAACGCTTAAAACAACGTGGCTATCAATTTTTAACCGATGTTTACATCGAACTTAACCCATCTCTTTGCGAACCGCCGAGTACGTGACCCGTACGCTCGGTGGTGTGAGAGGCGCACTCCGTTCCGTTTGGGGCGGAGCCGTCTACTCGATTACAAGCCGTTTAAAATTTGAGCAAATCTTTTATTCCTTTCGGAATTTGTTCTTTATGTTCAATTTTGTCATAAAATTTCAATGCCTTTTGTTTCATTTTTTCATCTTTTTTTAATTCCGAAACTTTTAATAAGCATAAGGCGTAATGAATTCTAAAGTTTTCATCTTTTTTATAAGTTGAAGAGCTTTTTTCAAGATATTCTATTCCCTCTTCATATTTTTTATTTAATGCTAACAAAACTCCTTTCAAAAAATAAACTTCATCATTAATATTTTTGTTTGAAATTTGACTTTTTTCAATTACAATATTTATATTTTCTAAACCTTTGTCAACATCACCAATTATAGGTGAAGTTAGAGCATAACCATAATAGCCTTCGGTGCTTTCTGGAAAATATTTTATTATTTCTTTATATTTATTTCTAGACAAAGTGTCAGCACCAACTAATAAAGCTGTTGAAGCAAGATTTACTTTGAATTCTAAAGATTTATTGTTTGCTAAACTATCAGCCATATAATAATATACAAGTGCATCCTTTATCTTATTTTGTATTCTTAATGAGTAACCTGCAAAAAAATAAGCATCACAGAAAGTACTATCTTTTTTTATTAAATCAGTGAATATTCTTGTAGCAGATTTATAATGATCGGGATATTGAAAACATCTAATTCCTAAATCAAACAGATAAAGTGTTCTTTCGTTATTCGTATCACAATATCTTCTTTTTCCGGTGAAATAATCTTGAGAATAAGCAAAATTGATACTTAAAAAAAGTAAAATTATAAATGTTTTTTTCATGTTTGATAATCAATTCACGTTTCTGATAAATTGCTTGTAACGGCTGTGCTTGTTGCACAACTGATCAAATATATCAAAAAAGTTGTTTAAAAATATGATTTTTGGTATTTTTAAAGATGCAAGGAAGAAAAGAACTCTATGCTGCGAAGTCTCCCGACTTCGTACACACTGTTGTATTCCGTTTGTATTGCTTATTGAAGCGGGTACGAAGTCGGGAGACTTCGCACATCAATTGCGATTAATAAGAAGGAACACTTTGGAGAGCTGGTTGTTGTAGCCAGTTTATTTTCTAAAGTTTTTGGTCTTTACCTTTTTTATTTCATCTATCAAAAAGATGAATGTATTTTGAATTATTTCAGCAGTTAGTAATTTTTCATTTTTAGAATTCCACAAAACATCTTTTGAGTAATTTAAATCAAATTTATAATTAGTTTCTTTAAGTTTTCTAGGTTTTTCATCAGGAAAGTAAAAAGCTTGACTATCTAAACTAAGATATCTATTCCAATTTCTAACAAGTAGCAAGGCATATTCAGCAGTATTTGAATATCCTAATTTCCAATAAAAAGTAACACAAAAATTGTCACATCTTACTATTGCAGAATCTCTATCGTCTGTTATGTAATTAAAATTTAAGCCTGTAGAGTTTTTATATAATTCAGCTTTTTCTCTTAATTGAGAATTTAGCATCTCAATTTCTTTTCTAAAAATTTCGGTACCTACAGTTGACTTAATAATTTGATTTAATTCAAGATTCAATTGTTCTTCACTTACTAGTGTTTTTGCAATATCAATTATTGGGTCTAGCGATGTTTTTGAAAAATCAGGAATCTCTCCCAGTTCTGGTTTTTCTATAATTGATTTGTCATAAATTATTCTAGATAGTTCGTATAATTTATTAACGTATAAGTTATTATCAACCATATCGTGATAAACCTTTGATTTAAGAAACTTAGGAGAACTAGTTTTAGAATCTCCTATTCTAAGAACTGGTAGAAATTTAATTTTTGTAATTGGTGAATCAAAAATTTCTTGTGTTATCATTGAAGTTTCGTAACCGACTCCATTCTTTCTATCTTCAGCTTTTATTTTGTAATTTGGAGTTAATATTATTAAAACTTTATCAGCTTTTTCAATAGATTCTTCCATAAAATAGGTTAAATCCCTACCAGCACTAAGTTCAAATTGGTCTAAAATTACTTCAATTCCATATTTGCTTATTAAATCTTTAGCAAGGTTTAAAACCCATTCTTGATGTTCAGGGCTATCCCACGAATATGAGATAAATACTTTTTTTCTGTTTTCGGTCATTTTTTGGTTTTAAATTGGCTACAACGTCTTGGCGCTACAAGCGGTTTGCGGGTTTTGAAACTGAGTATTTTCGGCTAAACGAAAATATGATTAAAAAACGCTAATCCCACTAAATCCGCAAATCGCTTGTAACGGCTGTTGTGCGACGGTTATATTAATTTGGATGTAAATTATCTAACCCTCTTCTACGCCATTTCTTTAAAAATCCCAACTTAGAAATTTCGGTTGAATCTGTAAGTTCACTTGTTAAATATAATTCGCTTGATTCAGGATTTTCTTTTGAATATTTGACTTTGTAAAATTTTGAAAGAGGAGAACTAATATTTGAATCATTAATTACGCAACCAATATATTTTACACTATCTACAAAGTATTTATATTCAATACAATCTTTAAAGCCATCATCATATTCATATTTAAGTGTTTTACCTGCTGTAAAACTATAATTATTTTTCAAAAACGTTGTCTGTTTTTCGCTTCTATATGTGAAATATATAATTGTAGCTATACAAATAATAAAGAATAAAATATTTTTTGAATTATTGCTTGACATTTTATGAATTTATAAAAGTGTATTTTTAAATTATTTTAGATTATGAAATTTTCGACTTCTGCGGTTAACTGTCGCACAACGTTTGGTCGCTTGGCCTGTGGCGGACTAAGGATGCCTTATCTTTCGGTTAATGACTAATCTTCCAAGTACAAAATCATCTTCAAATTAAGCCTAATCCCGCCATATTGCCAAACGACGGTTATGCGTCGTTTTTTTAGTTGTTAAATGTATACGTTTTGGTTTTTAAATACCAATTTATATATTTATTTCTTATGTTTTTTAAGTCTAGGACATTCCATAATTTAGTATCATTAGGAAGTATTTTGCGCGAAATTAAATTCACATTTAAATTGATAATTGTAGAACTTTTGTTTTCTATAAACTTCATTATTTTGCCTGTTCTATCAATTTCTATAAAATCAATTGAGATTGGTTGACCACAATTCTTGAAAAACTGTAAATTATATAATTTAGTTTCTTCTTTTGAAAAAGTGATTATACTTAATTTATTCCAAGCGTCCATTGTTACTTCAAGTTCATTTACATTTGGTTTGTCAATGTCTAGATATTCTCCAAAATATTTATATTCTTGAATTTGAGAATATTTTTTTTCAGTATCTGTTTTTTCGTCATAATTATTTTTGAAATAATCTTTTTGGTCGCATTTTTTAGCAATTTCAAAAACTTCATTTTTCGTTGGCTTTGTTAAATTCTGCTTTAAAAATTCTTCTGTAAAGTTTTCTTTGTTTGTGTTTAAAGAAATTAAAAGATTTTCGATTTCATTTTTTGCTATGATTTTATAATTCGATGTTTTTATAATTATTGAATCCTCTGAGAAAATTTTACCTTTTGCTTTTTTGTTGACTCTAATTTGTTTTGAAATTTTAAAATCTCCAATTTCGGTTTTAGTTAATTCAAATATTTCGCTTCTTGAATAAATTCCATTTTTCCCCCAAGATGAACCTCCAATTGAATAAATAAATCGAAATTTATTTAAATTCTCAAAATTTTGAGAAAATGTAAATTGTACAAAAAAAAATAAAATAATTAGGATGATTGTTTTCATTGTTATTTTTCGATTACGTTCGGTCAAAATGACTCATAACGTTCTGGCGCTTGTAGCGGTTGGGGATTAAAGATGCGCGTTTTTTCCATTAAACACAAATTTCCCAAGTACAAAACCATCTTTAAATTCAGCCTAAAAACCCAATCGCTACAAACGGCTGTTAGCTGTAGTGCTTATTATTCTGGTTTGAAATTTAGACCATTTAAATTTAGACCATTTTTAGTAACAAAACCCTTGTAGATTTTTTTCTCTAAAAACTTTTTACCATTTCCTTTTTTATCCAATGTATAGGTGACTTCACAACCTTTACAATTATATGCATAAGCAACAAACTCTAGATTATTTTTTTCCTTTTTAACAATTCCTTTGTATTGATAACTAGATTGTTTTTTTTTAAAATTCAAAGTGTCTTTGTCAACTATGGAAATTAAATTTTTTACTACTAATACGCTATCATCTTCGAAAGTTAGTATTGTTTGAAAAGTTCGTCTTGGAGAATCAAAATATATATCTTCCTCAAACCCAATAAATTTTTTCCCATCTAATACATTGTTGTTTTTATTTTGACAAGATGCAAATACTAAAATAGATAATGATATTATTATTTGAATTGTTTTTCCCATATTGAATGTTTTTCTCCGGTTTTTAGGGTGCATTACAGCTAACTTGTATATACTCGCTACCCAGTAGCGACAATCTACCCAAAATAGGGTGTATAGTCGCTACTGGGTAGCGTATTTTTAACAAAAATAGATATAATATTTTTATTACAAATCATCAAAAGTACTTTTTATTTGTTGAATACTTTTGGTACTTACGTGTGTGTATTTCGGTGGTTTTGCTACTATTGCGTGCTAATAATTCTTGAATGTATCTCAAATTGGTACCGCTTTCAAGTAAATGAGTGGCAAAGCTGTGTCGCAACCAATGCAAAGGGGCTGGTTTTCTAATTCCTGTTTTTTGTAGGGCTTGTTTTAAAACTTGTTGCAAATTCCTGTCGTCATACGGCTGACCTTTGATTTGTCCCTCAAACAAATATTTTTCGGGTTTAAAAGGGTGTAATACTCTCGAAGCATTTCTAATATTTTGGGCGACAGTGGAACAATTTTGTCTTTTTTGCCTTTGGAATTTTTGAGCAATATTAGATTTCTTTTCGAATCGATATGAACGGGTTCCAGTGCCAATAACTCGCCACAGCACAATCATCTTGCTACCGTTGCTAGCCCTGATGGGAGTGGAAATCCTCTGGCCCGGGTGGCTATTTTTTTGCGGGTAGGATAGAGCGACCAACGGAAGCTCCTTTCCTGCCCGGCAAAAAAAGCCAACCGGGCCAGAGATTGTAGCGGACAGCAGGAATGGCTCCTAAATAAAAAAGCGACTCAATCTAAAATTAAGTCGCCAGGGTGATAAGGTTGGTTTTGTCAGGCTGTCAGATAGGCTTTTAACTCAGTGTAGTTTTTGATTTTTACACTCACTTTCTCTTCATTAATAACACTTTCAATTTGTGCCGGAATAGGAAGTGTAATCCCTAATGCAGGTTCAACTACATCCAGAAACTTAATCGGGTGAGCGGTTTCTAAGAAAATACCAATTGCATTTTCGTGTTTTTGTAATTCTT
>JBDTRA010000110.1:0-14728 GCA_039931915.1 Flavobacterium sp. | reverse complement strand
TCAATAAAAAAATGGAATTTTTGCAGCTCAACGAATTGCAATTGTCCAAATATGACAATCATTACCAAAAACTAAAAATCATTTTTGAACGTACCATAGAATTAATCGATACACACCATCCAGACGAAATTGCAATCGAAGCTCCTTTCTTTGGTAAAAATGTACAATCGATGCTTAAGTTAGGCCGTGCACAAGGAGTTGCAATGGCAGCGGGACTTTCGAGAGATATTCCAATTACGGAATATGAACCTAAAAAGATAAAAATGGCAATTACCGGAAACGGAAATGCCAGCAAAGAACAAGTTGCTAAAATGTTGCAACAGCTCTTAGGTTTAAAAGAATTACCTAAAAATCTCGATTCAACAGATGGATTGGCAGCAGCAGTTTGTCATTTTTTTAATTCAGGGAAAGTGATTGGAGAGAAAAGTTATTCAGGTTGGGATGCTTTTGTGAAACAGAATGAAGATAAAATTAGGAAATAAGACGATTAGTCATTTTGAAAATTAACTTTTAAACTAAAATCATTTCATTACTCAATTAAACATGTCAGGCATCTACATTCACATACCATTTTGCAAACAGGCTTGCCATTATTGCGACTTTCATTTTTCGACTTCGATGAAGAAGAAAGATGAAATGGTTTTGGCCATTGTCAAAGAAATTCAGATGCGTAAAAGTGAATTCGAAAATGAAGTTGTAGAAACCATTTATTTTGGTGGTGGAACTCCATCTGTTTTAGAGAATTCAGAACTGCAGCTTTTGATTGATACCGTCTATGAAAATTATAAAGTTGCAGAAAACCCGGAGATTACCCTCGAAGCCAATCCTGATGATTTGTCTAAAGAAAGAATTTTTGAATTATCTAAAAGCCCGATAAATCGTTTAAGTATCGGAATTCAGTCGTTTTTTGAAGAAGATTTAAAATTGATGAATCGCGCTCATAATTCGGCGGAAGCCATAAAATGCCTGGCAGAAGCTACCAAATACTTTGATAATATTTCACTCGATTTAATTTATGGAATTCCTGGATTAACTGATGAAATGTGGAAGAAGAATATTGAAACAGCCTTAAGTTTTGGTATTCCGCACATTTCAAGTTATGCTTTGACCGTTGAACCCAAAACGGCTTTAAAAAAGTTAATTGATGCCGGTAAAATTGCCGAACCGCAAGATGAAGTGGCTTCAAATCATTTTATGATTTTAGTAGAAACACTTCAAAAAAATGGTTTTATTCATTATGAATTATCGAATTTTGGAAAAGAGAATTATTTTTCCAAAAACAATTCGGCGTATTGGCTGGGGAAAAAATATATTGGTATTGGTCCTTCGGCACATAGTTATGATGGTGAGAAAAGAGGCTGGAATGTTGCAAATAATTCACTTTATCTGAAATCTATTCAAGATGATATTCTGCCAATAGAAACTGAAATATTATCTAAATCAGATCGTTATAACGAATATATCATGACGGGACTGCGAACTATTTGGGGTGTTTCTCTGGAACGAGTCGAAAATGAGTTTGGTCCTGAATATTCAATTTACCTGAATAAGCAAATACAGAAATTTTTAAATGATGAATTGGTTTATATTTCAGAGAATATTTTACGGCCAACTGCAAAGGGAAAATTTTTGACGGATGGGATAGCAAGTGATTTGTTTTATTTAAATTTGGAATAGGGTTAACCGTAAAAGAATGAAGGAATAAATTTTAAATCAGAATTTGTGCAAGCTAAGATTCAACATAAAAATAAAATATTCGAAATTGACTTATCAAAACCAATTGATATTTCAATTCCGTTAACGAATACAGATGAAAATCCGATTGCCTGGTATATTGAAAAACCAGTTATTGAGCCTGTCGTTTTTGGAGATTGGATCGGGAAAGTCTCAGAAGGAAAATCATCAACGAATTTCAATAATATTTTTTTCAATCCACACGGACATGGAACCCACACTGAATGTTTAGGGCATATTACAAATGATTTTTACAGTATTAATCAGTCTTTAAAACAGTTTTTCTTTTTGGCCAGGCTAATTACTATTGAGCCTGAAACGATTGGAGAAGATTTGGTTATTACGAAGGACCAGGTTCAAAAAGCAATGGGCATTTCGACTTCGCTCAATGTGACAATTTCGGCTGGTATTACAGTTGAGGCTTTAATTATTAGAACGCTTCCAAATCAAATTGAAAAAAAATCAAGAAAATATTCGAATACAAATCCGCCTTATTTGTCTGAAGGTGCCGCAACCTTTATCTGCGAAAGTGAAATCCGGCATTTATTAATCGATTTACCAAGTGTTGACAAAGAACATGACGAAGGAAAATTATTAGCACATAAGGCTTTTTGGAATGTAAAAAATACGCTTCATTTAAATCCTGATGCACGGCTAAATGCAACGATTACTGAAATGATTTTTGTTCCTGACGAAATTGAAGATGGAGATTATTTACTGAACCTGCAAATCGCTTCGTTTGAGAATGATGCTAGTCCGTCAAAACCTATTTTATATAAAATATGATTACTGTTTCGACCGATAAAAGCAAACTGGATGTTCCTTTTATTCAGCATTTTTTAAAAGATATTTATTGGGCTGCGGGGCGCACAATAGAAGAAGTACAGAGAACAATCGATGCTTCAGTTTGTTTTGGAATTTATCTCGATGACAAACAAATTGGCTTTGCACGGGTGATAACAGACTATGTGGTTTTTGGTTATGTTATGGATGTTTTTATTGGTGAAGAACATAGAGGCAAAGGTTATTCGTCTATTTTAATTGAAAATATGATGAATGAACCACAGCTAAAAGAAATTAAAATCTGGAGATTGGCAACGACTGATGCTCATTTTTTATACAAGAAATTTGGATTTACGGCATTAAATCATCCTGAAAAAATGATGGAAAAAGTAGTAAAATGAAAACAGTTATCAAATTAGAAGAATTAGGGTTATTTATTTTCGGGATCTATTTATTTAGTTTCCTGAATTATCAATGGTGGTGGTTTTTAGCCCTGATTTTAGCCCCGGATTTATCAATGTTTGGCTATACAATTAATACTAAAGCCGGGGCATTTTTATATAATTTATTTCACCATAGAGGAGTTGCCGTTTTGTTTTATATTTTAGGCTGTTATCTCACAATTGAAGTTGTTCAGTTAATGGGCATAATTTTATTTTCGCATGCTGCTATGGATCGTATTTTTGGTTATGGTTTGAAATACGAAACAGGTTTTAAACACACACATCTTGGCGAAATTGGTGAAAAATAAATTTGAATGCCTTGCTATTTATTTTCGGATAATACTAATTGTGAATATTTGAAAAATTGAATAAAAAATAAATTTTAAATCATGAATTTAGAAACTTATTACGAATATTGTCTTTCGAAAAAAGGAGCTACTGAGCATTTTCCGTTTGATGAAAATACTTTGGTCTTTAAGGTTGGAGGAAAAATGTTTGCTTTATCATCGTTATTGCAATGGGAAAAAAATGAGCCTTCTGTTAATCTAAAGTGTGATCCGGAACGCGCTCAGGAACTAAGGGCCGAATATGAAGAGATAAAACCAGGATTTCATATGAGTAAGGTTCATTGGAATACGATAGCTTTAAATGGAAATTTGCCAACAAGTTTTATAAAAGAATTGATAGATCATTCCTACGAATTGGTTTTCAAAAGTTTGACGAAGAAAATTCAGAATGAAATTATTGAATTAGAAAATTAGGCATTACATTTGTAGCGTAAGACAAAAAACTTAGCAACTCAGTTACTGTGTAACTTAGCAACTTATAAAAACATGAAAGAACAATTTAAAAAATTTCTGAACGAGGAACAAGACCCAAAAGCTATTGAGAAAATCACTTCAAAACTCAATGATTTATTGATGAAAAATGAAGAAATTGGATACATTGCGGTTCAGAAAAAACCAGCAATTACTGTTTTTCCGGATAGTATTATCTTAACCAACAAAAGAATTATCATCTGTAAACCTAAAAATCTTGGACTTTCTATGGATTTTACAGATTATACCTGGGATGATATTGCGGCCACTTTTGTAAAGGAAAATATTTTGGGTTCTGAATTTTCATTTAGTACTACTACAGATTTGTCTATTTCGATAGATTATATTCCGAAAATCCAGGCAAGAAAAATATATACTTACGCAAAAGAGCAAATAGATTTACTTAAAAACCCTGAATCAGGAACAATAGCTCCGGAGGTTGTAAACTCAATTGAAACTCAAATTGATTCTAATGATGATGATGTAGAAGAAGTTGAAACAGAAGAAGTAACAAACTTTGCCGAAATATTGCCTGCAACAACTTCTTATGAAACGTTTGAACCAATTCAGCAGACTCAAACTTTGACAGGTGAACGCAAATTAAGTGAATTATCGAAAGAAGAGCTTTTTGATAAATTACAGAATTATAAAAAATTACTCGACAATGGTTTGATTCTTCAGGGAGAATACGATACTTACAAAAAAGAAATTTTAAGTTACATGTAATAAAAAAATCCGAAGTTAACTTCGGATTTTTTTTATCATAATTTTCAGGTTACCTACCACTCATTTACTTTATTAGCATCCATTTTTAAAAAGATAAATAATAAAATTGTAAACCCCCATAGCCCGGAACCTCCATAAGAAAAGAAGGGGAGAGGTACGCCTATTGTTGGGAAAATACCAATAACCATTGCTATATTTACAAAAAAGTGTGTGAATAAAATTCCGGCAACACAGTATCCATATACCCTGCTAAATTTTGTTTTTTGCCTTTCGGCTAAATAAATAACACGTAAAAGCAATCCGACAAAAAGAGCAATAACGATGAATGATCCCGCAAAACCCCATTCTTCACCAACAGTTGTAAAAATATAATCAGTATGTTGCTCCGGTACAAAACCACCTTTTGTTTGTGTCCCTTGTAGAAAACCTTTTCCTATCCACCCGCCGGAACCAACTGCAATTTCTGATTGGTTGGTGTTATATCCGATACCTTTCATATCAACACTTTTTCCAAGTAAGATATTAAAACGGTCTCTGTGATGTTGCTTAAAAACATTGTCAAAAACATAGTCTACCGAGTAAACAAAAACAGAAATAATGGCAAGTAGTATTGTGCTTAAAAGAAGATTTCTATCTACAACCCGCCCTTTAAAATATATTATTATCAATACTAATAATGCAATTAGAATTACTACGTATGGCTCTAAAACAAGTGTTAAAACAAATAATAAAATAGTTATAAAACCAGTCCAGACATACCATGAAGGTAATCCTTCTCTATACAGGACAATAATGAAAATACTGTAAATTAAAGCACTTCCCGGATCCGGTTGAGGTAAAATTAAAAGTACAGGCAAAAATACTATAGCCAGTGCCTGAACTTGTCTGTTAACTTCTTTAAGATTAATTTGAGTGTCACTTAGATATTTGGCCAATGCTAATGATGTTGCAGCTTTTGCAAACTCGGAAGGCTGTAAAGTAAAGCTCCCTATAGCATACCAGCATCTTTGTCCTGCAATTGTTTTTCCGAAAAGAAATAAACCTGCCAATGATAATAAGGAAACTCCAAAAATAATGCTGGCATATTTTTCGTAGAATTTTCCATCCACGAATAAAACAATAAAAATTAATGGTATGGTGCAGGCAATAAATACGAGCTGTTTTTCGTAAGTTCCTTCTGTAGAAGATAAAGAAGAGGAATATATATTTAACCATCCCAGAATTACCAGAAGACTGTAGATAATCACACTTATCCAATCAATATTTTTTTTTACACTTTGATTTTTCATTTGAAATAATCCTTGTTATGTTTTTTTTGTAGTGGTGTCTTCTGTTGTCTTCTTAATTTCTGTTTTTGGCGTAATGACTTTTGGAGTCACTATTTTAGCTTTCAAAACAGAATCTTTTGGAGTAGATTCTATAAGACTGGCTTCAGTCATACCTCCTAATTTGGCATATTCAGACAATAGGCTTTTATTTAAAACCCTAACTTCTAAATCCGTTCTTGAAATTTTTCTTTTTAAATATTTTTCAATCATTAAACTGGCAATCGGTCCTGCAATTGTTGCTCCAAAACCACCGTTTTCAATCATAATAGCGATGGCTATTTTTGGATTGTCTTTTGGTGCAAAAGCCACAAAAATAGAGTGGTCTTTAAGTTGTGTTCTTTTTCCGTTAATTTTAGCGAAATTTTCTGCTGTACCTGTTTTTCCACAAATATCGATGCCTTCAACTTTAAGTGCATAAGCTGTTCCAAAATTATAAACATCAAATAAACCGCTTATCATAGGTTTAAAATATTTTTTGTCTATTGTGGTTACGTGTTTTGTTGTAAACCGGGTATCGATTTTTTCGCCTTTAATTTTCTTAATGATATGAGGGGTATAGTAATAACCTTCATTGGCAACGGCCGACATCATATTCGCAAGTTGAATTGGCGTCATCAGGACTTCTCCTTGTCCAATGGCATTCGATATAATTGTTTTTCCACTCCAACCCCAATCAGGATACATTTTTTTGTATGTTTTTGAATTTGGAATTTTCCCCCTTTTACCGATTGGCAAGTCATAGCCCATAAATTGTCCGAGTCCAAAACTTTTTATATGATTGCTCCAGACATCTACGGCATTAGGAGCGCTTGGATATTTACTAATAGTTCGTAAGTAAACATTCGAAAAATAGGCATTACATGATTTATAAATTCCAACGTGAAGATCACGAGGGCCACCGCCACAATGGCATCTTTGAAATCTGCCGGGAGCATAAGCAAAACCATGATTACACATAAAAGTAGTGCTTTCATCTACAACACCTTCCTGTAACCCTACAAGCCCCGTCATAATTTTAAAAGGAGATCCTGGGGGATATTCTGCTAAAAGCCCTCTGTCGTAAAGTGGTTTTGCAATAGAATCATGATATAACAACGTGTAGTTTTTAGAACGTTGTCTTCCAACCAGAATAGCAGGATCATAAGATGGGGCAGTTACAAGTGCTAAAATTTCTCCTGTTTTTGGTTCAAGTGCTACAATTCCGCCTCGTTTATTAATCATTAATTCTTCGCCATATTTTTGAAGTTCAGCATCAATAGTCAAATTAATGTCTTCTCCCTGTACAGCAATAGTGTCATATTTCCCATCTTTATAAGAACCAATCTCACGATTGTATTTGTCTTTTTGAATGTATTTTACTCCTTTTATACCTCTTAAAACTTCTTCGTAGCTTTGTTCAACACCTTGTTTTCCAATTAAATCACCACTGTTGTAATAAGGGTTTTTTGCAATCAGTTTTTCATTTACCTGTGTTATAAATCCAAAGATATTTGCACCATAATCTACTTCGTAATCACGAAGAGAACGTTTTTGGAAATAAAAACCCTCAAATTTTCTGATTTTTTCCTGGAAAGCAGCAAATTCCGCTTTGTTAAGCTGTGCTAAAAAAACAGATGGCAATCTTGGACTGTAAACTTTTGCTTTAGCTATTCTTTTGTCGTATTCTTCTTTTGTAATATCTAATAATTCACAAAATTCAGTAACATTCAGGTCTTTTTTAACATCTCTGGGAATAACCATGATGTCATAAGAAGACTGATTTGCGACAAGCAGTTTTCCGTATCTGTCAAAAATATATCCGCGTTCAGGATAATCGTATTTTATTTTGATAGCATTATTTTCTGATTTTAATTTGAAAGAATCATCAATAACCTGTAAATAAAATATCCTGATCACTAGCAAAGATGCTGCAATAATAATTAAAGTGGGCAGCAGGACTTTTCTCATCGTTTATTGGGCTTAATAAGATATATGATTATTATCGAAGTGAGTATTGTAAAAATAGAACTGAATAAAGTTCGGAGTAAAATATCCCAAATAAATTTAAATTGGAAAGCTTCCAGAATAAACAAAACAATATGATGTAATAAAACGGAAACCAAAATAAATGAAAAACGTTCAGGTGTTAGTGATTCGTTTAATTTGATGGTTTGATATTCGTAACTTAATCCGAAAGAGAATTTAAAAATATAGGGTCTGTAATAGGCTAATAATACACAGGCTGCAGCATGAACACCTCCTGAATTGCAAAACATATCCATTGTAAGGCCTAATAAAAAACTGGAAAATATTAACCCGGATCTATTACTGTTTACAGGATATAAAATAATATATAAAATATATGGATAAGGGCTTATGTAGCCTAAAAAATTCATATTATTAAAAATAACAATCTGAATCATCAGTAACACAATAAATCGAAAAATATTGACTAACAATGCGCTATTCATTTTTTTCCTTTTTTTCTAAATTAATAAGTTCGTCCCTGTCTTTACTTTTAATAATATAAACATGTCCCAAATTTGTCATGTCGTTAAATAATTTAACGTCTATAACATAAAAACTTGTTTTGGCCTGTGTATATGTTTTGTAAACAGTCCCGATATTAATTCCTTCGGGGAAAATTTCTGATTGCCCACCAGTGACAATCGTGTCGCCTTTTCTAATCGAAGCTAACCTTGGAACATCTACTAATTGAACAAATCCTGTGCTTTTTCCATTCCAGGTTAATGATCCAAAATGGTTTGATTTTTTAATTTTAGCATTGATTTGAGATTTCATATTCAGAATACTCACCACTGTGGAATAATTAGCAGAAGTTTTATCTACGATACCAATGATACCCAAACTATTTATTACACCCATATCTTCTTTGACTCCTTCTTTTGCTCCGGAATTTAAAGTAATATAGTTTTCGTGTGTATTGTATGTATTATGAATTACTTTCGAAACAATAATATCAGCAGGTTTAACACCTTTCAAACTGTCAATCATTGGTGCTTTGGTAGTATCTTCTATATTAAATAAAAGACTTTTTAATCTTGCGTTTTCAAGTATCAGCTCGTCATTTTCAGTTCTCAAATTCAAATACTCATTTACGTTGTTGATTTTTTCATAAACACCGCCACTTATAAAGTTAGCAGAGCTGACAATTCTGCTTTTGTGGAAAGAGTGTGATTGGATTGTGAGCGCCAACGAAATACCTAAAAGCAGCAAAAACAGCAATCGATTGCTGTTTCTTATAATAAAATTAAAAATTTGCTGCATTTCTTGTTTGGTTATTTTGTTTCAGGATATGCTTTTGTGTTCAAAATTTATTAGAGTCAAATGTTTAAAATTCAACCCGAATAAAAGATATTTATTGATTGTATTTTAGAATCTTATTTGATTAAGATACTTTTAAATTTTGCAATGTTTTTAAGTGCCATTCCAGTTCCACGAACAACTGCTCTTAATGGATCTTCAGCAATGTAAACAGGTAAATCTGTTTTTTGCGAAATACGTTTATCTAAACCTCTTAACATCGATCCGCCACCAGCTAAATAAATACCTGTGTTGTAAATATCAGCAGCTAATTCAGGAGGAGTCTGAGATAAAGTTTCCATTACGGCATCTTCAATACGTTGAATCGATTTATCTAATGCTTTGGCAATTTCACGGTATGAAACATCTACCTGTTTTGGTTTACCGGTAAGTAAATCTCTACCCTGAACTGACATATCTTCAGGAGGGCCATCTAAATCTTCGATAGCAGCTCCAATCTGGATTTTTATTTTCTCAGCAGTACTTTCTCCAACAAAAAGATTGTGTTGTGTACGCATATAATAAACAATATCGTTTGTGAATACGTCACCTGCAATTTTTACAGATTTGTCACACACAATTCCGCCTAATGCAATAACGGCAATTTCAGTTGTACCACCTCCAATATCAACAATCATGTTTCCTTTTGGCTGCATGATATCAATACCAATACCAATTGCTGCCGCCATTGGTTCATGGATCAAATAAACTTCTTTTCCGTTTACCCTTTCGCAAGATTCTTTTACTGCACGCATTTCAACTTCAGTAATACCGGACGGAATACATACTACCATTCTTAAAGCTGGAGTAAACATTCTTTTTTTCAATGCCGGAATACTTTTAATGAACATATTGATCATTTTTTCAGAAGCATCAAAATCAGCAATTACACCATCTTTTAAAGGCCTTATGGTCTTAATGTTTTCATGTGTTTTACCTTGCATCATATTGGCTTCCTTACCAACAGCAATAATTTTGCCTGATATTCTATCACGTGCAACGATAGAAGGACTATCAATAACGACTTTATCATTATGTATGATTAAAGTGTTTGCGGTACCAAGGTCTATCGCAATATCCTCGGTCATGAAATCAAAAAATCCCATAAGTTTTTTAGGGGTTTAGAATGTTATAAATAATTATTTTCAACAAAGTTAAACAAATTAATGTTTAAAATGACGAGTTCCTGTAAATACCATTGCAAGATTATTTTCATTGCAATAATTTATGCTTAATTCATCTTTAATTGATCCTCCCGGCTGAATTACAGCTGTTATTCCTGCATTTTTGGCTAATTCTACACAATCAGGAAAAGGGAAAAATGCATCACTTGCCATAGAAGCGCCTGTTAAATCAAATCCAAATGCTTTGGCTTTATCAATCGCTTGTATTAAAGCATCAACTCTTGAAGTCTGACCAGTTCCGGACGAAATTAATGTCCCGTTTTTAGCAAACACAATCGTATTGGATTTTGTGTTTTTGCATATTTTAGAAGCAAATATCAAATCTTCTGTTTCCTGAGCGGTTGGCTCTGTAATTGTAACGGTTTTTAAATGCTCTTTAGTATCTGTAATATTATTTCTATCCTGAATTAACAATCCGTTAAGACATGTTCTAACTTGTTTTGATGGCAATTCAACTTCGTTTTGAACTAATATAATTCTGTTTTTCTTTTCCTGTAAAACAACAATTGCATCATCATCATAACCTGGAGCAATAACAACTTCACAAAACAGTTTATTTATTTCCTGAGCTGTAGCTAAGTCTATTTTAGTGTTTGCTATTAAAACACCACCGAAGGCAGATGTTGGATCGCAAGCCAAAGCTGCTAAATAGGCTTCACTGATTGTTTTTCTTGAAGCCAAGCCACAAGCATTATTGTGTTTTAAAATAGCAAATGTCGGTCCGTCAGTTTTAAACTCGTTAATTAAGTTTACAGCAGCGTCAACATCCAGTAAGTTGTTGTAAGATAACTCTTTTCCGTGAACTTTTTTGAACATTGCATCAAAATCTCCAAAAAAGAATCCTTTTTGATGAGGATTTTCTCCATAACGTAAAATCTGACCATTGTCAATACTTTCCTTATAGATAGTTTCATCCGTATTGAAATAATTAAAAATAGCTCCGTCATAGTGAGAAGAAACATGGAAAGCTTTTGTAGCAAATAATCTTCTGTTCTCAAGAGTTGTTGCTCCGTTTTGTTCTGTGATTAAATCTAAAAGCAGACTGTATTCATTAACAGAAGCCACGATAACAGTATCTTTGAAATTTTTTGCACCTGCACGGATCAATGAAATTCCGCCAATATCAATTTTTTCAATAATATCTTGTTCGCTTGCACCAGAAGCAACAGTTTTTTCAAACGGATACAAATCAACAATTACTAAATCAATCTGCGGAATATCAAATTCCTTCATTTGCTGTACATCACTTTCGTTATCCTGACGATTTAAAATTCCTCCAAAAATTTTCGGATGTAATGTTTTTACCCTTCCGCCAAGAATTTCAGGAAAAGAAGTAATATCTTCAACAGGAACCACAGGAATTCCTAAGTTTTTGATAAAATCTTCAGTTCCTCCAGTTGAATAAAGTGTAACGTTTTGCTCGTGTAATTTTCTAACGATAGGCTCTAATCCATCTTTCGAAAAAACAGATATTAATGCAGATTGTATTGTTTTAGTTGTGCTCATTGTGTAGTTATAATTTTCAGACTGCAAAAGTAGTTTTTTTTGATAATATATTTAAAGGAATTCTTGTAACATTATGCTAAAAAAATCTACTGATGAGTAAGTTAACTTTTATTAGGTTTTTGTTTTTAATTTATTGAATTTTACTTTATTGAAAAATACGTGTATATGCTGGTTTATCTAAGGTTATTAAAAGAAAGTCTGAGCTTTGCCATAAATGCTTTACGAAATAACAAATTGAGGACTCTTTTGTCATTGTTAGGAGTAACTATTGGAATTTTTTCGATTATTGCTGTATTGGCTGCTGTTGATTCTTTAGATCGAAAAATTTCTAAAGATTTGAGCAGCTTAGATAAAAATACGATTTATTTGATGAAATATTGTTTTGGGCCATCCGAAATCCCGCAATGGAAAAGAGAACAATTTCCAAATGTGAAATATGATGAATATACCTATTTAAAAAATTCACTTAATGACACTGAACAAGTAGGATACCAACTTTTTGTTAACAGGGAAAGCTTGAAATATGACTCTAAAACTGTTAGTGATGTTAATATTATTCCTTCTTCATTTGAAATGGTTGATATTGATGGATTAAGTTTTGACAAGGGGAGATTTTATAATGAGTCTGAATCCAATTCCGGGACTTCCGTTATTGTTTTGGGATATGATATTGCCGAAGGGCTTTTTGGTACAAGTGATCCTATCGGAAAAAATATCAGGCTTTATGGACAGCGTTTTACAGTAATTGGTGTGATTGCAAAACAAGGAGCCGGTTTTTTTGGGGACAGTAATGATACATCTGTTTATTTACCCGCCAATTTTTTACGCCGAATGTACGGCGATAGTGATTCTATGACGCCTGTAATTGTTTTAAAACCTGTAAAAGGCGTTGATATGGATGCTTACAAAGCTGAAGTTGCTCAGAAATTAAGAGCTTTCCGCGGAATGAAAGCCGGAGAAATGGATAACTTTTTCGTTAATGTACTTTCTGGTTTTACCGATTTTATTGATGGAATTTTAGGACAGATGAATGTTGTAGGATGGATTATCAGCGGATTTTCTCTTTTGGTTGGAGGTTTCGGAATTGCTAACATCATGTTTGTTTCTGTAAAAGAACGCACAAATTTAATTGGAATTCAAAAATCATTAGGAGCTAAAAACCGTTTTATTTTATTTCAGTTTTTGTTTGAAGCTATTATTTTGTCTGTAATAGGAGGGATAATTGGTTTGTTGATGGTTTGGGGAATTGCACTGATCCTGACAAAAGCACTCGATTTTGAATTTGTATTAAGTATGGGCAATATACTTTTAGGAACTGGTTTGGCTGCACTTATCGGATTAATTTCCGGAATCCTGCCTGCAATTTCAGCTGCAAATTTAGATCCGGTCGAAGCTATTCGAACTGGGATGTGATTTTAAAATTCGAAGTTGATAAGGTTTTAAGGTTTCGTTTTAATTAGAATTGGTGGTTTTACAAATTTAATTTGTTCAGGAAATTTAATTTTTGTTTTGTCCCATTTTATGTCTTCCGAATAATAAGATCCGTTACTTCTTTTGTATTTCAAAACAGTATCTTCTTCTTGAGTTGTTCTTCTTATAACGCAGAAATCGCGATCTCTAATAAAATGGCTCAAAGATTTACGTAAATCAAAGAATATCTTCGATTTTAAAGTGTCAGATTCTGATGCAATAAAAGTTGCATTGCGGAAGTCATCTTTATAATTCAACTTTATAAATTCATAGAGATTTTTATTTGAAATTTCGATTAAATCTTTTGGCTGCAAATTTATAAAATACGGGATTGTGTCAGCATTTGGTGTTCCGCATATAAAGCCTATTCCTTTATTTTGGAAATAGTATGCTGTGGAATCAGAGTTGATAATAAATGTATTTGTTCCGTAAACAAGCCATCCTGGAATTGGTGGAGGTGACGGAACTATTTCACCATGAATTACTTTGTGCGTTTTTTGAGAAATTATATAAGGAATGTTTTCTTTCGTGTTTTCTTTTTTATTGCAATTTGAAAGAAGACAACAAAATACAAAACCAATAAAAACTCTTTTCATAAACTTAGATTTGAATTAAAGATATAAAAAAATCTCACCTGCAATTAAGCAAATGAGATTTTGTGTTTTTAGCAGTTAAAAAAAACTATCTAATTTCGTTATTCTGAATCAAATCGATATACAAATTGATCTTGTCTTTTAAATCTTTTCTAGGCGTAATAAAATCAAGGAAACCATGCTCTAAAAGAAACTCAGCAGTTTGAAAACCTTCCGGTAAATCTTTTCCTGTAGTGTCACGAACCACACGAGGGCCAGCAAAACCAATCAAAGCACCAGGCTCAGAAATATTAATATCTCCTAACATGGCATAAGATGCAGTAGTTCCTCCCGTAGTTGGATCAGTACATAAAGAAATGTATGGTAATCCTGCTTCTGCCAGCTGTGCCAGTTTTACAGATGTTTTAGCCAATTGCATTAACGAATAAGCAGCTTCCATCATACGGGCACCTCCAGATTTAGAAATCATTACAAAAGGAAGTTTGTTTTTGATTGCATGATTAATTCCTCTTGAAATTTTTTCACCAACCACAGCTCCCATTGATCCGCCAATAAAGGCAAAATCCATACAGCAGATTACAAGCTCTTTTCCTTTGGATTTACCCACTCCGGTACGAACAGCATCTTTAAGTTGAGTTTTTTCCATTACATCCTTCAATCGTTCTGCATATTTTTTTGTATCCACAAAATGCAAAGGATCTTTCGATGTCATGTTTTTATCTAATTCAACAAATTCATTATTGTCGAATAAAATCTCAAAATAGATAGCGCTTCCAATTCGAACGTGAAAATCATCTTCAGGACTAACAAATAAGTTTCTGGCTAATTCGTCAGCATCAA
>JBDTRA010000109.1:0-15318 GCA_039931915.1 Flavobacterium sp. | reverse complement strand
TATGAAGAATTTCTATCAAAGGAAATTGTTCAATAAAGTTCCGGAGGAACGGTCGATATTGTAGCGTCGAATTTTAATCCGATGAAGCGAAAGCAATAAATTAAAAGGTTTTACGAAGAATTTCTATCAAAAGAAATTGTTTAATAAAGTTCCGGAGGAACGGCCGATATTGTAGCGTCGGATTTTAATCCGATGAAATTAAAAGGTTTTTACGAAGATTTTTTTTCAAAAGAAATTGTTCGATAAAAAATAAAACATCGTATTTTCACCCGATGCAAATAAATTAAAATGGAACAAAACGAATTATATCCAATATTTTTAAAACTTCACAATCTGAATGTTCTGATTGTTGGAGGTGGAAATGTTGGGTTAGAAAAGCTTTCTTTTTTATTAAAATCGAGCCCAAATGCAAATGTAGAGGTTGTAGCAAAAGATTTTCATCTTGAGATTAAAGTTTTAGCAGAAAAACACCCTACACTTAAATTGACGCAATCGAAGTTTAAGAAGAAAATGCTCAAAAAGCGCCATATGGTTATCGCCTGCACAGACGATTTAGAAGTAAATAAAAAAGTGTACGATTTATCCCGAAAGCGTTATTTGATTTGCAACATCGCCGATACACCGGATTTATGTGATTATTATTTAGGTGGAATCGTAACGAAAGGGAATGTAAAAATTGCCATTTCGACCAACGGAAAATCACCAACGACCGCCAAAAGACTACGGGAGTTTTTTGAAGAAGTAATCCCGGAGGATATTAATAAAATGGTTGAAAACCTTAATGAATACAGGAAAACTTTAAAAGGCGATTTTGAAGATAAGGTTAAAAAGATGAACGAAATTACCGCTTCATTAAAAAATAAAGAGTAAAAAGTTTCGCAGAGAATGAATGATAAAAATCATTGAAATAAGAATAAATTATTCGTTTCTTTGTATTATTAAGAATGATTATAAACAACACCATAATGATTAAAACAGATATACTTATAATTGGAGCAGGACCAACAGGTTTATTTGCCGTATTCGAGGCAGGATTATTAAAATTAAAATGCCATATTTTAGATGCTTTACCACAAGCAGGAGGACAACTTTCAGAATTGTATCCTAAAAAACCTATTTATGACATTCCTGGTTTTCCGGAAGTTTTGGCAGGAGACTTAATTGATAACTTACAAGAACAAATTAAACAGTTTGAACCGGGTTATACGTTAGGTGAACGTGCTGAAACCATCGAAAAGCAAGAAGACGGAAGTTTTATCGTAACTTCAAATAAAGGAAAGAAATTCCAGGCTCCGGTTATTGCTATCGCAGGAGGGCTTGGAAGTTTTGAACCACGTAAACCACTTATTCAGGATATCGAGTTTTATGAAGATAAAGGAGTAAAATATTTCATCAAAAATCCGGAGAAATTCAGAGATAAAAGAGTTGTAATTGCAGGAGGAGGAGATTCAGCATTAGACTGGAGTATTTTCCTTGCCAATGTAGCTTCAGAAGTAACTTTAATTCACCGTAGAAACGAATTTAGAGGAGCGTTGGATTCTGTAGAAAAAGTACAGGAATTAAAAACTTCCGGTAAAATTAAGTTAATTACTCCTGCAGAAGTAATCGGAATCAATGGTGCTGAGCACGTTGAATCTCTTGATATCGAAGAAAACGGAGCACACCGTAAAATCGAAACAGATTTCTTTATTCCACTTTTTGGATTAACTCCAAAATTAGGACCAATCGGAGACTGGGGATTAGATATCGAGAAAAATGCAATTAAAGTAAATAACGCATTAGATTACCAAACCAATATTCCAGGAATCTTCGCTATCGGAGACGTTAACACTTATCCTGGAAAATTAAAATTAATTCTTTGCGGATTCCACGAAGCGACTTTGATGTGTCAGGCGGCCTACCAAATTATCAATCCTGGTAAAAAATACGTTTTAAAATATACCACCGTTTCAGGTGTTGACGGTTTTGACGGAACTCGTAAAGAAGCTCCAAAAGCGGTTGTGAAAGCGATAGTTTAGTTTTAAGATACTGAGTTACTAAGGTTCTGAGGTTCTAAGTTTAGAATCCCAGAACCTTTTTTTCTTATTATGTTATCCATTCAGAATCTTTTTTAAAATTTATAAACTTAGCAACTTAGAACCTTTAAAAAAAACCTTAAAATCTTAGTAACTTAGTAACTCAGAATCTTAAAAAAATACTTGCAAGTGGTAAGGCTATTTCATACCTTTGCACCGTTCCTAAATTTATTGAAAGTTATCACGAAAGGCGGAGGGAAAGACCCAATGAAACCTTAGCAACCCTTTATCATAAAGAAGGTGCTACATTCTACTTAATACCAACAAAGTATTTAAGATAGATAACACAAAATACATTACGTATTTCTCAAACTTTTCCTGACAACTACAATATAATTTTACTGAATCAATTTCAGTATCATGAACGAATTATTGGCGTATTTATGCTGTTATGAGTTCCCGCTTTCGCCTTTATCTCTCCGTTTTACTGCGAGGATACCGGCTCAAACGCAGTTCACTGAACTCCTATGAAAATAGAAATTAGGTGAAGTAATCGGGGCTAATCAGCTATCAATAGTGAATTTTTGGAATTAATGTAAAAAAAAATATAATTGTCAAAGGCAAACCTAACAGGTTTCAAAAACCTGTTAGGTTTTATCTTCAGGATAATACATAATAATTAAATAAAGCTAGACGTCTTGGCGTCTTGCAAGAAAAGGAAAAACATGTCTATAACAATTCAGGAAGCAATCAAAAAAAATATCCTAATCCTTGATGGAGCAATGGGAACCATGTTACAGCGCTATAATTTCTCCGAAGAAGATTTCCGTGGAGAGCGTTTCAAAGATTTTCCGCATCCGTTAAAAGGGAACAACGATTTACTATCCATAACACAGCCTCAGGCAATCCGTGATGTTCATGCCGCTTATTATGAAGCCGGTGCAGACATCGTAGAAACCAATACTTTTTCAGGAACCACAATCGGTATGGCCGATTATTTCCTGGAAGATTTGGTTTACGAACTAAACTACGAATCGGCTAAAATTGCCCGTGAAGTAGCCGATGAATTTACAGCTAAAAATCCTAACAAACCACGTTTTGTAGCCGGTTCAATCGGACCAACAAACAGAACAGCAAGTATGTCACCGGACGTAAACGACCCGGGTTACAGAGCTGTAACATTTGATGATTTGCGAATAGCGTACAAACAACAAGTTGAAGCCTTAATGGATGGCGGATGCGATTTGCTTTTAGTAGAAACAATTTTCGATACGTTAAATGCAAAAGCAGCACTTTTTGCGATCGAAGAAGTAAAAGACGACCGTAATATCGATATTCCAATCATGGTTTCAGGAACCATTACCGACGCTTCGGGAAGAACACTTTCCGGACAGACAGTTGAAGCTTTCCTGATTTCAGTTTCACATATTCCGTTATTAAGCGTAGGATTCAATTGCGCACTTGGAGCCGATTTATTGAAACCATATTTAAAAACATTGGCACAGCATACGAGTTTTAATGTGTCGGCACATCCAAATGCAGGTTTACCAAACGCATTCGGGCAATACGATGAAACTCCGGAACAAACCCAGGCTTTTATTAAGGAATATTTGGATGATAATTTAATCAACATCATCGGCGGCTGTTGCGGAACAACTCCGGATCATATCAGATTAATTGCTGAAGTTGCGAAGGATTATAAGCCACGTGTGGCGCCTGTATTTGCATAACGATCTCTTGCAAGGTTTTAAAAGCCTTGCAGGTTGAACTGAGAATAAAAGTTACGGAGGAACGATATATTGGTAGCAACAGAATTAATTCCGTTGAAAAATAAAAACATGACAGAAGGTAAAAGAGATCTAAATAAAACAGAGAAGGTTATAGGAATAATTGTTTTTATGCTAATATTTTTGTCCGTTGTTTTTTCAATTAAGAATGGGAATAAATATGATGCATATAAGAAGACGTTTAAAGGTGAAACAATTGGGCTTGCAACTAGATTTGAACGTCAAGGGAAAAGAGATTATTTAAGATATTATTTTTATGCAAATAAAAAAATCTTGTCTGAGATTTATAGCAATGATGGAGATCTTGTAAATAAGTTTTATAAAGTGAAATATGATTTGAATAATCCAGAAGAACACTATATTATTTTGGAAGAGCAGTTAAAACCTGATTCAATTACACTAGTTAAAGCGGGATTTACTAAAATTAAATATTATTTCTATGATGCAGGTGTAACATGCAAGTATATAGAAAAATCCAAATGGAAATGATTTTATAATGGAAATTTCGGGAAATTAAAATGTTGTTTTGAAACCAAGTGCCCGCGTGGAGGGATAGAAGCGGCTAGCCCACAGCCTGACGAAGGAAGTGCGAGGACTAATAGCGGATAGCCCGGCCCTTGGGACATGCCCAAAAAAATTGTTAGGATATATACCGTTTAGGATTTGAAATATTAGAATGAGATTGCTTCGTTCCTCGCAAAGACAAGCAAAACGTTGAATAAAGTTCCAGAGGAACGAAACATATTGTAGCGACGGAATTTATTCCGTTGAAAATTGAAAAAAAAATGGCAGAGAAAAGAAGAAACCTTGTATTAGCAGGATTAGAACCGTTGATTATTACGCCCGAAAGTGTTTTTGTAAACATTGGGGAACGTACGAATGTTACGGGTTCAAGAAAATTCCTTCGCTTAATCAAGGAAGAGAAGTACGATGAAGCACTTGATATTGCAAGACAGCAGGTAGAAGGTGGAGCTCAGATCATCGATATTAATATGGATGAGGGAATGCTTGATGGTGTTCATGCAATGACAAAATTCCTGAATTTAATTGCATCAGAACCCGATATTTCGAGAGTTCCAATTATGATCGACAGCTCGAAATGGGAAATCATCGAAGCGGGTCTTAAAGTAGTACAAGGAAAAAGTGTTGTAAACTCGATTTCATTAAAAGAAGGCGAAGAAGCCTTTATTCACCATGCCAAATTAATCAAACGTTACGGAGCTGCAGCAATCATCATGGCATTTGATGAAGTGGGTCAGGCCGATAATTTTGACCGTAGAGTCGAAATCTGTCAGCGTTCGTATGATATTTTAGTAAACAAAGTTGGTTTTCCTCCGCAGGATATCATCTTCGATTTAAATATTTTCCCGGTTGCAACCGGAATGGATGAGCATAAGTTGAATGCGATTGATTTTTTTAGAGGAACAAAATGGGTTCGCGAAAACCTGCCACATGCCCATATTAGTGGTGGAGTAAGTAATGTTTCGTTCTCTTTTAGAGGAAATGATCACGTTCGTGAAGCCATGCACTCGGTGTTTTTATACCACGCGATTCAGAACGGAATGACAATGGGAATCGTAAATCCGGAGATGCTTTCGATTTATGATGATATTCCAAAAGATTTATTAGAACATGTTGAAGACGTAATTCTGAACAGACGTGACGACGCAACAGAACGACTTTTAGATTTTGCTGAAAATGTAAAAGGAGAAGTAAAATCAGATGAAAAAGCGATTCAGGAATGGCGTTTAGGAACGGTTCAGGAGAGAATTACACATTCATTAGTAAAAGGAGTTGATGCTTTTATAGAAATTGATGTTGAAGAAGCACGTTTGGCGGCTGTAAAACCAATCGAAGTGATCGAAATTAATTTGATGACGGGAATGAACGTGGTTGGAGATTTATTCGGAAGCGGAAAAATGTTTCTTCCTCAGGTAGTGAAATCGGCACGTGTAATGAAAAAAGCTGTGGCTTATTTATTGCCCTTTATTGATGCGCAAAAACGCCCCCCAGCCCCCGAAGGGGGAGTTAAGACCTCTCAACATTGGGAAACTGCAAATCCGATGAATTATGGTTTATTGAAGCAGTTTTCTTTGGACATGAGAAATAAACCTACTGGAACTGAAAAGATTTTGTGGGAACATTTAAGCGGAAAACAATTAGAAGGATACAAATTTAGAAGGCAACATATTATAGGCGATTATATTGCTGATTTTGTGTGTTTAAAAGAACGTATTATAATTGAAGTTGATGGCTTAATTCATCAACTGCCTGAAAATTTAGTAAGCGATTTAGAAAGAACTAAATGGTTGAACGAACAAGGATTTCAGGTATTAAGATTTACAAACACAGAAGTTTTAACTGGACTAGAAAAAGTTTTAGCTACTATTAAAGATGCATTGGAGGCTCCCCCTTCGGGGGCGGGGGGGGCTGGTAAGATACTTATAGCAACCGTAAAAGGTGATGTTCACGATATTGGTAAAAATATTGTTTCGGTGGTTTTAGCCTGTAACAATTACGAGATTGTAGATCTTGGCGTTATGGTGCCTCCGGAAAAAATTATTGCGGCAGCGATTGAACATAATGTAGACATTATTGGTCTAAGCGGACTGATTACACCTTCGCTTGACGAAATGGTATATCTGGCCAAAGAATTAGACAAACAAGGCGTTAAAATTCCGATTATGATTGGAGGGGCAACCACTTCACGTGCGCATACCGCTGTGAAAATTGCGCCTCAGTATAGAGAAACTGTAATTCACGTTAACGATGCTTCGCGTGCCGTTACCGTTGCAGGAAATCTTTTAGACCATAACCGAAAAATATATGCAAGCGATATTCGTGCAGAGTATGATGCGTTCAGGGAAACGTTTTTGAATCGTTCCAGGGATAAAAACTTCCTGACGATTGAACAGGCGCGTAAAAATAAATTGCAATTGGATTGGGAAAATTTCACTCCGGTAAAACCTAATATAATTGGAGAACAGGTTATCGAAGTAGATTTGGATGTTTTGGTTCCGTATATTGACTGGACACCGTTTTTCAGAACCTGGGAATTGTTCGGTAAATATCCGGCAATCTTAACGGATGAAGTTGTTGGAGAACAGGCAACTTCTGTTTTCGCAGATGCGCAGGAAATGTTGAAAGTAATTTTAGCTGAGAAAAAATTACAGGCCAAAGGAATTTACGGCATTTTCCCTGCCAATCAAATCAACGATGATGATATTGAATTGACAGATGAAAACGGAAAACCATTGCAGACATTTTTGACCTTACGCCAGCAGTCACAAAAAACAAAAGGAGCTCCGAACATCGCGTTAGCTGATTTTATTGCACCTAAGGAAAGTGGTAAAGTCGATTATATGGGAGCCTTCTGCGTAACAACCGGTTTTGGAGTTGATGAATGGGCTGCTGAATTTGAAAAAGATCTTGACGATTATAATTCGATTATGGTAAAAGCATTAGCCGATCGTTTTGCAGAAGCTTTCGCCGAATATTTACACGAAAAAGTACGTAAGGAATTCTGGGGTTATTCATCAGATGAAAACCTGAGTACGGAAGCTATGATCGCGGAAGATTATAAAGGAATTCGTCCTGCTCCGGGTTATCCCGCTTGTCCTGACCATTTGGAAAAACCGACAATCTGGAAATTGCTGAATGTAGAAAAAGAAATCGGAGTAACCTTAACGGAAAGCATGGCGATGTGGCCGGCTTCATCGGTTTCCGGGTATTATTTCGGAAATCCGGAAAGTAAATATTTCGGACTCGGAAAAATAAAAGAAGATCAGGTGGTAGATTATGCAAAACGTAGAAATGTACCAACCGATTACGCCATGAAATGGTTGAATCCTAATATAGCAGATTAAATTAATTTATGATTTTAGAGTTCAGATTTTAGATTAAACTCTTATCATCATTTTATAAGCAAAACAGAATATTTGATTTACGTTTTTTGATTTCAGATTTTTTACACAAACTATTCAAAAATCATAATTCATAACCCATAACTTAAAATGAAAGTAACAGAACATATAGAAAACGCCAAAGGAAATACATTATTCTCATTCGAAATTATTCCGCCTCAAAAAGGAAAAAGCATTCAGGAATTATACGACAATATTGATCCGTTAATGGAATTTAAACCCCCGTTTATTGATGTCACCACTTCACGCGAAGAGTACATTTATATTGATAAAGGCAACGGACTTTTAGATAAAAAATTAACTCGTATGCGTCCGGGAACGCTTGGAATTTGCGCTTCTATAAAACATAAATATAACGTAGATACTGTGCCTCACTTGCTTTGCGGAGGTTTTACCCAGGAAGAAACTGAATATATGCTCGTAGATTGTCATTATCTTGGAATCAATAATGTAATGGCTCTTCGTGGAGATGCTATGAAAGATGAGCAGTCTTTTGTTCCTAAATTGGGAGGGAATAATTTTGCTATAGATTTAGTGAAACAAATCAATCAGTTAAATTGCGGAAAGTATTTGCACGACGTAATGGATATCGATAACAAAGCCGATTTTTGTATTGGTGTTGCAGGTTATCCGGAGAAACATTTAGAATCGCCATCCTTGCAATCTGACTTAAGACGACTAAAAGAAAAAGTGGATGCAGGGGCAGATTATGTAGTAACCCAAATGTTTTTTGACAATACTAAATATTTCGAATTTGTTGCCAAAGCCAGAGACATGGGTATTACGGTACCAATTATTCCGGGGATAAAACCAATTGCGGTTCAAAAACACATGCAGATCCTGCCTCAGATTTTCCGTATCGATTTACCGGAAGATTTGATCCATGCTGTTGATAAGTGCAAGAATAATGCAGAAATCAAACAAGTAGGTATTGAATGGGCAATTCAGCAATCTTTAGAATTAAAAGCGGCCGGAGTTCCTGTATTGCATTATTATTCAATGGGGAAATCTGAGAATATACGCCAGATTGCCAGTCAGATTTTTTAACCCATTTTTGTCATTTCGACGAAGGAGAAATCTCCGCGGGTAACTCCGCAACGTTGGCTCAGCAAACGGAGATTTCTCCTTCGTCGAAATGACAAGATTTAGAATATTGGAATTTGAAATTTAAATTTTAATAAGGAGCTATTTCCAGCTGTTCCTTCCAATCTTTTGTGCCGAACCCCGGCACAAAAGGATTTTCCCTCCCATCTGGGCTATGGCATTCAGTATTTTAATTTCAATTTGTAATAATTGCAGCAATTATGAGAAAAGAAGAATTACAGGCAATAGCGTCTCAGCTAAAACACCCAACTGGAGAAAAAGGAATAGAAATGGCGAATATGATGCATGAAACCAACATCAATATGACGCGTCATTCCATTCAAAATTTAAACATTTCAACAGCAAATAAAATTCTGGAATTAGGTCACGGAAATGCCGGACATTTAGAATTCCTATTGCAACAAGCTGAAAAATTGACCTATTACGGACTCGAAATGTCGGAATTGATGTTTCAGGAAGCACGTCAGATCAACAGAAATTTTGTTTCTCAAAAACAAGCCTTCTTTTCACTCTATGACGGAAATATAATTCCGTTTCAAGATTCATTTTTCGATAAAATCTTCACAGTAAACACTATTTATTTTTGGCAGGAACCTGAAAAATTGCTTTTAGAGATTTACAGGATTTTAAAACCAAACGGAAATTTCTGCTTGACATTTGCCGACGAAGGTTTTATGAAACAACTTCCGTTTACCGAATATGAATTTACACTTTACAATATTGAAAAAGCACAGCAATTAATTGAAAAAACGGCTTTTAAAATTGCTTACACAGAGACTTTAACCGAAAAAGTAAAAAGCAAAACGGGTGAACTGGCCGACAGGACTTTTATCACTTTTGTTTTGAAAAAATAATATTTTCGAAGCCAATTTTCGAACTCTTTTTTACGTAATTTAATTGATTTTTTAATTTAAGTTCCGAATCCGGAAATATAATACTTTAAATTATGGAGGTTAAAAAAATCGATTTTCTAAAAAGCTACGGCAGTATACTTTTACTTCTATGCGGGATCATTTTAGGTAGTATTTTAGGACTGTATTTCGGGAAAGATGTTGAAGTGATAAAACCTCTTGGAGATATTTTTCTTAATTTGCTTTTTACAGCAATTATTCCCCTTATTTTTTTTACAATTGCTTCTTCGATAGCCAATTTAGAAAAAACAGAAAAATTAGGCAGACTGTTTGTCATCATGATTGCTGTTTTTCTGGGTACCGTTCTGATTTCGGCGATTGTAATGATTTTAGCAGTTTATCTTTTTCCAATCCATCAAAATATTATAATTTCTAAAGTTCCAATTGAAAATATTCAGTCCGGAAGTATTGGAGATCAGATAGCGAAATTGCTTACCGTAAATGATTTCTTCGAGTTATTGTCCCGGAAAAATATGCTGGCGCTTATTATTTTTTCCTTCCTAATGGGTTTTGCAAATTTACAATCGGGAGAAAAAGGAAACAGTTTCAGAAGTTTTCTGGATTCCGGTAATGAAGTGATGAGGCAGCTTTTAAATATTATCATGAAAATGGCACCAATAGGCTTAGGGGCTTATTTTGCTTATCAGGTTGGTGTTTTTGGCCCGCAATTATTTGGTGTTTATGCCAAGCCATTGGGAATTTATTATGGTGCCTGTACATTTTATTTCTTTGTCTTTTTTAGTATATATGCTTTTATAGCCGGAGGAAAAAGAGCTTTTAAAGTTTTTTGGAGCCATAATATTACACCTACTTTTACAGCCGTTGGAACCTGCAGCAGTATTGCGACAATTCCGGCTAACCTGGAAGCGGCAGAAAAAATGAATATTCCGGCTCACGTCCGGAACTTAGTAATTCCGCTTGGCGCACCATTGCACAAAGACGGCTCAAGTATGTCTTCAATTTTAAAAATCACGGTGCTTTTTGCCATGTTTGGAAAAGATTTTACAGAACCTTCAACAATACTTTTAGCGTTAGGAATCACTGTAATTGTTTCTATTGTCGAAGGCGGAATTCCAAATGGAGGTTATATTGGGGAAGTTTTAGCCATAACAGTTTATGGGTTACCAATGCAGGAGGCATTACCGGTGGCAATGATATTAGGAACGCTTGTTGATCCAATTGCTACTTTATTAAATGTAAATGGCGATTTAATTTGTTCGATGATGATTTCCCGGTTTTCCGAGAAGACAAAATGGTAAAAGCAAAATTACAACTATTAAAAAATAAAATATAATGAATTCAGCTCTCCAACATGATTTAAACGATTTAGAAAACATACTTGAAAAAGCAAAACAGCATGGAATAAGTTTTTTAAATAATCTTGAAAATATCCCGACTTCAAATAAAGAATCAATCGATCCAAATCGTCATTTAAACGAATTAGGTTTAGGATCTTTAGAAGCTCTAAACGAATTTAATGAAAGGTTGGCGCCTTTGATGGTTGCTTCATCGGGGCCCAGATATTGGGGATTTGTAACTGGAGGATCAACTCCGGCATCTATTGTCGGCGATTGGCTGGCTTCGGTTTACGATCAAAATACACAAGCCGTAAAAGCACAGGGCGGTGTTTCGGCATTGATTGAATTTGAAACAATTAATTTGTTATTGCAGTTGTTGGAGCTTCCAAAATCATTTTTGGGTGGTTTTGTAACGGGTGCTACCATGTCAAATTTTACTTGTTTAGGAGTTGGAAGACAATGGTTTGGAAGTCAGCTTGGAAAAGATTTTGCCAAAAATGGAATTTCAGACACGATTCCTGTCTTAACGGCAACACCACATTCTTCTTCTATTAAAGCATTATCAATGTTAGGGATTGGCAGTCAAAATTACACATCAATTAATACAATTGAAGGTAATCGGGAAGCAATTGATATGGATGATTTAGAGAAAAATATTAAGAATTTAAACGGAAAGCCTTTCATTCTAATTTCAAGTGCAGGGACAGTAAACACAGCTGATTTTGATGATTTCGAAGCCATTTCAAAACTTAAGGGGAAATATAACTTTTGGTGGCATATTGATGCAGCTTTTGGAGGATTTTCTGCCGTTTCTGAGAAGTTTAAACATCTTGTAAAAGGTTGGGAAGGAGCTGACAGTATTACAATTGATTGTCACAAATGGCTGAATGTGCCCTACGAAAGTGCTTTTTATTTGATAAAAGAACAACATACAACTTTACAAATTGAAACTTTTCAAAACTCAAATGCTCCTTATTTAGGGAATCCGTTAGAGAATTTCAATTATCTAAATGTCTTACCTGAAAATTCAAGGCGTTTAAGAGCTTTACCGGTTTGGTTTTCTTTATTGGCATATGGTAAAAATGGCTTTCGGGATATTGTAGAAAATAGCGCAGCACTGGCTTTGTATTTTGGAAATCAACTTACTGAAACAGGTAATTTTGAACTTCTTGCCCCAATTCATCTGAATAATGTCTGTTTTATTTTAAAAGGAAATCACAATCAGGAAAAAGTATCTCAGTTTCTGACTCACCTGAACGATGCAGGAAAAGTTTTTATGACGCCTACAATATATCAAAACCGCAAAGGAATCAGGGCTTCATTTGTAAATTGGCGAACAACTGAAAATGATATTAGAATTGTGATCGAAGAGATGAAAACTATTTTTTTAGAATTGGATATATAAATAATTTAAGGAAATACTTTTGTTCCGGAATAATGCAAATCGATATTTTTAGTATGATGAATTTTCCAATCATAATGGGTATTACGTCAGGCGCTGTATTTTTGCTGGGTTTTTTACTTCTTGCCCATTCTCGAAAAGTGAATGTAATTGCTAATATGTATTTAGGCATATTTGTTATTACACTTGGGTTGGCAATGATTGAAATACCTTTGTTTTATCAAAAGATATATTTAGAACACCCTAATCTTTTCGAGATGATAGGTTTGATCAGATTCCTGACGGCTCCATTTCTTTATATCAGCATTTTGTATTTTACATCATTTTCTAAAAAGTTCGAAAAGAAAAATTTAGGACATTTTTTACCCTTTCTTGTTTTTTTGGTCTTTAGATTTCCCTTTTTTATAACCGGGAAAAACATCGAATTTAGTTATGAAACAGGCAGGGTTATATTTTTTATTCTGAAAATAGCATTGCCGCTTCAGACAATAATTTATTGGTTTTTGTCATTTAGGAGATTGCAAAATCATTTGAAAAACATACATGAATTTTCATCCTCAACTGAAAAAAATGATCTTTCGTGGTTAAAATATTTTTTATTGGTTTTATTATTTATTTTAATGGGATGGTTTAATCTTGTCTTTTTTAATTTAACGAATTTAATTGAATTTACTCCTTTCATCTATCTGCTGAGTGTTTTCTTTCTGGCCTATTTTTCTTTGCAGCAAAAAGAGATTTTTGATTTCAGTAAAAATGAATTAAATGATTTATCAGCGATTAAAGAATATAAAAAAGAGAGCCCAAAAAGAGTTTCTGATACCAGATTAACCGAGTTAGACGGAAAATTACAATTACTCATGAATTCTGAAAAATTGTATTTGGATAATGATTTGAGTTTACCAAAACTGGCAAAAAACCTGAATGCAAGTTGTAACGAAACCTCATTTGTGATTAATGAATTGTATGGGGATAATTTTTATAATTTTATAAATAAATATCGTATTGAGGAAGCTAAGAATCTGTTGTTATCGGAAAAATATAATCAATTAAATGTTTTAGGAATTGCTTATGAATCCGGATTTAATTCGAAAACTACTTTTAATACAACTTTCAAAAGACACACCGGTTATTCTCCAACCGATTTTGTAAAACGGCATAAAATTATTGAAGAAAAAGAATTTTAAATTACGTTCGGATGCATACATCGGAACGCTCTGTGTTTGATTAATATTCAAATTTGCTGAATATTAATTCAAATAATAAAATACGATGTCAGAACAATCAAACTCACGAATTTCAAATTCAATTTGGAAAAAAATTAGTACGTCTTTAATTTTTGGACTTGAGCTTTCCGCTTTATTATTGCTGCTTGGTAATGGAGGAAATATTCCGTGGCTGCCTCCGGTTTTAGTTTTTTCCTTAGTGGGATTTTCCTTATTAAGTGGACTGTTGTTTCCATTTTTATGGCAGTATTTGGAGAAAAAACAAAAAATAGATTCTGTAAAAATTTATGGTTTTTTATATGGCTCGATTCGATATTGTATTGCTTTTAGCATTGCATCTTTTGGTTGGAAAAAGTTCTACGGACTTCAGTTTATTGTACCAGCAGAGATTTCGGGTATGCCAATGAACCAGCAAACAGGCGAGTGGCTAACATGGTTTTATTTCGGGTATTCTCATGCTTTCGGAATCATAATAGCGGTGATACAAATCATTGGAGGATATTTGTTATTGTTTAGGAGAACGTTGCTAATTGGAGCAATAATTCTGTTTTCCTTACTCCTTAATTTGACTTTGATTAATATTTTTTATCAAATGAATGCCGGTGCTTTAATGCAATCAGTATTATTGACAATCGGGGTTTTATTTTTGATATTGTTGGATTATGACAGACTTGTAGCCTTTTTTCTGAAAACAAAATCGAATTTGCCTTCACTAAATTTTAGAAGTTCTATTCTGAAAAATATACTTCGGTTTTCGGCAATTGTATTGTCATTATTGTTTACAATTTATTTAAAGTTATTAACCCGAGCTTGATTATTAACCATTTGATTTACAAAGAGATTTGGACTCCTACAGGTTTTCAAAATCTTGTAGGTATGTTTCTTTAAACCTAAATACCTACAAGGTCAAAAAAAGACCTTGCAGGAAAATAAAAAAGAAGCGAGCTTAAATTATTTAAGCTCGCTTCTTTTTATCTGTAAATTGAAAACTGCGACTGAAATCTATTTGGTAATTTCTCTAAATACAGCTTCGAGATTTTTATTTTTTTGGTTAAGTTGTAACGTTTTTAATCCATTTTCCTGGGCAAAATCAAAAATGGCCGGACGCATATCTTTTTCAGTAACAAAAATCAGTTCCCAGGTCATATCGTGCGTGTTTTTATAAGAACTGATATTCTCCAGTTTTGCAAGTAATTGTTCTTCTACCTGATAATCAAATTCGACTTCGATAACCTGCTCTTTATTTTCAGACATTAATTTGTCTAACTTTTTATCAGCTACAATTTGTCCTTTATCAATAATGATGACACGATCGCAAATGGCTTCAACTTCCTGCATAATATGTGTCGATAAAAAAACGGTTTTGTCTTTCCCGACATTTTTAATCACATTTCGTATTTCCATTAATTGATTTGGGTCCAGTCCGGTAGTTGGTTCATCCAAAATCAAAACATCCGGATTATGCAATAAAGCATTGGCCAATCCTACACGCTGACGGTATCCTTTAGATAATTGTCCTATTTTTTTATGACTTTCGGGTGACAGTCCTGTCAGTTGTATTACCTCTTCGATTCTTGATTTTGCTACGTGATAAACATCAGCATTAAAAGCCAAATACTCACGAACATACAAATCCAGATACAACGGATTATGCT
>JBDTRA010000108.1:0-15323 GCA_039931915.1 Flavobacterium sp. | reverse complement strand
AAAAAATGGATACAAAAGAGCTTTTAAAAAAAGTACGGAAAATAGAAATCAAAACCAAAAGACTGAGCAATCATATCTTTTCGGGGGAATACCATTCTTCATTTAAAGGACGCGGAATGACTTTTAGCGAAGTACGTCAGTACCAATATGGCGATGATATTCGTAACATTGACTGGAATGTTACCGCACGCTATAATGAAGCACACGTAAAAGTTTTTGAAGAAGAACGCGAACTGACCATGATGCTAATGGTGGATATTTCGGGTTCTGAAGGTTTTGGTTCAAAAAGCCAGTTTAAAAAAGATATCGTAACCGAAATTGCGGCGACAATGGCTTTTTCGGCCACACAGAATAACGACAAGATTGGATTAATCTTGTTTTCTGATAATGTTGAATTGTACATTCCGCCTAAAAAAGGCCGTTCACATGTTTTGAGAGTCATTCGTGAATTAATCGAATTTGAGCCAAAAAACCAAAAAACAGATATCGCCCAAGCCCTGAAGTTTCTTTCAGGAACTCAAAAAAAGAAAGCAATTGTTTTTGTAATTTCTGATTTCATGTCTGAGAATTACGAACAGACTTTAAAAATTGCTTCTAAAAAACACGATATTACAGGTGTTCGTGTATACGATATCCGTGAAGAAAAAATCCCAAATTTAGGAATGGTAACGATGCTTGATGCCGAAACCGGAAAAATTCAATTGGTGAATACAGGTTCTAAATCGGTGCGTATGAATTACGAAAAACATTATCACGAGAGAGTCAATTATTTCAAGGAAATTTTCAGTAAATCCGGCGCCGGAGTTGTAAATACAAGAGTTGACGAGAATTACGTAACCAAATTATTAGGCTATTTCAAATCGAGATAAAATTAATTTTAGATTGCAGATTTTAGATTTTTTAAAATTGATAAATATAACTTCTGTCAGGTAATCCAAATAAAAATCCGCTTAATCTGTGTCATCCGTGTTCCTTTTTAAGCATTCATTTTAGACTAAAATCTGAAATCAAAAATCAAATGAAATTAAAATTTTACATATTTTTATTTTTACTTTCCACAGTTGTTTTTGCACAACAAAAACAAGTGGAAACAAGTATTGATACCACAAAAAATAAAATTGGGGCAGAGTTTAAGCTAACGCTTAGAACTGTGGTGAGTTCAAAATCTAAAGTTGTTTTTCCTAAACTGAAAAACATTGGCGCTTTAGAAGTAATTGAATCATATCCGATTGATACGGTTAAAAAAAATGACACTTACGAACTTATCAAAAAATATGGCTTAACTCAATTTGATTCAGGAAGATATACTATTCCGGGAATTAAGGTTTTAATTGATAAAAAACCTTTTTTGACGGATTCTATTTCGATTGAAGTTGCCAATATTAAGGTAGATACGTTACAGCAAAAAATGTATGACATCAAAGACATTTCTTCTGTTGACAGCGGAATTGGAAACTGGTGGATTTATCTTTTAATTTTTATAATTATTGTCGGGATTGGTGTTTTTGTGTATTGGTTTCTTAAAAAACACCAAAAGAAAAAAATCGAAGAGGAAGTTTATAAAACGCCTATCGAGAAAGCAACAAGTTTATTGAATAATCTGGAGAAAAAAGAACTTTGGCAAAAAGGGGAAATAAAAGAATATTATAGTGAACTAACTGATATTGCACGTAATTATATCGAAGAAGCAATTCAGATTCCTGCTATGGAAAGCACGACATCGGAATTGATTCAGGGAATAAAGTCTGCTTCCGCAAAAAAGAAAATGAGTTTAACGCCTGAAACCGTCGAAAATCTGGAACGTGTTTTAAGACAGGCGGATTTAGTGAAATTTGCAAAATCAAAGCCATTAGAATTTGAAATTACGGAAGACAGAAATAAAATCCAAAAAGCAATCTTAACGCTTGATAACGCAATTCCAACAGAAGTTCCGGCTGAAGAAGAAGATCAATTACTAAATGAATCTCAGAAACAGAAGCAGATCAAACTTCAATTAAAGAAAAAAAGAAACAAACGCATTGCAATTGCTGTTGGTACAGTTGTCTTTTTATTGACAGCGACAACGACTTATTTTGTTGTTACTAAAGGCTTCAATTTTGTAAAAGATAACGTTCTCGGGCATCCAACCAAAGAATTATTAGAAGGAGAATGGGTAAAAAGTGAGTATGGAAATCCTGGTGTTTTAATTGAAACACCAAAAGTTTTAAAGCGATTAGACACCCAAAAAGTTTTGCCAAAAGAAGCAATGGCCCTTATAAAAGAAATGCAGCTTTTTGGATATGGAAGTTTACTTGATAATTTCTATATCACTGTTTCGACTGCAAAATTCAAAGCTCAAACAGAAATTGACCTGTCAAAAGCACTGGAAGGAAATTTGAAAATAATTGAGGCTCAGGGGGCAAAAAATATGATTGTAAAACAAGAAGATTTTGAGACCAAAGAAGGAATTACAGGCATAAAAGGCTACGGAACTTTTACGTATATTAATGAAAACCTGAAATCCAGTACTAAACTTTATTATGAAGTCCTGATGTTCAAACAAGATGGCGGTCTGCAGCAAATTGCAATATTTCATGAAGAAGGTGATTCGTATGCTAATGATATTTCAGATAGAATTTTAAATTCTGTTGAACTTAAAAAAGCCAGTAACTAATGGAAAAAATAACTTTTTTAAACCCGGAATTTTTTTGGCTGTTTTTATTAATTCCAATTGTAATCGCCTGGTTTTTCTGGAAACGCAACCAACAATCCGCTACTTTAAAAATAAGCTCAATACAAGGCTTTAAAAATTCAGAATCACTTTTAACAAGATTAAAACCTTGTTTATATGTTTTCAGAATTATTGCATTATGTTCTTTAATTATTGCATTAGCGCGACCAAGAACTGTTGACATTAGTAATCAGACTAAAACGACCAAAGGAATTGATATTGTAATGGCAATTGACGTTTCCGGAAGTATGCTGGCAAAAGACTTAAAGCCAAACCGTATGGAGGCTTTAAAAAGGGTTGCTGCAGATTTTGTTACTGAACGTCCGAATGACAGAATCGGATTGGTTGTGTATGCCTCAGAAGCGTATACCAAAACACCGGTAACAAGTGACAAGGCAATTATTCTTGAAGCAATAAAAGGTATAAAATATGACAATGTTTTACAGGACGGAACCGGAATCGGGATGGGTTTGGCAACGGCAGTAAATCGATTAAAAGACAGTAAAGCAAAAAGCAGGGTAATTATTTTATTGACGGATGGAGTAAATAATGCCGGTTTTATTGAACCTGAAACGGCTTCGGATATTGCGAAACAATACGGAATAAAAGTATATACCATTGGAATTGGCACAAACGGAATGGCTGAATTTCCTTATGCCTATGCTCCAAACGGCGGGTTTTTATTTAAAATGCAAAAAGTAGAAATTGACGAACAATTATTAAAAAGTATTGCCAGAAAAACTGACGGAACTTATTTCAGGGCTACCAGCAATGATAAATTAGCCCAAATATATAATTCGATTAACAAATTGGAAACTACTGAAATACAAGAGTTAAAATTTTACGATTACGATGAAAAATACAGAACTTTTGTATTGCTCGCTGCATTTTTACTTTTGTTGGAAGTAGGATTACGAAACACAGTTTACAGAAGCTTTATATAAGTTTCAAGTCTCAGTCTCAGTTTTCAGTAACCAATTGAAAATTGAGACTGAAAACTGAGACTGAAAACTATATTTAAAAAATGGAATTAGACGAAAAAAAATATTTATATCTTTTACTATTACTGCCAATTGTGGTATGTATTTTCCTTTTCAATATGTATTGGAAAAGAAAAAAACAACGCGAATTTGGTGATTTAGAAATGGTGAAAAAACTAAGCCCTGAGCGTTCTGTTTTTAAACCGGTTTTAAAACTTATAGTGTTTCTTTTGGCATTGACTTGTTTGATTATAGGATTGGTTAATCCGAAGATCGGAACAAAAATGGAAACCGTGAAACGCGAAGGAATTGATATTGTTTTTGCTGTTGACGTTTCGAAAAGTATGCTTGCCGAAGATGTAGCACCAAGCCGATTAGAGAAAAGCAAGCAATTAGTTTCGCAAATCATCAATCAGTTAGGAAACGACAGAATTGGGATTGTAGCGTATGCAGGAAGTGCTTTTCCGGTTTTGCCTATTACAACAGATTATAGTGTAGCAAAAATGTTCCTCCAGAGTATGAGTCCTGATATGGTTTCATCTCAGGGAACTTCACTGGACGAAGCTATTCATTTATCTTCAAAATATTTTGATGAAAAAAGCAAAACCAGTAAGCTGTTAATTTTAATTTCTGACGGAGAAGACCATTCTGAAGGTGCTGAATCTGCTGCTGAAGAAGCCAATAAATTAGGAATGAAAATCATTACTATTGGTATTGGAACTGAAAAAGGCGGAACAATTCCGTTAAAAGAAAATGGTATCGTAAAAAGCTATCAAAAAGATAATAATGGCGAAACGGTTATCACAAAATTAAATCAGGAAGGACTAAAAGCTATTGCAAAAGCAACCAAAGGTGGCTACGTTTATGGCGGAAGCACTAAAGAAGTTTTAGAATATATAAAAAATGCATTAAACAATATTCAGAAAACGGAGTTTGAAGCAACGCAAATGGCCGACTTTCAATCACAATTTCAATGGTTTCTGGGCTTTGCCTTTCTATTATTATTTTTAGATATTTTTCTATTAGAGAAAAAAACAAACTGGATAAACGAGTTGAATTTATTTAACGAAAAAAAATAATTGTTCTTATTAAAAATTCGGAACAAAAAATAACAAATCAGAATGAAAAATTTACTTCTTTATATTTTACTAACCTTTTCTTTGGCGGTTTCTGCTCAGGAGAAAGACAAAACATTGCCGGATGCCAATGAAGAATATAAACAGAATAAATTTGTCGATGCTGAAGCAAATTACAGAATTTCGCAATCAAAATTTCCAAAAAAAGCTACAGCTTCTTATAATTTAGGAAATACCATTTACAGAGAAAATCAGGTTTCTGAAGCTAAATTCGCTTATACCAAAGCTATTAAAAATGCAAAAACCAAATCTGAAAAGCATAAGGCATTTCATAATTTGGGGAACGTTTTTATGAAAGAGAAAGATTATACGCAAGCTGTTGAAGCCTATAAACAAGCTTTACGTAATGATCCAACAGATGATGAAACGCGTTACAATTATGCTTACGCCAAACAAAAATTAAAAGAAAATCCTCCGAAAAAAGATAAAAACAAGGATAAGAAGAACGACAAAAAAGACGATCAGAAAAAAGACGGAGACAATAAGGATAAAGATAAAAAAGACGGAAAAGACGACCAAAAGAAAGACGATAAAGGCGATAAGGACAAAGATAAAAAAGACGGTAAAAACGATCCTAAAAAAGATGATAAGTCAGACAATAAAGGAGAACCTAAACCAATGCCCGGAGGAATTTCAAAAGATCGTGTTCAGAATTTACTGGATGCCGTAAACAACGAAGAAAAGAAAATTCAGGATAAGGTAAATGCACAAAAAGTAAAAGCAAATCCTAAAAAACCAGAGAAAGACTGGTAAAATACTTTTCTTTAAAACAAAATATTGTCACCCTAAGCGGAGTCGAAGACTAATAACATAAGAGTTTCGACTCCGCTCAGCCTGACAAAGAAGAAATATAATAATCATTACTAAATTGTTAAAAACAAACAATTAAAAAATTAAATGAAAAAATATTTAATTCTATTACTATTCGCTTTTCAGGGGCTTATGGCTCAGGTTCAATTTGAAGCCAGGGTAAGCAAGAATACGCTTGGACTTAACGAAAGACTTCGCATCGACTTTATTATGAATGTTGACGGAGACAATTTTGAACAGCCATCTTTTGACGGTTTTAGAATTGTTGCCGGTCCCAGCCAGCAAATAAGTCAGTCCTGGATAAACGGAAGAAGTTCTTTTCAGAAAATTTATTCCTATTTTTTATTACCAAATCAAAAAGGGACCGTTACCATCAAACAAGCTTCTATTGAATATAATGGACAGATCTACAAAACATCCCCTATAAAAATAACGGTTACCAATGCCGTAGCTCAGGAAAGAGATCCTAATTCACAACAGCAGGGATCAGGAAATGAAACATTGAATCTGGTAGCTGAAATTTCGAAAACAAATCCGTATGTAAACGAGCCTATTACGGCAGTTTACAAATTATATTTCAATAATATTGGTGTAACCGGTTTTAAGGAATTAGCAAAACCAAAATACAATGATTTTTGGAATCAGAACATAGACATCAAACGATTAGTAGTTGAGGAAGGAAGTTATCAAGGACAAAGATGTTATTTTGTGGTGTTAAAAAAGACCATTTTATACCCTCAAAAATCAGGAAAACTTACTATTGAACCGCTTTCTTTAGATATAGGCATTCAGATGCCAAGAGGCCGTGATATGTTTGGTCAGATGATATTAGATGACGGAAACAAAACAGTTTCTGCCGGTGCTAAAACAATTTATGTAAAAGCACTTCCGGAAACAAATAAACCTATTGGATTTACAGGTGCTGTGGGTAAATTTGATTTCAGGGTAACACCATCAAAAACTTCTTTGAAAAATGGCGAAAGCCTTGATTTAATTGTTAGTGCAACAGGAACCGGAAACATGAAGTTATTTACTTTACCAAAGCCAGTTGTTCCAAATGCATTAGAAATGTATGATCCTGTTCATGACGAAAAAGTGACTACATCGCTTGCAGGTATGTCAGGGAAAATTTCGGACAAATATACGATTATCCCGCAATACAAAGGAAAATATGCTATAAAACCAATGGAATTCTCTTATTTCGATTTGAATTCCGGCAGTTATAAAACCATAACTTCTCCGGAAATCATGATTGATGTTTTAGATGGACCAATGCAGGCAGAAGCAGCTGCTTCACATCCATCGAAAAATGTGATTACGAAATCGGAACAATTTAAATATATCAAATCAAGAACAACTTTAGTGCCTATAGCTAAAGATGATTTTTATGGTTCTGATTTATATTACGGATTATTATTACTGCCTTTCGTGATTTTACCAATTATTGTAATTGCCAAGAAGAAAAAAGAGGCGATTGACAGTGATGTAACGGGTAACCGAATTAAAATGAATAATAAACTGGCAAAGAAATATCTATCTGAAGCCAAAAAGCAACTCAATAATAAAGAGCCGTTTTATATTGCCCTGGAAAAAGCAATGCACAATTTCCTGAAAGCTAAATTGCATATTGAGACTTCGGAAATGAGCAAAGACAATATTCGCGAATTATTATTGTCAAGAAATTCAAATCCGGAAACAGTTCAGAGTTTTATCAACTTAACCGAAAATTGTGAGTTTGCACGTTATGCTCCTGCTTCAAGTGCATCGATTCAGCAGGATTATGACAAAGCTGTTTTGATTATTTCTGAATTGGAAAAGCAGATTGTTTAATTGAATAAAATTATAATCATTTGTCAAATCGAGCGGAGTCGAGATTAACATTGAGTTTCGACTCCGCTCAACTTGACAAAATGAAAAATATAAACAAATGAAAAACATACTATATCTCTTTTTATTAATTTCTCAGGTATTCTTTGCTCAAAGCAGCTTTGAAAAAGGGAATGCATTATATCAAAAATGGCAGTATAAAGAAGCTGCTCAGGAATATGAAAACGTCCTTAAAGAAGACAAACAACATTCGGCTGAGTTGTATTTCAACTTAGGGAATTGTTATTACAAACTCAATAAGGTAGCACCTGCAATTTATAATTATGAGAAAGCTTTGGTTTTAAAACCAAACGATGCTGAAACTTTAAACAATCTAAAATTCGCTAAAAAACTCACCATTGACGAAATTAAGGAAGTCCCTAAAGTTGGTTTTGCTAAACTAATCCAAAACTTTACGGGAATTTTTAATTACAATACATGGGCATTGATTTCTGTAGGAACTTCATTTCTATTTTTATTGACTTTTATTGGATATTATTTTTCACAGCTTACACTTTCAAAGAGGATTTATTTTATAGGAATGTTCATTGTGCTTTTTGCTTTGTTAGTAACTGTTTTTGCAGGGATATACGAAAAAACACATTATAAAAATGACAGACCTGCAATAGTTTTTGCCGAAATGACTGAAGTTCGCAGTGAACCACAAAAAGCAGGATCATCAATATTTTTACTGCATGAAGGGGCCAAAGTATATGTAAAAGAAACTTTGGAAAACTGGAAAAAAATCGAATTAACAGACGGAACTGAAGGATGGATTGATGCTTCGGCCATTAAGGAAGTTAAATAGTAATTTACTTTGTTTTAAGTTTCTATAATAATATAAAAAAGAGCCTCTTTCAAATTTTAGAAAGAGGCTCTTTTATGTAAACTGAGTTTTAGTTTTAATCTAATGATTCTGTTAACTTTTTGAAAACAGTTTTTGCATTTTTCCCTTCATATAAAACGGCATAAACGGCGTCGATAATAGGAGTTTTAGCTCCGTAACCCTGATTTAATTTGTAGGCACTCTTGGTAGCGTAATACCCTTCAGCAACCATACTCATCTCCATCATCGCACTTTTTACAGTGTATCCTTTACCAATCATATTTCCAAACATTCTGTTTCTTGAAAATACCGAATACCCTGTCACCAATAAATCGCCCAGATAAGCTGAATCATTGATATTTCGTTTCATTCTATGCACTTTCTTAATGAATTTTCGCATCTCCCGAATACTGTTACTCATCATAACCGATTGAAAATTATCGCCATACCCTAAACCATGTGCAATTCCGGCAGCAATAGCGTAAATGTTTTTCAGCATTGCGGCATATTCCGTTCCGATAATATCATCCGAAATTTTCGCTTTTATATAATTACTGGACAAATGTTTTGCAACTGCTGATGCCTTATCCGGATCGCCACAAGCAATTGTTAAATAGGAAAGCCTTTCCAAAGCCACTTCTTCAGCATGACAAGGACCGGTAATAACTCCAATATTATAATAGGGAATATCGTATTGAATATGAAAATGTTCTCCAACAATTAAACTCGTTTCCGGAACAATTCCTTTAATGGCAGAAAAGATTATTTTATTTTCTAAAGAAACAGTAAGCTTTTCTAATTCGGCATTCAGAAAAGCTGATGGAATAGCAAAAATTATATAATCAGCATATTCAATTGCTTCGTTAATATCATTCGTTAATTTAAGTTTGTTTGTATCAAATTCAACAGAACTCAAATAGTTTGGATTATGCTTGTATTTCTGAATGTGTTCTATTGCTGCGTCATTTCGCATGTACCAAGAAATTTCGGGAAGATTTACGCATAGCATTTTTGCAATAGCTGTTGCCCAGCTTCCTCCTCCAATTACAGCAAATTTTAAATTTTCACCCATTATTTTATTAATTTAAAGCAAAAGTACTTAATAATGGAGTAATAACACAAAATGTAGTTTAAGAATTTTTGAAAATGGTTTTTAAAACAATGGTTTCAGGAAATTTAAAAAAAATAAAAAATATTTTTTATCCCTGTATAATAATATTAGAATTCTTACGTTATTAATATTAGTATAAATTTAGAATTTAATGAATTTAGCAAAAATTGAGTTAGTTAGTTTTGTTTTAGTATTTTAAAAAGGCGTTCCTAAATATTTTAAGAACGCCTTTTTTGTTAATTTATATTTTCAGGTTTAATAACTCATTTCTACAATCGATTTTACTTTTTCTAAAGTAATCAATTGTTTTTCTCCTAGACCTTTCCAACCTCTTTCTTCAAAACGTTTCACTATGAAATCGGCTGTTTTATCATATTCATTTGTGTATTGTGATAATTTAGTGTCCATTCCCATTGTATGGAAAAATGCTACAGTTTTATCAATCGCTTCTTTAGCAACTTCATCATCAGCACCCGTTAAGCCAAAAATACGTCTTCCGTATTGCGCCAATTTTCCTTTTTTGGTATCAAACATTACATTATATAAACTTGGGCCGATAACAGCCAGGGTTCTTGCATGATCAATACCATATAATGCTGTTAATTCATGGCCAATCATGTGTGTCGCCCAATCTGAAGGAACTCCTTTTTGAATCAATCCGTTTAAGGCCATAGTACAGCTCCACATAAAGTTTGATGCTAAAGCATAATCCGTTGGATTCTCAACTACTTTTGGACCTACTTCAATTAAAGTCTGTAAAATTCCCTCTGCAATTCTATCCTGTAAAAAACCTTCGTGCGGATACGTCAGATATTGTTCCATTACGTGTGTATAAGCATCTACAACACCATTTTGCAATTGTCTTTTTGGCAAAGAAGCAATAACTGTCGGGTCACAAATAGAGAATTTCGGAAACAAGGCACTCCCTCCAAAGGCCAGTTTTTCCTGGGTAGCTTTAATTGTAACAACGGCTCCCGAATTCATTTCACTTCCGGTTGCCGGTAAAGTCAAAACGGTTCCGAAGGGCACTGCATTTTCTTTTATCAACAAACGTTTTTGTAAAATATCAATCGGATCTCCTTCAAAATTAACTGCTGCCGAAATAAACTTCACTCCATCAATAACAGATCCTCCCCCAACGGCAAGAATGAAATCTATTTTTTCTGCTTTTATAATTTCAACAGCTTTCATTAAAGTTTCAAAATGCGGATTCGGCTCAATTCCACCAAATTCTACAATATCAAAACCTTTCAGATTATTGATGACCTGTTCGTGAATTCCGTTTTTAAAAATACTTCCCCCGCCATAAGCCAAAAGGATTTTTGCATCTTTTGGAACTAAAGTCGAAAGTTTTTCTATTTGTCCTTTTCCGAAAATTAAATTCGTCGGATTGTATAATTCAAAATTTAGCATAGATTTTTTTATTTTAAGGTAGATACTAAGTTGCTAAGATTCTAAGCTCTTTTTAGGCTACACAAAACTTAGCAACTTAGAATCTTAGTGTCTTAGTAGCTTATTTATTTAAATGTTGTAATAATTTTCCAGCTACCAATTTAGAAGATGCCGGGTTTTGACCTGTAATTAAAAGGCCGTCTTCTACAGCGTAAGGCTGCCAGTTTGCTATTTTCGAAAAACTTGCTCCATTTTGAATTAAAACATCTTCTAATAAAAACGGAACCACTTTGGTCAAACCAACAGCTTCTTCCTCTTCATTGGTAAAGCCGGTAACTTTTTTACCTTTTACTAAAAATTCTCCTTTTACTTTTACATTTTTCAATACAGCCGGAGCATGACAAACAAAAGCTACAGGTTTATTGTGTGTGTAAAAAGATTCAATTAAAGCAATTGAATTTTTATCTTCTACCAAATCCCATAACGGTCCATGACCTCCCGGATAAAATACGGCATCATAATCTTTTTGGTTAATCGTCGATAGCTTCACCGTATTTTTTAATTTTTCCTGTAATATCTTATCTGCATCAAATCTTTTAGTGTCTTCTGTTGCCGATGCAGGATCAGCGCTTTTTGGATCAATTGGCGGCTGACCTCCCAGCGGAGTCGCAATTGTAATTTCAACTCCCTGATCTAATAACTCATAATAGGGTGCAGCCAATTCTTCTGACCAAAATCCTGTTTTTTCTCCCGTGTTGCCTAATTTATCATTACTGGTTACAACAAACAATACTTTTTTCATACCTTTTTTATTTAATTTTTGAGCCACAGCCGATGTGCTGGCAGCAGTAAATGCGATTATTGAGAACAATGCTATTTTTTTCATATTTATATAATTTTAAACAAATTTACGTCTTAAGTGATATTTGTAAAAATAAAATAAACTATGTTTGTTATAAATAAAACTATATCATGGTAAATCTGGAATGGTACAGGACTTTTAAGGCGGTCTACAAAAACAGTAATTTTTCTATTGCAGCCAAGGAATTATTTATGAGTCAGCCTGCAGTTAGTCAGCAAATATCAATGCTGGAAGCGCATGTTGGAAATAAATTATTTATTCGGAAATCAAAAGGTGTAGAACCAACCGAATATGCTAAGTTACTGAATAACTTAATAATAGATGCGCTTGATCGGCTTGAAAATGTAGAAAATACCTTTAGGGCTAAAGCAGAAGATGCAACCCGACTCATTTCTGTTGGAATTTCTAAACATCTTTTTAGCAGTGTTGGGAACAGTTTAATTGCAAAATTTGATTTAATCGATTTTACATTTGCCGATGATGACACGCTTTTTTCGTTAGTCGATTCTAAAAAACTCGATTTTGCAATTGTTTCCAAAAAGTATGACACATTTGATACCATTCAGGAGACGGTTGCCAAAATTAAATTGGTGATGGTTGGACCCATGAATTTAGATACAACCGAATTCCGTCAGAACCTAAAATCTGATAATTTTACTGAAGCGGAACAATGGCTGAACGAACAAAAATGGTACTCTCATGATGCGAGAATTCCGCATATAAAACTATTCTGGCTTCATGCTTTCAATAAAAAAAGACCTTCAATGGTTCCCAATTATATCATTCCATCAGAATATGAAATGTTGGAAATGCTTTCTAAAAATTCCGGTGTTGCCGTAACGTGGAATTGCAATGCGAGAAAATTTATTCAGCAAAACAAACTGCAATTGGTATGGAATAGTTTCCATGTTCCTGAAGTATATGTTTATTTATTGGCCGCTAAAAATAATAATTTGAAGACTTTTTTTGACACCATAGCCAACGAAGTCAGAATTGCATTGTCTACTTAAACATAGCAGCCGCTTATTAAAAATCTAAAACATGGGAAGTACAAAACTATTTTTATATTTGTGTAAATCTTACGCATTTAGAATATGACTGAAAAACAAAATATCAGAGTTGCTGTAGATGCAATAGTTTTTGGTTATCAAAACAATGAACTATATGTCCTTCTAATTCAGCAGAAATTCGGTACCCAGGAATCGTATTGGGCTTTACCAGGAGGCTTAGTTAAAAATGATGAATCTTTACAGGATGCAGTAAAAAGAGAATTGAAAGAAGAAACCAATATTACTGTTAACTATTTTGAACAACTGTATACTTTTGGCGATGATATCTTTCGGGATTCAAGAAACCGTGTTATTTCTGTAGCCTATTTTGCTTTAGTAGATTCCTCTAAATTAAAAATCAAGGCAGATTCTGATGCTGAAAATGCACAATGGTTTAAAATTAATGAAATTCCAGCTTTGGCTTTTGATCACAATATTATCCTTTCAAAAGCAATCGAACGCCTAAAAGCAAAACTTACCTACGAACCTATTGGCTTTGATTTATTGCCAAAAGAATTCCTTTTTTCTGAGCTCGAAAATTTATACTGTACTATTTTGGAGAAAGAAATTGACAGGAGAAATTTTAGAAAAAAAATATTAAGTTTTGAGATCATCGAAGAAACCGAACAATTTGGATCATCAAAAAGCGGAAGGCCAGCTAAATTATTTCAGTTTAACAAAATGAAATACAACGAGTTAACTAAAAAAGGCTTTCACTTCGAAATAAAGTTTGCGTAATTTTTACACAAAATAAATTGTTTAATTAAAATATAATTCTACATTTGCGTATAATTAACGCAAACTACAACACTATGATACTAAATTTAGATCCAAAATTCGCTCCTTTCCTTAACCAGGAAGAAATCCAATTTCAAAGTTTTACATTTTCCGGAGGAGAGCCTCACATTAAAATCAATCCAGATTTTGATACAACACAAAAAGTAACCATCACACACCGATTAAATTCATTCAATGATTTGGGTTTATTGTGTATCACAGTTGATGCTTTGCGCAGAATGGACGTAAAAATTATCGATCTTTTTATTCCGTATTTCCCAGCTGCAAGACAAGATCGTGTTATGATCAAAGGAGAATCTTTATCTGTAAAAGTCTATGCGGATATCATCAACGGATTGCAATTAAATAAAGTTTTTGTTTTTGATGCGCACTCTGAGGTTACTCCGGCATTGGTAAACAATTGTGAAGTGATTCCGAATCATACTTTTATTCAACAAGTTTTAAAAGTAATTGGCGAAAACGTAAAATTGATTTCTCCGGACGGAGGAGCTCTTAAAAAAATCTACAAAGTGTCAGAATTTTTAGGCGGAGTTGATGTAGTAGAATGCAGCAAAAGCCGTGATGTAAAAACCGGAAGATTATCTGGTTTTAAAGTGTACGAAGACGATTTAAACGGAATAGATTGTTTAATTGTAGATGATATTTGTGACGGCGGCGGAACATTTGTTGGCTTAGCCGAAGAATTGAAAAAGAAAAATGCCGGTAAATTATATTTAGCCGTTAGCCACGGAATTTTCAACAAAGGTTTTGAAGTTTTAAACTGTTTTGATAAAATATTTACAACCAATTCTTTTAAAGATTTTGACAATGAAAAGGTTGTAGTTGTAAAATTGCAATTATGAATAAAAATTATAGAGTAGAAATAGCCAATAAAACCTTAGAAATCATAAAGAATGGTTTTTACGAATATGAAGGGAAAAAGATTGTCATAGAAACAGAACTTGAAGAATCCATACAAAATACGTTTACAATTGCGCCAAACGATTGGGATGCAATCTTGAAAATTCCAATTGAAAATAAATTTGAAACAGAAATTGTTACGAAAAATTGTTCTACAATTGAAGCAATTTTTCAAGAGAAAAATAGAAAAATTTGCGTCTTGAATTTCGCTTCTGCAAAAAATCCGGGCGGTGGGTTTTTAGGAGGTGCTTCTGCTCAGGAAGAAAGTTTAGCCAGATCTTCAAATCTATATGAAACTCAAATCAAAGATAAAACGATGTATGATTTTAATAGAAATCAGTCTTCATTTTTATATTCAGATTACATCATTTATAGTCCGAATGTTTTGTTTTGGAACGATGATAATGGAAATAATTTTGAAAAACCATTCGTCGCAGACATAATTACAGCACCAGCACCAAACAAAGGCGCGATGCTGCAACATAATAGAAAAGAAGAGATTGCTGAAACAGAGCAGACCTTTAAAAAAAGAATGGACAAAGTATTGGCAATTGCTTCACAGCAAAAAAACGACACAATCATTTTGGGAGCTTGGGGTTGCGGTGTTTTTAGAAATGAACCCAAAGATGTAGCACATTTGTTTAAAGAAATTATTACAGAAAAATATGCAGGTTCTTTCAAAAAAATAATTTTTGCAGTGTTTGATAATTCTGAGAAAAAATCAAATTACAAACATTTTGAAGAAGTATTCAATTAGAGAAATTAATTTGAAGATAGTAAGTTCCCGGCAACATGAAACCTGAAACTAACCACAAAAACTAAAAAATTATGAGTGATGATTTAAAACCAAGATTTATTGAATCGTTAAAAAGAAACAATGATC
>JBDTRA010000107.1:0-15389 GCA_039931915.1 Flavobacterium sp. | reverse complement strand
AAAATCCAAATATCTAAAATTTAATATTTCCCCACAACAATATGTGTTGATCCAATCTCTTCGTAAGATAAAAGCCAAATTTCACTCAAAAGACGAATTGTCAACAAATAATTGTTATTTGTTAAAAAAGTATCGATTGAATAAATAAATATCTTTTATATTCGTGAAAAAATATTTTAAGTATTTATTTATTATCAATGATATTAATAAGTTTATGAGCAAAACATCTACAAAAGGCATTTGGAAAGTAATTTCGGCCTCTTCAATGGGGACTATGATTGAATGGTATGATTTCTATATTTTTGGAAGTTTAGCTGTTGTGATCTCAACCAAATTTTTTCCGAGTGACAATCCCACCGCTGCGTTTCTGTCTACCTTAGCCACTTTTGCAGCCGGATTTGTTGTACGTCCTTTCGGAGCTTTATTTTTTGGAAGACTTGGGGATATTATTGGTCGTAAATATACTTTCATGGCAACCTTATTATTAATGGGGGGATCCACTTTTTTAATAGGATGTATTCCGAGTTATGAAACCATTGGCTTTCTGGCTCCTCTGTTGGTTCTGATTTTACGTCTGTTACAAGGTTTAGCCCTTGGAGGAGAATATGGCGGAGCTGCCACTTATGTAGCTGAACATGCTCCTGCAGGACAAAAAGGATATTGGACATCATGGATTCAAACCACAGCAACTATTGGTTTATTTATTTCGTTGATGGTAATTTTGGCAACAAAAACTGTTCTTTCAAGTGAAGAGTTTGATATGTGGGGATGGCGTGTCCCGTTTTGGGTTTCAATAGTAATGGTAGGAGTTTCTTATCTGATCAGAAAAAATATGGACGAGTCCCCTGAATTTGCAAAAGCAAAAAAAGAAGGCACAACCAGTACAAATCCGTTAAAAGAAAGTTTTGGAAATCGTTATAACTTAAAATTTGTATTACTGGCTCTATTTGGCGCTACCATGGGGCAGGGAGTAGTTTGGTATACAGGACAATTTTATGCCATGAGCTTCATGAAAACCGTAATGAATATTGATTCTTCTCAGGTTGATAGTTTATTAGGGATTGCCCTTTTACTGGGAACTCCATTTTTTATTGTCTTTGGATGGCTGAGTGATAAAATTGGACGTAAATACATTATGATGGGCGGAATGTTGCTCGCTATTTTACTTTATAGACCAATTTATAAAGCAATGTACACTACAACAGATACTGCCCTTAAAACTGAAATTGTAGAAAAAACTAAAATTACAAGTGAGTTAACTAAAACGAAAGATTCTGTTTATACCACTTATAAAGAGTTTACCGACGGAACTGTATCTGTAGAGAAAAAAACTCTTTTTGCAAGCAAAAAGGAAGCTCAGGTTACCACTTCAATTACAATCAATTCAGACGATGAATGGGCTTTAATTTTCTTGGTATTTGTACAGGTTTTATTTGTTACAATGGTTTACGGGCCAATTGCTGCCTTTTTAGTTGAAATGTTTCCGGTTAAAATCAGATATACGTCAATGTCACTGCCTTATCATGTTGGAAACGGAATTTTTGGAGGTTTACTTCCCGCAATTTCGACTTATTTTGTAACTCATGCCAAAAGCTCCGGCAAAACCGATTTCTATCTGGATGGCCTTTGGTATCCAATCGTTATAGCTTCTGTCTGTTTTGTAATTGGAATGGTTTACATCGACAATAAAAATAAAAATACTCACCTCTAATTAAGATACTGAATATGAATCTAATTAAAAAAATATTAGGCATACTGTGGATTGTATTGGCAATTGCCTCAGCTTATTTTTGCATTTTTGAATTTGGTCTGCCAAAATTCCTTTCAGACAAACAAGATGATTTAGTATTTGGAATTATCATTTTATTCATCCTGACCCCATTAATTGTTTTAGGATTGGGAACATTTGGATATTTTGCTTTACTGGGAGAATACGATAAAGAGAATTAATCTCAATTGCAATAAAAACAAAAGGGCTGTCTATTATGGACAGCCTTTTTGTATTACAAACCAATAAACACTATTTTTTGATAAACTTTATTACTTGCATTTTGTTATTCTCATCGATTGCTTTTACAATATACAATCCCGATTTTAATTCGCTTACACCAAATTGAAAATCCGGATTTGCGTGAGCTTTAAAACTTTTTACCAATTGACCGGAAATCACATAGATTTCAACTTTTTCTGCAGCAAAATTTAAGGTGAAATAATTTGAAACAGGATTTGGATATAAACTAACGGCATTTCCTTTTTCAAAATCCTGAATAGCCAAACTGGCTTGTTTATTTCCGTAAATCCTGAATTCCCCTGCCGGAATACTCATCAGGGCATTAACGTCTGTAACGTTTATTGTGGTATTATCCATCAGATTATACCAAATCCCGGAATATGAAAAACCAGTAGCAACGTTTTGTGTCGTTACATTAAAGTTGGCCAAAATCAGCACATCTTTAAGTTGTCCCGAAGATAAATTTGCGTTTGTAATTTTAATGTTTGGATATAAAGAACTTGTATTTGCCATTGAAATCGTTCCTGAAAAAACAGGCTCCTTAATTTTCATGGTTATCATTTTTGACCAATCGTTATAAATTTGACTTCGGGCAGAATTCCCCAGCCAATTTCCTGTCCATTGTGGTTGTGGTTTTGTATCTAATTTACAATCTCCGGTAATAGTCGTCGAAGCATCATTTACGGTTCCGTTATTGCAAGTAAAAATAGAAGAATCCCATCCTAAATCTCCAAAATGCCAAATCATTTTTGGCCCCGGAACTAATAATGAAACTGCTCCAATAGCCGACATTCTTGACAAAGCTGTACTTAATGTTTTTACATTATGTGCTGAATTTGTAGAATTTCCGTATTGGATGTTTTTATACATCAGACGTTCTTCGTCATGACTTTCTGCATAACCCATTAACCTATTTGTAGTAAAACCGCGACTTGAACTCGTCATTCTCGAAATATTACTCGTATATCCCATAGACAACTCATTATAAGCAGTATTCATATTACCCCACATCATGATGCCTTTGCTTGGAGATTCGGCAATTTTATAATTTGCCCATTGCTGCTCTTCCAAATCAGTTCCTAAATGTTCAAAAATAGTATAATGCGCAACATCTAAATTCCATGAATAATCTGCGTATGATTTCAAAACATCAACTCTGTCCTGTTGATAAGCATTAGTACAACTTTCATCTGAAGCCGTACAATTTTGCGTAAAACCTTTGGTTAAATCCCAACGCAAACCGTCAATTTTATACTCCTCAACCCATTGTTTGATTACACGCTTTACATAATTTTGAGTTTTAACAGACTGATGGTTAAAATCTTCACCAACACTATAACTGTGTTTTGCAACGGTATTAAAATAAGGGTTTTCAGTAGTTGGTGATCCAAAACCATCTCCGTCAGGATCATTCATCCACATTCTTACCATCGGACTCCTTCCAAAAGCATGATTTAAAGCCACATCCAGAATAACTGCAATTCCGTTTTGGTGACACAGATCGATAAGTTCTTTCAATTTATCAGAAGTACCATAAAATTTATCTAAAGCCATATGAAAAGAAGTATTATAACCCCAGCTTTCATTACCTTCAAATTCCATCACCGGCATTAATTGAATGGCATTTACTTTTAGATTTTTAAAATAATCAATTCTGTCAATTAAGCTTTGATAATTCCTATTGGCATCAAAATCGCGAACCAGGACTTCATAAACCACCAATTTATCTTTTTCCGGTTTTGTAAAATTGGTTACCTGCCAATTATACGAACTCTGCCCGGTTTTAAGAACCGTTACTTCAAATTGTTGTCCTGATGGATAAACGGGCATATCAGGATAATTTACAGCCGGAATTGAAGCATCATCATAAGGAGATAAAACTAAAGTTGAATAAGGATCAGCCGTTTTCACCAATGAAGGAGAATTAGCAATTGGTGTTGTTTCTACCACCCAATATTGATAGGTATTATTAACTCCGGCCGTCAATCCTGTTAATTCCAGCCAAAATTTTCCCGAAACCGGATCTTTTTTCATGGCATAAGCTGCAGTTGGCTGCCAATTATTAAAACTTCCGGCCACGTAAACAAAATCTTTTAGAGGTGCATCTAAAACCAAAGTTGCTTTGGTAAAATCTACCATATTATAATTAATCCCGTCTGCTAAACCAGCCGGAATTGCTTCTGAAACTGTATTTGGATTTACTACAACCGAAAACTTTTTGGAAATCGTTGCTGCACCTTGTGTCACCAATAATTCATAACTCTGATTAGTGGTAATATTAGTATGATTGAATGAATAACTCACAGCACTTGCATTTGTATTGATTGTACTTCCGTTTGATTTCAATACATAACTGGCAGGACCATTTGTATTTGTTGCCGTAATATTAAAACTGGAACCCGCAGCAAGGATTGTTGCGGTATTTTCGGCAGGATTAGTTAAAGTTACCTGAAAAGTGCCCACTTCGACTAAAATATCCTGTGATTTTTTATCGCCTGTTCCGTCTTTTGTTTTAACCAAAAAACCAATTCTGCCAATTCCGGTTGCATTATAGTACGTTGTTGGCGTTATGGTTTTGGTATAGGTATCAGTTCCGGAATTATAAGTAAAAATGCTGGCTGCACTGGAAGCGGTCCACGCACCATTATTAGGAGTTCCTTTTGCAGTGGTGTCATTAGTGTCAAAAGCCCATGCCCACAAATACAATTCATGAGTTCCAACAATTCCCCATGCAGTTTCATTAATACTGCTTCCGTTAATAGTTATGGTTATGGCCTCCGTTTCCTCAAAAGTAGCAGGACTTACTGCATATGTTACGGTTTGTTGTTGCGCAAAAATCATTCCTGAGAGCAAAAAGAAAACCGATAGTATAGTTTTTTTCATAATTAGAATAGTTTATTAAAAAAGGCTATCCGTAGAATAGGATAGCCTTTAAATTATTTACCACCAAAAAATTAATCTAATGTGATCGTTTTTGCAACATTATCAATTTTTAAAACTCTGGATCCTGTTGGCCCGGTGTATTTAAAATTGTTGTCACCATCACCTGCGTTTACCAATTCTGAGTCAATAGTATAACCTAATCCTGAATAGTAAGTATAGTTATGACTTGCATCCCAGTTACCATCACTTGTAAAGTTATTTCCTAAAAATTCTCTAAAAGCTTCTCCGCTTTTAAGGACAACCGTTACCTGATACACATTAGTTTGTCCTATAACTAAAGGGAACTCAGTTTCTGCATCGCCTGTCCATGACCATCCTCCCGGAGTAGCTGCACCAACTAACCAATGAGAACTTGCTAAAGGAACATGATAAGGAGTAGCTGTGATTGTATAAAAATTAGAATACTGAGGAAGTCCTGAAGCTCCTACAACTGATTTAATACGGATATCAACTTTGTTCTCTGCTTTTTCAACAAAACCACCATTTACTAATGCTGAGTTTAATTCAGCAACTGTTAAACTTTTAAATCTCTCAGTTGTATTTGTTACTACTACAGGAACAGCAAAACTTGTTCCTGCTTTTGCAACTTCAATAGTATAATTTACCACTGTCTGAGTACCATCATATTGTGCATCATCCCAAACTATAGTTGTAGCAACGTTATTTTCTGTTTCTTTAGAAAGTATAATGCTGAAATCTGATTTCGGAGTTAATAATACCGGAGCTGCAGCAGCTTTAATTACTGGTCTGTCTTCTACATCATCAGCATTACACGATACGGCTAATACACCAACGAATGCAATTAAAATTTTATATATATTTTTCATTTTTATTATTTTTATAGGTTAGTTAGTATCCTGGATTTTGTTTTAAAGTTGGATTTGCCTGAATATTTCTTGCAGGAATTGGCATCAAATCTCTATAAGATTCGGTAGCAGTACCATTTATAGAACCACCTTTCCATTGCCAGATTTTAGATCCACCCGTAAATTTTCCGAAACGGATCAAATCAGTTCTTCTGTGACATTCCCAGAATAATTCTCTTCCTCTTTCGTCTAAAATAAAATCAAGAGTCAAATCTGAAGTTCCAATAGTTGCCGCGTTAGCTCGTGTTCTAATTTGGTTAATATATCCTAAAGCAGCGGCCAAGTTTCCTGTTGTAGCTCCTCTTAAAGTAGCCTCAGCATACATTAAATAAGCATCAGTTAACCTAAACATAGGAAAATCTGTATCCGGAATATCATTTCTTTGTGCAGCGGTGCCATCAGCATTTTTATTAATGTATTTGGTAACAGCATAACCATCTGTAAAAGTTCCAACATTTTTGATGTCCAAAGACTGACCATTTGTATAAAATGTTCCTCTTTTATCTGCATTTGCATCCGGAAAAAGAGCCACAAACTCTCTACGAGTTCTGATTCCCTGCCATCCGCCATCCATACCTCTTGATGAAGCATCCATACTTCCGCCAATAGAAGCATGTAAAATAAAACTCATTCCTGCACCAGTCGCTCTAATAGCATTACCGTCGCTTATAATTGGAAAAATAAATTCACTTTGAGCACCATTTTTATTATTATCTGCAGAGAATAAGTAATTGTAAGGAACATTTGCAAAAGTATATCCTGAACCAGTAATGATTTCGTTACACAATGTTGCAGCTTCATTATTTCTTTCTGTTCCGGTGTACACTTTAGAATTTAGATAAATCTGTGCTAATAAAAATTTTGCTGCCGTTTTATCAATTCTGCCATATTCATTTGATTTCGGAGCTGCTAAACCAGCGTCTATATCTTTCAATTCTGATTCAACAAAAGCAAAAACCTCTGCTCTTGTTTTTTGTCCCGGATAAAAGAAACCAACAGGGTCATTTTCTGTAGTAATAGGCACATTTCCGAACAAATCCATTAAATTATAATAGGAGAACGCTCTTAAAAAACGGGCTTCAGCTCTAAAAGTTGCGATTTCAGCTTTCAAATTAGCATCAACTCCTCTGGCAGTTAATTTCTCATCAGTAGTTTGTCTTAAAAACTCATTAGCAACACTAATATGATAAAATGCTCTTGAAAATGTTCCTTCTAAAAACTCATTAGCAGGAGCCCATGTTTGAGCGTTTAATGTTGGCAAAGTACCATCGGCCCAAGCAATAATTGCCTCATCTGTTGTAAATTCCTGGGTCACAAAAAGCAATCTCAAGTAACTGCTGAAATCCCCGCTTAATCCGGCAATATCTGCTGAACCATCACCATCATTACCTCCTACATACAAACCCGCATATAATTTTGCCAATACTTGTTTATACGATGTCGGGTCCTGAAAAAAGGTTTCAGACAGAAACTCATCATCATCGCCGGGAGTCACATCCAAGTCACTCGTACATGATGTAAGCGTCATACTCAATCCTAAAATGAATAGGAAAAAATAAGATATATATTTAAATGATATTTTCATTTTATTTATTTTTAAATTTTTGTTTTTTCAGTATTCTTATTAGAAATTCGCATTTACTCCAAACAAGAAAGTTCTCGCTCTTGGGTAAACATTATTATCAATTCCGTTGAATTTCTCAGGGTCTAAACCATTGTATTTAGTAAGAACAAAAACATTTTGAATTCCTGCTGTAAATCTCAAAGAAGCAGCTTTTAATAATGTTTTATCAAAAGTATAACCAAGCGTTATGTTATCTAATTTTATAAAAGAAGCATCCTTAACAAAGTAGTTCGACAAATAACGTTGTGTTCCGTTATCTTCATAGGTAAAACCTGTATTAAGATAGTCTGAACTCACATTAGACAAATCTGTCTGCCTTCTTAATCCTGCATCAGAATATCCGAGATTGGAACTCACATTATCAAAAATATAATTCCCTAAACTGGCTCTCCAGTTCATTGTAAAGTCAAACTTTTTGTAATTTAAAGTAGAGAACAAACCGAAAGTATAATCCGGTGCCGGTTTATGAAATCTATAACGATCACCTGCATCAATTTTTCCATCACCGTTTCTATCTGCATAAGCTCCTGCAATAGGTCTTTTATTAGAATCATATAATTGCTCAAATACAAAAAATGAATTTGGTGTAAACCCAACTGAGTTTATTTGAATTTTATTTCCGTTTCCACCGGCTATATTATCTCCGGACAGGTAACCCTGAAAGCCTGGAACTGTAATTCCTAATTCAGAAATCTTTTGATCAATATAAGTAGTATTAAAAGCTACATTCCATGTTACATTATCGGTTTTAACGATATCTGACTGAATACTGAACTCAACCCCTTTTGTTCTTACGCTACCAATATTAAAGAAACCCTGGTTTCTAATATTTGCACCGTCAGGAACGGCGATATCTGCTAACAAATCTGTTGATTTTTTATCAAAATAATTTATAGATCCTGTAATCCTGTCGTTGAAAAATCCGTAATCGATACCAACGTTAGTTTCAGCCAATTCTTCCCATTTGATATTTTCGTTATATCCTTCCGGTCTTGCAGTTGAGTAAATAGTATTACCAAAAATATATTGTGAATTAATTGTTCCTAAAGTTACTCTGCGTAAATAATCATACTGTGCAGAAATATCCTGTTGACCGGTAGTACCATATCCAACTCTTAATTTTAAAAGTGAAAGAGTTGCATTATCTTTTAAGAATTCCTCTTCAGATATATTCCATGCAAAGGCAGCTCCTCCAAAATTACCCCATCTGTTATCTTCAGAAAAACGGGAAGTACCGTCTCTTCTATAATTTAAAGTCAATAAATATTTACTGTCGTAACCTAAATTCAAACGTCCAAAGTAAGATTGTAAGTTGATATCCGGATCAGTAGCAACATCTTCATTAGGATTTGGCTGTCTGGTTTCTCCTGATGAATACTTTTCTTTTTGAAACATTTGATAGTTATAACCTGCGGTTGCATCAATTTTAAGTTTTCCTAAATCTTTAGTATAATTAAAATAAGCATTTAAATTTTTATTTTGAAGAGCGTCTGTATAACTGGAATAGTTTCCTAAATTTACATAAGCCGGGTCAGTGAACGGTTTTGGCTGATATCCCAAAACACTTTGCGTGCTTACTTCAGTGTATCCGCTGCTGTCAAATTTATCGATACCTGCTTCTACAACAGCTCTTAAATCTTCGAAGAAATGGAATTTATAATCTAATCTGATATTTCCCCATTTTCTGGTAGAAGTAGCTCTTCTTTCATCCTGATTTAATCTTGCTACAGGATTTCTTGCCGGTAATAATGGTAAATTACCTGTTGGGTCCAACCATTCAAAATATCCGCCATAGCGTGAGCCTTCTTTATAAACAGGCTGTGTCGGATCAAATCCAATCGCACTGCTGATTACCGGACCTTCATCCTGGAATTGATTTTTACCAAAAGATAAATTTCCGCTAATATCAATTTTTAAATGATTATCAAATAAAACCGGATTTAAAGATATCGATGTTGTAGTTCTTTCAAAAGAAGTCTTTCTTAATATCCCCGGATTATCAACATTCCCAACAGACAAACGAACCGGCAACTTATTAAACAATGCACCGCTTACAGAAATATTATTATTTGTTGTAAGTGCTGTATGAAAAATTTCATCCTGCCAGTTTGTATTTGCTGTACCCAACAAAGCTTTTTGAGCTGCCGATCCTTTCTCATTTACTAAGGCACGAAATTGATCTGAACTTAAAACATCAACTGTATTAGCCACAGTATTTACTCCAACCTGAGAACTAAAATTAACTTTTACCGCACCTTTTGTTCCTTTTTTAGTCGTAATAACGATTACACCATTTGCAGCTCTTGAACCGTAAATCGCGGCAGCAGAAGCATCTTTCAAAACCGTAAAAGATTCAATATCATTAGGATCAATAGTAGATAAAATACTAGTCGCCCCACTCGGAACTGCGTTACTTAAAGGCAATCCGTCCAGGACAATTAATGGCTCATTAGATGCATTTAAAGAAGAACCTCCACGAATTCTTATGTCTGCTTTTGCTCCCGGTGCTCCACCACCGGTAACATTCACTCCTGAGATCCGCCCGCTTATCAAGCTTTCCGGAGTTACATTTATCCCTTTATTAAATTCTTTTGCAGAAATTTGTGACACAGATCCTGTCGCATCTTTTTTCTTGACAGTACCATAACCTACCTGAACCACAACCTCTTTAAGCTGATTGGTATCCTCTTCCAGTAAAATATTTAGTGTTTTTTGGCCATTATAGTCAATAGTAGCTGTTTTGTATCCAATAAAAGAAACCGTAATTTTGTTTCCGTTTTTCACATTAGACAGCTGAAAATTACCGTCAAAACCTGTTGATGTCCCTCCGGGAGCACCTTGTATATTTACATTTACTCCGGGGATTGGTTGTCCTGTCGATTTATCGACAACAGTACCATTTAAAGTGCTCTGAGCAAGCATTGCAAATGGCAACAGCAGGAATAAAAATAACAACTTTTTCGAAATTGTTTTCATACTTTTTGTTTAATTAGTTTTAGTTTTTGATTGTTAGTTAAGCTTTTAATTTTACTTCGAATTTCAAAATTAGAAATTAATTAACATGCTCAACGCGAGGCAATTTTAATTGGTTTACGAAAACGTGGTAGTGTTGAAAACTTTATATTTTATGTCGGTTTTTTAAGGATAAAATTGTCATTTTAAAAAATTTAATATACCTTTATTAGTAATAACATTTTTTTCAAATTAGCATTATGAAGCGAAAAGTGACCTTAAAACAGATTGCAAAAGAGTTAGATGTGTCTATTTCTACGGTCTCAAAATCATTACGAAACAGCTCCGAAATTGGTGAGGAAACCAGATTAAAAGTGCAGGCCTTTGCAAAGTTTTATAACTACAAACCAAACAACATTGCCCTTAGTCTAAAAAACCGAAAAACCAAAAGTATTGGCATTATCATTCCTGAAATTGTACATTATTTTTTCTCTACTGTAATTAACGGAATAGAACAGGTTGCCAATGAAAATGGCTATAGTGTTGTTATATGTGTATCTGATGATTCTTTTGACAAGGAAGTCTTAAATATGGAAATGTTAGCCAACGGAAGCATTGATGGTTTTATCATGTCACTTTCTAAAGAAACCCAATATAAAGGTGATTTTCACCATATTACCGAAGTCATCAATCAGGGAATGCCGGTTGTAATGTTTGACCGGGTAACAAATGATATACTATGCGACAAAGTTATTATTGATGATAAAGCCGCAGCCTACGAAGCCGTGCAGAGTTTAATTGATAACGGACGCAAAAAAATAGCCCTCGTTACTACTGTTGATTATGTAAGTGTCGGGAAATTAAGAACCGATGGTTACGAAAAAGCACTTTTAGATAACGGATTGCCATTTAATGAAGATCTGATCATTAAAATTGAAGATGTTGACACTTGCGAAATAACTATTGGGCAGCTTTTACACGACCGCGCCTTTGATGCCGTTTTTGCCGTAAATGAGCTTTTTGCCGTAACTATCATTAAAACAGCCAATAAAATGGGGCTTAAAGTTCCCGAAGATCTTGCTGTAATTGCTTTTACTGACGGAATTATCTCTAAATACTCAACACCTACTATTACAACTGTAAGTCAGAGCGGGGAAAAAATGGGAAACAAAGCAGCCAAAATGCTGATCGAAAGACTTGAAGCCGAACATGATGATGACGAAGAAGAAAATGAAAATTACACCACCGAAGTTATCGAAACACATCTTATAAAAAGAGAGTCAACTGACTAATTTTAAAAATAGAAAAAATCAAAAGTGATAAAAACAGCTTGACTTTTAATTTGCTTTGCATTTTATCACTTTTCTTTTTTTTAAGCAGCACTTTTTTCTTATTTAATTCATTACTACAACCTTGTAGTTAAAAATGTTTGTTCATATTTGTTTTTAGGAAACAAAAAATTGAAATATATTTATATATTTACAGCCAATTCAAAGCTTTTACTTTTACTTCGAAAAAAATAGTAGGTTTTGATAAGCAAAGCGCTTATCGTATAATTTTTACAAATTACGATAATGGAAAAGCGTAAATTAAGTTTCCGGGAAATTTGGAACATGAGTTTCGGTTTCTTGGGAATACAAATGGGGTTTGCACTTCAGAATGCAAATGCCAGCAGAATTCTTCAAATCTTTGGTGCCGACGTACATGAATTATCATGGTTTTGGATTATTGCTCCTTTAATGGGATTAATAGTACAGCCTGTTATTGGACATTATAGTGATAAAACCTGGGGGAAATTTGGAAGACGAAAACCATTTTTTCTTGTAGGTGCTATTCTTGCTTCAGTTGGATTAATCTTAATGCCACAGGCTAATATTTTTATTTCAGTTTTACCTGCTTTATGGGTTGGAGCCGGAATGTTAATGATTATGGATGCTTCTTTTAATATTGCCATGGAGCCATTTCGCGCTTTGGTTGGTGATAATTTAAGAACAGATCAGCGCACATCAGGTTTCAGTATTCAAACTTCCTTAATTGGTTTTGGAGCTGTAATTGGTTCCGCGTTGCCTTATGTCTTAACCAAATGGTTCGATATTTCAAATAGTACCATTCCCGGAAGTGTTCCATTAAACCTAACACTATCCTTTGTAATAGGAGCAGTAATATTAATTGGGTCAATAGTAGTAACACTAATTACTACCAAAGAATATTCCCCTGAAGAATTAGCCAATTTTGAAGACCCTCAAAATGATGCAGAAATCAATCCTGAAGAAAAATCAAAACTCACAGACATTTTTACAGATTTTGCAAAAATGCCAACTACTATGCGTCAGTTAAGCTGGGTACAGTTTTTCTCCTGGTTTGGACTTTTCGGAATGTGGGTTTTTACAACTCCCGCCATTGCACATCATATATACGGTTTACCCCTCAGTGACACTTCCAGCCAGAGCTATCAGGATGCCGGAGACTGGGTTGGAATTTTATTTGGAGTCTATAATTTTGTTTCTGCAATAATCGCTTTGTTTTTCTTACCATACATCGCCAAAAAAATTGGACGAAAATCAACACACTCGCTATCATTAGTCATTGGGGGAATCGGGTTAATTTCGATATACTTTATGCCAGATGAAGACTGGGTTGTATTACCAATGATTTTAATTGGAGTAGCCTGGGCAAGTATTCTGGCAATGCCTTATGCAATTCTTGCGGGTTCAATTACTCCTAAAAAAATGGGTGTTTACATGGGTATTTTTAACTTTTTTATCGTAATCCCACAAATTGTAAATGCACTTATTGGGGGTCCAATTGTAAAATACCTTTATAATGGCGAGGCCATTTACGCCTTAATTACCAGCGGAATAAGCTTCTTAATTGCCGCTGTTTTAGTCTACAAAGTAAAAGATGTAGACGATATTCTATAAATAAGAATCCCACTTATCAATGAGCAAAAAAGCATTCATATTCGACCTTGACGGTGTCATTGTCGATACCGCCAAATACCATTTTTTGGCCTGGCAAAAAATTGCAAAGGCATTAAATATAAACTTTACAATCGAACACAATGAGTTACTTAAAGGAGTAAGCCGTGTACGTTCGCTGGATATAATACTTGAATTAGGAAATGTTGAAGCTTCTCAGGAAGATAAAGACAAATGGCTGATTCAAAAAAATGAAGATTATTTATCTTATTTAGTGGATATGGATGAAAGTGAGGTTCTTCCGGGGGTTTTTAGAATCCTTCAGCTATTAAAAGAAAAAAATCAGGGAATTGCACTGGGTTCTGCGAGTAAAAATGCAAGACCTATTTTAGAGAAAACCGGAATTCTTTCCTATTTCGATGTTATTGTCGACGGAAATGATGTTACAAATGCCAAACCTGATCCGGAAGTTTTCCTGAAAGCGGCTCAATTATTAAATATTGATCCAAAAAATGCCATTGTATTCGAGGATTCCGTTGCAGGAATTCAGGCTGCTAATATTGCAAGAATGGTGAGTGTAGGAATTGGTGAGGAAACAATTTTACATGAAGCTGATTGTATTTTTAAAGATTTTACCCAAATAACCACAAGTTTTATTGAAGAGTTAATTGATTAATCGGAAAATAGACCAATTAGATAATTAAAAAAGTAAACTGTAAACAAAGAGCAATTAATCGGATAAAACAAACTGGAAAATTATCAAAATGAGCAATCTCTCATTATCAAATTGACACATTTTCTAATTATCAAATTGCATCATTATCAAATTAAAAAAATGAACCAGGATTATATAAAACCAAATAATTGGTCAATCATAGAAGAAGGATTTGATGCAGAAAGTGTTAAATCATCCGAAAGCCTTTTCAGTCTTGGAAATGGCGCGATGGGACAACGTGCCAATTTTGAAGAAACATATACAGGAGAAACTTTTCAGGGAAGTTATATCGCCGGAATTTATTATCCGGATAAAACTAAAGTGGGCTGGTGGAAAAATGGATATCCAAAATATTTTGCCAAAGTACTCAATGCCCCAAACTGGATTGGAATTAATATTGAAATTAACGAAGAAAATTTAGATTTAAACAATTGTACCGAAGTTCGAAATTTTCGTCGTGAATTGAATATGAAAGAAGGCTGGTATCATCGTTCTTTTGAAGCTACATTAAAAAACGGAACTGAAATTGCCGTGAATGTGCGTCGTTTCCTTTCTTTAGATCTGGATGAAATTGGAGTTATTAAATATGATATTTCGCCTTTAAACAAAGATGCTAAGATTATTTACAAGCCTTACATCGATGCCAGCGTAACTAATGAAGATGCCAATTGGGATGAAAAATTCTGGAAACCATTAGAAGTAAAAAAATCAACCAGTGAAGCTTTTGTGACTGCCGAAACCTATAAAACGCATTTTAAAGTGACTACTTTTATGCACAATACGATTTTGGCCAATGGAGAAAACGTCAACATTTCTCCATCTGCAATTGATTCTACAATTGATAAAGTACAATATACATACGGAACTATTATTGCAAAAGGGCAAACCTCATCTATTCAGAAAATTGGTGGCTATACCGTTTCTTTGAACCACGAAAACACTTTGGCTGCAGCCGAAAAATGTATTAAAGCTACCATTAATTCAGGATATGACACATTACTTCAAAATCAAATTGAAGCCTGGAGTAAAATCTGGGAAATGTCGGATATTACAATTGACGGAGACGTAAAAGCACAACAGGGAATTCGGTTTAATATCTTTCAGTTAAACCAAACTTATTTAGGAAAAGACAGCCGATTGAACATTGGACCAAAAGGGTTTACCGGAGAAAAATATGGCGGATCTACTTATTGGGATACCGAGGCGTATTGCATTCCGTTTTACATGGCGACCAAAGATCAGCAGGTTGCCCGCAATTTACTGACCTATCGTTTCAATCAATTAGATAAGGCAATTGAAAATGCTAAAGATAATTTAGGTTTCAAAAATGGCGCAGCATTGTACCCGATGGTTACCATGA
>JBDTRA010000106.1:0-15761 GCA_039931915.1 Flavobacterium sp. | reverse complement strand
TGAATAACAGATAAAACGCTGCCTGTTTTCTTAACTCCTTATTACAGAATGAAAAGGTTTGTTTCTGTTTTTGCGCATTATTTTTTTAAATTTGTGCCCTATGAAAAAAGCTTTCCAACTCTTCGACTTTTCGCAAAAGGTCAATTATAAAAACGAAATTTTAGCCGGTTTAACAGTTGCCATGACGATGATTCCTGAATCTTTGTCTTTTGCAATTCTGGCCGGATTTCCTCCTTTGGTTGGTTTATATGCTGCTTTTATTGCAGGTTTGGTTACAGCAATATTTGGCGGAAGACCCGGAATGATTTCGGGTGGAGCAGGAGCAACGGTGATTGTTTTGATCGCTTTGATGAAATCACACGGAATAGAATATGTGTTTGCAGCCGTGGCGCTTGGTGGAATCGTACAAATCTGTATCGGACTTTTTAAACTCGGAAAATTTATCAGGCTGGTACCGCAGCCGGTAATGTTTGGTTTTGTGAATGGTCTTGCAGTTGTCATTTTTATGTCGCAATTAGAACAATTTAAAACGGTTGTCAATGGTCAGGTTTCATGGCTGCAGGGAACGCCATTGTATATTATGCTGGGTTTGGTTGCATTGACGATTAGTATTGTTTTGCTTTTTCCGAAAGTAACAAAAGCAGTTCCGGCGTCTTTGGTAGCGATAATGGTGGTTTTTGCCATTGTACTTTTGTTTAATATCGAAACCAAAACAGTTCAGGATATTGCTTCTGTACAAGGCGGATTTCCTCCGTTTCATATTCCGAATATTCCTTTTTCTTTTGAAACTTTCAAAGTAATATTTCCATATTCAGTAATCGTTGCAGCAGTTGGTTTAACGGAAGGTTTACTAACGTTAAATCTGGTGGATGAAATCACTGGGACACGCGGAAACAGCAATCGTGAATGTATCGCTCAGGGAAGTTCGAATATCTTAAATGGTTTCTTTTTCGGAATGGGTGGCTGTCCGATGATTGCCCAGACATTGGTGAATCTTTCTGCCGGATCAAGAGCCAGGCTTTCCGGAATAATAGCGGCATTGACCATTTTGTTAATTATACTTTTTGGAGCGCCTGTAATTGGTAAATTGCCAATGGCGGCTTTGGTTGGTGTAATGATGATGGTAGCGATTACTACATTTGAATGGGCAAGTTTCAGGGTCATCAATAAAATGCCAAAGCATGATATTTTTGTTGGAATTTTGGTCGCTGTCATAACTATTGTATTGCATAATCTGGCTTTGGCAGTATTGATAGGAGTAATTATTTCTGCATTGGTTTTTGCCTGGGAAAGTGCCAAAAGAATCCGTGCAAGACATTTTATTGATGAAGAAGGAGTGAAGCACTATCAAATTTACGGTCCTTTGTTTTTTGGTTCTATCGCCGTTTTTATGGAAAAGTTTGATATCCAGAATGATCCCGATCATGTGATCATTGATTTTAAAGAAAGCCGTGTAGCCGATATGTCGGCCATTGAAGCCCTTAATAATTTGACGAAGAAGTACAGTCAGTTAAATAAAACAATCGAACTGAAACATTTGAGTCCGGATTGCAGAATATTACTTAAAAATGCTGATGCCGTAATTAATGTAAATGTGATTGAAGATCCTACCTATAAAGTGGTTTTGTAATAATTGTTAAACGAATTTATACAGGAATCATTGTCAGGCTGAGCCCATTCGGCTTCGCTCAGGATAAACTTAATCGAAGCCCTTTCCATGTAAAAAGCCTTCGACTCCGCTCAGGATGACACCTGTTTTTAATTATATCCAACGGGTTAATCTAATGAATAAATTGAGTACTAAAGAACTGGGATTTTTCTAACTTCTGAAATTAATTGTCCATCTTCTGAAAATCCTTCTATTAATACCTGAATTTCTTTTTGATTGTTTTTAGGGAATTTTACCTGAAAATCTGAATGGTCTTTTAAATCTATGTTTGGAGACCAGTTCAGTGTACCAAAATAATTAAATTCCTCCTGGTTTTCTAGTACAGGGGTTGTGTAATTTATGTTTTGTGCAAAACCTTTTGTTACGATTAACGAAGTGAATTTTACTTTAAAATAATCGTTTTTCACTCCTTTTTTCATGAAAATTTTAATAGTACCGCTTCCCATGGCCGTAACATCTGAGTTGCCGGTCTGGTCGATATAAATTTCATCTACCTGATCTAAAGTAAGACTGAATAACTGATTAAAATCGAACTGTAAAAAATTATCTATATATACCGAAGGAGAACCTGCAGAGTCACCCAGATAAGAACTTCTGCCATTTCGTATATACACGCTATTGTCACTTGGGTTAATACCTGTTTTGTATCCGTTCGACGCAAGGAAATTTAAAACAGTGCCGTATTCCCCATCTTTGATTTTATAAGCCCTCGCACTGGAACTCATATCGTTCTTATGAGTAAAAACTTCTTTTTTGAAATTGTTTGTTATAGCGACTCCCTTCAATTCAACAGCTTTGTCTTCCGGTTTTGGTGTGCTAAAAGTAAAAACATTGTCAGGATTTTTCAATGTGGGACAAAACGTTTTTTCAAACGCAGGGCCCAGAATAAAGCGGGGTTCAGTTCTTGAAACCCGCGCTTCTATTTTAGTGAATTTTGTGACGTTTTTTTCATTTACCATCTGTATCACCAAGACAGTAGAATCCTGGGCAAAAAGATGTTCGAACTTAAAATCATTATTCTGGTCTATAGTTGTTTCTTCAAATAAATAACCTTTTAATGAAATAAGGGAGATTTTATTTTTTGAATTCGGTTTTAGTTCTTTTTCTACTTTACCACTTACCGTAACCCCTTTTTCAAATTGATAATTAATTTTTGGCGGATCAGATTTTATATTTTCCCACAGAAACTTGCCTTTGTTTTGGTTGAGCATCAAGAGTTCCATATCCTGTTTTCGGGTTTTGTTGTCCGGGTTAAAATAAACATAGGTATCTGTTTCCGGTTTATCTAAATAGGCATTCAGATAAAAAGTACCTAAAATTGATTTTTTTTGATTCAAGCAAACATTCTTTTCAGGAAGTATACTGATGCTTAAATTCTCTTTGGTAATTCCAGTTTTTCCAGATAATACAATGCTGTCATTAGGTGTGGCTTTTGCTTCTAATGTTGTTAATGGTGTCAGACTATTGTCAATGTAAACGAGCCTTTCAGTAACTTCATTTAGGTTTTCATCAAGTATCCGAATGATATTAACTCCATTCGATAAATATTTTTTGTCGAAAAAGCATGACTGTTCTGTTTTCTTATTGTTAAAAGTGATTTCCTGCAGCATGGAATTTCCATCTTGCTGAATAAGCAGGGTAAACTTTTTGTTTTGGTATAATTCAAGCCCTTTTTCATTTGTTTTAAGGACAACGAGCAAATTGTTTTTGGCTAAATTATTATTGTAACTCAAAACAATTCCTGTTTCCTGAACTTTGCCTAGCGGCTGGGAAATTTTTAATTTGTCAGAATTTATTTTAAGGGTGTATTTTTCGTTTAAATCAGCTTTTAAATAAAAAACACCATTCCCCATTTTGTTAGTGTGAAAGTTTGCGACTTCATTTGATTTGGAGTCCACTACAACACCATCCGTTATTTCTATTCCTTTTTTGTTGCAATCTTTAATCTTAATTCCAACAGCATTAATGATGTCATTTAGTATAGCTCCTCCTTCCGGAAATAAACTTATTTCTGCTGTTTTCCAGTCAGGCTCATTTGTTTCAAAATGATAAGGTTCATTTTTATTAACGATTTCAATTGTTTGATTAAAAGAATCATCTTCCTTGAAATTATTCATCCAGTTGGTATAAAAATGAAAATGATATTTGCCGGGTTTAAATTTTTCATTCAGATGAATTCCACCTGCAAAAGTGCCGTGTTCAGCAAAAAGTAATTGTTTTTGAATTATCTGTTGCTGGTTATCATAGATTACTAATTCAACATTCGTCGTGTTGAGGTTTGGCGTATTATTGTTTTTGCTAAAGACATATCCCTTGAAAAAGATATCTTCATTGTTTACATAAATATTTTTGTTGAATTGTACATGGATATTTTCCCTGTCATAATGAAAATAGGTATTTATGTAATTCTTTATTTGATCCTGATTGTTAACGGCTTGAGAAAAAGATTGTAGACAAAATAGTAAACTGAAAAATCTGATGATTAGTTTCATACAAAGAAAAATGTTTAAGCCAATAATGATGTTAAGTAAATCAGCCTATAAATTTAAATGCAATAACAATTTGTTGTCGTTAAAACATTCACAATATTTATGTTTAAAATCAATCAAAATTTAAGGTAATTTGTTAAAAAATGTTATTTTATTTTAGTGAGGAATAAACATTATTCCTGTTTTAAATTTTGAAAACCAATATAAGGTGCACAAAAAAATCCGTTTACTTTTGGTAAACAGATTTAATATATGGTTTTGAAATGTTTGTTATATCATTCCCGGCATTCCACCAGCGTTTTCTTCTTTAATATCAATTAATGTTCCTCTTTTTATTTAAAATTATTTTGAAGATTAATCTTTATTTACCACAATTTTTTAATTGTAACATTAGTCTCTCAACATCGATTTGACTTCACTTAATTCCCCATCAACTTCATCAATTTGCAAACCTAAAATATGAGCAATTAAAGGATATACAGAAACATTTTGAAAAGATCCAACTACTTTATCCACTTTAAAAGCTGGGCCTTTTGCATAAAAAATAGCCTGCATATCTTTATTTTTATTGTCGTAGCCGTGCGTGCCGCCTTTTACTTTTTGATTTTTGTCGCTCACTAAACTATACCCTTTTTCAGCCTCAATAACAAAATCATGTACACGCGGATTGGTGCCGTAATGTAATCTTTTAGGAAGTTTTCCTGCTCTCCAAAATTTGATATGAGGTACTTTTTTTAAAGCCTCTGCTATAGAATCCTGAAAACCTGGTTTTGCCTGAAGGCTCATAACAGGATTAATTACGACTTTGTAACCTAACCATTCTGGTTTTAGATAATCTAGAATAACGACTTTTTTATCGTTGCTTATATTAGTCATTCCGTGATCTGAAACAATAATTAAATTGATTTGTTTTCCGATAGATAAATTATCTAATCGGCTAGATAATTGTCCCATAATAGAATCCATTTTTCGGGTCATTTTTTCGTTTTCGGGAGAAAGCGGGCCAAAAGTATGTCCCGTTTCATCCGGCTGATCAAAATATAAAGTGATTAAATGTGGACGTTGTTTTTCAGGAAGTTGTAACCATTTCATTACTGTGTCAATTCTGGTTTCGTATGGGATTTCACCATCATATTTTTTGCAGATACCAGGTCTTTTTTGATCGGTATCTGATCCCGGCCAGAAAAAAGAAGCGGCTTTTACACCTTGCTGTTCCGCAACATTCCAAATTGGATTTCCGCCATAAAATCGGGAATCATTTTTTGCATTTGTTGATAATGAGAAAGATTCGTTTAAAATACTGTCATAAAAAGCATTATTGATAATGCCGTGATGATCAGGATAAAGTCCTGTGACAATAGCGTAATGATTTGGGAAAGTTTTGCTAGGATAGGACGGACGCATTGATTTTGCATGAATACCTTCCTGAGCTATTTTGTCCAGGTTTTGAAGTTTAAAATGTTTGGCATAATCCCAGCGAAATCCATCCATAGAAACTAATACAACATAAGTTTCGTTATTAGTTTGTGAGTATAAAATGGTGCTAAGAAGGAAAAAAGTAAGGGATAATAGTTGAGCAGTTTGTTTCCTCATTTTGAAATTTTAATGGAACTGCAAAGGTATTGATAAACGATTTTTAAAAGAAAATGTGAATGTTAAACTAAAGAGAAGTTTGTCACGAATTACACGAATCTGCACAAATTTCTTTTCCAATCATCGCGCACAAAAATTAGTGGGAATTTGTGTAATTCTTGATAAAAAAAACGCCAAATAGAAAATTCCTATTTGGCGTTTATGGTATAAGAAGTGAAGAATAATTACATCATTCCCGGCATACCGCCACCCATTGGCATTCCACCACTGTTATCTTCTTTAATATCAATTAAAGCACATTCTGTAGTTAAGATCATTCCAGCTACAGAAGCTGCATTTTCTAATGCTACACGAGTTACTTTTTTAGGATCGATAATTCCGGCTTTTAGCATATCTACATACTCATCAGTTTTTGCATTGTATCCATAATCACCTGAACCTTCACCAACTTTTGCTACCACTACAGAACCTTCAAGGCCTGCATTTTCAACAATAGTTCTCAATGGAGATTCAACTGCACGGGCTACAATCTGAATTCCGGTAGCTTCGTCAGCATTATCAGCTTTAATACCAGCTAAAGCTCCTTTAGCTCTAAGTAAAGCAACACCACCACCGGCAACGATTCCTTCTTCAACAGCAGCACGGGTTGCGTGTAATGCATCATCAACTCTGTCTTTTTTCTCTTTCATTTCTACTTCAGAAGCAGCACCAACATAAAGAACAGCAACACCACCGGCTAATTTAGCCAAACGCTCCTGCAATTTTTCTTTATCATAATCAGAAGTTGTAGTTTCCATCTGACCTTTAATTTGGTTCACACGATTTTTGATGATATCAGCTTCACCTGCACCACTTACAATTGTAGTGTTGTCTTTATCGATAGAAACTCTTTTTGCAGTTCCTAACATTTCGATAGTCGTATTTTCTAAAGTATATCCTCTTTCTTCAGAGATTACAGTTCCGCCGGTTAAGATTGCAATATCCTCTAACATTGCTTTTCTTCTGTCTCCAAAACCAGGAGCTTTTACAGCAGCAATTTTAAGAGCACCTCTTAATTTATTTACTACAAGAGTAGAAAGAGCTTCTCCGTCAACATCTTCAGCAATAATCAATAATGGTTTTCCTGATTGTGCAACCGGCTCTAAAACCGGTAGCAATTCTTTTAAAGAAGATACTTTTTTATCGTACAATAAGATATATGGAGATTCTAATTCAACTTCCATTTTCTCTGGATTTGTAACAAAATAAGGAGAAAGGTATCCTCTGTCAAACTGCATTCCTTCAACAACATCAACGTATGTATCAGTTCCTTTGGCTTCTTCAACAGTAATTACACCTTCTTTACCAACTTTAGCGAAAGCAGTAGCGATTAATTCACCAATAACTTCGTCATTATTAGCTGAGATAGAAGCGATTTGTTTGATTTTATCAGAGTCACTTCCAACTACTTTAGCTTGTTTTGCCAAATCAGCAACGATAGCTTCAACAGCTTTATCGATACCACGTTTCAAATCCATTGGATTTGCACCTGCAGCAACATTTTTTAAACCTTCTTTTACGATAGCCTGAGCTAAAACAGTAGCAGTTGTAGTTCCGTCTCCCGCTAAGTCATTGGTTTTAGAAGCAACTTCTTTAACCATTTGCGCTCCCATATTTTCTAATGGGTCTTTTAATTCGATTTCTTTTGCAACCGAAACTCCATCTTTAGTAACTGTTGGTCCGCCAAAAGATTTTCCAATAATTACATTACGACCTTTTGGTCCAAGAGTTACTTTTACAGCATTTGCTAATGCATCAACACCACGTTTTAATCCGTCACGTGCTTCAATATCAAATTTTATATCTTTTGCCATTTTTCTTTTTTGTTTAATGTTTTATTTGTTTCAAGTTACTGTGTTTTAATACTCAGAGCTTAATACGTATTATTTTTTAGATAATTGCTAAGATATCATCCTCACGCATAATCAAATAATCAGTTCCTTCTAATTTTAATTCTGTTCCGGCATATTTTCCATAAAGCACAGTATCACCAACTTTTACGGTCATAGTGTGATCTTTAGATCCGTTTCCTACTGCAACAACAGTTCCTTTTTGTGGTTTCTCTTTGGCAGTATCCGGAATAAAAATCCCTGACGCAGTTTTAGTCTCAGCTGCAACAGGCTCAATAAGTACGCGGTCTGAAAGCGGTTTAATGTTTAAAGTCATGATTTTATATTATTATTAGGTTATACTTTTTTAATGTTCAATGAACTTTCAGAAATTATGCCATGCTTATAAAACTGACATTATTTCCTAAAAAAAATGCCAGCTTTGACAGGCTGGCATTTCAATTTTATATCAAAATTATTATTTCGCTGCAGGGGTTGCCGGAGCAGGTGCTTGTTGTACCGGAGCAACTGGCGTGTTAGCAGGAGCTTCTGTTTTTTCAATAATTTTAGAGTCAGTATCGCTTAATGATCCTGTGAAGCTTAAGCTGGAAAGCAAAATTAAAGCAATCAGAATAGTAGCTAATGTCCAGGTACTTTTGTCTAAAAAGTCTGTTGTTTTTTGTACTCCCCCTAACATTTGAGTTCCGCTGATAGTAGAAGATAATCCTCCTCCTTTAGGGTTTTGAACCATAATTACTACAATCAATAGAAAACAAACTATTGTGATTAAAACTAAAAAAATTGAAAATGTGCTCATTGTTTAATTATTATTGTTATTTTGTTGTAAAATCTTTATATCCGAAATACGGTCTGCAAAGAAACTAATTTTTTCTGGATATTTCAAAATTAATATTTCATATGCTTGTATTGCTTTTGTATATTTTTTTTGTTCTAAATATACTTTGGCTAAGGTCTCTGTCATTAAATAAGAATTATCGTCCTTATTGAGGTCGGTTTGTATGGACGCAACAGGTGAGCCGGATTTGACAGGGGAAATTTTTGGGTTGTTTTCGATAAACTTATCAATTATCTCTGCTTTTTTCTTTTTTTCTTCCTCTATAATTTCTTTAACAGGCTCAGGAATATTTTTAATTTGTTTTTTCTCTTCTGCAGGAATTTCATTTGTCCTGTCAATAGGTTGTGTGCGGGATAATTGAAGCCATTCCTGGAAAGAATGCTTTTCATTAATTAAAAAATCAAGAGGTTTGCCAGTTTCATGATCTTCTTCTTCAGCGATTTTTACCAGTTCTTCAATTTTTACCGGCTCTTCAATTATTTCAGGCTCTTTTTCGATGACTTTTTCCGGCTCTTCAAAAATGACTGTTGTTGCTTCTTTAATAGAAGTTAAAATCGATTGTTCGATTGGGTCAATACGTACATTAGGGATTTCTTTAACTTCTTCGTATGAAATGATTTCGCTGTCAAAAACAGTAATATTATGAAGTTCACGAAGTTTTTTGTCGTAATATTCTTTTTGAATAGGGGTAAAAGTGTCTGAGGTTATAAAGTCAAACAAAACTGCACGATCAGTAGTATGGGCCGCCGTAACTTTTAATGCATAATTATACTTAAAACTTTTTTGATTGTAAAGCCCTTTTAATCGCAATGCTCTCGCACTTTGAAAATACGGAAATTCATTCAAAACAGTACCTAAGGCGTCTGCCTGTTTTTCTTTAATAGCATCAGGTTTGTTAATTAGGTAAATATAATCGTCTACATTCATTTATTATTTTCTTTAATCGATGTTTTTGGTTTGTTTAATTAATTTGTATCGTTTTATGATTCAGTAATTAAAACAAAAAACTACCATTTTGCCAATGACTCGTTAAAAATATCCTGGGTTATTCTTTCGAATATAACTTTAATAGCTTCGTTTAAAACAGTTCCCACAAGTTGTGATTGTGCAGGATAGTCATAGTAAAATTCGAATGTTTTTTCAAAGTCATCAGTTTCCTTATTTTTATTTGCAAAACGAACATTTACACGAATTGTTAAACGGTTTTGCGAAGCTTGCTGATCTGCTGTAGCGGTCATTGGTGTAATTCGGTAATCTACAATTTCACCTTCATAAACTAAATCGCCACCGGTACTCACTAAGTTTAAGTTCGTTTGATTCTGAATTAAATCCTGCAAGGCTAATGTGAAATCCCTATCGATACCCGGTTCAATCAAATCGGCATTATTCTGAAAAAAGTTTACCTGAAATGTCTTTCCATCAATTGGTGCTGCACCTGTAAAGTTATAAACAGAACAACTACTGAAAGTTGTAGCTATTAACAGAATAAATATATATTTTAAGTTTTTCATTTTTTATTTTAAGAATTGCTTCGTCAGTTCGCTAAGGCTCGGGTCAAAGATATTCATTTTGGATTAATCTGTTTATTTCTTAAATGTCTTTGTGTTGAAAACTACAAATCAAATTGTTTGATTTTTCGATATAACGTTCTTTCAGAAATCCCTAATTCATCTGCAGCAGCTTTTCTTTTTCCTTTGTTTTTTTCTAATGATTTTTTAATCATTTCGATTTCTTTTTGTTCCAGACGTAAAATTTCTTCTTCCTCAATCGTTTCTGCATCCAGATAATTATTGTCATCTTGTATGTGATAATTGTCTTCGCGTGTTGCAGGCGTCATTACAGCCGTTCTTGGTTCTTCTTCAAAATCTATTTCACTGTCATTTTCTTGGGAGCCATATATTTTTTGAATTAAGTTCGGATTCATATCCTGCACTTTTGATGAGCCATTTTTCATTAATTCTAAAGTGAGTTTTTTCAAATCATTCAAATCACTTTTCATATCAAAAAGAACTTTATACAAAATATCTCTTTCGGTGCTGAAATCACTTTCCTTTTTCTTATCGTTTATCACAGAAGGCAAATTGCTTCCTTCAGTAGGTAAATACGATTGTAAAGTGGCTAATGTAATATCACGATTGGTTTCTAAAACCGAAATCTGTTCAGCTACATTTCGCAGCTGGCGAATATTTCCGTTCCATCTGAATTTTTGTAAAAGCTGTACTGCGTCATCATGTAATCGCAATGGAGGCATTTTGTATTTGTGTGCAAAATCGGCAACAAATTTTCTAAATAATAAATGAATATCTTCATTTCTTTCGCGTAAAGGAGGTAAAGTAATTTCGACAGTTGTCAGACGATAGTATAAATCCTCACGGAATTTACCTTTTTCGATTGCATTGAATAAATTCACATTTGTTGCTGCAACGATTCTCACATTTGTTTTCTGAACCTGAGACGAACCTACTTTTATAAATTCACCATTTTCAAGTACACGCAGTAGTCTAACCTGAGTTGTTAGAGGCAATTCGCCAACTTCATCTAAGAAAATAGTTCCACCGTCAGCCACTTCAAAATAACCTTCACGAGTGCTTGTTGCACCTGTAAAAGCTCCTTTTTCGTGACCAAAAAGCTCACTGTCAATTGTTCCCTCCGGAATCGCTCCACAGTTTACAGCAATATATTTACCATGCTTTCTGTGCGAAAGCGAATGTATAATTCTCGGAATGTTTTCTTTACCAACACCACTTTCTCCGGTTACCATTACCGAAATATCAGTAGGAGCAACCTGAATGGCTTTTTCAATAGCGCGATTTAATTTCGGATCGTTTCCAATAATCTCAAAACGTTGTTTTATTGCTTGAACTGTTTCCATGTATATTTTGTTTCAAGTTTTTATTTGTTCAGGCTTCAACCTTAACTTTTTAAACTCTTTTTTATATCTATTGAATTAAAAAGTTGTTTTAATTCGCTGTATTGATTTTCTTTTAAGTCAGCTTTAATAATTGGTAAAGCTGAATTTTTGTTTAAATAAATCAAAAGCCAATCATTTGTTTCCTTAATTTGAAAAGATTCTTTCCAAAAGCTTTCTATTTTAAAACTTTCTCCTTCTTGTATGAATGAATCTTTTTTAAAAGTTAATTTTTGGATTTCTAAATTTTTTTTATTCTTCAAGATATTTTTTTTCATTGTAGATAATGTTCTAAAATATACATAAGCCCAAGTGATAATTATAATTGCAAAAGGAAGTAAGTCAATTATATCAAAACTTTTTATTTTTTCTGATTTAGAAAAGGATGAAAAATAATTTTGTACAAGAACAAAGATTATAATTATAGGAATGAACTTTATAAATGGTAATCTAAATAGTAAATATTTAGAAACTTTAACTAATGTATCAATATTTGGCTTGTATTCAATAACAATTTCTTTCTCCATTCTTAATTATAATTTGGGTTTTATTTTTCTATTAATCTGATTGCATATTTCAAGTTACAAGAAAATTTTGATATCTGAAAAAAACTTTTAATTCATTTCAGAATATCCAACTGCTTCCCCTTTCAAGGTTCCGCTGGTGCAGCTTGTAATTTTTACGTTTACAAAATCGCCAATTTTATAATTTCCTTTTGGGAAAACTACCGTAATACTTTGGGAATTTCTTCCTGAAAATTCTTCAGTTGATTTTTTAGAAACTTTCTCCACCAACACTTCAACAATCTGACCCACGAATTCTTCAGAACGGAACCAGGCATGTTTTTGTTGTAAATCGACAATTTCCTGCAGTCTTCTGGCTTTGGTTTCATCGGTAACATCATCTTCCATTTTCCTTCCGGCCAAAGTACCCGGACGCTCAGAATACGAATACATATAACCGAAATTATATTTTACATATTCCATTAAACTCATGGTGTCTTTGTGATCTTCTTCAGTTTCTGTCGGGAAACCGGCAATCATATCCTGTGAAATCGATGCATTCGGAATAATTGCCCTGATTTTATCAATCAAAGCCATGTATTCTTCACGGGTGTGTAAACGATTCATTTCTTTTAAAATTCGGTTACTTCCGGATTGAACCGGCAAGTGAATATGTTTGCAGATATTTGGATGTTTTGCAATAACATGCAAGACGCTTTCGTGCATATCCTGCGGATTAGAAGTCGAAAATCGAATACGCATTTTTGGGAAACCAACAGCGACCATTTCAAGCAATTGATCAAAATCAACAGCAGTGGCTTTTTGCATTTCAGAAGCATTTTCGAAATCTTTTTTCAAACCGCCGCCGTACCAAAGGTAACTGTCAACGTTCTGACCTAAAAGTGTAATTTCCTTAAAACCTTTGTCCCACAAATCCTGAATTTCCTTCATGATACTTTGTGGTTCACGGCTGCGCTCACGTCCGCGTGTAAAAGGTACAACGCAAAACGTACACATATTATCGCAGCCACGCGTGATCGACACCAAAGCAGTAATTCCGTTACTCATCAAACGAACCGGCGAAATATCTCCGTAAGTTTCTTCTTTTGATAAAATTACATTAATGGCATCCCGGCCTTCTTCAACTTCGGCCAATAGATTTGGTAAATCTTTATAAGCATCAGGCCCAACAACAAGATCAACTATTTTTTCTTCCTCCAAAAATTGACTTTTCAAACGCTCGGCCATACAGCCCAAAACGCCCACTTTCATTTTTGGATTAATACGTTTCACCGCATTATATTTTTCCAGACGTTTACGGATAGTTTGTTCAGCTTTGTCCCTAATAGAGCAGGTATTAACCAAAACCAAATCAGCCTCTTCTAAAATCGAAGTGGTATTATATCCGCCTTCAGATAAAATGGAAGCTACGATTTCACTGTCCGAAAAATTCATCGCACAACCATAACTTTCTATAAAAAGTTTTTTACTATTCTCAGGTTTATTTTCTAAAACAAGACTTTCGCCCTGCTTGCTTTCTTCAATAATTTTTTCCATTGCGTAATTTCAAAGTGCAAAGATAACGGAAAAGGTATAAATATGACAAGATGTCAGATAAAGAATTAACAATGTTTTTTGAATTTTAATAAATCAGTAAATTGGTTTTAGAAGATTAGATTATTATAAAAATTACTCAAAAAATTTCTTTTTAGAGGTATCATTCCATCCTGCCTGATTCGAATATTCGACATAACATATTTTAATATCGGCCTGATTAGTGTACTCAGTAAAAAATATCTTTTTATCAGCCTGATTTTCATATTCAGTAAAAAACCATTTTCCGTCATTGTTTCCTGTCTGGTTTTCATATTCGACCTTGTACACTTTTAAGTCTGCGTTATTGGCGTACTCTACTACACAAACTTTTACATCTGCTTGATTTTCATACGGAACCTTATACACTTTTTGAGCTTTAATGGTGAGGCTAAAAAAAAGAATCGTCAGGAAACACAGTCGGCTAAAATGAATTTTTGAGATTTCGAATTTAATGAATGTCTTATTGCACATAAGCGTTTTTTTAAATGTCTAAAAAATGAAAAACGTTGTTTTTGTAAACCAAATATAAGATTTATTGTTATTGAAGAATTGTTAATTCAACGCTGAAAATTATCTTACTCATAAAATTTTGCCTCAGGATTGTTTTTTATTGAAGCTGGAAATATAAAAAATGATATAAATATAATGGGGTTTTATTTAATGATATTAATAGGTCTCTCTTCTGTTAAACCCTTAAAAGTTATACCTATATATATTATCAATCTGTTTACAGACAAATGTGCAATTTTTGGAAACATAATATTAAAATAATTCAAAAATGCATTAGCTAGGTTGATATTTAAAAAAAACTTCTACTTTTGTTGCAGAAAAATACAGCAATGGCAAAGAATTTAGTAATAGTGGAATCACCTGCAAAGGCGAAAACGATAGAGAAATTTCTAGGAAGCGATTTTCAGGTAGAGTCAAGCTATGGACACATAGCCGATTTGCCATCAAAGGAAATTGGAGTAGATGTAGAAAATGGATTCAAGCCAAAATATGAAGTTTCTCCAGACAAAAAAGCCTTAGTAAGTAAACTGAAAACACTAGCTAAAAATGCCGAAATGGTCTGGTTAGCAAGTGATGAGGACCGCGAAGGGGAAGCTATTTCATGGCACTTAGCGGAAGAACTAAAACTGGATTCTAAAAAAACCAAAAGAATTGTTTTTCACGAAATTACCAAAACCGCAATTCTTAAAGCAATTGATAATCCAAGGGAAATTGATTATAATTTAGTCAATGCACAACAAGCGCGTCGTGTTTTAGACCGTTTGGTAGGTTACGAATTATCTCCGGTTTTATGGAGAAAAATTAAGGGAGGATTGTCTGCCGGCCGTGTACAATCTGTTTCTGTTCGTCTGATTGTAGAAAGAGAACGCGAAATTCAAAATTTTAATGCTGTTGCCAGTTATTCGATAGTAGCAGAATTTGTCAATGAAGCCGGAAAAGTTTTCAAAGCCAAATTGCCAAAAAACTTCAATACAAAAAAAGAAGCCGAAGATTTTTTAAATAAAAACATCGGGTCACAATATAAGGTAGCCGATTTAGAAACTAAACCTACCAAAAAATCTCCAACAGCACCTTTTACAACGTCGACTTTGCAACAGGAAGCAGCCAGAAAATTATATTTGCCGGTTGGAATCACAATGCAGTTGGCGCAGCGTTTATACGAAGCGGGACTTATTACTTATATGAGAACTGATAGTGTGAACCTTTCTAAAGATGCAATGGATGCTGCTGAAGCTGAAATTATAAAATCATACGGGAAAGAATTTTCTAAACCCCGAACTTTTGCTACAAAAAGTAAAGGAGCGCAAGAAGCGCACGAAGCAATTCGTCCGACAGATATGTCCCGTCACACAGTAAATATTGATCGAGATCAGGCACGTTTGTATGATTTGATCTGGAAAAGAACTTTAGCATCTCAAATGAGTGATGCACAATTAGAAAGAACTAATGTAAAAATTGAAGCTAATAATCATGGCGAAATTTTTACAGCTTCGGGAGAAGTTTTACTTTTTGAAGGGTTCCTAAAAGTGTATTTAGAAGGTCATGATGATGACGAAGAAGAGCAGGAAGGAATGCTTCCGGCATTAAAAGTGAATGAAAAATTAGCCAATAATTATATCACGGCAACCGAAAGATATTCAAGACCTCCAGCACGTTATACAGAAGCTTCTTTGGTGAAGAAATTAGAAGAATTAGGAATCGGGCGTCCGTCTACGTATGCACCAACTATTTCGACTATCATCAACAGAAATTATGTTGAAAAAGGAACT
>JBDTRA010000105.1:0-15764 GCA_039931915.1 Flavobacterium sp. | reverse complement strand
AATAACTTTACGGCTTTCCGTAAATCCCAGCCGGAACCGTCAAGATCGTCTTCGGTCATGAATTCGATTACATCGGGCTTTTCCCAAAGTGACAAATAATAATCTGGTTTATGCTTGTATATAAAACGGATATCATAGTCGCTGTCCGGCGAAGCAAATCCCCAGGCACGGCTTCCTGATTCTACAGCAAAAAGTATTTCTACGTCTTTCTGTATTTCTATTTCTTTTAATTTCTGAAGTATTTTTTCTTTCATGGTTGGTTTCAAATGTAAGTAAACAAAAAAGCTTAAAACCAAGTAATAGTACGTGATTTTAAAGCTACTTAATCTTTTCAAATAATTCCTAACAGGTTTTGAAACCTGTTAGGAAACGTCTAAATTCCAAAAAAGCCTTTAGCATTTTTAGTTGTTTCCTCCGCAACCTCATCCAAAGAAACCCCTTTAAACTGCGCAATTGTTCCGGCCACAAAAGGCAGAAATGCAGGTTCGCAACGGCGTTCGTGGTATTTTTTCAAGAGGCTGTTCGGGACATTTTTCGGGAGCATAAACGGCGCATCGGTTTCGATCATCATTTTATCGAGCGGAACGTACTGAATCACTTCTTTTAAATGAGCGAAACGTTTGGCATCAGAAATGGCTCCGGTAAAACCGAGATAGAATCCGTTATCGAGATAGGTTTTGGCTTCGGGCAGACTTCCGGTAAAACAATGCACGACAGCTTTTGGCAATTGCGGTAAATAGTCTTTTGTAATGTCCATAAACCTGGAAAAAGCAGCTCTTTCGTGCAAAAACAAAGGTTTCTGAACTTCAATTGCCAATTCTAATTGTGCTTTGTAACAAGCTTCCTGAATGTTTCTTGGCGAAAAGTCACGATCAAAATCGAGTCCGCACTCGCCTACCGAAACTACGTGTTTCTGTTTTAGTAAATTCCGCAGTTTGGCAATACTCAGTCCATCAAAACTTTTCGCATCATGCGGATGAATTCCCGCTGTTGCGTATAATATTCCGGGATAATCTTTTGCTATTTCTGAGGAGACCTCGCTGTTTTTTATGCTTGTTCCGGTAAGTATCATTTGCGATACATCGGCATCTAAAGCATTTTGTACAACATCGTCTATGTCGTTGTGGAATTGTTTATTGGTTAAATTAATTCCGATATCTATATATGTATTCATTGTATTATTGTTCCTGTGGAACTTATTTTTTATTATTATTTTTTATTTTGTTTGTTTTTAACACATAGAGTCATAGGATTTTGAAAGTTTCTAAAAGGCGTTTCACTTTGCATTAAGGCACATAGTTGGTATGTGAAAAACTTTGGTTTTGCATACATTGTGTAGACGCACTGCTGTTCGCCTCTACGTTATATGCAGTCGAGAAATCGCTATGTAAAAAAACTTTCGTTTCCTCTTTGCATCTTTTATTCAATTATGTCTCTATGTGTTAAAAAACTAAATCCAAACGTTTTCCAGACTAAACTACTGTGACTTACTTGGCTGTGCAGAAAGGAGTTGAACCTCCGTCTTTTGGAGTTTTTTAATTATTAATCTCTCAAAGGTGCTGATTCACAAAGGTTTTATGCAGACCTAAACCTCTGAACCTTTGTGGCTCTGAACCTTTGAACCTTTTTTAGAAATCCCCGTAATATACCTGGAAGCAAGGCAATTTCAGATCATTTCTCCAGGTATCCACAACCTGGTTTCTATCGTCCAAAACAAATTCTACAAAATATTTATCTTTAATAGATTCGTTGTAGATTTCGGTTTTTATGATCGAATCTTTTCGGCTGTCTTTGGTTTTTCGCATGATCAGATCATCGTATTCGATTTCGTGCTGCTCAAGAAATCGTAAAGTTGGTTCTTTGTATCGGTCTTCCCTTCCTGAAACCAGCAATATTTTGTAACCGAGTTTCTTGTAATTTTTCAAAACACTGGCAACAGGATTATTGATTAAATCCTGATCGCAGGTACTGGCATCAAAAGGATTTCGTCCGTTCATTAAAGCCAGTGTTCCGTCAAGGTCACAAATAATTGCTTTTGGCAAATCAGGATTTTGATCACAGTATTCCAAATTCTTATTTACTTTTTTGATTGGTTTAAAATCAAATTTTTCTTTAGTTTTCTGCAATTGGTGAAACATATTTTCAATTACTTTTTTTGGAACTTTACGTTCTCTTTTTTCATTTCGGATCAAAAGCTCTTCCAAAGGCAAATCAAACAATTTGAAGTCAATATTTGCCATTTCCGAAAAATCACTTATTGGCTGTTTGATGTAATCCAATTTGACATTGCAATTGTCTAAAATTACATTCCATCCATTTGAAAGTAAGGTTTTAACCTGTGTCAGAATCATTTTCGAAATCATAGTTTCTGATGCGGGATCCATTGCTTCCTGAAATTGCGAAAACCTGATTTCGTCCCGACTAATTCTCATCGTCTTAGATTCCGTTCGCACCTTCCATTCGGCATAAGTGCTTTTTCCCGATGCGGGACAACCAATTAGTATCGTTAGTGTTGGTATCTTTTTCATATCTGCAAAAGTTATTTTTTTATAGATCAAATATGGTATCGCCTTTATTTACCGGTGTTTGTTTGCAACAAACTTATTTTAGTGACGATTCATTTTATAATCTTGGATCTAATGTTTTTTCTATTTCTTCGTTATTGATTCGCTTCAAAAGCAATAAACGCATCAAATAATTCTCTTCTTCCAAATCTTTATACGGAATCTGAAGCATTTTCTGGTTGATTTCCCAACCATTCACCGATTGTTCCATTTTCTTCTTTACATTTCTTTTTTCGATATAATGATCAAAATCCTGATGGAAATTCACACCGTAAATCATCGTCAGGTAATTGTTATTTCTGACTTTAAAACAAGGAGGCAAATTTTTAATATAATTTTTAACGGGTTTAACCATAATACCTTCTTCATTTTCTGTTGTCAATTTTTCGAAAAAAGAATAAATTTTTTCCAGTTTTTCTTCTTTATTGGAAGTCGTAAATTCCAAATGCAAAAAAGCATCATCATTGACCAATCCATACGTTAAATTACTGTTTGGCATTGATTCTTCACCGGAAACGCTAACAATTTTTAAAATTGTAAACGGCTTAAAGTGAATTCCCCCATCATTCCCAAAAGTATCAATCTGATTCTTAAATATCTTTAAAGAGTCCTGTTGTTTAATTATATCGGGAATTTTAACAGTTGCCAAAGCTTCGTATTGACGAATTATGTGCGCTTTATGTTTACTGCTAAATTCTTTCCTAGTAAGCTCTTTTTTATCCGACACATATTCCGTAAAAGCACCGGATTTCTTTACATCATTTAGCTTTTTAAGTAATCCCGAAGATTCCAAATAAGAATTATGTGTTTTTAAGGCATCATAATATCCCGTAAATTCTTTCTCGATCAAACCGCTGCCTAAAACTTTCCAGGGCAATAATTCTGAAGCGATTAAAAGTGTTTCGAAATCAGGAAACTGAATCAACATTTTTGCGTGTAAGTCCTTTAAGCTATTTATCGCTTTTTCTAAATCAATATGATCCATTTTAAAACCATTTCGGGAAACAAAATAAGTTTCTTCAAGGTTCCTTTTTAGATAAATGGTGCAATAAGAACCCATGTACTTTTTCTGAACTACAAACTCGTTTACACCTTTGTCTAAATAATAATTAATAGCTTCCGAAATACTTTCTATTTCGTTTTTGGTTTTACTTTTTGGAGCTGGCGAAATGGTTGGAGAAAAATCATTTATCTTGTTTTTGCAAAACCATTCTATTCTGTTTCTTACTTTAAAATCTAACATCTTTTTATTTTTTTTGAATGATTACTGCACTTGTCGGATAAACTCCTTTTACACAATCCCCTACTCCATGAAATGATTTTGAATTTGGAAAAATTTCATCAATAAGATTTACAAATTCCGCATTTGACAATTCAAAATCATGATCATCGTGCCTGAATTCGTCTGTCATTTCATAATTTACATTAAAATCCTTGTCGGGTGTGGTAATAAATAATCTTGTGAATTTTGTATTATCCCGAATCCAGGTCAGTAATGATTTAGCTTCTTCCAAAGAATTGTGCTCAATAACTTCACTCAAAATAATTTGTCCTTCAAAATCATTAAGCTCTTCTAATTTTTCAATCCAGCGTAAATTATCCGCTTTTTCTACCTCTTGAATTTTATCTGCAATAGGTCTAAAATCAACTTCATCGTAGGCATAATATTCCTGCGTGAACCCTCTTTTGAGCAACAACTTGAAATACTGTAATTCGCCACAGCCAAAATCTAAGACAGTTTCTTCAAAATTGATTTTTCCGCAAATAAATTCTTTTCTGGACTGGTGTGTATCCGTAAAAACAAATTGTACTTCATCGTCAAAATAAGCTTCTAACTGCGGTTTAAATTTCTCAAACTGCACCGGCGAACGCATAATTCTTTTGATAAAAAGATAAAAAACAAAATAAGGAATTCCCACAAGATTGGTAAACATCGTAATATGCTTCTGAATAAAATAATCATCAATAAACGTGTACACTGCATATCTGTTGGTAAAGTGCGAAAATAATGCTACCAGCGAAAATTTCTGAACTGCTTCTCTTACCGTTTCCCCTTCTATCCTTAATTCGTAATTATTGCCTATTTTATGCTTTAGAAGAATTCCGTCAAGATATTTAGACAAAAGATATTTATCATTTTTATACCAGCCTGAATCAATAAAAAACGTAGGCACTTCAATGGTACATTTGTCGGTATCAACTTGATCGTAATTCTTTTCTAACCAGGAAATCATAGTTTCGTCTAAAACTTTATTTTCTTTATACAAATGATTAAAAAATTCAGTTGCAATATTTAAAGCCAATAATGGACTGCAATAACTTTGAAAATCGATTTGATTTCCTTCTTCTGGCAAATAGCTGTTTTTACCATCTAAAAAAACACAATGATATTCATTTTCAGAAACTGCATTTCCAACGACAGTTCCGTTTTTTAATTCTTTCAAATATAAACCCTCATCCGTATTTGGATTTTTATAAAGGATATCTAAAAGGTATTTATTCTCTGATTTAAGTTTGATAATCATTGTGTTATTTTTTGTTTGACAAATATAGCTTTGCCACTGCGCAATTATTTCGCGTAGTTTAAATTAAAAATTTATTCCTCTCCTTTATTAAACGGTTTTTCAAATTCCGGACGAATCATTTTCCAGATAATCTCTGAATATTCTCTTTTATCCAGCATCGCAAATAATACTCCCGGGTATTTACAGGTTTGAAAATACAAAGCGGTTGCCTTGCGGGATTCCAAGACCTTAAAATCCAATTTAGATTGATTTTCTATAGCAGCATATTTATTTTCCAGATCACTTTTGGTTTGCTTCACCCAATTGAAAAATTCATCAGGAACACGATCCAAAATTTCTTCCATTGATTGATTCATCTTCAGGTATTCCCAGATATTCAGATTAGAAACCTGGGTAATAATCCGGTGCAGACGAAGGTATTCATCAAATTTAATTTTTACCCTGAAATTGTCTGCATATTTAATGATGAAACCTTCCTTATTCGCAATATCCATTTCCTTTAAAACAAGAATATCTTTGATTCCGTTATATCTTTCCACTATTGGAAAACCAATATCTTCAAGCGAAAATTCTTCACCGGATTGTGTATCAATAATGGCTAGCAAAACCAGTTCTTCTGTTGCTCCGTAATCCAAAACAACTCTGTTTTCAGGATAAATAATTTCGAAAATATAGGTTTTATTTTTATCGAGTAAAGGCCATGTTTTTTTGTACTTTCCATGCAGCATTTCATTCGCCTTATCTGATTGTTCGCTGGAAAAAGAACCCCGACTAGCCATATAAGGAACATCATTTATCCAATATAAAATTCCAAGCGAACCGTCCATTTTATCGTACACTTCAAAAGTAGTTTCAGGAAGAATTTGGTTTTCTATTTCACCCAAATTAAAAAATTTAGCGAATGGTCTTGCAATAACATTTCCGTTTTGGTCTAAAATAAGACCACGGCAGCTTAACGTAATTTCATTCCAAACTCTCTCAAATTGAGCATTTTGAGTATAATTATAAATATACAGGTTATGTTGAGGATGTTTGTTTACCCTAACATAGTTTTTTGCAATCATTTCTTTTAAAAGTGCTGTATTCATTAGTTCTTATCTTTAAACAAAGATTCAAAAGTTACTGCGCGGTTATTTTGCGTAGAGATTAAAATAATAATCATTCTTTCAAATTGCTAGAAATATATTATAGATCAAACTATTTATTATCAATTTCCATTAATAAATCTGAAATATATTTTAAAAGAGAAATTACTTTTAAACTATTTTCTTTAGTTCCATAATCAGTATTTATTCCGTGTAAAATTTCATGTCTATTTAATTTACACGGGAATTCTGAAATTCGTTTTTCTTGAACCATTATTGGAGTTTGATTTCTTAATGGAGACAAATAGATTGCCACAAAATTTCCAGCTGATTTTTCTAATTCAGAAGATATTTGAGGCAGATATTTATTGCTTTTCTCTTTTATAAAAAATTTCTTTTTAGTAAAATCAAAACAAATACCATCAACTTGTGATAATATACAAGGTATAATTGTATAATATTCACCTTTTTTAAAACCTGATAAAATTTGTTCAAAAATTTCTTTTCGGTTTATATGTCTTGATGATAGTTCTTTAAAAATTCTATCAAGATTTTCAGTATAATATTCTGTCATCTTTTTGTTTGCAACATCAGATTTATCAGCTTCAAAATCTTTAGCGATTTCAGAAGGTAGTTTCATTTCGCAATCAAACTCCAAATACCAACCATTTTGTGCAATTAATAATAAATAGTCAGGGGTTTTCTCTTCATATTCTTTTAATCGATTTGCAATCTCTTTAAAAGATTTTAATTGCTCTAAAAAAGCATTATTGAATTTTGGGATAGATGATGCATCAATTTTACCAATATTTTCAAATGATTTTTGAATTGTGTTCAAATTTTTCATTCTTTTTTTCGCTTCAACCATAGGCTTCATTCTCTCCTGCATTTCACGAAATGGTTTAATAATTTTTTCAATATGTTCAAATGAATTTTTCATTTTTAGTTTTTTAAATTTCAAAAAATAATGACTATACTATTTTTTTATTATTCTTTTTTGGTTAACAATTGCTAAAAGATAAAATAGGCGGAATCGTTTAAGTTTAAGTTTCATTTTTATCAAAGAAACCATTTCCTGCCACACTCCTTTGTTAAAAACATTATTCTATTATAAATCGATCACCATTTTCTTGTTGTCGTAATAAAATTTCATGAATTCTATTAATCTCTTCTATAATTGGTTCAATTTTATATTCCACATTGAGCATCTTAAAAATTTGTTTGTCATAAAAATATGCTCTAAAAAATATTCTTAAGTCATCTACGTAAGCTATTCGCCCCACGTATTTTGGCATTACTATTCCATTAGTAAATTCTTTTAAAAAATCATCCAATTTCTCATCAAAATGTTCAATATGATTTCGCATATCTCGATTTTCCAAAACACTTGATTTACTAACATGATAAACTTCGCGTAATTTTTCTGCTCTAATTTTGTAGTATCCAGTATTCTTTGGAGGCCAAAAAAAACGAGAAATTCCACCTGCATTAAGAATTATATTTTGAAATAAATCTAGAATCACATCATCGTTTTCACAATCATAATATTCACTTTCGAAAATTTTATTTAATAATTCAACATCATTAAAAATTGAACGTGTTTTGGTTAATAAAGCTTGAATATAAAAAGCTTCATTAAACGGATGAATTTCATACTGTATATTTTCCATATCTATCAATTTATTTTTCAAAGATTCAAACACTACTGCGCAATTATTTTGCGTAGATAAATTTACTTCTATTCTTTTCTCAATTTTTGTTATTTCGAGGAACGAGAAATCACAAGAGAAATTCCTCACGGGCTGTCGCCAATCTTTGTCGATGTGGTAGTGTGATTTCTCCCAAAAGGTCGAAATGATAAACAAACGTCAATAAAACTTTGCAAAGACGCACCGCAATGCGCCTCTACAAAACCTTTGAACCTTTGTTTCTATGAACCTTTGTACCCTCCTTTTTAATCAATTAACAACTGCGTCACCGCAGCAGCGTTCATTGCCCATTGTGCGTTGTACATCTCATCAGCATTTTCATCTTCAGTAATGGTTAAACCTTGTGCTTCCGCCTTCAGTTGTAACAAGCTACCGATATTTAATTTGCTGTTCAATTTTGCCAGCATTGCCTGAACTCCTTTAAAATCCAAACCTCCTACAACCTGACCTCCGAAAGTCATCTCTAACCAGACGATTTCTCGTTTTGCTATATCCAACACTCCAAAAACCAAACCTTTGGCAACATTTTGTGTCACCCGAACCTGATGTGCTACACACGACGGATCGTACGCAACTCCGGTTTTCTCCGAAATTTTCATCGGGTATTTACTGTTCATCCAACCAACCACAAGATTTGGCGTTATACTTCCGTTGCTGTATGCATTGCAGGTAAAAGTTACAAATTTTGCGTTGGCCTTTGCCAGTTCGTCAATGTTGATGTTGATATATTCGGCCGTTCCAATTTTATTCGGAATACTTCTGATATCACCACTATGCTGACAACCTGTAGTCGTCAATCGGCTGAAAGAACATATATCTGCACTGTTTTCATAAGCGATATGACAGCTTAAGTCCATATCCAGATGTTGAGCCGGAAGGTCTTTACCCCATTGCATAAACAATCTCACTTCGTTCCCTTCAATCGGGAAACGTGTTCCCATCAAAGCAACCGGCAAATCCTGAACAGAATCACTTCTGTCCCCAATCGAAATCGGCATATTGTACAATTGTGAATCAATATAAATTGTTTTGTTTGTGTTTGCAATGGCCGAAAATCGTTTTTTCATTGCCAGGATACACAAATCTTCAATCTGTTTTTTCATCTCTTCCAACTGAAAATCTTCATACAATTTCAGCAACGCATTTGACTGCACTCTTTTGTTTGTTCCTCCCAAAGGCTTCACACTTCTTTCCATGTTTTTATCAAAATAATTTTGAGCATACATGTTAAGCGTAAAGATTAATCTCGCCGGAACTTTGTCGATAATCTCAGAAAAATGCGCAATTGTTTCGTCTGCACCAAACCAAAGCATATTCGAGAATAACGAACGTGCAAACAATCCCGGACGTTGTTTTAACAATGCAAATGTTTTATCTGCATCAAATTTCAAACGTGCTGTATTTACCTGACTTTGCCAAACATCATAAACCTCATTATAAAATACATCCATTAAAAAAGCTAATTTTTCAAAGCCTTTTCTTTTACTGTATTCTGCCAGACGCAATGCTCTGATAAAGCGAATCCACATACCTCTTTTTGGGTGCATGATTTCGCACATCGTTTCGACATCCATATCTAAATTATTCAACCAATTCGCTACCATCAAACATTCTTTTCTTGAATATTTAAGTTTTAAATCTTTTTGGGCTGCTATTTTTGATTGTACGCCGGAATCTAAAACACCAACAAAATGCTGGGTATTTTTTGATGTTCTTTTAATGATAGTTTTTGGCTCGATAATTTGCAATAATCCAGTATTTTTAAACCATAAATATCTTAAGATATCCGTTGGTGATTTAAAGTACTGAGATGCATTTTCGGCTTTACCTTCTTCAATTAAAACATCAATCACCAACATCAAAGTTTCCTTGATGGCAATCTCTGTTTTTGGCAGAGGCAAATACTTCAACGCCGTTTTTAAACTCTCTGCCTGCGTAGCGTCTAAAGCGGTTTTAGATTGCAATAATGATTTGTAAAAATCTTCCAATTCCTTTTCTGACCACAAATCCAATACCTTTAATTTGCTTCCCTGACCGAAGTTTTCGATTTTACCGAATTCAAATGGTGTTCCGCAAAACGGACAGCCATTATATCTTTCTAATGGAAATGTATTGTTTGGGATAATGTGTCCACATTGCAAAGTTGTTCCGTTATTGGTTTTAAAAACGTTTCCGAAAAAAGCAGCGATATGATCTAAAACAGATTCTCCGGTTGGGATATTCCATTCTTTCACCAAAGGCGTCCAGTTTTTATCTGTTCCTAAAACTTCTTTTAAAACGTTTAGAACCTCTACTTTATAATTCGGGTTTACATTATTTAAAGCGTGCAATAATGATTCGGAAAATGTAAATCCGAGTTTTGAAACATTGGCCAATAAAACTGATGTTGTTCCTGATAAATTTTTAATATCATTCGCAATCATTTCTGATGGAATGAAAATGGCGTTTTGACGCAAACTGATTTTTAATACTTCTTTTGTTTTCATTTTTTTTAATTTTAAAATTTAGATAATGGTGTTTCTGAGTTCTACCTAAAAGATTTTTGAAGTAAGAAACACTTGACCTGAAATTGGAGTGTAATTAATGAACTATTTTATCTGATGGGTTTCCCCGAAGAAGTAAGTTAATCTTGACCCTCATTTTTATTAATGATAATTTTAAAACTTTAATACCAACTCCCTTCCGGAAGCTGGGAAATTAACCAGTAAGAAGTAAGTTTTAATTGATCATTAATTGTGGAGCAGGTGGGATTCGAACCCACGACCGATGGCGTGACAGGCGAAGTAAGTTTTAATTGACCTTTCGTGATAATTTTAAAACTAACATTGCTCTAACCGCTGAGCTACTGCCCCAATACAATTGTGTTAACCGGTAATGGTATAAGTGTGTACGTGGAAAGTTTTTCGAAGTAACTTAAACTTGACCGTGTTAACTCAATTTTTATTTCAATGAACTTGTTTTATTTCCTGAACAAAGATTTCAGAACTACTGCGCAACTATTTTGCGCAGCAAGATTTAATTTGTATTTTTGATTAAATTCCACTTATGAATCTATAAAAAAGGTATTCAGATTTGCTAACCAAAACCGGCTTTAATCCCAATGAAATAAAGGCTTTATGGCTAGATTTGGAAAAAGCATATTCCGGTAAATCACGATACTATCATAATTTGAATCATTTGGAAGAAATGATCGAATTATTTGATGAATATGAAAGTAAGCTCAAAAATCCGGACGAAATCCTGTTTAGTATTTTCTATCACGACTATATTTATAAAGCGACTAAAAAAGATAATGAACTGAAAAGTGCTAAATATGCAGTGAAAGTTCTGTTTAATAATGAGTCATTAGACAAAAGCTTTGTTTTTGATGCTATTTGTGCAACTCAACAGCATCAGCATAATGAAATTGAAGATATTAATTGGTTAATTGATTTTGATTTAAAAATCCTCGCCAGAGATTGGGAAGAGTATAAAATTTATTTTGAGCAAATCAGAAAAGAATACCGCATTTATCCTGATTTTCTTTATAAGCCCGGACGAGCAAAGGCACTAAAACATTTTCTGGAGAATGAATATATTTTTCAGACCAATGAATTCAGGAAATTATATGAAGAAAAAGCAAGAATAAATATTGAGAAAGAGATTCTATTATTGATATAGAAATTGTAGAGGCGCACAGCAGTGCGTCTAACATCATGTGGATAATCTTTGCGTAGACGCACAGCTGTGCACCTCTACGGGAATTTGGAACTGGAAATTGAAATCAAAAATCATTTTTCAATTGTAAAAACGAAATTTTCTTATTACCGTAATGCGTGAGGGATTGCAGTGGAAATCCTTTTGTTTTTTCCTTTAAAAAACAAAAGATTGCAACGGAAAGCCCGACCCGGAGGGGCACGCCCAAAAAACTAAACTATGTCACAAAACAAAAATGCCTTAATTCGGTACAAAACAATTGATAAATGTTTGCAGAACAAATACAGGCAATGGACATTGGAAGATTTAATCGAATGTTGTTCTGAAGCTTTGTTTGAATATGAAGGCCGCGAAAACCCAATTAGCAAACGAACCATTCAGATGGATATTCAACTGATGCGAAGTGAAAAACTGGGTTATAATGCGCCGATTGTCGTTTATGATAAAAAGTATTACAAATATGAAGACGACGAATTTACGATAACCGATATTCCGCTTACGGAAACGGATATGAATGTTTTGACCGAAACGGTTTCGATGCTCAAACAATTCAAAGATTTCTCTTTATTCAGCGATGTATCGGATATTCTGCAGCGTTTGGAAGATAAGATTTACTCTGAGAAATCGCATACGAAGCCGGTTATTTATCTGGATAAAAACGACGGACTAAAAGGATTGCATTATCTGGATGAAATTTACCAGGCAATCATCAAGAAAATGGTTTTGGTGCTGACCTATAAATCATTTAAATCGAAAGAACAGAGTACCTTTCATTTTCATCCTTTTATTTTGAAGGAGTTCAATAACCGTTGGTTTTTAATTGGAAAAAGAAAAGGGGCAGCTCCTATTACCAATTTAGCACTTGACCGGATTGTTTCGATTGATTATGATTTTAACCTTACATATCTGGATGAGGATTTTGATGCCGATCTATTTTATAAAAATGTTATTGGTGTCACCGTAAATGGAGGTTTACAGCCCAGACGGATTGAACTTTGGGTTGATCGTGAAAATGCTCCTTATATTTTGACCAAACCCTTGCATCATACGCAAAGAGTAATAACTGAAAATGAAGACGGGAGTATTATTGTTCATTTATTTATTTCTCCCAATTATGAGATGGAACGTCTTTTATTAGGTTTTGGCTGTGGAATCGAAGTTCTTCGGCCTGAAAATTTGCGGAAACGCATAAAAGAAACACTTCAAAAAGCATTGGCTAAATATGATGTTTAAAATTTATTTGCATTTAAACAGGCTTTTGCATAATAAAGGATTAAAACATTTTAAATTGACGTAAAAACAATCTTGCATACCTAAATTCATTAAAACATAAAAAAGAATAGTATATTTCAATTATAAAAAAAGAGCCCCAAAAACCACTAATTCCAGGATATTTTTCCACTAATTAAAAAATTATCATAAAATTATATGCATGCATAGTATTTTTTGATTATATTTGAAATCGATATAGTTACTTATGAAAGATAAAACAATAGATTATATTTTAAGAGCTACATGGCAGGCCGTTTCCAGAATGTATAATGAGGAAGCTGCCAAGTACGATGCCACTATGGCAACAGGATTTGCTCTTTTAAGTATAGACAAAGAAGAAGGAACTCCATCTACAGCTTTAGGACCAAGAATGGGAATGGAAGCGACAAGCCTGACAAGAACCTTAAAATCGATGGAAGACAAAGGTTTGATTGTTCGCAAGAAAAACCCAACAGACGGCCGCGGCGTTTTGATATATCTAACCGAATTTGGTAAAGAAAAAAGAGAATTATCTAAAAATACGGTTTTGAAATTTAATGAAACGGTGAGAAAACATGTTTCTGACGAAAAACTAAAACATTTTATTGAGGTTTCTGAGATCATAAACGAATTAATTCAGGATAAAAACATATTTAATCAAACAGAAAAAACAGAAAGTGAATAACCTTAGTTAAGGAAACTTCAAATTCAAATAAAAAACAAAATATTAACTATGAAACGCACAATTAAGAAAGTTGCTGTAATTGGATCCGGAATTATGGGTTCTGGGATAGCTTGTCATTTTGCCAATATTGGTGTTGAAGTTTTACTGCTTGACATCGTTCCCCGCGAGTTGACAGAAGCTGAAGCTAAAAAAGGATTAACACTTGAAAGTAAAGCTGTTCGCAACCGAGTGGTAAACGAACACTTAGCAAACTCATTAAAATCGAAACCCTCTCCTATTTACAGTCAGAAATTTGCAAGCCGAATTACTACTGGAAATACGACTGATGATATGGCAAAAATTGCCAATGTAGACTGGATTATTGAGGTTGTTGTAGAGCGTTTGGACATTAAGAAATTAGTATTCGAACAAATCGAAAAATTCCGTAAACCGGGAACTTTAGTTACTTCTAACACTTCCGGTATTCCGATTCATTTTATGAGTGAAGGAAGAAGCGAAGATTTTCAACAGCACTTCTGCGGAACACACTTTTTTAACCCTGCGCGTTATTTAAAATTATTTGAAATTATTCCTGGCCAAAAAACTTCAACTGAAGTATTGGATTTCTTAAACGAATACGGATCTAAATTTTTAGGAAAAACTTCAGTTATTGCTAAGGATACTCCGGCGTTTATTGGAAACAGAATTGGTATTTTCGGAATCCAGAGTTTATTCCATTTGGTTAAAGAAATGGGATTAACGATTGAAGAAGTTGATAAATTGACCGGTCCGGTAATTGGCCGTCCAAAATCGGCTACTTTCCGTACTGTTGATGTTGTTGGTTTAGATACTTTGGTACACGTTGCCAACGGTATTTACGAAAACTGTCCAAACGATGAACAACACGAGTTGTTTAAACTTCCGGATTTCATCAACAAAATGATGGCAAATAATTGGTTAGGAAGCAAAACCGGTCAGGGTTTTTACAAAAAAGTAGATAAAGATATTCTTTCTTTAGACTTAGATACATTAGAATATCGTGCCGCTAAAAAAGCAAATTTTGCTACGCTTGAACTAACAAAAACTATTGATAAGCCAATCAATCGTTTTAAAGTTCTGGTGAAAGGAACAGACAAAGCGGGAGAATTTTACCGTAAAAGTTTCGCCGGAATGTTTGCTTATGTTTCAAACAGAGTTCCTGAAATCACAGACGAATTTTACAAAATTGATGATGCTATGAAAGCTGGTTTTGGATGGGAAAATGGTCCATTCGAAATCTGGGATGCGATTGGCGTTGCCAAAGGAATCGAAATCATGAAAGCGGAAGGTTTAGCCCCAGCTGCATGGGTTACAGAAATGTTAGCTTCCGGAAGTGAGAGTTTTTACTCTGTAAAAGAAGGAGCCTCTTATTTCTACAATATTCCAACAAAATCACAAACTAAAGTTCCTGGACAGGATTCATTCATTATTCTGAATAACATCCGCGAAAGCAAAAAAGTCTGGAGCAACAGTGGTGCAATTATACAGGATTTAGGAGACGGAATTTTGAATTTAGAATTCCAATCTAAAATGAATACCATTGGTGGCGATGTACTTCAGGCTATCAATAAAGCAATCGACTTATCTGAAAAAGAATTCCAGGGTTTAGTAATTGGTAACCAGGCAGCGAATTTCTCTGTTGGGGCTAATATCGGAATGATTTTCATGATGGCAGTTGAGCAGGAATATGACGAATTGAATATGGCAATCAAAATGTTCCAGGACACTATGATGCGCGTTCGTTATTCTTCAATTCCGGTTGTTGTTGCACCTCACGGAATGACTTTTGGCGGTGGATGCGAAATGAGCTTACACGCTGATAAAGTGGTTGCTGCTGCAGAAACGTATATGGGATTGGTTGAGTTTGGTGTTGGTGTACTTCCTGGTGGTGGCGGATCTAAAGAAATGGCTTTAAGAGCTTCTGATTTATTCCGTAAAAATGATGTAGAATTGAATGTTCTTCAGGAATATTTCTTAACAATCGCAATGGCAAAAGTATCGACTTCCGGTTATGAAGCTTTTGATACAGGACTTCTTCAACATGGAAAAGATGTTATTGTAGTAAACAAAGATCGTCAGATTGCAGAAGCTAAAAAACATGCCTTGTTAATGGCAGAAGCAGGTTATACGCAACCTATCAGAAGAACTGATGTTAAGGTTTTAGGTAAACAAGCACTTGGAATGTTCTTAGTTGGAACAGATCAAATGGAAGCTGGAAAATACATTTCTGA